>CAYWMD010000033.1:0-70503 GCA_964458575.1 uncultured Bifidobacteriaceae bacterium | reverse complement strand
GGTCACTGGGACGAACTTTGGGTCAATTGATGGTGGTGGTGCGAAGTTGCGCCCCGACGCCTGTCCTACGGAAAATAGCCATTGGCAGATGCCCGGCGACCTGCTACATACACCATCCGCTTCAAACTTTGAGCGGGTGAACTTTTAACCGAAAACGATTTTATGTCACAGCATCGCAGTCTGCGCGCGGCGTCCACCTTGGGCGGCAAGCGCAATGTCATGAAGCGCTTCGAGCGCGTCGAAATCCTCAAGAAACGCGGCCAGTGGAAGGACGGCGACCGCATCACCGGCTTGCGCAAGACCAAAGGGGAAGCGTAGTCCGTTGAACTGTTGAATCGTTAAATCGTTACATCGGTAAACCGGTTCAACGATTCAACGCTTTTCACGGTTCAACGTTTGAACACCCGTTTACAAAAATTCCTCGCCGAAGCCGGCGTGGCGTCGCGTCGCGCCAGCGAGCAGATCATTCTCGACGGCCGGGTGGCGGTGAACGGGCAGGTGGTCCGGCTGCTGGGCGCCAAGGTTGACCCGGCCCACGACCGAGTCACCGTGGACGGCAAGCCGCTTCGCCGGCAACGCAAGCTTTACCTGGCCCTGCACAAACCCCGCGGCTGCGTCTGCTCGCGGGCGGATGAACATGGCCGCGCGACGGTTTATGAATTGTTGCCCAAGGAATGGCAAACGGTCTATTCGGTGGGGCGTCTGGATTTCGCCAGTGAAGGATTGCTTTTCCTGACCAATGATGGAGAATTCGCCCTGCGGCTGACCCACCCGCGATACGGGGTGCGGAAACGTTACGAGGCGACGATTGACGGTCGGGTGGAGGAAGCGATGCTGCGGGAGTTCGAACGTGGCGTGTGGCACGAGGGCGAAAAGCTGAAGGCCGAACGCACCTGGCTCGTGAGCGAGGGCAAGGCGCAAAGTGTCGTGCAATTGGAACTGGCCGAAGGCAAGAACCGCGAAGTGCGGCGGTTGTTCGAGTCGCAGGGGCTGACCGTCCGGCGGCTCGTGCGGACGCAGATTGGCAGGATCAAGCTCGGCGAATTGAAACCGGGCCGCTGGCGGACATTGACACAAACCGAGATAAAAACTCTACTTTCCTGAGCTATGAAAACAAATGTTTGGCTGACTCTCACCGCAGTGCTGGCAGCGACCGCGGTTGCGCAACAAACGACCAATCCGCCGCCCGCCCCGCCTGCGCCAGCGGCAGCACCAGTCGTCACACCGACCGCTGCTCCCGCCGCCACCACGTCCGCGGCGCCGGCCAAGAGTGCAAAGAGCACAAAGAAAGCTGCGCCGAAGCCGGTCAAGAAAGCCCCGGTGGCCGCTCCCGAACCAACGCCGGACGCGAAACCGATTTTCCTCTCGCCCGGCAAGGCCACCATCACCGGCAACAACGTCAATGTTCGCGGTAAAGCCACGATCGCCAGCGAGATCATCGCCCGCCTGAACTCCGGAGACGCCGTGACGGTCATCGAGCAGGTTTATCGTGACAAGCCGAAGGCGGGCGAACCGACGCAATGGGCGAAGATTGCCATTCCGCCGCAGGTTCACGTCTGGGTTCACGCTTCCTACGTTGATGCCACAAACAAGGTGGTTTTGCCCAAGCGGCTGAACGTCCGCACCGGCCCGGGTGAAAACTACAGCGTCGTGGGTTTGCTCGAACACGGCGCCCCGGTGAAGGAAATTTCGATGAAGGGAGACTGGATGGAAATCGAGTCGCCGGCGGATGCGTATGCCTTCGTGGCGGCGATGTATTTGAAACAGGACGGCGCCCCCGCAAAATTGCCGCCGGTTGTTTCCATCGCACCGCCCGAGCCCGAACCGGCGCCCACGCCCGCGGTTGTTCCCGCGCCCGCGCCCATCGCCACAACAACGACCGAAGCGCCCACACCCGCGCCCGTGCCGACGGACACCGCGACCACGCAGCCGGTTGCGGCCGTGCCGTCGCCCGCGCCGGACAACGCGCCGCCACCGCCGGCGTTTGATGAACCGCCGCCCAAGCGCATCGTGCAGCACGAGGGGATAGTAAAGAGTACGTGGAGCATCCAGGCGCCGACAAAATTCGCGCTGGTGGATCCCGTTTCCGGCAAGACCGTGAATTATCTTTACACCAGTTCGACCAATCTCGACCTGCGCCTGTGGAAGGGCCATCGCATCATTGTGACGGGCGAGGAAGGTCTGGACGAACGCTGGAAGAACACCCCGGTCATCACGATTCAGCGCATCCAGGTCGTCGAATAATGGCGCCGGGGAATCTCATTGACGGTCGCGCCATTGCCGCGCAGATCCTTGGCGAACTCACCGGCCGCGTGGGCGCGCTGAAGCACCGGGGTGTCCAGCCGGGGCTGGCGTTCGTGCGCGTGGGCGAAGATCCGGCATCCAAGGTTTACGTTGGCCGCAAGGAAAAAACGTGCGCCGAACTGGGGATTTTTTCCGAAACCCACGTGCTGCCGGAAACCACCGATGAAAGAGATTTGCTCGCTTTGCTGGCGCGATTGAATGCGGATGCCCGGTTGCACGGGATTCTCGTTCAAGCCCCGTTGCCGCGGCAGATCAACCAGGCCACGGTTTATTCCACGGTCCTCCCGCAAAAAGACGTGGACGGTTTTCATCCGGTGAACGTGGGCAAGTTGATGCTGGGCGACCTGACCGGATTCCGGCCTTGTACACCGGCAGGGATTCAGGAGCTGCTGGCGCGGGCGCAGGTCAAAGTGGACGGCGCGGAAGTCGTGGTGCTTGGCCGCGGCAACATCGTCGGCAAACCGATGGCGGCGATGCTGTGCCAGAAGGAAGCACACGCCAACTCCACGGTGACGATCTGCCATTCGGCCACGCGCGACATCCGGGCGCACTGCCGCCGCGCGGACATTCTGATCGCGGCGATGGGGGTGGCCGAGTTCGTGAAGGCCGACATGGTGAAGCCCGGGGCCACGGTGATGGATGTGGGCGTGAACCGGGTGAATGATCCGAACGCCAAGGGCGGCTCACGCCTGGTGGGCGACGTGGATTTCAGGAACGTGCAACCGATCGCGGGCAAAATCACCCCCAACCCCGGCGGCGTGGGCCCGATGACGATTGCGATGTTGATGCAAAATACGGTAAGAGCGGCGGAGGATTCGTTGAAACGTTGATTGGTTAAACGTTAAAACGGACCTGCGAATTCGACGACGACGGAACCATACGACTCAACGATTGAACGTTTTAACGATTTAACAAACCATGAACGCGACCCGAATTCTTCCCGACTTGCAATGCTCGCTCGTGTGCGAGGAGGTCCGCCAGGAGGCCAACGGCAATTTCTTTCTCATCGGCGTGCTCAATTTCATCCGCGTGCCGAAGCTGCCGATCGTGGCGCTGCGGCTGTGCGTGTTCAACCGCTGGGCCGCCGGCGTGGGCCAGTTCACCGAAAGCGTGCGGCTCATTGCGCCCGACCAGATGACGGTGTTGCGCAAGGCCGAGGTGAAGTTCGCGTTGAAAGACGCGGCGTTGAGCGCAACGAATCTCACGGTGCTACCGCAGGTGGAGTTCAAGATGGCGGGGACTTTTTTTGTCGAGGTGCTGGTGGACGACGTGATGAAGCTGCGTTATCCGCTGCCGATCATCCACACGCCGCCGCCGGAGCAGCCGCAAAATCCGCCACCGGCCACACCGCCTTCCGGGAAGCCGGCCACTTGACCTGACTCTCCGGATGCCGCGTGTTATCGGACCGCTTCTGGAATTGGGGGATCATGGAAAATCGAGTAGCGGCGTGCGGGTGTGGCCATCTGAATGATTGAAGCTTTGCCCCCATATATCTGTCTGGCCTTGGTACAATAGGAACTGGCAGCGTCATTGGCTCGTGTTTGGGCACTTTCAGGCGTTGTCCCGAATGCGGCGAGTTGAATAACGCCAGCCGTGTTTACCTGCTTGACGTGAATGCCGGGAATGATCAGCGAGGAATTTGTCAGAACCCCAGCTGGCAGCGGCATCAGAACAACCGCTGAAGTGGCGATGTAGTAGCGGTCGCCTTCAGGCTGTACGAACAATACCGCGAGGAGCACCGCGAAGATCAGGAAAATCGCCGCAACCACGATCTTGGATTTCATCCACGAGATGCTACCATCCATACGAGTGCTTCAAAATAAAAACCTTGCTTGAATTCCACCACAGCACTTTCTTCCATAGGTCGCGATGAACCATCTTCCTGAGTTCGCTTGGGAGCCGCTGACGCCCCGCGGCGTGGCGGCGTTCGCGCGCGCCACGGCCGGCCGGTTGTGGTTGGTTCAGTTCATCGTGGCGATGCTCGTGGCAGCTTCGGTCGTGTGGTTCTTGCACGATGCCTGGTGTCCCACCATTCGCGCCGCCATCGAGCAGTTGCCGGAGGAGGGGGAAATTCAATATGGCACTTTGCAGTGGCCGGGCGGGTCGCCTGAATTGCTGGCCGAGGGCACCTTTCTGGCCTTCAGCGTGAATCTGGACCATCGGAGCGAATTACGATCACCGGCGCATGTCCAGGTGGAGTTTGGCAAGGACGCCTTGCAAATTTACCTGCTGGCGGGCCAGTTTGAAGCCCGCTATCCGGCGAAGTGGATCGTGGCATTTAATCGGCAGGAGTTGAAGCCGTGGTGGGGAGCATGGCAACCCGCGTTGCTGGCCGGAGCCGTGGTGATCACGGTGGTTGGGTTGCTGATGCTCTGGTTCGCGTTGGCGACGATTTACGCGGTGCCCGCGTGGCTGATTGCTTTCTTTGCGAATCGCGACCTGCGGCTGGCGGAAGCCTGCCAACTGGCCGGCGCGGCCCTGCTGCCCGGCGCGTTGCTGATGGCGGCCGGGATCTGGCTCTACGGTTACGGCGTGCTGGACCAGGCGGCCCTGCTGTTCGTGGTGGCCGGACATATCGTGCTCGGATGGATTTATCTGTTCGTGAGTCCGGTGTTCCTGCCGAAGCATTCCGCGGCGTCGGCCCGAAAGAATCCGTTCGCAGCCAACCAGGGCTGATGACGGTTTGCGGCAATTGTTGCGAGCACGTCATTGCGCGGTGCCGCGGGTTCGTTTAGGTTCGCGCCATGAAATTGTTCCGGTTCCCACAATCCGCGCTAGTGTTGTTTGGCTGCGCGGCCTTGTGCGGTTGCTTTCCCGGCGGGCCCAGCCAATCGGCCGAGGAAAAAGAGCCGCACTTTCAAGCCGGACGCACCCGGGTGAACTCGATGGACTACGCGGGCGCCATCGAGGCGTTTGAAAAAGCGCTCGAGACGAATCCGCATTCGGCCGCGGCGCATTTCGAGCTGGGTTGGTTGTACGCGGACAAGGTCCCAAACGCCGCCACGGCGATTTATCATTACGAACAGTTCCTGAAACTCCGCCCCCATGCCGAGAACGCGGAAACCATCAAACAACACATCTTCCGGTTGAAACAGGATCTGGCCAAGGCAGTGTTGCCACTGCCATCAACGCCGGGCGTGCAGCGTGAACTGGAGCAACTGGCGGAGGAGAACCGCCAGTTGAAGGACGAAGTTCTGAAGTGGCGGGCCTACTATGCCAGTCACAACCCGGCGTCGGCCAACGCGCCGGGTGCCGGAGCCACGATTCCGTTACCAAACGCCGGCGCGGTTTCGTCCAGCTCCGGCGGCGGCGACCAACGCAGTCCCGTTAAAAGCGATCCACCGGCCGCAACGCGCACGCACAAGGTTCAACCCGGCGAAACCCCCTCCGCCATCGCCAAGAAATACGGGGTGAAAGTGGAGGCTTTGTTGGCGGCGAATCCGGGATTAAACCCGCGGCGGATGCAGGTTGGCCAGTCGTTGAACCTGCCGGCGCGGTGATCGTCCGCCCGGGATCGTTGCGATCCGGGACGAATCATTCCTAGAAATCCTTGAACGGTTGGCGAGGCAGGCAGTCGAAGTTTCACGACGGTTGGGAAAGCGGCCGTGAGTTCATCGCTCGTTTTACGACACGGGAGACGACCGCAGTAACGCCGGTTGTGCGGGTGCGAATCCAGCCGGAAATTAGCATGAAAAAAACTTGTCAAGCGGTTGATTTTGAGGTTGAGTAGCGCGGGGATGATATCTGAACATTTGTTTGACAGGAATGGCGCGTTCTAGTAAACGAGTGTTGATACTTCTCTCAAACCCCCACGAGTGGGGGGAGAACGGCTAACGATTATGAAAAGAATCTATACGTCTCTCGGGGTGGCCGCCATTGGCGTGGCCAGCATTCAGGTTGCGCAAGGCCAATCCGACCTTTCGAAAGCCTGGACCGCTTCAGCTTCGCTGCGCGGCTTCTACGACGACAACGTCAACACCACCCATTCGGACAAGGTTGACAGCTTCGGCGTTGATGTCAGTCCGGCCCTGGGCATTGTTTTGCCCATGGAGGAAACCACGCTCTCCGCGAGCTACGTTTTTGATTACAAGTATTACGACAAGAAGATCAATAATCGTGACGGCCATGACACCATGACCCACACGTTCGCCTTCGACCTGAAGCACAATTTCAGCGAACGGCTTGTCGCCTCGGTGCGCGATTCATTTGTCGTCGGCCAGGAGCCCGACATCATCCGGGTCGGCAACAGCGCTCAGGACACCACCCAATATCAATCTGGCGACAACATTCGGAACTATGGCGCCGTCGTCTTCAATGCCCAGATCACACGCCCGTTTGGCATTGAGGTCGGCTACGCGAACGCGCTCTATGATTATGATGACACCACGGTCGCCAGTACGGGCGCGCGCCTGAACCGGCTGGAACACGACATTCACCTCGACGGGCGGTACTACCTCCAGCGCAACACCGTTGGCATCATTGGTTACCAGTTCACGTTGGTGGATTATACCGCCGACCAGTTGCTCAATCCGGCCCCCTCAACGATCATGAGCGATGACCGCAACAATCTCTCGCATATCGCTTACGCCGGAGTGGAACATAATTTTCTGGCGAATCTGATCGGCAACTTCCGCGCTGGCGCGCGGTTCAACGATTATTACAATTCAGAGGACGACCAAAACGGCGTATCCCCTTACATTCGCAGCAGCCTGAGTTACGAGTATGCCAAGGAGAGCCGGTTGGAGTTTGGCACCTCGCACGATCGGACCGCGACCGACCAGTATTCCGAAGACGCCGCCGGCAACCTCACACAGGATGCCAATACGACCGTGGTTTACCTCGCGCTCACACACCGGATCATGCCCCGCCTGATCGGCAACCTGATCGGGAATTTCCAGTACTCGACCTACAACGGCGGCACGCTGGATGACGAGCATCAAAAATACTTCGGCTTGGGCGTGAATTTGGAATACGCCTTTAATCGTCACGTATCGGCCAACGTCGGATACAACTATGATAGGGTGGAGTCCGATTCCAACGTATCGGACGGAGACTGGGACCGCAACCGTGTTTACGTTGGCGCAACTGTGCTGTACTAATTTTGACTCAAGCATGATCGGGGGCTGAGTCGAGTGACTGGCCCCTCTTTTTTTTGATTTATGGATCCATTAAAGGCCCAACCTCCGCAGGAAGCCAAACTCCATTTCCTGGATTATTGGCGCATCATCCGCATCCGCAAAACCGTCATCCTCGCCGTGTTTCTGCTCGTCGTCATCACGGCCACGCTGGTGACTTTCATCCTGCCCGAATCGTATTCGAGTGTCGCCCGCATTAAAATCGAGCGCGACGTCTCAGACATCCCGGGCCTGGCCGAGCGCCAGATATCCGGCGTGTACGACCCGTACTTTATTCAGACGGAGTTCGAGGTCATCCAATCGGAGCAGGTCTTGGGCAAGGTCGTGGACCTGTTGAACCTGAACGAGGCTTGGGGGCGCAAATACCGGAATGGCGACAAGCTCAAGACCAGCGAAACGGTCATGCTGCTCAAAGGCCGGATGGCACTGCGCCCGGTCCGGAACACCAGCCTCATCGAAATCCGTATTTACAGCGATGACAAGGATGAGGCGGCCAAACTGGCCAACGCCGTGGCCGAGGTTTACCGGGACTACCGCAAAGAACGTCGCACCCAGTTGACCCTGGAAGGCGTCAGGGCCCTGGAAGCGCGCTACCAGGAACACGAGGATAAAATCCGCAAGGTGCAATCGGAAATGGAAGAGCTGCGCCGGACCAATGACATTTCCGACGCGGATGTGTCGGGCGTGGCACCGACGCCATTGCTGGAAAATGCCGTCGTTCGCGAAATCCTGGCCCGCAAACTGGACAGCGAATCGCGGCTGATCGGCCGTGAGGAGTTGGTCAAGAAACTGGAGGCCCTGACGCCGGAAAAGCTGCGCGAGGTTCTGCCCCGCACCGTTCCGGACTCGATTCTGACGGGTTTGATCACGGATCTAAACATGGCCGAACAGCGCCTGGTGGTCCTCCAGAAAGATCTGGGTGCCGCGAATCCTGATGTCATTCGGACGCAGGGTCTGGTGAATGAACTCAAAACCAAGGTGCAAAACGGCCTCGATGGATTGATGGAAGCCCTGAGGGCCCAGGTCGCCAGCGCCCGGGCAGAAGTCGAGACCATGGATAGGACCCTCGAAGATGCCAAAAAGACGGACTTGGTGAAGGGCGAAAAAAGCCGCGGCTATTTCGATAAAAAGCGCGAACTCGAGAGTTTATTGAGCTTCCGCCGGATTCTCGAAATGAAGATCGCCTCCGAGAAAATTGATGTGGGACTGCCGAAGACCACGATGGTGGAAATCACCGACCGAGCCGAGCCCAGCCAGCGGCCGGTCCGTCCGAACAAGCCGCTGAACATTCTGCTGGGCATCATTATCGGCCTCATCGTTGGCGTGGGCCTCGCCTTCTTCATCGAGTATCTGGACACCAGCGTGAAGACGATTGACGACGTGGAACGTTCGCTGCAATCGCCCGTGCTCGGCGTTATTCCACAAAACGTCGGCAACCTTTTCGAGGAGGGCGCGGAGAGTCCGCATGCCGAGGCTTATCGCGTCTTGCGCACCAACCTGTTGTTCTCCCGCAAGGATGACAAGCTCAACACGGTGGCCGTTGTCAGCGCCGGCGCCGGCGAAGGCAAATCCACCACGGTGCTCAATCTCGCCACGGTGTTCGCCCAGAGCGGCCAGCGTATTCTGATCGTGGACTCCGATCTTCGCCGCCCGACGCTTCACAAAATGCTGCGGGTCAGCAACAGCCTCGGACTCACCAATTTGCTCCTCCGCCAGAACCCGCTCGAAGAAGTCGTTCAAACCACGTCCATTCCCATGCTCGATTTCCTAGCCAGCGGCAAGCTGCCCAGCAGTTCGCTGGGCATCCTGAGTTCCGCCCAGATGAAGGACCTGATTGGCGAACTGAAACAGCGATACGACTTTGTGCTCTTTGATTCGCCACCCATCATGGGCGTCAGCGACGCCTCCATTCTGGCGAGCGAAGTGGACATGACCTTGCAGGTGATTCAATATCGTCGTTATCCACAGCCGATGAACATCCGCGCCAAGCAATTGATTGAAAAGGTCGGCGGCAACCTCATCGGCATCGTGCTCAATAACATCAACATGTCGCAGGACGAAAGCTACTATTACTACAGCGGCTACTACCACGATTACTACTCCAAGAACGAGGAAATGACCGAAACCGGCGCGGGCGGGGCGGATGCCGCGGGCAAAGATCAGGGCGGGATCAAACAAAAGTATTGATTGCGACACCTTGGGTTAACAAGG
This sequence comes from uncultured Bifidobacteriaceae bacterium, assembly GCA_964458575.1. GTDB lineage: Bacteria > Verrucomicrobiota > Verrucomicrobiia > Limisphaerales > JADLHS01 > CAYWMD01. Next base: position 60,853 of record CAYWMD010000033.1, on the reverse strand, counting down.
ATACACATGATGAACAGACTGTTACAGATGGTTTCCTGCGCCGTGGGTACGACGGCCATGGTGGGAATGCTGCTCCTTTCCGGCTGCGCCACCAATTCCGGAGGGGTTTTCAACTACGATGCGGTTGGGACGCCAGCACCGACACCAGCGCCGCCGCCGGTGGCACCCGTTGCCCCCACCACAAGCTCGGTCGCTTCCAACAGCATGGTCGCCCCAGAGGGCGGTGTGTTCTTCCGGGTGGGCGACTTGATTACCGTTAAATTCTCGGACACCGTGGAGCCGCCGCCGCCACATGAAGAGCGCATCAAGGACGATGGGACCATCACCCTGCCGTTGATCGGCTCTGTCAGGGCTGTAGGCAAATCTCCCGGGGAGCTGCAAAAGGAACTACACGCCGCGTATGTTCCCAAATACTACCTCCGCTTGACTGTCACCGTCACACAAAGCACCGAGTTGTCCTATTCCGTTCTCGGCGAAATCCGGGTGCCCGGTCCCAAGGCCTACCTTGGCCGGACCACAGTAACGCAAGCCATCGGCGCCGCTGGTGGATTGACTGATTATGCCAGCAAGACCCTCCAGTTGACCCGGGCCAACGGCACCTTGATCAAAGTCAAATACAAGAAGGCCATTTCCGATCCCAGGCTGGATCCGCAGGTTTATCCGGGCGACATCATCAACGTGCCAAAAAGCATCTGGTAGATGATTCAGTTCCAGATTTTGACCGGCAAACAGGCGGGCGCTCAATGGATGGCCCGCCGTTTTCCTGTACGGATCGGACGCGCCACGGGCAATGACCTGCAGCTCGAGGAAGCCGGCGTCTGGGACCAGCATTGTGTCCTGAATCTGAACCCCGCGGAAGGATTCATCCTGACCGCCCAATCCGACGCGCTCCTGACGGTCAACCAGGCGGCCACCCGAAGCATCCGCCTGCGCAACGGCGATCAGGTGGAAATGGGCTCGGCACGCCTGCGGTTTTGGCTGAAGGAAGCGCCGCAACGCACCCAGCGATTCCACGAGTGGCTCGTCTGGACGCTCGTCGTAGCCATCTGTCTGGGAGAAGTTGCGATCGTTTACTGGTTGTTGCGGTAGTTCCCTTTTGCTTCGCATCCAACCGCACGACCTTGGCGTGTCCGTTCCCCAAAGCTCCTCGCCGGATTCAATGCCGGAAATGTCGCAGGCCCGTGAACATCATGGCCAGGTTTCGTTCGTCGGCCGCCGCAATCACATCGCCATCGCGCATTGAGCCGCCGGGCTGGATGGCCGCCGTTGCCCCGGCCTCCGCCGCCGCGATCAGACCGTCCGGAAACGGGAAGAATGCATCGCTGCATACCACACTGCCCTGGAGCGAAAGCCCGGCCTCGCCCGCCTTCCACACGGCGATGCGGCTGGCGTCCACCCGACTCATCTGTCCCGCCCCCACTCCCAGCGTGCGGTCCGGTCCGCAGTAAAGAATCGCGTTCGACTTCAGATGCTTCACGACCCGCCAGCCGAACAACATGGCTTTGAGTTCGGCTGCCGCGGGCGCGCGCCGGGTAGCGGTTTTCAGATCGGCGCTGCTGGTGACCTTCAAGTCGCGCTGTTGCAGCAGGTATGAATCGGCGCCGACGCTGCGCACATCCCACGGTTGCGCTGCCGCCAGGGCTTTTACGGTTTGCAACAACCTCAGGTTTTTCTTCTTCTGGAGGACCGCCAGCGCCTCGGGTGTGAATTTCGGCGCGACAATCACTTCACTGAAAATTTCCGCGATGGCTTCGGCACACACGGCATCGAGCGGCTGGTTTACGGCGATGATGCCGCCGAAGGGCGCTTGCCGGTCCGTGGCAAACGCCTTGTCCCACGCCTCGCGCAAATTCGCGCCCTGGCCGACGCCGCAGGGGTTCGTGTGTTTGAGAATCGCGAGCGTCGGCGCATCGTTGTTGAACTCGCTGATCAACGCCGCCGCGGCGGTGAGATCGAGGATGTTGTTGTAAGAAAGCTCCTTCCCGTGAAGTTGCTTGAAATACTCGTGAAACCGGCCGTAAAGCGCGGCGACCTGATGTGGATTCTCACCGTAGCGCAACGGTTGCGCCAGCGGTACGGAAACTGTGAGCGACGGCGGCAACCCGCTTTGATCACCGGAGAATTCCTTCTGCAAATGGGCGGCGATGGCCGCGTCATAAGCCGCGGTGCGCGCATAAACCTTGGCGGCGAGCCGCCGGCGCAATTCCAATGTCGTGTTGCCGTTTTCCGCGATCTGTTTGGCCACCTCCGCGTAATCCATCGGATCCACAACCACGGTGACACTTTCGTGGTTTTTCGCGGCGCTGCGAAGCATGGAAGGGCCGCCAATGTCAATGTTCTCGATCGCATCGTGCAGCGAGACGTTCGGTTTGGCCACCGTCGCTTCGAATGGGTAAAGGTTCACCACGACGAGATCAATCGGCGCGATGGCGTGTTGCCGGACTGCCGCCTCGTGTGTGGCATTACCCCGGATGTAAAGCAAACCGCCGTGGACCTTTGGATGGAGCGTCTTGACCCGGCCATCGAGCATTTCCGGGAAGCCCGTGTGTTCGCTGATGTCTTTCACCGCCAGACCGGCGTCGCGCAGGGCTTTTGCCGTGCCGCCGGTGGAAATCAATTCGACTCCCGCGGTCGCGAGCGCTTGCGCCAGCGTCAGGAGTCCGGTTTTGTCTGAAACAGAAAGGAGTGCCCTTTCGACTTTTGCCATAACGGGATCACAATTTGCGGAACTTGATGCCCGAGTCAATCGCGCAGTGTCTGATACGATCTCAATTCTGCACGGCAACGTCATGCGCGGCTGTCAAACCGCAGATAAACCGCCTTCAAATACTCGGCCTCCTTGAAAGTTGCCGGATGATCCGGTGCGTGCTGCGTCGTCCGCAATTCCACAAACTTACGGCCTGACCTCACTGCGCTTTGCCGGACCGCGCCGAAAAATTCCTCTGCCGAGACATGAGCCGAGCAGGAACCGGCCACCAGAAGACCGTCGCGTTTCAGACCGCGAATGGCATCGGCTGTGAGCGCCCCGTACGCGCGAATCGCTCTCGTCCGTTCGGTTTCCCGTCTCGCCAGCGACGGCGGATCCAGCACGATCAAATCGAAATTCGGCTGTGAAAGTTTCGCGAGCCACTTGAACGCGTCAGCTTGAATCGTTTCATGCCGACATGTCTTTACGCCCTGCTTGTCTTTGTTGAGGTTGAAGTTTCGCCGGCAGGATTCGAGCGCATGCGGACTGATGTCGAGGTCCGTGACTGATTTGGCTCCGCCCCGCGCCGCATAAAGGGAAAATCCGCCGGAAAAGCTGAATGTATTTAACACCGCTCGCCCTTCGGCCAGTGACTCCACCAAGCGGCGATTTTCCCGTTGATCGAGAAAAAAGCCGGTCTTTTGGCCACGAAAAACATCCGCCTCGAATTTTAATCCGCTTTCGAGAAAGCAGCTCGGTGCGCCGGCTTCAAGCGCAGAGCGCCTCAAAAAGACAACTTCACCATCCTGCCAAATGTTCGGCTGCCTTGCTGGCGGAATGGCATCTGCCACCGGCGACGACCGATGGGTCGGGCGAATCGCGGAACTCGCCGTCGCCGCTTGGATGTTCCGACTCATTCGCAGCACGATCTGCCCGGGGGCCAACGATGCGGCCATTAATCCCGCAAGTTGTTCCAGTCGTGGCAGCCACGCCGCCGTGTAAATTTTCAACACCAGCGTCTTGTCGTAACGGTCCAGAACCAGCCCCGGCCAGCCATCGCTCTCGCCGTTGATCAGGCGGTAACCTGTAGTTTGTTCATCAAACAGCCCCTGGCGTCGGAGCACGGATGTGTCGAACCGCGCCTGCCAGAAGGCCCGGTCAATCTTCAAAGGCTTTCCCGTATGCAGGATTCTGACGCGAATCGGCGAAGCCGGATCGAACAGCCCGACCGCGAGAAACCGGTCGTTGCGGTCATAAATTACCGCGAGTTCCCCGACCGATCCCTCACGGTTTTGTTCGCGCACACGGTCGGCAAATACCCAAGGATGTCCCGCCCGCACAACGGATTCCGCCGCCGCCGTAATCCGGAGGCGAAGTCGCCCCGATTGCGTGAGAACTGACGATAATTCTCCCTCTCCCTTTCGGAAAGGGAGAGGGCCGGGGTGAGGTTTCGCGTGGCGCATATCCGAGTTTGAAATGAATTTCGCGACCTACGCGATCTTTCGTTTGAACCGCAATGCGCACAGGCTGAAGAGAAAGGCGCCCATGGCCGCCAAGATTACCAGGTTAAACCAGAAATCGCCGAGCACCGCGCCGCGCAATACCAGTGCGCGCTCCAATTCGATATAATACGTCGCCGGCAGCACGGTGCTGATCACGTAAAAGATCTGCGGCATTGTCTCCCGCGGGAAAATGAACCCGGAGAAAAACACCGATGGCAGAATGGTGATCATGGTCATTTGCAATGCCTGGATCTGGTTCGTCGCCCGCGTGGAGATGAGCAGCCCCAGGCTCAACAACGTGAAAACATAGAAGAAGGTCGCGGCCGCGAGCGCGCCGAGGTCGCCCGCGATCGGGACGTTGAACAGCCAGCGCATCACGGCGAACAACCCACCCGCCATCACCATCCCGATGATCAGATAGGGCACCAACTTGCCCAGCATCAACCCCCAGCGTGACAACGGGCTGACGAGCAGTTGCTCCAGCGTCCCGCGCTCGCGTTCCCGCACGAGCGACATGGCGGTGGCGAACACCGTCGCGATTTGCAGCACGATCCCGATCACGCCCGGCACAAAGAAATTCGGACTGCGCATCTCGGGGTTGTAAAGGATCTGCGGGCGAACCTCGACCGGCAGTTCGCGCAGGCCGATTCGCTCCGAGAGCGTCAGCAATCCGGTTCGGAAACCGATGTTGAGTGACGTGTTTAAGGCGGAGGACGCGATGTTCGAATTCGAGCCGTCTATCAACACCTGAATTCTTGCGGTCCTTCCCGCCCGCAGGTCGCGCGTGAAGTTTGGCGGAATCTGTATGCCCACATAAGCTTCGCCGCGCCGGATCGCTTCCGCCAGTTCCGTGACACTCTGCACTTCACCCACCACTTTGAAGGTTTGCGTGTTCTCGAATTGTTTCACGAGTTCACGGCTTTCTTTCGTGCGCGCTTCGTCGAGCACGAGCGTGGCCATGTGTTTCACGTCCGTGTCCAGCGCGTAGCCAAAGGCAATCATTTCCACCACCGGCGGGAACAGCATGAAAAACAACGTCAATGGATCACGCAAAACGACGAGGAATTCCTTGTAAAGAATGGCGCTGAAGCCGCGAAAGGGTGTTTTCATTTTCCCTCCCCGTTGTTGTGGTTTGTCAGTGCCACAAACACGTCCTCCAGGGACGGCGCGATGGGCCGGATGTCCACGTGAGGAATCTTCACCTGCATCAACTCGTCCCTTATGGCCTGCTCGCTCATGCCTTCTTCCACCAACAAATGCATGGATTGTCCAAAAACCGTCGCCGTGCGTATGCCGGGCAGGCGTCGCAACGCCTGCAGACCGGTCGTCACGTGATCACACGTCACATCAATGCGCCGCGTGCCCGGCGGATTCACGATGGGAAGTTGCTTCAGGTCGTCGGGCTCGCCACAGACGACCAGCTTGGACATGTGGATGTAGCCCACATGCGAACAGCGCTCCGCCTCGTCCATGTAATGGGTCGTGACGAACAGCGTGATGCCCTGACTGGAAAACTCGAAGAGCAAATCCCACAACTCGCGCCGCGCCACCGGATCAATCCCCGCCGTCGGCTCGTCGAGAAACAAAACGCTGGGTTTGTGCACGAGCGAACACGCCATCGCCAGCCGTTGCCGCCAGCCGCCGGACAGCAGGCCTGCGCGCCGGTCCAAATACGGTTCGAGATGCGTGAGCGCGATCAACTCCTCGCGCCGTTTCACCAGGGCTTCGCCGCGCAGCCCGTAAAGCCGGCTGTAAAAAGTCAGGTTCTCATGCACGGTCAGTTCGTCGTAGAGCGAAAACTTCTGCGACATGTAGCCGATGAGATGTTTGATTTCCTCCGTTTGCCGCGCCACGTCGAACCCGGCGATGCGCCCGTGCCCGGCGCTTGGTTCAAGCAACCCGCACAGCATGCGGATCACGGTGGACTTGCCCGAACCGTTCGGCCCGAGAAAACCAAAAATCGAACCTTTGCCGACGGAAAACGAAACATGATCCACCGCCGTGAAATGACCGAAGCGCTTGGTCAGGTTTTCACACTCGATCATGGTTTCGGCAGGCATTGCGGAGAAAACTAAACCTTTTTCGCGCCACAAGCGCAAGCAGTTCGGTGGCGGGGTGCGCTTTGGGAATGAATCGGAATGGTGTTCGCGTGCATGTGTTTAAGAAGGCATCCGGAAATTTTATTTCCTTTTCCGCCAGCCAATCTTATTATTGGCACTGCCGAGAAAACTCGGCGGGAACATACTGAAACGGAAAGATTATGCCACTGACACATACTCGAGAGCTCTTTGCGAAGGCGCTGAAGGGCAAATACGCCCTGGGGGCGTTTAACGTCAATAACATGGAACTGCTCCAAGCCATCATTGAGGCTTGCGAGGAGGAAAAAGCGCCGGTCATGCTTCAAATCTCCAAGGGCGCGCGCCAATACGCCAACCCGGTTTACCTCAAGAAACTCATCGAAGCCGCCGTCAGCCTCTCCAACATCCCCATCGCGGTCCATCTGGATCACGGCGATACGTTTGAGTTGTGCAAGGACTGCATTGATGAGGGCTTTACCAGCGTGATGATTGACGCGAGCCACGAACCGTTCGACAAAAATGTCGAGATCACTAAGAAAGTCGTGGAATACGCCCACAAACACAATTGCGTGGTTGAATCAGAACTCGGTCACCTGGTCGGGGCGCAGTTCGATGACGGCGAAGAAGGCGGCGCCCACTCCGCCAGCGGCCATTATACTGTGCCGGAGGACGCTGTGAAATTCGTCAAAGCCACCGGTTGCGATTCCCTTGCCGTTGCCATTGGCAACAGCCACGGTGCTTACAAATTCAAAGGCACCCAGCACCTTGACTTGGAGCGCCTCAAACTTATCAAGAAGGCGCTCATGGACGCTGGCATGGGTGATTATCCGCTCGTCCTCCACGGGGCTTCAAGCGTGCCGAAGGAACTGGCTGAGGAAATCAACAAATACGGCGGCAAACTCGGCACGGACACGGCCGGCGTGCCGGAAGCGGACATCGAAATCGCCCGTCGCGTTGGCTGCACCAAGGTCAACATTGATACCGATCTCCGCTTGGCCATGACGGCTGGCATCCGCAAGGTCTTCTCGGAAAACCCGAAGGAATTCGATCCGCGAAAGTACCTCGGCCCGGCGCGCACCAAGGTCAAAGAACTCGTCCGGCACAAGGTGAAGAACGTGCTTTGTTGTGCCGGCCACGCGTTTGACTAGACGCTGAACCAGCTTCACCGAGCCTCAAGCCGCAATGCTTGGGGCTTTTTTCTTTTGTCACCTCACTGAAGCAATCGCGCAAAGGTGGCACATCGGTCCGATACTTGACACTTCAACTGTGCCATGATTTCCCTAACGGCATCACCGGATTCATCACCGTAATTTTTGCAAATCATTGAAAACAAGGGCTATTTGATGCAGTCGGCACTCTGGCATTTTTGCAGCTAGGAGTAATGCCAGAACGTTTAACAACTTAACCGAAAGGACAGAATATGAATGTGATTCGTTGGCAACGACCTGTTTTGACACCGTGGGCGAGCTTGGGGCGGTTGACGGACCTGCGCGATGAGATTGACCGTTTGTTCGAATCGCCGCTGTCCGAGTTGACCCGCACTTCCAATTTGTTGAGCGGCTGGACGCCTGCCCTCGATGTGTTCGAGAACAAGGACAACTTCGTCGTCAGGGCGGAGCTGCCCGGTATGAAGAAGGAAGACATCGAAGTTTCACTGCACGACGGCAGCCTGAGCATCTCGGGTGAGCGCAAGAGCGAAACCAAACACAACGATGCCGAAGTCTATCGCGCCGAGCGGTTCTTCGGACGCTTCCAACGCACGGTCAAACTGCCCGCGTTGGTTGCGGCGGACAAGGTCAAGGCGCAGTACCAGGACGGTGTGCTCACCATCACACTGCCCAAAACCGAGGAAGCGAAGCCGAAACATATTGACGTTTCGGTCAGCTAAAAACTTCTGAACCAGCCTCCGGCGGGCTTCAACCCGCCGGAGGGAGAATCAACCAAAACCGAACAAAACAATCCCATGAAAGCGACACTGCAAAAAGAATCCCCCAAACCCACCGAGCGGGCGCAGACCGAAACTTTCGTTTCGCCTGAGGTGAACATTTTTGAAACCCAGGATGGTTACGTGCTGGAAGCTGAAATGCCCGGGGTGAACAAGGACGGCTTGGAAATTACTGTGGCCGGCAACGAGATTTCCATCATTGGCCGGCGATCGACGGAAACGGCCACCGGTGAACCGCTATTTCGCGAGCGCGCCGCCGCGGATTTCCGGCGGGTCTTCGAGCTGGACCCGGCGATTGATACCAGCAAAATCAACGCAAAAATGAACCAAGGTGTGTTGACCCTGACCCTGCCGAAGTCGGAGGAAGTCAAACCCCGGAGAATTACGGTGAGCGATTAACGGATCGTTCATCGTTGGTCAGAGACAAATCCCGTGCGCCTGCAATGGGCGCATGGGATTTTTTGGTGATTGAAGAAACGCTCCGAGAAATGGTGCCCGGGACAGGACTTGAACCTGCACGATGTTACTCACTAGAACCTGAATCTAGCGCGTCTGCCAATTCCGCCACCCGGGCACACAATCCTAACAGCCATTTTCAAATACGCGCAACCCGCCCGCGGTGCAAGCCAAATTCTTGACACGCAAATGACCGTGGAGAAAAGAAAAGCTCGCTTGATAGCGCCGATTTCGCTACGAACACGCCCGGTTATCACATGAATTCCACTGAGAATCTCGCGGTAAACCGGTGGCCGGCACAGGTGCGCTACATCGTGGGCAACGAGGCTTGCGAACGTTTCAGCTACTATGGGATGCGCAGCATCCTGGCCGGCTACATCACGGGTGCAGTCGTGCAGGGAGGGTTGGGGCAGACGGCGGACCGCTCCACAGAAATCATCCACACATTTGTATCGGCAAACTACTTCATGCCGCTGTTCGGTGCGTGGTTGTCGGACAAACTGATCGGACGTTATCACACGATCCTCTGGGTTTCCCTGTTTTATTGCGCCGGCCACGGCGTGCTGGCGTGCAGTGACTTCGCCAGCGGCGTGGATGGCAAACTTTGGTGTCTCTTCCTGGGGCTGGGCCTCATCGCGTTCGGCTCGGGCGGCATCAAACCGTGTGTTTCAGCATTCATGGGCGACCAGTTTAAGCCGGAACAATCGCATCTGCTGCAAAAAGCTTACGGCGCATTTTACTGGAGCATCAACCTCGGCTCATTTTTCTCGTTCCTCGTTGTGCCGTGGGTGAAGAACCATCACGGCTACAGTTGGGCGTTCGGCGTGCCAGGAATCCTGATGGCCATCGCCACGGTGATTTTTTGGGCGGGCACAAAGCATTACGTTCGGGTGCCACCGAGCCGCGAGACGAAGAGCGCGGGCTTCTTCAAGGTCTTCTGGCACGCTCTGAAGGCGCCGAAGGCGGGCAAATCATTTTGGGACGCGGCGCGCAACCGGTTCACGGATCGTGAGGTGGATGCGGCCAGGTCGGTGTTGCCCATCCTGGGGGTGTTTCTCCTGGTGCCGCCGTTCTGGTCGCTGTTTGACCAGACGAATTCGACGTGGGTCCTGCAAGGGGGACAAATGATCCCATTCATACTCGGTGGGAAGGTATTACTTGCCGCAACCACTGCCTTGCTGTTGTCGCTTGCCATTTTGGCCATTCGCGGACGAGAAATAATAGCTCGATGGTTTTTCATTGGACTCAATGGCGTCGCGGTGCTGATTACCGCGTTGGCGTTGACCGTTGCCAACCGACAAGAATTGACGATTACTGTCGTATGCCTTGCCAGTGCGGCGGCTTTGCTTATTGCGGGTATTCGAGCGCCGGCTGCCATCGTTAGGATTCTGTTCGCCGCGGAGACCTTGTTTTTTGTGATCGTGAGTGTGATCAGCCGCGAACGCCTGTTGGGCGTTAAGTTCAAGATTGGCGCAGAGGAAATGCAGTCCGCGAACCCGGCTTTGGTCATGATTCTCGTGCCCCTGTTGACCTTGCTGATTTATCCGCGCCTTCGCCAGTGGGCGTCCCCGTTGCGCCGCATGAGCTACGGGATGTTTTTGGCGGCAGTTTCCTATGTCATCGTGGCGGGCTTGCAGCAACGGCTGGAGGCGGGAGCACAAATGTCCGTCGCGTGGCAGATCGTTCCTTACATCGTGTTGACGACGGCGGAGGTGCTGGTCTCGACGACCGGCCTGGAGTTTGCGTTTCGTGAGGCCGCCGCGGAAATGAAGAGTCTGATCATGAGTTTTTGGCTGCTAACCGTGACCGTGGGCAATTTGCTCGTAGCCCTGATCACCAAATTCCTCACCGATGGTAGCGGTGTGGAATCCGTCACCTCCGGGCGCTTCCTGCTTTATGCCGGATTATCTTTCGTAGTGGCGATCATCTTCAGCGTGGTCACCTCTTTTTACCGCTATCGTGACGCCGCCGCGGCGCGCGGAGAATAGCATCCGGCCGCGCCTCAATGCCCGAAGACTTGCCGCAGCATCGCCGCGCCGTTTTCCCAGAACACGAGCAACACGCCCATCAACGAACCGCCGGCAATGATCCCGGACGCCACGGGAAAGGTGAATTCCTCCGCCAGCTTGGGTCTGTTGCGCTGAAACAACCACGCGATCGTCGCGCCAATAAAAAACAGCAGCCCGTAATGCCAGTGAAACACCCACGCCAATCCAAATCCCGCGGCCGACGGCAGGTATTTCTCCTGCTTGGGGAAGATCCTGGGCAGCACGGAAAAAACAATGCCCACCAGCGCGCCGATGACAATGGACCAGACCTTGACCGGCTCCAGTGCTTCCAGCCCCTTGCTGAGCGCCTTGGCCACCGCGGCCCAGGTTTGCGCAGCCGGCGCGGGAAACTGGTCCGTGCCCAGCGCCGAGGCGTCGGGCACCAGGGCGCGGAAAGTGAGGACCGTGGCCGCCGTGCCTATGAAAATGCCCGCGAATTGAGCCAGGAATTGTTTGCGCGGATGCGCGCCCAGCAGATAACCGCTTTTGAGATCCGTCAACAAGTCCGCCGCCGAACCTGCTGCGCCGGCAGTGATGTTGGCGCTCATCAAGTTCACGTTCACGTTGCCGGGGTTGACCGCGCCGAACGTCAGTTGTGTCACCTTGCCCATCGCGCCGATGGGTGTCGTATCCGTTTCGCCCGTGACCCGGCAGGCCACGAGCGCAAGGGCGAAGGACAGCACAACGGCGAGCACGCTTTGCCAGTACGGCATCCCAAATGAATCATGTGCCAGCCAGGCCAGCGCAATCAGCGACACGACCTGACCGATCGCGAACCACGACATGGGGGTTTCGATGGCGTCCATTTCATCCGCCTGGCCAGCACCGCGCGAAAACATCTTGCCGAGACTGCGGAAAGCACGCAGGGCACTGCGCCATTGCAGCGCGAAACTCAGCAGGCTGGACGACACCATGCACGCCGTTCCACCCCACAGTGTCCACTGCACGACTTCGCGAAACCCGGACCCGGTAATAATGCCCTTGTTTTGAAGGATGGGAACAAACACCGCCCAGCAAAGGGTCCCGCCAATCAAGGTGCTGGCGCAAACGCGCATGCCGGTGATTGCACCCGCGGCAACGAAAATGAAATCCCAGGAAAACATCACGGTGCGTCCGTTCCAGGCCGTGAAGGCTTCGTTGCCGAGAACCCACTTTTGAAACTTCGCGATCAAGGCTGTGCTCGTGAGGCTTTCCCAATGTTTGTTGACGAGCGTCAAGCCTTCCGCCCAGAACTTGTCCGCCGCCGCCACCAAGCCGGCGACGCCCAGGGCTTGAGCGGCACGGAGACCTTTGCTTCCGTGCGAATGAAGCGCCTTCAACGTTTCTGCCGCGGCGATCCCGCTGGGAAAACGCAATTGTTCCGTGTTGATCATCTGGCGTTTCATGGGCACCGCCATGGTGACACCAAGCACCGCCAGAAAGAAAACCCACGCCAGCATCAGCGGCAGGGACATTTGATGGTTGTTGAGAATGACGTAAGCGGAAAAGGCCGAAACCAGGGTGCCACCCGTGGAATAGCCAGCCGAACTGGCGGTGGATTGCATGCAGTTGTTTTCCAGAACGGTCATCTGCGATCGGACGAGGCGAAGTTTGAAGAAGGTGGTCCAGACCGCATAAGAGACGATGCACGCGGTAATCGCCACGCCAAACCCCCAACCCGCTTTCAATCCGATGTAAAGATTGGTAAGGGAAAGCACACCCCCCAGCGCCGAACCCATCAGCACTGCGCGCCAAGTGAGCTGGCGCATTGAATCGCCGCGTCCGCGATAGATCTTCTCGAACCACTGCCGTTCAATTTCGGCGGGCGTGCCGGTAAAGCCGGCGACCGGCAATTCGAAATCATCCTGGACGGGAGCTTTGCTCCCGGTGGCGGTTGTGGCGGCGTGGTCGCGTGAGCCCGGATTCATGGGCCAAATCTTCATGCACTGTACCGCCGGGAGCGAGAATATTTTCAGTTGGATGGACTAAATCCCGCGTTCCCGGGCGGCCAGCTTCGTGATCCAACGCCCGTAGAAATAAATCATCAGCGCCGACGCCACTCCGATACCCGCGAAGACATACCACGTCAGGCCGATGTGGTGTGTTTGGTAAAGGGTCCGGGTGAGGACCTCTGGAGTTTCGCCGGTGAACTCGACCAGTTTTTTGAATGCTTCACCGATGGGCTGCGCCTTTTCCATGACCAGATCGGGCGCCATTCCGCGTTGGATGAGCATTTGCCGCGCGAGTTCGTCCTTGGCCGAAAAAATGTGGTAAAGTTGCGGCCCAAGTTTGCCTTCAATGGTCCAACCGATGAGGATCGGCACGTGAGAGAATCCAATCCACATGGCCTTCTTGTCGGGTGGGGCGATGTTGCCGATAAACTCGCTGAACTTGGGGCTGGCCAGCATTTCCCCGACGCTGAAAACGACCATCGCCAGCACGGCAAAACCGACGTAGTTGGTTGCGCCGAATATGACCAGCGCCCCAATGATGAAGCACGTGCCCGTGAGCATGGTTGTCATCGCCCGCAGCTTTGCCCCGATCGCCGCGAACAGAAAACAGGTGAACATGATCAGGCCGGCGTTGATGTTGACGATGCCTTCCGGTTCGATCGCCGATCCGGTCTTGTCCATGCCGAAAATGAAACGCCAAACCGGATTTTGTGTGCCGTCCGCGCCGAAGAGGAACGTCACCATCGGACGCGTGTCTACCCAGTCCTCGATGTATTTGGGCAGCACGTCCCAAAGCATGGGGAACATGACCCACCAGATGGAGAAGATGATCAGGTAAACCGTCAGGTGCGGTTTCCTGAGTTCGGCCAGAGTCTCCAAAACCAGGTTGCGCTGCTTTTCCTTTCCTTCACGGATGCGCTGTTGCCGGGCGAGTCGCTCCTCGATTCCCGGCTCGCGATAGGTGAAGAGCAAAAGGAGATTGCAGCAAATACACGCGGCGTTGATGTAGAAGACGTATTTCCAGTCGAGGTGGCGCATTTGCAGTGCGATGAGCGGCCCGATCCAGCCACCGATGTTCACCGTTTGGTAAAAGATGCCCCACGCCATCGAACTGTTGCGCCGGTTGGTGGCCTTGATCAATGTTCCCTGGATGCCCGGCTTGAAAATGGCCGTGCCAATGGCCAGGAGCATTGCGCCCGCAAAGAAACCCGGATAACTGTGAAACCACGCCATGACGAGATACGCCAGGCATTTGAGGACGGTGGAGGCGAAAATGGTTTGCTTGTAGCCGTAGCGGTCGGAAAGGCCACCGGTGAAAATGGGGATCAGTGACTGCAATAGATTCCAACACAACAGCAGCGTGCCGTAGGCCGCCATCGTCACGCCCAGCCCGCCATCGGATTCAGGTCGCGTGGCATAAAGGGTTGCCACCGCGCGCACGCCGTAATACGCGAGGCGCTCCACCATCTCCATGCCTCCGACGATCCAGAATACATAGCTCAAGCTGGCAATCGCGGCCCAAAGGCCGAGTTGCTTCACGTCAGCGAGGGTGGTTTCACCGCCGGGACTGGCAGCGGAGGACGACGATGCGGTGGGTTGCGGGTCGTTCGTTTGCTGGCTCATGTGGTCAGAGTTTGAACGAAGCTGATGGCGGACGCAAAAAATTTGCGGCTGCGAATGCCATTGCAGTTGGAGTTGCTCCAGTTCGGGCCGGGATTGCTGCAATTTTCTGAAAGGGATGAATTGCTTGAGCGGACCGGCTGGCATGGCATCATGCGATGCAAACGAAACCTGCACTAGCAAAAATGGAAACGCCAAACATCAAGGAAAGCGATAAACCGATTGACATGCACGTGCATGTGGTCGGCAACGGCTCGGGCGGGACGGGCTGCTGGCTGCGCGTGCGCGGCTGGCACCGGCCGCTGGCGGCGATGATGCTGCGACATATCGGTCTGCCGGCCGATGCCATGGCAGGTGACCTGGACCGGCTTTACGTGGACCGATTGCTGGAACTGGTGCGCGGTTCTTCACTGGGCGCGGCGGTGATTCTGGCGCAGGACGACGTGCGCGATGAACAGGGAAAAGTCATGGAAGGGGTCGGGTCATTCTACGTGCCGAATGATTACGTGCTGAATTTGTCGCGGCAGCACAAAGAGTTTTTGCCGGCCGTTTCGATTCATCCGGCCCGGCCCGACGCCTTGGAAGAACTGGATCGTTGCCTGACCGCCGGGGCCGTGATGATGAAATGCCTGCCGAATTGTCAGAACATCAATTGCAACGACCGGCGTTTCACGAAATTCTGGGAACGAATGGCAGAGGCCAGATTGCCGCTGCTGGCGCACACGGGAGGCGAGCATACGTTGCCGGTGGTGCGGCCAGCGTATGCGGATCCGCGCGTCCTGACCTTGCCTTTGGAATGCGGCGTCACGGTGATTGCGGCCCATTCCGGCACGAAGAGTGGCTTGACCGACCCTGAGTATTTTCCTGTATTCGCAGAAATGACCCGATGTTTCCCCAACCTATACGGCGACACCAGCGCGTTCAACGTTCCACTCCGGGGACGTCACATCCGCAAATGCCTGCGCGAGCCACTGGCTTCGCGGATGGTTCATGGGAGTGATTATCCTGTTCCGGTGCATGGCCATTGGTCGTGGATGCGGGGCTTTCTGAATTGGAAGGCATTCCGCGAAGCAGAAACGAACCCCAATATTCTGGAACGAGATTACCGGTTGAAAGTTGCAATGGGATTCCCGGCAAGAAGCTTCACGCGGATCAATCAATTGCTGAGGCAGCCCTTGCGGGACAAGCCGCGATAAAAAAGCCGGGCCAGTCAGTCAGGGGATGACCGAAAGGCCCGGGGAATTTCGAATCGGTACAAGAGTAGGTTCACGGAGAACTCCGGCGCCCGCCTGTACCGAGCGCACGCCGAAAACTGGTTCGTTGTCAAAGACCAACACTTAGTGTGTGCTGTTTCGTGCTGTTCCACCGCAATTACACCATAAGTTAATATCAGTGTCAACAGGCGGAGATAAAATATAAGTGATAGTTTGCTCAAAGATAAGAACCAGTTTCCGGACGGGTCACGCGATGCCGACAATTGGTTTGTTTGTGGGAGACAGTGCGTGCTTTGTTGATGGTTATGACTCAAGGCATTGGCTGGATTCCGCCTTTGACTCATCTGCGGACGCCCGAGCGAAGCACCCTCCAGATCGGGTGGTCGCTCGTAAACCCAGCGAGCCGATCCTGCGACGATCAATCCCGGGAACTCTTGGCAAGTGGATCAAAGACCACCAATGGAGCAATTGTCAGCCGAGAAAATCTGGCGACAATCGCTTGGGGCGTATTGGGATTACGAGAGCTGTGCTTTCGCTGCGAACCTCTCCATTCAACATTACTGTTTACAGTCGTTGTGAGGTTGCTACAATTTGCAAGCAGACAGGCACAAATCATGAAAAAAATCGAAGCCATCATCAAACCGTTCAAACTCGAGGATGTAAAAGAAGCGTTATCTGGCCTGGGTGTTGAAGGGATGACGGTATCCGAGGTCAAAGGTTTCGGTCGGCAAAAAGGACACACGGAGATTTATCGGGGGAGCGAATACACCGTGGATTTTTTGCCGAAGATCAAGATTGAGGTGGTGCTGTCGGATGCACGAGTGAACGCGGCCATAGAAGCAATCGTGAAAGCCGCAAAAACCGGGAAGATAGGCGACGGAAAAGTTTTCGTCAGCCCGATTGAAAATGCAATTCGCATTCGGACGGACGAAACTGGCGAACAGGCCGTTTGAAGAGGAGCCGGCTTGGAATTGAATGCCGATCAAATGCGAAAACACTTGATTTTATTGGCTGAAAACCGGTGTGAATAACTCGTGAACAAGAGTTAATATTTTGTCCTATGAAGTTCCACGACCTTTGCGTAAAAGAACGCTTGGTAGTGGAAGTTAGTTTCGAAGTTTCGCCCGCAGTAGCAACCGAGTTTGACGGGCTGTTTTTATCGGAATTTAAATCGTTGTAATTCAACAATTTATCTGGCTGCCGAAAGTAATCCAAGCGTGGTTGAGAAGTGTAGATTGTCGAGTTTTTGGGCGCAAAGACACATCAGTGCGAGAACCAAGACCGAAAAGCGGTGGAAAAGAATTAGTTCGAGGCTAGGTGAATAAATCGCCCAAAAAACGGGCTGTCGGGAAATTGAGAATGCACGCGTCCGCAGAAAAAATTTGGGGTTCAGCGCAGGAACACTTGCGCACCATGTTGACACCTGACACCTACAAGCTTTGGTTTGCTCCCATTCGCGCCTCAGTCCTCGACACCAACACCATCGTGCTCGAAGTCAGCAATGATTTCTGCGAGGTCTGGCTCAAAGACAATTATCTGAGCCTTTTACAGGATGTCGTTTCAATCGCGGGAGGACGATCCCTTCAGGTGAAATTCAAGGTCGCAGCGACGAGCACGGCGGCACCTATCGTCAGCAAGGAAACCGCTCCGAAGCCCAGGTCTCCCGAACCGGTTCACGAGCGTGGCAGCAACAACGAGTTGAGTTTCAACCCTAAGAATACGTTCGATACGTTTGTCGTCGGCAACAACAACAATTTCGCGCACGCGGCTGCACTCGCGGTCGCACAGTCACCGGGCAAATCCTACAATCCGTTGTTTCTCTACGGCGGCGTCGGTTTGGGCAAGACCCACCTGCTGCACGCCATCGGGCAATATGTGGCCAGCCATCGCCGGGGCGCCCGCGTCAGTTACGTTTCTTCGGAGAAATTCACCAACGAGTATATTGACGGCATTCAGAACAACCAACTCGTCAAATTCCGGAAGAAATACCGCCAGACGGACGTGCTGCTGATTGACGACATCCAATTCCTCGCCGGCAAAGAGCGCATTCAGGAGGAATTCTTCCACACCTTCAACGCCTTGCACGAAAGCCACAAGCAGATCGTTTTGACCTGTGACCGGCCGGCGAGCGAAATCCAGAACCTTGAGCACCGTTTGGTTTCCCGCTTTGAATGGGGACTGGTCACCGATCTACAGCCGCCCGACGTTGAAATGCGCCTCGCCATCTTGAACAAAAAGGCGCAGTTAATGGGCGTCGTGCTGCCGGAGGACGTAATCCAGTTTCTGGCCAACCGCATCCGCACCAACATCCGCCGGTTGGAAGGCGCGCTCATTCGCGTGGCTTCCTATGCCTCCCTCACCGGTAGAAAACTCAATGTCGAGGTCGTGGAAGGCCTGCTCCGAGAGATCCTGCACGAAGAAGGCCGTTTTTCCATCAATGTCGAAGTCATTCAAAGAAAAGTGGCCGAGCATTTCGACATCCGGCTGGCGGACATGACCAGCAAGCGCCGTCCGGAAAACATCGCCTTTCCCCGTCAGATCGCCATGTTCCTCACCCGGCAATTGACGGAAAACTCCCTCAGCGCCATCGGCGAGGCGTTTGGCGGACGCGACCACGGCACCGTGTTGCACGCCTGTCGGCTCGTGAAAGACCGCATGGAAGTGGACGCCAACGTCCGGCAGGTGGTCCATTATCTGGAAAAGCAACTCATGCGTTGACCTTGATTGTTGGTTGCTGATCGCGAGATCCAATCTCCAATCCGCCCTCTGCAATCTGCAACCGCCAATGCCCGTCATCGAAGTCAACAGTCTCACCAAAACGTTTCGCACCTACAAGAAGCAACCGGGATTTGCTGGCGCCGTACGAGGCCTCTTCCGCCGCACCTACGAGCAGACGGTCGCGGTCAACAACGTCAGCTTTTCGATTGAATCGGGCCAGTTGGTCGGTTTCCTTGGCCCCAACGGCGCCGGCAAAACGACCACACTCAAAATGCTGGCCGGCTTGCTCTATCCAACCCAAGGCACGGCTCGTGTGCTCGACTACGTTCCCTGGGAGCGGCACGATGGCTATCGTCGCCAGTTTGCGCTCGTACTCGGCCAGAAAAACCAGCTCTGGTGGGATTTGCCCGCACGCGAATCGCTGGAACTCAATGCCAGAATCTACGGCATTCCCCGGGACCGGTTCGAGCGCACCGTCGCCGAAATGAGCGAACTGCTGACCGTCCAGGAAAAGCTAAACGTCAGCGTCCGCGAACTCTCGCTCGGTGAGCGGATGAAAATGGAGCTGATCGCTTCGTTGCTGCACCAGCCCAGGGTCCTGTTCCTCGATGAGCCGACCATCGGCCTGGATGTGGTCTCGCAAAAAACCGTGCGTGAATTCCTCCGCCGGTACAACGAAACTCACAAAACCACCATTCTTTTGACCAGTCACTACATGGCCGATATCCAGGAACTCTGCCAACGAGTGATCATCATTGACCACGGAAAGATATTCTTCGACGGCCGCCTGAGCGAAGTCGTGGATCGCTTTGCTGACTTCAAACTCATCACCATCCACTGTGACAAGGCGGACACCTGTCCGGCTGACTCTTTGACCCGGCACGGCGAGGTTGTCGAAAAAAATGCCGACCGCGTCAGGCTCAAGGTCAAGCGCGACCGCGTCATTCCCGCCTGCAAAGCTTTGCTCGACGAACTGCCTGTCCGTGACATTGACATCGAAGAAGTGCCCATCGAGGACGTGATCCGGCAGATTTTCGCGCGCTGACGGCGGTTGCAGTCGGCCGCACAATGTTTAACCTCTCTGTGTTGCCGGCCAAACCGACCCTGAACGGCACGCAGATGTCGCACGCGACGGAAGTCGCCCGGAAACAGTATGATCCAGTCTCCACTGTTAAAACATTTTGGCGGTTACGTTGCCGGCCAATGGATTACAACTGCCGCGGGCGGGACCTTCGACGTCCATAATCCCGCCACGGGCGAACGACTCGCCGCGCTTCCGTGCCTGGCCGAAGCAGAAACGGCGCAAGCGATCGCCGCAGCGGAAACAGCGCTGCGGCAGCCGGCAGCGCCCGAGCAGCGAAAAGCGTGGCTGCAGTCCATCAGCGACCAACTCCTCGAGCACAAACATGAATTTGGGCGCATCATTACGCTTGAAAACGGCAAGCCCCTGAAGGAATCGGTCGTGGAAGTTGAATACACGGCCGGATTCTTACGCTTTTTCGCCGAACAAATCCACCGGGTCACCTCCGAATCGGTCTCGCTCGCCGGCGCGGCCAGTCCTTGGACAATCCATCATCGGCCCGCGGGCGTGGCGGGATTGATCACGCCGTGGAATCTTCCCCTGGCCATGATCGGCAAGAAGGTTGCCCCCGCCCTCGCCGCCGGTTGCGCGGTCGTTGTCAAACCGGCCGAACAAGCGCCGCTCTCGACCCTGGCTTTAACTCATGCCGCCGAACGCGCCGGCGTCCCCGCTGGCCAACTGAATCTTGTTGTTGGCCCCCCGGAGCCGATCGGCGACGTTTTATGCCGTCACCCAGCCGTGCGGGTAATCAGTTTCACCGGCTCGACCTCAGTGGGCCGGAAGCTCGTCGCGAAAACCGCGCCGCACGTCAAACGCCTGGCCCTGGAACTGGGCGGCAGCTCACCCTTCATCGTTTTTGACGACGCCGATCTTGAGGCCGCGGTCGCCGCGCTGCTTGCGAACAAATTTCGCGCTGCGGGACAAACCTGCATCTGCACCAACCGCGTCTATGTGCACCAGCGTGTGGCGGACTCGTACACGGCAATGGTGGCGGATCAGGTGGCAAAATTGCGCGTTGGCAACGGCCTTGACCCCCAAACCGACATCGGGCCTTTGATAAACCGCGACGGTTTTGACAAGGTTTCCGCCCATGTGCGCGACGCCATTTCCCGCGGGGCGCGCCGGATTGTCGGCCAGGACCCGCCGCGTCCGGCCAATGATTGGGGTGCATTCTATCCCCCGACCGTGCTGACCGGCGTCACCTCTGAAATGCTCGTCTGCCGCGAGGAGACATTCGGGCCGGTTGTGGCGATGGCGACTTTCGACGAGGAGGAATCACTGGTGCGGGCCGCCAACAGCACCCCTTACGGTCTGGCTGCCTACTTGTTCACCAAGGATCCTGCTCGCGCCGAACGCGTGATTGCCCGTTTGAATTTCGGTCACGTGGGCTGGAATACCGGGGCGGGTCCACGACCGGAGATGCCGTTTGGCGGCATGAAACAATCCGGCTACGGTCGCGAGGGTGGCTTGGAAGGGTTGCTGGAATTCTGCGAAACCCAGATAGTGGCCCGATCATGAACCGCAAACCCCGACTCTTGATCCTAAACCCGACGTGTCTCGAAGTGCTTGAAGCCCACCGGGCGCATCTGGACCAGTCCGGTGTCGAGTGGGTGGCTGAACCGACCTTCATGTCGCTACGGGCGGGAGACGCGGATATCGCTTTAGCCGATGCCAACGCGCTGATCTTGCCGTCGTCCATCCGCACGCTGCCCTCGGCAGAACAAATGCAACGGCACCCGTCGCTCAAGGTTCTTTCCATCGCCGCCAGCGGATACGACTGGCTCGACGTGGACGCGGCAACGGCGCGCGGCATCGTTGTCACCTTCGCGCCGATTCGTGAAGGCGTCGAAGTGGTCGCTGACATGACGTTCGGCTTGATGCTGGCCGTCGCGCGGCAGATTCCGCACTTTCATAACGAAATATGCGCGGGCCGTTACGGACGGGGCATGGGAGTTTCGCTTTGGGGCAAGACGCTGGGCATTGTGGGACTGGGCCGGATCGGGCAGGCAGTCGCGCGTCGGGCGACCGGCTTTGATATGCAAATCCTGGCTGTCGAACCAGCGCCCGATGCTGGCTTTGTCGCGAAGCATGGCGTTCGTCTCGTGGACCTCCAGACGCTCTTGCGCGAAAGTGATTTTGTTTCGCTCCACGTCCGCCTTGACGCTCAGACCGACGGCATGATTGGCGTCGCGGAACTGGCGTTGATGAAACCATCGGCCATTATCGTGAACGCCGCGCGACAACAGCTCATTGACGAAGCCGCGCTCGCCGACGCGATGCTCAAGGGCCGGCTCGCGGGCGCCGGGTTGGATGATCCACCAAAGTGGCGTGACTCGCCGTTGTGCGGTTTGCCCAACGTCGTGTTCGCGCCGCATCACGGCAACCGCGCCATTGAAGGCGTTCACGCGGTGTTCCGCTGCGCGATTGACAATGCGCTGGCGGTGCTGGCGGGCCGGCGACCGGACTTGGTCGTGAACCCGGAGGTTTATGAACGCGGTTTGAGATCATGACGAATTCATGCACAGTCCGTTCTCGCTTGTTCACTTCTAAATCGGAAATATGAAAATCACCGACATCACAGTTCATCCAGTCCAGGCGCCCGGGCGAACGCTTGTCATTGTGCTCGTGGAAACGGACGCCGGCCTGACCGGCGTGGGCGAGGCCGGCCTGCAACGCCGCTGGAAAGCGATTATTGGCGCAGTTGAACATCTGAAAAAATGGCTGATCGGCGAAGACCCGGCGCGCATCGAGCATCTCTGGCAACGCATGGCGCGCGGCGGATTTTATCCGGCCGACCGGCTGATCGGCTCGGCGGTTTCCGCGATTGACATGGCGCTGTGGGACATCAAAGGCCAGGCGCTCGGGGTGCCGGTCTATGAACTGCTCGGAGGTCGCTGTCGCGACCGGGTTGAGTGCTTTTTCCAACCGGGCTATCTGACCTCGGCGGTCGAACACCCACATTCGAAAACGGCGGTTGGCACCGACAACGCTTCCGACGAAGCCGAAATCAAGGCGGCGGCGAAACAGCATGTGACTGACGGCTTGAAGTATTTCCGCATTTCGCCGAACGCGGAGGAAGGTTTGTTCGATCCGAAAGCGGCGTGCCTGCTGGCGTTGCGACAGTTGCGCGCGGTGCGCGACGCGGTGGGCGATGACCTGGAGTTGATGGTGGATTTGCACACGCGGTTGAGTCCACCCGAAGCCGTATGGTTCTGCCGCGAATGCGAACCCCTGCGCGTTTTCGTGATTGAAGACCCGATTCGCTCGGAACACATCGCTGGCTACCGGCACATCCGCGCGCACACCAACGTGCCGCTGGCCGCCGGCGAACAATGGGCCAGCCAGTGGGAATTCCGCGAGGCCATTGAGGCGGACCTTTTGGACTACGTGCGGCCGGACCTGTGCATTTGCGGCGGCATCACCGCGGGTCGCAAAATCGCAGCGATGGCCGAGACGCACCTGATCAAGTTGCTCCTGCACAATCCGCTCGGCCCGGTCTGCACGGCGGCGGAATTGCACCTGGACCTCGCGTGCGACAACGCCGGCCCGCAGGAAATCTTACGGCCGCCGCAAAGCATGTTGCCGGATGTCTTTGAGTGCTCGTTTCGTCAGGAAGGCGGCTGGCTCACTGTGCCGACCACGCCGGGCCTGGGCGTAAAGTTCAACAAGGAGGCCACCAGGAATCATCCCGCCGAAATGACCGAGCCGCCTCATTGGCGCAGTGAGGACGGGAGCTTTACCAATTATTAGAACGATGGCCGAAAGGGATTTTCGGATTGAAAACGAAAGACCCGTCACCCGGCCTGCGGCCACCCGCTCCCCATCGGATGGGAAGAGGGACAGGGTGAGGGACTTTTCGAAAAACAGTTCTGGCAACCGTTCTAACGCCGCTTCGCCGCGGTTTCATCTGCTGGCCTCGACACCGTTTCATTACTCATCCCATCAATCGAGGGCAATGATGCGGTAGAATCGCTGCGTTGGGACGAATGGATCAGTCTTTGATGCCGTGGGGCCGTCGGCGGTGACGTCGGGTGACAGATTGGTCCAATCGGGATCGGCAAGCTCGTCCTTGTATTGCACCCGGTAGGTTCTGCCACCCAGAGCGCTCCAGGTCAGCGTGATCGTATCTCCAGAAATCTCAGGCGGGAACAATTGCGGCGGAGGCGTGACCAGCGACAAGACGGCCTCGATGCTGACGACGAGATCCACGGCGTTGCTCACTTGCACGGAATACGCGCCGGTGTGCTCCGGTTGAACGTTCGTGATGCTGTAGCTGGTTGAGGTGGCCCCGGCAATGTCGGTGTCGTTGAATTTCCATTGGAAAGCCAATGGCGGCGTGCCGGTCGCTGTGACGGTGAACAGGGCCGTTGCGCCAAGATTCACCAACCGGTCCGCCGGCGGCGTAAGAATGACCGGCGGATCGAGCACCACCAGAGGAACGGAGACACTGGTCGCCATGCCCGCGACGTTGCTGACCACGACGGAATAACCGCCCTCATCGTCCGGGTTGAGGCCGGTCAGGAACAAAGCGGCCGCGGCGGAGCCGAATACGCGCAATCCATCGTTGAGATTTGTGCCGTTGCGTCGCCATTGGTAGCTCAACGGCGACTGGCCGCCCGCGCTGATCGTGAAAGTCGCCGCGCCGCCGGGCAGGTTGGTGCTGGCCAGCGGTTGCGCCGTGATCGCGGGCGCGACCTTTAAGCTCACGGTCAGGGTATTGACCGGACCGGCGCCGTTGCTGACCACGGCATCGTAATCGGCGGCATCGCCCGCCTGCGCATTGTTGACCGTCAACGTTCCGGACGTGGCGCCGGAAATGTTGCCGCCGTTCGGAAGAGTCGCGCCGTTCTTGCGCCATTGAATGCCGGTTACCGTGCCGGCAGCAGCGATGCTGAAGCTGGCTGGGTTCCCGGCAACGACGGTCTTGTTGGTCGGTTGCGTGCTGATGGTCGGCGGGTCGTAATACTCCACCTTGAAATCATCCACCCACGCGTCACCTGCCGTGCTTCCCGCGCCGACCGAACCCACCACCACGCAATCCCACGCGGGCGACGTCAAACCGGTGAAGGTCCGGCACAACACGCCGTCCACGTACCAGTTCACGGTGCTGAAATCAGCCAGACGCTCGATCTCGAACTTGTGCCAGCCGGCGGAACGGCTGGGCGCGCCGGGACCGTTCAAGTTGAACCAGCCGGCATTGGCGCCGCTGACAATCCGGCCCTGGTACTTGGTCGCGTCGAACGTCTCGCCCGGCAACGTCACCGTGTTGTACTTTCCGATGGCCAGCAGTTGATTCAAGGCGCCCTGCTCGAACCCGGTGCCGGAATAGGAGCGCACTTCCGCAAAGACGCGCGTCTGCGTGCTGTCGTAAACCCAGAAGGTCGCCTTCCCGCGGCCGGCCACTTCGGCCCCGATGTTGCGATACATGCGGTCGGTGGAAATGTCCACGTACGCGCTGTAAGTCCCGCCGGACGTGTGATTATGCGCGGAGGAAATGGAGAGCATGGTGGCCGCTGGCGAGGCGGCATTGCTGGCCAGACCCCAGTTGCTCAGGTTGCCGGCCTCGAACGTTTCGTTGAAAGCCACGACGGTGTTCACCGCCAGCGCGGCACTGGCACTGATGCTGGTCCCGTTGTCGTCGGTCACCGCGACCGAGTAATTGCCGACCTCGGTTTGCTGCACGTTCGAGATGTTGAGCGTGGCATTCGTGGCGCCGGAGAATTTTCCACCGTTGGAAAGATTCACGCCTTCCCATCGCCATTGGTAAGTCAACGTTCCGGTCCCCGCCGCGCCCACCGTAAAACTGGTATTCACCCCCGGATTGACCGTCTTGCTCACCGGCTGCGGATTGATGATTGGACCCGACGGCGTCACCGTGATGGTTCTGGTGGAGGTGTCGCCAAACCATTCCACGCCGTCCTCGACCATCTTCCAGTCAAACGCGTAGGTGCCCGGGGTGACCGGCGCGGTCGCGATGAAACTGAACACGGCGTTCGCCCCGGGATTGATCGTGCCGGATGGCAGGTTGACGCGGCTGATCCCCCAGCGCGTGTTGTCCTGCGGGTTTTGCGAACCCAGTTTGTGCGCCGTGGCGTCGGATGTCCACGGTTTCGAGCCGTTGTTGTTCATCGTAATGATGGCAGCGAAGGTCGAGCCGGCGGGTACCGCGGCCGGCACGCTGCCACTGACCACGGCCGCGTCGTTGACCTGGCCGATCAACAAATCCATGAAGTGATTCCAGTCCCAGTACGGTCCGGGGTCGGTGTGATCGTTGCAATAAGGATCAATGCCCAGATTGGCGGAAGCCCACGCCGGCCAGCCGGAAACGGACTTTTGCCCGTGCGCGATGACGCGATTGCGGTCCTTGGGAATGCTGAACTTGTCGCAGAGATGGCGCTGGAGGAGGGCGGACGCCTGGTACATTTCCTCGGTGTACCAGGCCGGATTGCTGGCGAAACCCTCATGCTCCGTGCCCAGCGAGTATTGATTCCAACAGCGCGCATGCCACGCGTAATTCGCTTCGCGCACCAATTGCGACACTTCACCGCGCTCGGCGTCGCTCGCGTAATCCTTCAACCCGTTGACGACATAATGACAGCTCGTGGCAACGTTGTACCCACCGCTGGCATTCAGGTCGCACCGGCGGAGATAGGAAATACCGGTGAGGTAATAACCTTCCATGTCGTGAATCACCACGAACTTCTTGCCATAACCGCTGGTGTACCACTTGGAACAGGTGATCATCCGGTCCACCGCCGGACCGTAATCGGTGCTGGCCAGCGTGCCGCAGGTGGTGATCGAAACGCACAGCCAGGAAAGAATCCGCTTGGCGGTCCGGGCAACTCGGTCAACCCGAAAGGTAGAAATCGTTTCGCGGGTCTTCATGTTTCTAACTGAAAGACTCTGGCCCGGAAAGCAGAGCCGGAAAACCTGAAAAGCCTCCGGGGTTTGCACATAAACATGTGGGGCGGAAAGCCGGTTCTGCCATCATGACGCCAGCGGCGGTTCAAGGTCACGATCCCGATTCCGTTTTTCGCCCGGCCCGGCGCCAGAGCCAAACGGTGCCCGCGGCCACCAGCAGCACCACAATGATCGCAAGCCATCGAATCCCCGATCTGTCCGCCACTTCCGCCGGGACGTCCGACGTGCTTTTAGCCACGGCCGCTTCGGTTCGCAACCGCCTTGCGCGTTCCCGTTCCGTGAGAACGGCGGGCGGGCGAGTCGCAGCCTGGGTCTGGGCAACGCTTCCTGTCGCCTGAAGTGCCTGGTTGGCGAGTTGCATCTTTTGTCGCTCCTCCTCGCGTATGCGCCTGACCTCTTCGCGCATGGGAGCGAGGTTGACCGGACGCGCGTCCCACTCAATGCCGTACCGGTGGTAACCGCGGTTCATGAATTCATACACGTCCAGGCCATGCTGATGGCTCAGGTCGCGCTCGGGGATGCCGCAATATTTCACGATGGCGTAGCGCCAGCTTTCGATGTCCTGATCGGTGGTCCCCGGTGGTTTGGGGTTTTCATCATGGAGTTTCCGCAGCAACGCCGCGCCGCCCCGGATGTTCTGGTAGGGATCGGATTTGAGTTCCTCGGGGTCTTTGCCGATGAGGGAAGCCGCTTCCACCAGGCTGTAACCAAAGAACTCATTCGACCACAGCGACATGATTCCGTAGGGCCGCGGCATGCCAGTATCGGGCGAATAATTCTCGCCGGGCGGCCAGGTCAAATGTTCCCAGCGCGTTTCGGCGAACGCCACGCCCTTCAGGATATCGGCCGGCACGTTGAACTCCGCCGCCGCCTTTTCAAAGAGCGCCGGGTAGTTCGCCGCCTTCGTCTTGCGCGTGAATTCAGCGATGGCGGCTTCGCGCTGACGGTCTGCTTCTGCATTCGACGGAGCGGATGGGGGATTCTCCGCACCGATCACGTTCAGCGCGCCGCGCAGAATCAAAATCGCAACGACCATCGGCGGGGTTATTTTGCCGCAAGCCATTTTTTGTAGTCCTCTTTCAACGCGGGACTGGCAGCGTCCGTGGGCGCGAATTTCTCTTTCAAAGAATCAATCTGATCCGATCGCAACCCACGCGCGCGCCACCAGTTTGCGCCGGTGAAGTCAGCGTTCTTCAGATCGGCGCCATCCAGGCGGGTGAGCGAAAGGCTGGCGTTTTTCAGAACGGCGGACTCCAGTTTGGCCCCGGCAAGATTCGCGCCGTCCAGCTTGGCGCCGGTGAGGTTCGCCATCAGGCAATTCCCATCCGATAGATCTGCACGCATGAAGTCGGCGTTTTCGGCCTGAACCTGTTCAATCGAGGTGGCGCGCATCTTGGCCTGACGCAGGCTGGCACCTTTCAGAATGGCCCGGAGCATCTGCGTTTCGGAGAGGTCGGCTTCGCTCAGATTCGCGTTGCTCAAATTTGCCTGCTCCAGTGAACCATTGCAAAACTGCGCGCGCGCCAGATTGGCGCCGGTGAACGTGGTCCGCACGAAAAACGCCCCCTGCAAGCTCGCACCGGACAGCGAAATGCCCGCCAGATCCAGTTCGTGAACATCGGCGCTGCGCCATTCCTTGTGGCCCGCCGCCACCAACTGGATGAAAGCCCGCTTCCGTTCCTCGGCAGAAGCGCCCGGCTGACACAGCACCCAAAACGCATGCTCCCGCGAATCGGCCTGCTGGTTTTCCAGCCATCGCGCAAGCAGGGCAACATTGAGCGTCAACAGAGCAAGCGCGGCCACGAGCGCGATGAACAAAGCCAGTTGCAGCCTCGAACCGGGTGGGTTGGCCACCGGCCGGTTCTCCTGCCGGTCGTCAGGCTGCATTGGACTGGATTTTTCGCTCATGGTAGATTCGCTGCCGGATTCACATCGCACGACGTGGCTTTGAAAATCGTGAATGCAGCATATTCGTGAACAGCCAAAAAACAAACCCTGAAAGCCGGGCTGGCCGGGCCGGTTCCCGCCGGGTTGCCCTTCGCGTGGCCGCGGTGCTGGCGGGCTTGCTGCCGTTCCTCCTGCTGGAACTTTGCCTTCGGGCTTTCGATGCGGGCTGGCCAGCCGAAAGTTCCGATCCGCTCTCCGGCTTCAATCGCAGTTCCACTTTGTTCGAGCGGAAAGGCGAGGTTTATCGCACCGCCCCCGCCCGCGAGCGCTTCTTTCTGCCCCAGGAATTTCCCGTCGCCAAGCCCCCCAACGAATTTCGGATTTTCTGTTTCGGCGGTTCGACCGTGTATGGCCATCCTTATCAAGCGGACACCGCCTTTCCGAAATGGCTGGAACTGGAACTTAACGCCGCTAATCTGGGCCGCACCTGTCGCACGATCAACTGCGGCGGAATTTCTTACGCCAGCTACCGCCTGGTGCGCATTCTCAAAGAAGTACTCCACTATCAACCCGACTTGATCATCGTGGCGACGGGTCACAATGAATTCCTCGAAGACCGGACCTACCAGGCAATCAAAAGCCGTCCGCGCGCCTGGGCATGGTTGCAGGACGCAGTCTATTCATTGCGAACCGTCAGTCTT
Organism: uncultured Bifidobacteriaceae bacterium; assembly: GCA_964458575.1. Classification (GTDB taxonomy): domain Bacteria; phylum Verrucomicrobiota; class Verrucomicrobiia; order Limisphaerales; family JADLHS01; genus CAYWMD01. The sequence continues at coordinate 32,065 of CAYWMD010000033.1, read as the reverse complement.
GCTCGCCGATATTGGAGTTCAAGCGTCAGCTTGTTGGGCGGAGGACAAGCTGAAGCTTGGACTCCCACACTGCGCGACGACGTATTCGGCCTCAGCGATGACGTCCGCGCGCGCCTCGACAACGCCAGCGGTTACGCCTCGTATCATCGCGACGACGCCTGGCGTGAAAACGTGATCGCCCAGTTTGACGAATCGGTTCGCGACATGATCGCCAGTTGCCGCGCCGCGGGTGTGCCCATCATGCTGGTCAAGCTGGGCTCGAACCTGCGCGATTGTCCGCCGTTCAAATCCGAACACCGCGCCGACCTCACACCCGACGAAGAACGCGCATGGCAGAGAGCCTTTGATGCCGCGACGGCAGCGCACGAAAAAAGTCCGGAGCAGGCGCTGGCGCATTATCGCGAGGCCGAGTCGATTGACGGGGAGTATGCGCGGTTGGATTACCGCATCGCCCGGATTTTGGATCGGTTGGGGCAAATCCCGGATGCCTTGATCTACTATTGCAAGGCGCGCGACGAGGACATCTGCCCATTGCGCATCATGAAACCACTGGAGCACTCACTGACCCGGATTGCGGTGGAGACAGGCACTCCGCTGCTGGACGCCGCCAAGCTGCTGTCGTCGGAAGGTTTTGATTACATCGCCGGTTACGAGAGCTACCTGGACCACGTGCATCCCAACATCGCCGGCCACCAGAAAATCGCGCAGGCGCTGGCGGCGCAGATGCGGAGCGCGGGTTTATGGCCGAACGCCACGCCCTGGCCGGAAGACGAACGCCGGCAAGCCTATGCCCGCCACCTGACACAGCTTGGCGCGCGCTATTTTGCCCAGGGCAAAGAACGCGTGAACTGGCTCGAAAACTGGGCGCGCCGCGAACGGCTTTACGACGAAACCCTCCCCCACGATGCGTGTGGCTTTGTTCGCTTGGGCTTCCGGCAACTCGATCTGGGCGACGAAACCGCGGCGTGGAAATCCCTGAACGAAGCGCTCAAGCGTGACCCGGCAAGCGCCGGACTTCTCCGTGATCGCGCGCAGGAATTAATGGCCCAGGGACGTCCCGAGTCTGCCGCCGGTATTCTGCAACATTTGCCCGTTCAAGCCCGGGCGCGTTAAGGCAAATCCTTCGAGTCGCCGTTACGTCCGATCAGTGTCCTGGCTTTTCAACCGCGCTCGCTGCCACCGTTTGGCGAACGGCTTCCAAAACCGGCTCGCTGTTCCGAACGCCTTCCCAGTTGTAGATGCACAGGTAACGACAACGGCGGTCAGCCAGCGTATGTTGAAGCGCTTTCCGCCACGAGTTGGTTTCTCTCGGCCCTTGATAAAGCCATTCGGTCGCCGCCCACCACGGGGCATCGCTCCGTTTGAGCGCGGCTTGAACGCCAGTGTCTTCGCGCGGGTCGGCGGCATGCTTGTAAAAACTCCAGCCCGGACAACTGTTTGAATTCACCGCTGTCTGATATAACAGCTCGCCCTCCTTCCAGCCGGCGACGTGGGTGAAGAGTTTCTCCCGCGGCACGCCCAGCCGGGCCGCTTCACGACAAAGATCGTCCAGATGCCACCGCACGACCTCCGCCAGATCGGCTTCCGTGATTGCGCCGGAATCGCGAATACCCGCCGTCTTCACCGCCGCGTAACCGATCGGCGCCACGCCGCGCGCCGGAAGTTCGTCGGCTTTGAGACCACTGGTTGGATCGTCGCTCGCCGGCTGGTTGAGCAAATCATTTCCGTTCGGGTAATACCACGCATTCACGCCGATGGACGATTCCCAGCCGACCTTGAGGCCGACGAACAATTCTTTTTTCTCCGCTGGCAGCGCCTTCCACCAGTCCAGGAGGACCGGTATCAACAACGCCATCTTTTCGTGGCACGCCTTCCGATAGCGCGGGCTCATGAGGTTCGGTGGCGGACGGATGCGCAACTGTGAGCCCCAGTTGCGCCACGCAATCTTCAGGGCCTGGTCCGGACTCCAGCCAAACCACTCCACGTTCTCGCGATTCGCCGGATCGAATCCCGGCTGGCTCGCATCCCACCAGTTCCACAAGTCCGGCCGCGCGTTCCACCAATTCTCGCCGTCAATCTGGATCAGCACCGGCGTATCGGTTTCCGCCGCCAACTGAAGCACGCGACGCAGCGACGCCAGCAGCGCCGCGTCATTCCGCGCCTGGAAATAGGAGAAGATGTAACCGACCCCGACCCGCACGGCCGCGCCGGGCACGTCGGGAAATGCGCGTTTAATTTCCGCGAACTCCTCCCGCGCGACGGGTTCAAAGCGATGCGACCCCGGACCCGCGGTGCGATTGAAGAGGATGAACTGCCCCGATTTTGCTTCCTCCGCGCAAGCCGTGCCTGTCAGGCAACACATCAGCGCAATGCCCACAACTTGTCGCATCCCGAAGCAGCCCATGACTACTCCGGATCCACCGGCAGGCCCAGCGACCGGAAATGTTGAATCCGGTAAACCAACGTCCGTCGGCTGATGCCCAATGCTTTTGCTGTCTCCGTGCGGTTGAAATCGTGCTCGCGCAACGCACGGAGAATCGTCTGGCGTTCGACATCTTCCAGCTTGCCCGTGTCATTCGCCTCGGCCGCGACGGCCGGTTTCGCGCCGTTGGCAAGCCGCGGCGGCAGGTGTTCGGGCAGAATCATTTCACCGCGGCAAACGAGTGCGGCGCGTTCCATCACGTTGCGCAACTCGCGCACGTTGCCCGGCCAGGCGTATTGCGACAAACAATCAGCCACGGCGGCGGAAAAGCGCGCGCGGCCCTTCGTGAACTCCGCAATGAACAGCGCCGCCAGGGGCAAGATGTCTTCGCGCCGCTCGCGCAACGGTGGAATGTTCAACTCCACCACATTCAGCCGGTAATACAAATCCTCGCGGAAACGTCCGCTCTTCACGGCCTCTTCGAGATTGCGGTTCGTGCAGGCGATGATGCGGGCGTTGGTGTGGATTTCGGCATTGGAGCCGACGCGTTGGAAGCGGCCATCCTGAGTCACGCGCAACAGTTTGGCCTGCAACTGCGGCGTCATCTCACTGATCTCATCGAGGAAAATCGTCCCGCCGCTGGCCAGCTCGAATCGCCCGATGCGCTGGTTGGTTGCGCCAGTAAAGGCGCCTTTCTCGTGGCCGAACAGTTCGCTTTCCAACAGCGTCTCAGGAATCGCGGCGCAGTTCACCTTCACCATCTCGCCCGCCGCGCGCGGACTCCAGGCGTGAATGACATCGGCCAACACTTCCTTGCCCACGCCGCTTTCGCCGGAGATGAGCACGCGCGTTTCCGACGCGGCAATCAGCGCGGCATCACGAAAGAGCGCCTGCATTTGCGGACTGCGCGCAACGACGTTCTCCGGCAGTGGACGCGCGGCTACTGATTTCAAACTGGCGTCGCCGCTCAAACCGGTAACTTGCCGGACGGTGGCGAGCAATTCATCCAGATCAATCGGCTTGGCGAGGTAATTGAGCGCGCCGTCGCGCATGGCGCCAACGGCTTCTTTGACATCGGCGTAGGCGGTGACGAGCAGGACGGGCAGGACGGGATGTTCCTGGCGCGCGAGCCGGAGTGTTTCCAAACCGCTCATGCCGGGCATCCGCACGTCCGAAATCATCATGCTGACGGGTTGGGCGCGGAGCACTTCGAGCGCGCGCGCGCCGGAATCCACCGGAATGGTCTCGAAGCCCTGGCCCTTCAAAAACGAATGGAGCAGGCTGCGCTGACCGGCGTCGTCATCAACAATCAGGATGCACGGAGCTTTCACCACGTTGCCGCATCATGCTAACGCAACGCGGGCGGTGAACAAGGTTTTCATCTCGGAAGGTTGTGGTTTGGCGGAACGGCACAGGCGAGACTCTGGGCTGCAAAGACAACTATTTCGCAACAATCCGACCATCTCCCGCAAACTACTCGATTGAAGGAATCCAAACCGAAAAAACTCTTTCGTTCGTGAATCCGATCGTTATCCAGTCATCCGGCTTGGATACCAAGACTCGAAGAGGGCGTAAGCTAAAGTTCACAGGAAACTTTCTGGGCCCGTCGTAATGCCACTCCTCAGTTGCATGCCATTCGGGTGTTTTGGATATACTTTTTGGTTCACCCATTATCTGCAAGACATTGGCTTTCGTCATGCCGGCTCTGATCGTATCCGCTTTTAACCACAAACTGGATTCCAACTCGTGAATCATGACCAGGACGAAGATTGTCATGAGAACCGAGACGCCAAGAATAACCAGGATTCTGCGCTTAGTTGTGTGCATTTTCGCAAGCGGAAAATCGGTTTCCGTCTGTTTCTCCGGTCATGGGTTGAAGATGATCCGCCTGAATGGGAACGGTCAATTCTCAAATTGTGCGCAGAGCATTGTTCCTAGTTTCATCGAAATTCGCTGGACTGCGTTTGCCGGGCTGTCATTGGGCAATGCAAGCCGAACGATTGCTGTCCCCTCTCCCAGTGGGAGAGGGTCAGGGTAAGGGTGAATTGACCGATCACAAAACCATTCGGAGACAAGAGGCATCGAAGTGTGAGTGATGATTCTCTGAGAGGCCAGGCGGCGTGAAATGTCGTCCGACTCTCCCTCACCCCAGCCCTCTCCCGCTGGGAGAGGGAGAATGGTCGTCCGTCTCACCGCGATCCGGGCTACGCGCCTGGCACCAATCTCAAATGCGAAATCCGAAACACCGCGCCGCGCGGCTCATTCGGAAGACATTCAATCTCCCAACCATGCGCCAGGACGATTTGTTGCACGACCGCCAATCCGAGGCCGGTGCCCTTTTGCGTGGCTGTGAAGTAAGGCTTAAAAATGTCCGTGCGCAATTCCGCGGGCACTCCCGGACCGTTGTCGCTAATTTCCAATGCGGCCTCGTTCGCGCCATTGCGGCTGGCGGAAACGCGAATTTCACCACCGCGCTGGACGGCCTGGGTGGCATTGAGCAACAGGTTGAACAACGCCTGCCGCAGCAGTTGTTCGTCGGCTTCGATGGCCGGCAAATTCTCCGCCACGGTCATTTTCAACGCCTTGTCCTCGACGTCGTGGCCAAGCGCGCGCACAACTTCGCCGACGGCGGAATTCAAAGGCACGGTCGTGCGCCGGACTTCGCGTGGACGCGAGAAGTTGATGAAGTCGTTCAACTGCGCGGTCACGCGGTCGGCTTCGTCCACGATGCCCCGGGATTTTTCGCGGACCTCGGGCGGGGCGTCGTCGCGTTTGGAAATCATCTGGGCCAGCCCGCGGATGATGTTGAGCGGGTTCTTGGTTTCGTGCGCGAGACCGGCGGCGGCGAAGTTCATTTCCTTGAGCCGCGTGTTCAGTTCAGCGGCGCGCACCAGCCGCAGCTCGAGTTCGGCCGATTTACCCACGTTTCGCCAGGCAAGGCCCAGGCCCACGGCCGCCAAAGACGCCAGCGAGGCGATGATCAAACGCAAACGCAAATCGCGACTGATGGCCGCCTGCATGGAGGTCGTCGGCAGAACGATGACAAAACTGTGTACCCCCTGCTTTTGCAAGGCGGCCTTGTACTCCACTTCGCTCATCCAAAAAGGCCGGCCAAAGGGCGGGCGGCCTTCGCGCTCGCCCCGATGGCTGCGTCGTCGCGGCGGCTGATTGGTGCCGTGGTCTTCACCTGGCAGTGGCGGGGCGGTCTCCATTCCCGGTGGTGGTTCGCCTTCGGGCGGCGGCGGTCGGGAAGAAAAACCGCTGGGACGATTGGTGCTGCGATTGAACATTTCGTTAACGACGATGACCGGGCTGGGCCGTTCCTCGTCCGGAGCGGAACTGGTGCTCGCACCCGCGAGCTGGTTGGTGCCAAGTTCGACCAGATTCATCAGGGCCACGCTGCGGTCGGACCAATAGGGCGCGCCGCTGGGCACGAGCGTCTTCAGATCGGCCGCAATCGGTTCGCCCACGAGCGCCACGACCTCCTCCCCGGCGTTGAGCAGCGCGATGGAGTTGACGTCACCCGGTTTGATAAGCGGCTTCAGGGCGGGTTCGAGGCGATCGCGCGGCACGACGCCAAAGCGCCGTAGTGCGTGCATGACGCTGCCAGCGGTGTTCGAGATGTCGCGGGCGCGATTGATGAGTTCGTCCCGCGCGGACTCCCGGACGCGCCGGTGCTCGAACCCCTGCCACACAATGACCAAGGCCCAGACCGACACCAACAGGCCATAAAGATATCGTCCGTGCAAGGTCATGGGAGGCTCACGGCCGGTGCTTCCGGGCCGCGCGTTTTATTTCCGCTTCTTCGTGGGCTTGGGGGGAGTGGCATCCGCCGCCGGCACCTTGTCCAGGTAACGGTTCAACTCCTCCTCGCTGAAGGATTTCCGGATCATTTCCGCGCCGTTCAAGTCGGTGTTGGAGCGCGCCGCCAGTTCGGAGGGACGATTCACGATGTACGGGGTCATGAAGATCAGCAGTTCCGTTTTTTCATTCGCCGTGACCTTGTGCCGGAAGAAAAAGCCCAGCAGGGGAATGTCTCCCAACACCGGCACCTTCTCGGTCGTGTTTACCTTCCGGCTTTGCATCAACCCCCCGATGACCACCGTCTGCCCGTTGGGCACAACCACCACGGTGTCGGCGGCACGCTTGTTGATGATGGGCGCGGAAGTGCCCCCGACGTTGTTGGTACCGATGCCCTGCGTGAAGGTGACCGTGGAATCCGAAACAGAGGAGATTTGCGGCGCGACGATCATTTCCACCATGCCGTCCGAGGAGATGAACGGCGTGACCTGGAGGATGATGCCGACGTCGGAATAGGAAATGGCGTTACGCTGGTTGCCGAAGCTGTCATAGGTCACGCCGGTGATCAACGGCACCTCCTGACCGATGGTGATCGTGGCCATCTGATTGTTGCGCGCGAGTATGGATGGACGCGACAGAATCTCCGTCTTGCCGGCCTTGGCCAGCGCGGCCAGCGTGATTTCCAAGTCCTTGCCGAGAAACGTGTAGATGCCGCCGGAGGTCGCCAGGTCAAACGCGGTGGAGTAAGAGCTTTCGCCGCTGCCGTTGCCGGTTTTGACCGTGTGCTTGTAAGTGCCATCCACCCCGATATCCGATCCGTTCGCATAGGTGGCTTCCATGAAGACGCATTTGATCAACACCTGCGGCGTGGGGCGGTCCAACTGGCTGACCACATTGGTGATGTGCGCCGCAGTCTCCTCGTCCGCAACCACGATAACACTGCGCGTTTCTGGATCGTAGGTGATGCGCGCCTGGCCGATGTCCGTGCTGTTCGGATACGTGCTGGACGTGCCGCTGCGTGAGGTGGAGCGCGACGTGGTCGAACTGGGAAAAGTGCCGGGCGCAAACTGGGCTTGGGCCGCGACCGCCGACGCCAGCAAGCCGACAACGAGCAACTGCTCAAGTCGTTGGTGAGTGGGTGATTTGATTTTCATGTGCATTGGGATGGTTCAGAATGTTTCCGTTGACATTGCCTCAGGGCGACGACCGGCTGCGGGAAGAATTATTCATGCTCGAACCGGCGGTGCTGCCCTGATTCCGGAGGTTGTTCTGCTGGCGCGTATTCAACTGGCTGCCGGATTGCTGGAGCGTCGAGCGCGAGTTGTTGAAACTGCCGCTGCTGTCGGTGGAGATGACGCTCTGCAATTCTTCCACCACGTCCTGCGGGTCGCGGTTTTCCACCTTGATGACGTACACCTTCTTTTTCTTCGCCGGATCGGAGTCCAGTTCGGCGATAATATTGGCGATCTGCGTCATCATGTCGTGGGAGGCGGTGACAATCACCGATCCGGTGCGCGGGTCCGGCACGGCCGTCACGCGGGCCTCGACGGTTTTGCGGGTGCTTTGATTCGCGGAATTCCCGCTGCTGCTGCGGTCGCGGAACACCGGAAACGGGCCGCTGAACCGGCTGGACCGGCTGCTCGCGGTCTGCTGGGTGGTCGGGTCCGGGAACAAGTTCGCGATTTGATCCGCGGTTTCCTGCGGGTCGGCGTACTGCAACCGGAACACCCGCACTTCCGTCAGTTCGTCCACGTCCACGTCCATGTCCTCCACCAGGTCGCGGACCAGGGCCATCTGGTCTTGGGAGGCGCTCACCACGAGCGAATTGCTGCGGTCGTCCGCGACGGCGATGACCTTCGATGCCGCCATGCGGCCCGCCTGGGTACTGCCCGAACTATCGCCTCGCGAACTGCCGCGGTCCCGGCCGGGGAAACCACCGGGGAAGAACGGAAAACCAGGTGTGCTCGAGCGGCTGCTGCTCGAATCGCCTTGAAACAACTGATTCACCACCTGGGCCATGGCGGTGGCGTCCGCGTGTTTCAACGGAAACACTTCCACGCTGGCGGCGCTCACACTGGCGGTGTCCAGTGCCTTCACCAATTGCGCCATGCGCCGGATGTTGGTCTTGGTGTCGGTGATCACGATCGCATTGGCGCCCTGGTTGGCCGTCATACTCGTGCCCGACGGCATGAGCGGCTGGAGCGAGGTGATCAACTGCGCCGCTTCCACGTTGTGAACATAGACAATCTGCGTCACCATTTCCTTGGTCGCGGGAATGTTCGTGTAGTCGTTGTTCGGAATGCCGGCGATGATCCTGGTGTTGGTCGCGTCCACCACGAACACGTTGAGCAAATTCCCCTCCACGGTCGCGCCGTAACCGCTGGCCGTGAGCGATTCGTCGAGAATGCGAATGGCCTCGTCGCGAGTCACCGGACGGTTCGACCAGACTGTGATTGTTCCTTTCAAATCCACCTTGGAATTGGCGCTAATGGTGAAGCCCGCCGCGTCGCTCAAATAGTCCAGCACCATGCTCAAGGGCGCGTTGCGGAAATTCAGCCGCAGCATCTGGGTCGCGCCCGCCGTGTGGTTGGTGGCCTGTTGCGCCACGAAGGCGCTGAGGGAAATCGCGTTGGTGCCCGAACCGGTCGTGCCGCGCGTGCCCTGGCCGCGGATGGGCCGTCGGCCCCCGCGCTCGCCGGGCTGCTCCATCTCGCCCTCGACCGATTGTTCGCCATTGGTGCCCTGCGCCGCGGCGTCCACCACGGCCTGGATCAACTGGCTCACGGCTTGTTGTTGCTGTTCGGCTGCTTCGCTGCCGGTTTCATCCTCGGTCGCCGCCACCGTGGGGAGGGTCACCGGAACCGCGTCGTCCGCAGGTTGCCGCTGCTCTTGCTGCGCCCGCGCCGCCACCAAAGCGGCCAGCGCGAGGACGGCGATCAGGGATTTTTGCATAAATGTTTTCATGGGTTTTCCTTTTCTCGACGTTCCATCATTCGCTTGAGCAGGTCGGCCTCCGCTTTGGAGTCCTGCTTCAACTCTTTCTTGATTTCCTTTTCCTCTCGCTTTTCTTCTTTCCGAATCTCATCGGCATTCGGGTTCGCGTTGTTCGGGGCGGTTTCGGACGAGGACCGGCCGTTACGGCTGCTCGAATCGCCGCGGCTGGACCGGCTGGCAACGCCGTTCTCGCGATTGGCGGCATAGCTCGTTCCGCCAGCCGATATGACGCCCTCGCCCACATGCCACGCCCCCTCGTCTTCGCGTCGCATGCTGGAGCCGACGGGCAGGTCCAGCAGCTTTCCATCCGCCTCCAGCTTCACCCCGCCGGCCAGCACGTCTGCCACCTTGTGGCCCCCAATGATACCGCCCGCCTTGATGGCCTTGGTAAATTCCGAATTCGAGCCATTGAAGAAGGCGAACGCGCCCTTTTCATACGCCATCGTGCCGACCAGCGTGAAACTTTCGACGCGGCTCGGGCGGCGCGAGGACGACGCGCGCACCGGCCCGCCCGAGCGATTCGCGTTGAAGATGTTTCGATCCGCGATGATGCGAAACGTGGACTCATTCAGACCGCTCGCCGTGGACGGCGCCGCGGCGGCAGTTTCCGTGGAGCGTGAAATGGCCTCGATCGCGTTTGACACGGCGGTCGCCGGGGCGGGTGCGTTCGAAGTTGCGGGTGCATTGGTGGTTTCGGCCATCACGGGATGCCCGGTGACCGCGAACACCATCAATCCGATCCCGCAGCTCAAGGCGCTCGCGCTGAACCCCGTCGCATTCATGACGCAACGCTCGCACATCCGGGTTGGGTTTGGAATGTTCATTTGCGGGTTTGTTTTGGCGGGTTCAAAAGCAAACCGCTGACCTGCAGGACCAGCGCCAATTGCGAACCGTTGTTGTCGCGGGCAGTCATCTCCATCGAGTCCACCTTCACGCCCATGGGATCGCGTTCGATTTGAAACAGGAAACGCGAGATGGCGGACAAACTACCCGCCACGTCCGCCCGGCACTCCAGGGTTTTGTAATCGTCCTCGGCTTCCTTCCATTGCGGCCGGATGGAACTCACCGACACGCCCCCGGCCTGCGACCAGCGTTCAAACGCCTTGAGCATCCGGCTTTCCGCCTCCGGTTTCGAGACGGGCAGCGTGTTCGTGCTCATCGTCGTCCACTGCTCGCGCAACGCCCGTTCGCGCTTCAACGTTTCGTCGCCGTCATGCACGTCCTTCTTCAATTTCGCAATGCGCTCCGCCCGCGCCTTCCAACTGTTGGTCAGCGGCGTGAACACCAGTTTGTCGGCGATGAAAAATCCCACCGCCACGATGGCGAGGATGGCCAGGAGTTGTTGGCGTTTGTTCAGGTTCATGATCCGCCCGGGCCTCCCCATTGGAAGTTAAACGTGAATTCCAGCGGCGTGTTGCCGCGCGTCATTTCGATATGCACATCGGAAATCTCTTTCGCCGCGCGCAACTGGTCGAGCGCCTTGATGAGCGCCTCGCGATTGCGCGCCGTGCCGGAGCACGTGACCCGCGCCGGCTCGCGCAGTTCGATGGTCTTGGCCGACACCGCGCCATCCTGCGGGAACGCCTCCGTGAGCCGCTTCAAAATGCTCAACGTCCGGACCGACGGGTCGAACCACGGACGATACCGGCGAATCTGGTCGCGAATCTGCGACAGTTCAATCACCGGCTTCTCCATGCCCTTCCACTTCGCCTCCCAGTGCCACAAAACAATTTGTTGAACAAAAAACGCGAGCAACACGATCAACGCCACGGCGCCGGCAGCCATCCCGGCATACGCCAGTTTGCCGGACGAATACTTCTCCGCGAACCGGGTCAACGGGCTGATGCGCGGCGGGAGAAACTCCATCCCGCCCCGGCCCGCCAGTTGTCGCACCGCCAGGCTGAACGCGCCGGAAATTGCCGTGCCGGCGGGCAGCCGCAGGTCGAACTCGGTGGCTGCGTGATCACGAACGTGTTCAACCTTCAATCCCCACTCCGCCGCCGCCTCGCGCAACTGCTCGACCAGTTCGGTGGCGGCTTCGTTGCGGCCAAGGACCCGCACGCGGTTCATGGCCTCGCGGACTTCGTGCGGCAACTGGCCGAGCGTGATGCGGAGTTCGCGCGCGATGTGGTCGGTTTGCAATTCGCGGCCCGCGCCGACCTGTTCATACGCGCCGTCGAGCGTGCGCAGGTTCACCACGCCACCACCCGACGCAATCTGCATCGCCACGCTGGTTTCGCCCGGCAGCAGTGCCAGCGCGCCTTCCTCCGCCGCATCGGCTGGTTGGAGCGCGGTCAAGCCGATGGAAAATGTGACGGGTCGCAATTGCGCCGCGCGCAACACCGCTTCCAATCGCGTGACGTGTTCACGCGGAACACCCACCAGCGTCGCAAACTTTTCCGCGCGGCCCGCGTTGAAACGCGAATGAGCCAGCAGCAACTCATCCGGCCCGTAGGGAAAGCCCCGCTCGGCTTCGATTTGCAGGAAATCGGGAACATCTTCCTCGGGAATCTCCGGCAGCTTGACCGTGAGCGTGAGCGCCCAGCTCAACGGCAGGCACACCGCGCACCAGCGCTCGCGAATCTGTTCGGCGTCGAGCTGCTTGCGGATTTCGCGACCCGCCAGCTCGACTTCGGCGGTGAGCGGATCGAGGGAGAGCGACGCGACGAACGCTTTCTTGATCTGCACCGAACCGTTGGTCCGGCGAACCCACACGCCTTCGAGGCGGCTGCCGTCGAACGACAGGCCGAGCAGCGAACTGCCGGGTTGCCGTTGGAACAGCTTGTCCAGTTGTTTCAGGTCAATCATGGTTGTTGGGAAATTGTTTTCGTAGGAGCGTTTGCGCGAAACTCACCCTCACCCTGACCCTCTCCCTGAGGGAGAGGGAAGAGCAGGCGGGTGTTCCTTGTTTGTTCAAGAATCATCCTGCTATCGCCGGGCTCCGTTTCGTCGGGAGACTGAACACGATTCTCCCTCTCCCGGCGGGAGAGGGCCGGGGTGAGGGAGAGCGGCGGCAGAATCTGCCATCGTTTGAATTCGATTCTGGTGTTCGTGTTCATCTGGCCTCCCTCCCTGCCGCAGCCAGCAGTTCCGTTCGCGTATCCTTGCCCAGCGCCCAACCCAGATGCGTCAAATCCTGGCGGCGGATGATGCGCGGCGCGTCTTCGCTGGTATCGAAAACAAACCGCACGCGTTGATAGCCGCGATTGTGATGGCCCACGGCCGCCATGTCCGCCGAGTATTGATAGCTGCGCGTCGTGATGTATTGCCCGGCGGTGACCGCGTTCGTATCGCTGCCCATCGCGTCGGCCACCCAGGCCACGCTGGCCAGCTTGGATGGATTGGCTTCGCGATAGGAAATCAACTGTGCCGCGTAATCCGTCCCGATGCCGGGAATACATTCCAGAACGGGCTGGCTCGCGGTGTTTACGTTCACCAAGCCCTCCGCGAAACCGTTCGTCGCCGCCGTCAGATCATTGGCGATTAATGCGAACTCGTCCTCCGAGAAGCCGCCGCGTAAATAAAACTCAAGCAGACTGGTCATGGGGCGGGGCGGGCCGGCGGGGAAAAGCTGGCGGCGAATTTCGTTGGCGCGCGATTGACCGAGCGTGTTTTCGAGCAAGGTCTGGATCTCCGCCTGCGAATTGATGTTCGTGCCCACCGCCGGCTCGCGGCTGTAAACCGTGAAATATTCCATCAGCCCCGGATCGAGCCGGCCATCGCGATTGTCGTAGGGCGCGGCATCGTCCGCATCATTTTCATTCGCATCAAGCACCCCGTTGAGATTCGCGTCCTCGCCGTAGAGAATCTCCGCCGTCATGCCGGCGACGAGGCGCAGCTCCTCCACGGATTCAAACGGTGCATTCTTGGTTTTGTAGGGCTGCGTGAGCCGGCTGTAGGATTCATCCTCAGCGCCGTTGTCCGAAACGTCGCTGTTCGCGTCGCGCCAATCCATGATCGCCGCAGCGATCTGCGGCGTCATGCCGGGCAGATATTCGATCATCGTTGCGGTTAGCCACGGGGCGTTGAGATTAATTTTCGACGCCTCGTCCACCAATCCGAACGCGGGTTTGGTCAGGTTGATTTCCCAATCGTTCGTGCTGCGGCCAATCAACCAGAACGTCGCGTCGCCGACCGGCACGGCTTCACAGGCAAATTCCGCCGGACCGGGCATCTCCCCCGGATACGCGACCGTCGCCAGAATGTTGCTCAGGTAACGCGCCGCGCCGTCAATGGCCTGGTTGGACTCGATGGCGGCGACGCGATTGTCCGCCGCGTGCAGCTCAAGGCTCATCGAGTGGGCGAAGTAAAGCGTCAGCGCCACCAATCCGAACGCGATCCACAGGACAATGATGAGCAACGAGCCGTCTTGGGAGCGGGAACGGGGGCGGGCGTTTTGAACTGCGCACCCTTCTCCCTCACCCCGGCCCTCTCCCGCTGGGAGAGGGGGAATCGTCGTCCGGCGCTTGGAATTTCGAGCGACAGAGCTTGGAGAAAAATCTTCGTGCCACCAGAGACGGACAAGCACTGTTCCCTCTCCCAGCGGGAGAGGGTCAGGGTGAGGGAGAACCGTCCGACAAAAACTGCCGGCGGCAATCCTCTCGTTGTCCATGCGCAATTTCATTCGATCGTCGCAGTAGTGTTGGTTCGCGCCATGACCATGAGTGGCACGACGAATTCTACGGGCGCGGGCACGCCGTTGACGTTGCTCTCCGGGTGCAATTGCAACTCGACCTTGATGGCGCTCGGCAGATTGTTCGCCAGCCCCGTCGCCGAATCTGTCTGCGTCGAATCCCACGTGTCCTGCCAGTCGTTGCCGTCGTAATACTCGAACTTGATGCTGTCCACGCCGCTCATCAGGAATTGATCTTCCGCATCGCTCTGCATCACCGGCAAGAGATTGCGCGTGACCGAGCGGTGAAGATCCATGCCGGGCGTGTTGTTCGTGGGTTGCGCGAGGTAATACGAAACGCGCTCGATTTCGCCCCACGGCGCGTTGTCATCCACGACGGCGACGGCGGTGTAAAACTGCGGGCCGTTGCCGCGATCCTGCGAATCGGACAGGTTGCTGGCACCCGTGCTGTTCGTGCTTCCGCCCGCCGTGGGCGAAACCGTCGGCGTGCTTTGCAGGGCGACGGAAAAAGTGCCGCCGGGCGGGGCGAGATTGGCCAGGTCGCGCTTGATAATGCCGAGCGCCTGTTGCAACGGCAGCGAACGCTCGATGGTTGCCGACGTCCGGTTGCGCAGCTTGAGCGCGCTGAAGAATACGACATGAATCGCACCGAGCACGATGGCGAAGACCAGAATCGCGAGGAGCAGTTCGAGCAGGGTGAAAGCATGTGTTCGGGCAGGCAGACAGATTACTGATTCACCCTCACCCCGGACCTCTCCCATCCGATGGGAGAGGGAGAATCGCCGGACGGTGGTTGAAAAAAACGAAACGCGTCCATAGCCGCAAGCGCGCCCGAAAACACGAAGTCGTTCGCCTGCTGTTCCCCTCTCCCATCGGATGGGAGAGGGGTCAGGGGTGAGGGCGATGGTCTTAAAATGTAATGTTCCCGCGTTCATCATTGGCTCGCATCCACCAGCGTGCTGACGGCCACGTCGTAATCCTGACCTTTCACCGGAACAGTCACATGCACGGTCACCAACCGCATCGCGCCATCTTCGGCCCACGGCTCGGACTCCAGCGTCCAGGAGTAACTTTGCCAGCCTTCCTGAATCGTGCCTTTCTGCGCGGCCGATTGCCACTGGCCGGACACAATCAATTCGTTCAACTTGCTGTCCGCCAGCCGTGCCGCAACGGCCTTTCGTTCCGCCACTGAACCGGCGCGGCTCGCGATGTGCAGTCCCTGCACGGCCACCGGAATCACGATGGCCATGAACAGCAAGGCGGCGAGCACTTCCGCCAGCGTGAAGCCGGCCTCGCTGCGTTGCGCGAACCGCGAGCGAACCACTTGCCGCGTAGCGCAGACTTCCAAGTCTGCTGTGTCGCAGGTTTCAGAACCTGCGCCACGCTCAGCGGCTCGCGATTTGATTGCCGGGTTGAATCTCATAGTGCAAACGGTTGCGACTCTGCACGACCCACAACTCGCCATTGTCTTTTTGTCGAAACACGACCATCTCCGGACTGCCCGGGCTGATGAAGCCGTCGGGATTGAATCGCAGTGTGTACAGGCTCGCGGAGTCAAGGCGCTCGTTTTTGAACTGGCTGGCCTTCGCCGCAGCGTTTGCCTCGGCGGAATACCGTGCCTCGACTTCCACCGTGTCTTCCAGGTTGAACATCTGCGCCTTCGCGTCCTGTTCTACGAAGGATTTGTCCGCGTTCAAACCGTAAGCGCGCTGTTTGGTGTCGAACCAGACCACCATCGGCACGCCTTCGGAAATCGCGCGACTCTGGGCGGCGCGAGTCAACGCCATGAACCGCTGCGCTTCGTTGTCCAGACCGCGACTGTGAAAAAAACGCGACAAGGACGGCGCGGAAATGGCGAGGACAATGGCGAGCAACGCCATGACGAGGATGAGTTCAATGAGCGTGAAGGCGTGAACCCGCGCAATCGAACCGCCCTCACCCTGACCCTCTCCCCCGGGGAGAGGGAACAGCAAGCGAACACTCTGACTTGCTCGTGAGTCTTTGGAACGGCCGCCGTGCTCAGTTGCACAACGAGACGGCGAACGATTCTCCCTCTCCCCGGGGGAGAGGGCCGGGGTGAGGGTGAGCGTTAACAGTCTGTTTGGCTTCAGCTTCATCAAATCATCGCAGTAAACTTCATCGTCACTTCCCTTGCTGCCAGTTGGTGATGTCGTCTTCGCTACCTTCCTTGCCGTCGAAACCGGCGGACGAAATGTCATAACCGCTGGTGTTGTGTTTGCCCGGGCACTCGTAAAGGTAGGGTCGGCCCCAGGGATCGTTCGGGATGCCGCCCTTTTCTTCGAGATACGGTCCGCGCCAGTTGTTGGCGTCGTTCGGCTTCACGAGCAAGGCGTTCAACCCGTCCTTGCCGCGCGGATAATAGCCGTTGTCCACCTCGAACGCGCTGAGCGCTGTGGAGAACGCGCCGATCTGCGTCTTGGCGGCGGTCTGCCGGGCCTGCTCGCCACGGTTCGCAAACTTCGGCACGACGATGGCCGCGAGAATGCCGAGGATCACCAGCACGAGCAGCAGCTCGATGAGAGTGAACGCACGGCGACGATTTCGGGTTTCGGATTTCAGATTTCGGATTTGAATTCTCATGTTGTCGAATGTGCTGGTCGGTTTATTTGATGTAGTCCTGCAAAGTGAAAATCGGAATGACCATGCCGATGAAAATCGTGCCGATGAACGAGGCGATGAAGAACAACATCAGCGGTTCCGCGAGCGCCACGGCCGTCTTGAGCTGGCGATCCAGGTCGCCTTCGGTGACATTGGCCAGCCGCACCAGTTCGGCGTCGAGCTTGCCGCTTTCCTCCGCCACGGAAATCATTTCCAGCACCGAGCCCGGGAACAAGGCGCGGCATTCAGCCAGGCTCAAGCCCAGCGCTTTGCCCTCTTTCACGAGATCAATCGAGTTTCCGACGGCGTCCACAAGAATTTGATTGCCGATGGAACGGCGGGCGACGTTGAGCGCGTTGATCAGCGGCACGCCGGCTCCCAGCAACGTGCCGAGCATCCGGCAGAAGCGGGACATGGCGAATTGTGCCACCAGGTTGCCGATCACCGGCACGCGAAGGATCAATCCCTCCCAGGCGCGGCGGCCCGCGGGTGAAACGATCCAGGCCCGCGCCAGGAAGATTCCCACCACGACGACCACCGCCACGAGCAAACCGTAGGAGCGGACGACTTCACTGGCGCCGACGATGATCTGCGTCAGCAGCGGCAGTTTCGCGCCAAAGCCCGTGAAGAGCGTCTGGAATTTGGGAATGAAAAACGTCAGCAGAAAAATCAGCACCCCGAGCGCGAGCACCAGCAGGATGCAGGGATACAGCAACGCGGTCATCACCTTGCCGCGCATTTCCTTCTCACGCGCCTGAAAGTCGGCAATCTGGGAAAGCACGACATCGAGAAATCCGCCCGTTTCGCCGGCCTCGACCATCGCGGTATAGACTTTCGGAAAAGTATCCGGCGATTTGGCCATCGCATCGGCCAGCGACATGCCGTCCACGACGAGATCGTGAACTTCCTTCCACTTGGCCTTGGCCGTCTGGTTCGCGGCTTCCTTCTGCAAAATCACGAGCGCGCGGCTCAACGGCACGCCGGCCGCCAGCAGGCTGGAAAGCAACCGGGTGAAATTCTCCAACACCCGCGCCGAGATTTTTCCCGAACCCAGCGAGAGCTTCATCGCCGGTTCGGCCGGCGCCGCGACGGCTTCGCTGGGGCCGTTGGCTGCAACGACGCTTTTCTTGGCGGCAGCTTTCGCTTCGCCGTTGATGCCTTCCTTCAAGCTGATGAGCCGCAGGCTTTGGCTTTCCATCTGGCGAAACGCCTCGGCACGGCCACCGGCTTCGATCTGCCCTTCGGCGATCTGGCCGTCGGCTGCGAGCGCTTTGTATTGGAAGGTGGGCATTGTCAGAAAAGAAAACATCCAACATCCAACATCCAACATCCAACGCCCAATGGGAGCACCCTCGGCCAATTGGATGTTCTATGTTGGATGTTGGTTGTTGAATGTTTCATGGCCGTTTGAGCGCAATGCTGTGCGGCGCGGTTTCGCCGAGTTCATCCTCGGTCTTGTCCATCGTCAACGAAACCTCCTTGGCGGTGGTCACGCTCAATACTTCGTCCACCGTCGTCACGCCCAGGCGCACCAAACGCCAGCCGTCCTCGGCGAGCGTCTTCATGCCGGCGCGGCGGGCGGCATCGCGAACCTGATCGCTGGAGCCGTTGCGCAGGACGAGCTGGCGGATGTCGTTGTCCGAGTCCATCCACTCGAAAATCGCGCGTCGGCCGAAGAATCCCGTGTTGCGACATTCACGGCAGCCGACGGACCGGTAAACCTTGGTCTCCGCCGGGATGCCCAGTTGAACTTTCAACGCCTGGGCCGTTGGCGAATCGTCCACTTGCTTGCACCGCTCGCAAAGCACACGAACGAGGCGTTGTGCCAGCACCGCTTCAAGCGACGACGCGACCAGGTAGGGTTCAACCCCCATGTCCACGAGCCGTGTGACAGCGCCCGGCGCATCGTTGGTGTGCAGCGTGGAGAAAACCAGATGGCCCGTCAGCGACGATTGCACGGCGATCTGCGCCGTTTCCTTGTCGCGGATTTCACCGACCAGAATCACGTCCGGGTCGTGACGCAGAATCGAGCGCAGCCCGCGCGCGAAAGTGAGGCCAGCCTTTTCCGAAACCTGAATCTGGTTCACCCCCTTGAGCTGGTATTCCACCGGGTCTTCAATCGTGATGATCTTGCGGACGGCATCGTTGATCTCATTCAGCGCCGTGTAGAGCGTGGAGGTTTTGCCACTGCCAGTCGGACCGGTGACGAGAACGATGCCGTGCGGAAGTTCGACGACGTGTTTGAAGCATCGGAACTCGCGTGTGTCCATGCCGAGATCAACCATGCCGCGCAGCTTCGAGTTCTGGCGGAGGAGACGCATAACCACCGCCTCGCCGTGCAACATCGGAATCACCGAGACGCGGATGTCCACGTCGCTGTCCTCGACGCGAATCTTGATGCGGCCGTCCTGCGGCAGGCGTTTCTCGGCGATGTTCAGATGGCTGAGAATCTTGACGCGTGAAACGATGGCGGGTTGAAAGCGCTTCAACTGTCCGGGCACGGGCACGTCCTGCAACACACCGTCAATGCGGTAACGGATGCGGAACTCGTCCTCGAACGGTTCGAGGTGAATGTCCGATGCGCGCAGCTCGATGGCATCGCGCAGAACCTGGTTGACGAACTTGATGATCGAAGCGTCTTCCGCCGCGCTGTCGAGGTCGGTGTCTTCGAGCTTGTCCTCATCCACGACCTCGAACGGCTTTTCCTCCTCGAGCGTGCCGATGGTATCCGCGCCGACGCCAAGGCGCTTCTTCATCTCGCGCTGGATGGCTTCGCTCGGCGCGAGCACGGGGCGGAGTTTCAATCCGCTGAGACTGCGCAACGTATCGAGTTCCTGCGTCGCGAACAGCTTGCTCGTGGCAATTTCAACCGTGCCGTTGGTCCGGCGCAGCGGGAGCAATTCGCCCTTCAACAACAACCGCGCCGGAAACAGCGAGAGAACTTCCTTGTCCGGCTCGACATCTTCCAGCGTGGTGAATTGCAGCCCGTATTCCTTCGCCAACCAACGAAGCACATCCGTTTCCGACTGAACCGCCGCGTTGCCCTGCCGTGTCAGCGAACGCGCGTCGCTGGCGGAAAGTTGCCGGGTGGCAACCATCTTGGCGAGCAACTCGTTCGCGGGAGCAACATTTGTTTCCACGGCACTCATGACAACGCGCAGTTCAGACGGTCGGAGAAGGGTTTAATTCACCAGGCCCATCGAGAGGGCAACGGCTTCCTGCTGCGTATCGAGAACTTTCTTGAGTTCATCCTGCGCGGCAGTGAGCTTCTCTTCCTTCTCCTTTTTGGACGCGCGATACTTCGTCATCGCGGACTTCAACTCATCCTTTGAAGCTTTGGAATCAATCGCCTTTTCGAGCGCCTGCTCTTCCGCGCTGGGTTCAGGGCCAAAGCGCCGACGGTCACCACTATTGTTGTCACCACCAGGCCGGCGAAACATCCGGCTCATGCCGCTGCCGCCAAAACCCATGTCGCGCCGGGTATCCATGACCTTGTTGACGCGTTCCTCGATGATCTTCCACTCGGCATCATCCTTGACGCCGAATTGTTCGCGGATGTTCTCCATCATCCGCTGGCGCATTTCTGTGGGATCAAAGTTGCCGCGACCACCCCCGCCCCGACTACCGCGATCTCGACCGCCCTGACCGCCCGGCGGAGGATTCCCTCCGGGCGGGGGATTATCTTGGGCGAGCAAACTGCCCGCACTCAACACCATCAACGCTGTCACACCGACCGCCGCCAACCACTGAGTTTGTCTTTTCATATTTTTCTCCGACTGTTTTTGGTTTTAGTGAATTTGCCAACGCGAAAAAGCACTGCCCGCGTGTGCCGACGCAAGCGGGAGATGCAAGCGAAGTGCCAATGCGAAAAATGGCCGGAATCCAGAAAACTACCGATGCAATGCGCGCAAGAGTTGCGCAAGCTGCACTTCAACTGCGCAGCGTTTGCAGCGCCATGAACCTCATGAGTATATCTCTGTGGATTCGCAAAAAAGCCAGTTGAACGATGCACCCCGATCCGAAGGCCACGCGAAGCTTTTGGAGTGCGGCAGTCGTCTGGCGCTTTTGGTTCGAGATACGCCCTCCGTCGAAAAGCGGCAGGCGACTGCCGCGGTCCAAGACGCAAGCGTGGTGGCGAAGATTGTTTCGCGAAACCGTACTGCTGAAACACCGACGGGGCGGCGACGACTCCATTCCCAACTTCAGCGCATGCGTGCTCCGGCCAAAGTTATGTCGGGAGGTTAAGAGACATCATGCTGGCCCTTCTGAAGCTTGGCGCTCAATGCCCAGATGAAACACAAAACAGCAACGATGCCAGAGATCGCTCCCACAACCAGCCACGCATGAAGCTCAGACTCGGAGATAGACTTGGTGGGCTGTTGACTTCCCTTTAAAAGTGACACCACCGCAAACGCCAAGAAGAAGCCAAACATACTCCAGCAGACAATCTGCGAACGCCAAAGTTTGAAATCTCCTATGCGCATACGAAGTGGCCTAACGCTGTGCTCTGATCGACTCTGGTTCGACATCTGTCTCCTACTTGCTCTCAGCTTTTTCATCGTGGCGATTCTCGTCAATGGAAACATCAACTTCAGCAACGTCGAAATAGAAATGCTCCGGAATGTTGGCGACCAACGGATTCCCAGACTCTTGGTGGTTGCGATGTCGGAGGGTGGCTGTCATTTTGACTCTGTTGCCTCTGAATTTGTAGAGACTGCTCATCTTCGCCAAGTCGCTTCGATTCGTGGTCGTCGTGTAAAGATAAATTCCCCACTCTTGGGAGGAGAGCCACCAACCCAGCTTGCCTGATTCCAGCTCGCCAACGACTGTCACCTTGCTGCCGACCTGAGGGAGCATCTCACATTTAAACTTCTCAAATTTTGCGTCCGCGGGAGGTGCGCCCGCTAGCGCGACATGTGCAAGTACAACAACCAGCAGGATTGTGAGAACGCTGGCTGACAACCAAATCGTTTGCCTTCTCCTCGGATCTTGGGTCTCGGTTGAGAGTGGCAGTCTCATATGCAGCCCACAAACAAGTAAACCTGCTGTTGCGATGCGTCCGTTGCCAAGTAGTAAAACCACTTGTCACGACCCCCGCGATATACGCGTCGGCCTGTCCATGTAGAGGGGTCGGGCCAACCTCGAAATGGAGGGGTGGCAAACATGTCCTGGTCGAACTGATCCGCTGGTGTAAGACTCAGAGCAGAGATGAGTTGCTTTGTATCTGCGGCGCTACATCGGAAGTAGTAAGTGTCGCTGTAGTCGGCGACGCCGCCACCCGTAAAATGAGTGCGAAGGTCGCGGGCTGATAGCGGGAAACTTGCACCCGTAAAACGGCGGAGCCTACCTGCCGGTGTGGGCGGGTCGAATGCAAAGCCTGCCAGCACGAGCAAAACACAGGCAAAGGCTGGTGCAAGTATAGCCAGTGTGCGATGACGCTCCCAGCGGCGCCAGCGGTAAAGTCCGTAGATTCCGAGGTTGAGAGGGAGGACAAAAAATAGCCA
The DNA here is from genome assembly GCA_964458575.1 of uncultured Bifidobacteriaceae bacterium. Classification (GTDB taxonomy): domain Bacteria; phylum Verrucomicrobiota; class Verrucomicrobiia; order Limisphaerales; family JADLHS01; genus CAYWMD01. Next base: position 10,092 of record CAYWMD010000033.1, on the reverse strand, counting down.
AGCGAGCCAGGTGAAAATCGTCTGTACGATACCGTTGAGCGCACCCTCCATCGGGCTGGACCAACGAACGGCTTGGTCGAGAACGATAGCCGAGACGAACACCCCAAACGAAACGACCAATAAGCCTTTGAGAGGGGCGGTTCGGTGCGTGACATTCACAGTGCGCGTGGCGACTCCGAACATATGTGTTAGTCAGGACGAGTTGTTATGATGGTGAAGCATGGGCAGACGACGTGGAAATCGTTTCCCAGTCTTTCGTTGTAAGTTCCCAATCACATCTTGACCCTAACTTCCCGGTTTCTTGGTTTCAAGGGTCGAAATCAATTGCGCCGTCATTTCATCTGCTTGCCAGGGGATTGCGTTTCGTGGCACACCATGCCCATGAAATCGCTCACGGAACATTTATGGTTTGAAATCCCGCAACGACGGGGATTCGTCAACATCACGCGGACGGTCGAGGACCTGGTGGCAAAGAGCGGCGTCGAGGAAGGGCTTTGCCTCGTGAACGCCATGCACATCAGCGCCTCGGTGTACATCAACGACGCCGAGGACGGCTTGCTGCATGATTACGAGGTCTGGCTGGAGAAACTCGCGCCGCACGCGCCCACCTCGCAGTATCAGCACAATCGCACCGGCGAGGACAATGCCGACGCGCATTTGAAGCGCCAGATCATGGGCCGCGAGGTGGTCGTGGCCATCACCAAGGGCAAACTGGATTTCGGCCCGTGGGAACAGATTTTTTACGGCGAGTTCGACGGTCGCCGGCGCAAGCGCGTGCTGGTGAAAATCATCGGCGAGTAGATCAGAACAATTGCCAGAACTGATTTGCGGACTGCCCCTCACCCCGTCCCTCTCCCCATCCGATGGGAAGAGGGTGTCCGCAGGACGGGTGAAGGGATTACGGTTCATGCCAGCGACTCGGCAGAGCGCCGCTCCGAAGGAGAGCCACACGGAAAAGAAGTGGGCTGGCCCCGCAATCGCGAGGCCAGCCCGGTATATGTTCCCCACCATCCCAAAATCTTTTCCGATCCCCTCACCCGCCCGTTGGCCACCCTGTCCCCATCCGCCGGGGCGAGGGACGAGGTGAGCGACGGCTAAAATTTGTAGCTCAGTCCGAACGTCACAAACCACGTATTGCCCAAATCCACTTCCACTTCCCTTCCGCCAAAAGAGTGTTCGTAATTCTGGAGCGTCTGGAATTGCGCGCCGCCAACCAGGCTCCAGCGTTCGGACAAATAGCAGGTGAGCGCCGCGCTGAGGTAACCGCCCCAAAGCACGTCGCAATCGCTGCCGCTGCCCGAGGCAATCCTGGTGCTGCCGCTGGTTTGCGACCACGACGCGTCCGCATCGAGCACCCCCACGGCCAGACCACCGGAGAGCGAAAGGTTCAACGGATCGCCCAATGGAATTTCCAGATACGGCCCGAGCCGAAAGCCCCAAAGATCACCGTCGAAACGACGTTTATCAGTCATTGCCTGACCCGGAATCACCACGGTGGTCGAACTGACCGGCGTGTCACCGATGACAAAGCCCGGCCCTTCGAAGCTGCCTTGATACGGCCCCGGAATGGTGTTCACCGGCGTGGCATTGGGTGGCGTCGTGTCCGGCGTAAACGGATAGGCATCCGTCACGCGCGTGGCGCTGCCTGAAACGGTGTCATTGGCGCGGAGGGAAATATCCAGGTAATTCACCGCGACCTCGACCCCATAGCGTGCATCGCCCCACGTGCCAAGGAACCGGTTGTAGGCCAGCTCGGCGCCCAACTGCGGGTTGTCCTCGAACGACCCCGTTGCGCCGCCGGCTGCCGCGGTCGAAGTGGTCCGGCTCATCAGGATGGTGTTGCCGGAAATCTGGCTGGCGCTGTTGTCGTAACCCCAATACCAGGTCTGGCCGCCGTAGTTGTCGCTCACGTCCGTCAGCACATAACCGTCGTCGTAATTGTAAGCATCGCCGTTGGGCCGGCCGGGTTGCGACGGCGTGGTGCGCGGGGCGGCGGGATTGCCGACCGGCGTCACGCTGACCCCCTTGAACCGCGCGGAGATGTTGAAGCCGAGGCGGCCCGAAAGCGAAAAGCGGTTGGTGGCGATTTCATCCGCGCCCGCCGCCAGCGGGAACAACGCAACCAGCAGCAGCACCGGATTGAATATGGTCGTTTTCATGGTCGTAATCCTGTTGCGTCCGTTTACGGGTTGCTGATCACCCGGTAGAACCGGTTGGTGACGGACAACGGTACGCTGATGGTCTTGGGCGGACCGTCGTCATACCACTGCACGCGATTGGCGTTGGCGGTCACGCTGGGCGTGGCGACGAACCACGGGCCGGCCGCGCTCACGTCGCTGTAGATGACGGTGTAGTTCGTGCCGGGCACGCTGGTCCATTCGAGAACGAACCGGACCGGCGTGAACCGCGCGTCCACAAACGCGCGGTCAATCACCACGCCACCGCCGCTGTTCGTGCCGGCGCCGCCGGGCAATACGGACACCACTTCGACCGAGTTGGTGAACGGTTTGCGGTCCGGCACGTAGAATTCGAGGATCAACGTCACATTGCTGCCGGGGTTGAGCGCGGAGTTGTACTGGACATAGGGCCGCGTATCCACATTCGTGCCGGTGGCGTTGTAGAGGAACACATTCGTGCGCGGGACGCCGTTCGTACCGTTGATGTTGCCCACGAGCAACCGGAACGCGGCCACGGTGGAGAGACCCGTGTTGGTCACGGTCACGCGCTGTTCGAACAAACCGGTCTGCGGATTGAACACGTTCGGTGCTTGATAGACGCCGAATTGCGGCGGCACGGATGTGGTGGGTACTTGCGCCCCCAGGTTGCCGCTGTTGTTGTTGGTCGGATTGGGATCGGGCGTGGTGGCCACGGCCACCGCGATGTTCGTGAAATTGCCCGCGGTTGGTGCGCGCACGGTGATGATGAAGTTGGTGGTCGCGCCATTGGCCAGCGCGGCGATGGTTGGCCAGGTCACGACGTTGCTGGCGAGCACGCCGCCGCCGGTGGCGCTGACGAACACGAGATTGGTCGGCAGGAGGTCGGTGACGACGACGTTGGTCGCGGACAGCGGGCCGAGGTTGGTCACGCTGATGGTGTAGTTAAAATTCACGCCGGTCGTGACACTGGACGGTCCGGTCTTGCCCACGATGATGTCCGCGATGGCCGAGATCACCGTGTCCACCTGGGAATTGGGCGAGCTGCCGTTGTTGTTGGCCGGCACCGGATCGGGCGTGCCCGAGGTGGCAGCGACAATGTTGGTCAGTTTCCCGGTCAAAGGCGCGGTTACCGTCAGCGCCAAATTGGTGCTCGCGCCCGCGGCGAGGCTGCCGAGATTGGCCCAGATGACGCGGCTGCCGTTCAACGTCCCGCCGCTACTCGCGCTCACAAAGGTGACGCTGGCCGGCAGACTGTCGGTCACCGACAAGCTCATGGCCGTGGCCGGGCCGAGATTGGTTACGACAATCGTGTAGGCGACGTTGCCGCCCGCCACGATGCTCGCCGGGCCATACTTGAACACGGCCACATCAGCCAGCGATTGCACTGCGGTCACCACCGGTCCAGCAGTGTTGTTCGTTGGATTCGGATCGCTTGTCGGTGTAAATACGACGGCCGTGTTGCTCAGCGTGCCGCTGGCCGGGGCGGTCACGGTCAACGTCAGATTCGTGCTCGCACCGGCGACCAAGCTGCCAAGGTTGGCCCAGATGATTTGATTGCCGCTCAAGGAACCACCGCCAGTGGCACTTACGAAGGTCACACCTGCGGGCAGACTGTCGGTGACAGACAAGCTTGAAGCTGTGGACGGACCGGCGTTGCTGGCGATCAGCGTGTAACTGAAGTTCGCACCGGCATTGACCGTGGCTTGCGCGCTCTTGCTCAGGCGCACGTCCGCCAACGGGGTGACGGTGGTGATGACCGGGCCGGCGGTGTTGTTCGTTGGAGTCGAATCGCTCGTCGGTGTAACGACAACGGCGGTGTTGCTCAATGTGCCGCTGGCCGGGGCGGTCACGGTCAACGTCAGATTCGTGCTCGCACCGGCGACCAAGCTGCCAAGGTTGGCCCAGATGACTTGGTTGCCGCTCAAGGAACCACCGCCAGTGGCGCTCACAAACGTCACACCCGCTGGCAAGCTGTCAGTGACCGACAAGCTCGACGCAGTGGACGGGCCGGCGTTGCTGGCGATCAGTGTGTAACTGAAGTTCGCACCGGCATTGACCGTGGCTTGCGCGCTCTTGGTTAGACTCACATCTGCCAACGGCGTCACAGTCGTGATGACCGGGCCAGCGGTATTGTTGGTCGGCGTCGGATCGCTCGTTGGCGTGACCACGATAGCGGTGTTGCTCAACGTGCCGCTGGCCGGGGCCGTTACCGTCAGAGTGAGATTGGTGCTCGCACCCGCAGCCAAGCTACCAAGGTTAGCCCAGATCACTTGGTTGCCGCTCAACGAACCGCCGCCCGTGGCGCTCACGAAACTCACGCTCGCCGGCAGGCTGTCAGTAACCGACAGGCTCGAAGCTGTGCTCGGGCCAGCGTTGCTCGCAATCAACGTGTAGGTGAAGTTCGCGCCAGCATTCACCGTGGCTTGCGCGCTCTTGTTCAAGCGTACGTCGGTCAATGCCGTCACGGTGGTCGTCGTGCGCGAGTTGGTGGAGCTGCCATCGTTGTTTGACAGATCGGGATCCGGCGTGGGGGAAGTGGCCGAGGCGACGTTGGTGAGCGTGCCCGCAGCGACCGGGGCGGTAATGGTAACGCTGTAACTGGCGCTCGCGCCGCTGGCGAGGGTGATGCCCGGCCAGGTCACGATACCGCTGTTCAACGTGCCGCCGGCTGATGCGCTTTGGAACGTCACACCCGCCGGCAAAGTGTCGCTGGCCACGGTATTCGTCGCCATGACGGGGCCGCGATTGGTGACGGTGATTGTGTAAGTGATATTGCTGCCGGCGATGACGCTGGCCGGACCGAACTTGAACACGGCCACGTCGGCGAGCGGTTGCACGTAAGTGATGACCCGCCCGTTCGTGGAAGTGCTGCTGTTGTTCGTCGGGTCGGGATCGGGCGTGCTGTTGGTGGCGTAGGCCACGTTGGTGAACACGCCGCCAGCGGTCGGCATGACCGTCAGCACGAAGTTGCTGCGGCCCAGGCTGGCGAGGTTGAACGCCGGCCAGGTCACCAGGTTGCCCACCACGGACGACGCCGACGGCACCGCGCTCACGAACGTGTAACTCGCGGGCAATTGGTCAAACACCATCACGTTGCTGGCCGTGGACGGCCCAAGGTTGGTCACGGTGATCGTGAAGTTCAGGTTGGTGCCCGCGCCGCCATTGGTGTTGCCGGTCTTGAACACCGCGATGTCGGCTTGCGCACCCACGCTGATGTTCACGGTGGCGGGCGCGCTGTTGGTCGTGCCGTCGTTGACGCGGAACGTAAAGCTGTCGTTGCCGATGAAGGCCGGGTTCGGCGTGTAGGTGATCGTGCCGGTGTTGGTGTTGAAGGCCGTCAACCCACCGTTAGCCGGCGAAGTCACCGGGGCAAAGGTCAGCGGATCGCCATCCGGATCGTTGCCGGTGAGCGTGATGACGATGGGCGTGGCTTGCGGCGTGGATACGTTCTGGCCGTTGGCCGTGGGCGGGGTGTTGGTCGCCAGAATGGTGAGGTTGACCGTCGCCACGTTGCCGGTGGCGCCGGTGTCGTACGCGCGGTAGGTAAACAGATCGCCGCCGACGTAATTGCTGTTGGGCGTGTAGATGAATCCGCCGTTGGGGTTCAAACTCAGCGTGCCGTGCGTGACGTCGGCGACCAGCAGGGCGGAAAGTGGATTGCTTTCCGCGTCGAAGTCATTCGTGAGAATGCCCGCCAGCGGGATCGTCAGGGTCGCGTTCTTCAAGAGGGAATAAGCGTCGTTGACCGTAACCGGCGCGTCGTTCACGGCACCGATGGTGACGGTCACGCTGGCATTGGCCGTGTTGGTGCCGTCGCTGATTGTGTAGCTGAACACCGCTATGCCGTTGAAATTCGTGGTCGGCGTGAACACCAGGTTCGTTCCGTTGTTCACGATGACGCCGTTGGTCGTGCTGAAGCCGGTAATAGTGAGCGGCGTGCCTTCAGGGTCGCTGTCGTTGACCAGCACGTTGATCGTCACGCTCACGTCTTCAACCGTGTTGGTACTGTCGTTCACCGCGATCGGCGGATCGTTGATCGGTGTAATATTGATCGTCACCGTGGCCACGCCGCTGGTCGCAACGCCATCGTAGGCGCGATACGTGAGGGTGTCCGTGCCGTTGTAGTTCGTGAATGGCGTGTAGGTAAACGAGCCGTTCGGGTTGAGCGACAACGTGCCGTGCGTGACGTCTGTAGCGAGCAGGGCCGAAAGCGCATCGCCGTCCGGATCAATGTCGTTCGTCAAGATGCCCGCCACCGGAATCGTCAGTGTCGTGTCTTCGAGCGTGGTGTAGCTGTTGTTGACCGCGGTGGGCGGCGTATTGGTTGGCAGCACATTGATCGTGACCGTCGCCACGCCGCTGGTGGCCGAGCCGTCGTAGGCGCGGTAAGTGAAGCTGTCCAAGCCGACGTAGTTGCTGATCGGCGTGTAGGTGAAACCGCCGTTGGCATTGAGAATCAGGCTGCCGTTGGCTGTGCCAGTGACAGGTATCACCGTCAACGCGCCGCCATCCACATCTGTGTCGTTGGTGAGAATGCCCGCCGCCGGGATGACCAGCGGAATGTTCTTCAGCGTCGTGAAACTGTCCGGGTTGGCCACCGGAGCGTCGTTCACCGGAGAAACAGTGATCGTGACTGTGGCGCTGGAGCAGTCGCCGTCGGTATCGCAGACCTGATAGGTAAAGCTGTCGGGGCCGTTATAGTTGCCAGTCGGCGTGTAGGTGAACGTGCCGTTGGTGTTGAGGCTCAACACGCCATGCGTCACGTTGGTCAGCACCGTCCACACGTTGCCACCATCGCCGCTGGGCACGTCGTTGGTCGTCACGTTGCCGTTGAGCACGCCGTCTTCGTTGACCGCATAGCTATCCGGGTTGGCGGTCGGGAAGTCATCCACGGAATTCACCGTGATCGTGACGGTCGCAGTTGAGCAATCACCGTCGGTATCGCAGACCTGGTAAGTGAAGCTGTCCGGGCCGTTGTAATTGGCCGTTGGCGTGTAAGTGAATGTGCCATTCGTGCTGAGGCTCAACACGCCATGCGCCACATTGGTCAGTACCGTCCAGACGTTTCCGCCATCGCCGCTGGGCACGTCGTTGGTCGTCACGTTGCCGTTGAGCGTGCCGTCTTCGGCGACGTTGTAGCTGTCCGGGTTGGCGGTCGGGAAGTCATCAACGGAGTTGACCGTGATCGTCACGGTCGCTGACGAGCAATCGTTGTCCGCATCGCAGACCTGGTAGGTAAAGCTGTCGGGGCCGTTGTAGTTCGCTGTAGGTGTGTAAGTGAACGTGCCATTGGTGCTCAGGCTCAACACGCCATGCGCCACATTGTTCAGTAACGTCCAGACGTTGCCACCGTCGCCACTGGGTACGTCGTTGGTCGTCACGTTGCCGTTGAGCACGCCGTCTTCATTGACCGCGTAGCTGTCCGAGTTGGCCACTGGGAAATTGTCCACCGACGAAACGGAGATCGTCACGGTGGCGGTAGAGCAATCGTTATCCGCATCACACACCTGGTATGTGAAGCTGTCCGGGCCATTGTAGTTAGCCGCCGGCGTATAGGTGAACGTACCATTGGTGCTCAGGCTCAACACACCATGCGTCACGTTGGTCAGAACAGTCCAGACGTTGCCGGCGTCGCCACTGGGCACGTCGTTGGTCGTCACGTTGCCGTTGAGCGTGCCGTCTTCGGCGACGTTGTAGCTGTCCGGATTGGCGGTCGGAAAGTCATCAACGGAGTTGACCGTGATCGTCACCGTCGCGCTGGAGCAATCGCCGTCAGTATCGCATACCTGGTAGGTAAAGCTGTCGGGGCCGTTGTAGTTCGCTGTCGGTGTGTAAGTGAACGTGCCGTTGGTGCTCAGGCTCAACACGCCGTGGGCCACGTTGGTCAGCACAGTCCAGACGTTGCCGCCATCACCGCTGGGCACGTCGTTGGTCGTCACGTTGCCGTTGAGCACGCCGTCCTCATTGACCGCGTAGTTGTCCGGGTTGGCCACCGGGAAATCGTCTGCCGAATTGACCGTGATCGTCACGGTCGCTGACGAGCAATCACCATCCGCATCGCACACCTGGTAGGTAAAGCTGTCCGGGCCGTTGTAGTTGCCAGTCGGTGCGTAAGTAAACGTGCCGTTGGTGCTCAAGCTCAACACGCCGTGCGTCACGTTCGTCAGAACCGTCCATACGTTGCCACCGTCGCCGCTGGGCACATCATTGGTCGTCACGTTGCCGTTCAGGACGCCATCTTCATTGACCCCATAGCTGTCCGGGTTGGCCACTGGGAAGTCATCCACGGAATTAACCGTGATCGCGACTGTGGCTGTCGAGCAGTCGCCGTCGGTATCGCACACTTGGTAGGTAAAGCTGTCGGGCCCGTAGTAGTTGCCGGTTGGCGTATAGGTGAACGTACCGTTGGTATTCACCGTGGCCACGCCGTGAGCCGCATTGGTCACAACGCTCCACACGTTGCCGCCGTCACCGCTCGGAACATCGTTGGTGGAGACGTTGCCATTGAGGACACCATCTTCGTTGACCGCATAGCTGTCCGGGTTGGCCACCGGGAAGTTGTCCACGGATGACACCGAGATCGTGACGGTTGCGACCGAGCAGTCGCCATCGGTATCGCACACTTGGTAAGTGAAACTGTCCGGGCCGTTGTAGTTGGTCGCGGGCGTATAGGTAAACGTGCCGTTGGGGTTGAAGCTCAACACGCCATTACTCACGTTCGTCAATACCGTCCAAACGTTGCCACCATCGCCGCTGGGCGAGTCGTTGGTACTCACATTGCCGTTGAGCGCGCTGTTTTCCAAAACCAAGTAGTTGTCGGGAGCCGCCACCGGCGCGTCATCCACCGAGTTGACCGTGATGGTCACCGTCGCTGACGAACAATCACCATCGGCGTCGCAAACCTGGTAGGTGAAGCTGTCAGGGCCGTTGTAGTTGCCGGTCGGTGAGTAGGTGAACGTGCCGTTGGGGCTCAGGCTCAACACGCCGTGCGTCACGTTGGTCAGCACACTCCACACGTTGCCGCCATCGCCGCTGGGCACGTCGTTGGTCGTCACGTTGCCGTTCAGCGTTCCATCTTCATTCACCGCGTAGCTGTCCGGGTTGGCCACCGGGAAATCGTCCACCGAATTGACCGTGATCGTCACCGTGGCTGACGAGCAATCGCCATCCGCATCGCACACCTGATAGGTGAAGCTGTCGGGGCCGCTGTAATCGCCCGTCGGCGTGTAAGTGAATGTGCCATTGGTATTCAACGTGACAACGCCGTGGGCCGCATTGGTCACGACACTCCACACGTTGCCGCCGTCGCCACTCGGAACATCGTTGGTCGAGACGTTCCCGTTCAACACGCCATCCTCGTTAACCGCGTAGGCATCAGGGTTGGCGGTCGGGAAGTCATCCGCCGAGTTGACCGTGATCGTCACCGTAGCGTTGGAGCAATCATTGTCGGCGTCGCAGACCTGGTAGGTAAACGAATCGGGGCCGTTGTAGTTCACTGTCGGCGTGTAAGTGAAAGTGCCGTTGGTGCTGAGGCTCAACACGCCATGCGTCACATTGGTCAGCACGGTCCAAACGTTGCCGCCGTCGCCGCTGGGCACGTCGTTGGTCGTCACGTTGCCGTTGAGCACGCCATCTTCATTGACCGCGTAACTGTCCGGATTAGCGGTCGGGAAGTCGTCCACCGAGTTCACTGTGATCGTCACGGTCGCGCTGGAGCAATCGCCGTCTGTGTCGCAAACCTGGTAGGTGAAGGAATCAGGGCCGTTATAGTTGGCCGTTGGCGTGTAGGTGAATGTGCCGTTCGTGCTCAGGTTCAACACGCCGTGGGCCACGTTGGTCAACACGGTCCAAACGTTGCCGCCGTCGCCGCTGGGCACATCGTTGGTCGTCACGTTGCCGTTGAGCACGCCATCTTCATTGACCGCGTAGCTGTCCG
>CAYWMD010000032.1:0-74314 GCA_964458575.1 uncultured Bifidobacteriaceae bacterium | reverse complement strand
GCAACTGGTGAAGATGGTCGCGCCGTTTCTGCTGGACGCGCGCGAGCTGGGCGGCCTGGGTCTGACGACCGGTCAGGTCGGATTGGTGTATGGCACGATTGGCATCATCGCGCTGACGGTGGGTGGTTTGCTTGGCGGATTCGTGGCTTCGCGCCACGGTTTGAAAGCGTGGCTGTGGCCGATGGTGTGCATCATTCATCTGCCGGACGCCATGTTCATTTACCTCGCTTACGCGCAGCCTGACAGTCTTTTCGTCATCAGCGCGGCGGTGGCGGTCGAGCAATTCGGTTATGGCTTCGGTTTCACGGCCTACATGCTCTACATGATTTACATCGCACGCGGCCAGCATCAGACGGCGCATTACGCGATTTGCACGGGCTTCATGGCGCTGGGCATGATGATCCCCGGCATGTGGAGCGGCTGGTTGCAGGAACTCGTCGGTTACCCGCATTTCTTTGTGTGGGTGATTCTGGCGACGATTCCAAGTTTCCTCGTGGTGCTGCTCGTGCCGCTGGACAAGGAGTTCGGGCGGAAGGCAGGTTAACCACGAAATACCCTAAACACACGAAGCTGGAACCGGGATGAATTCTTTTCGTGTGGTTCGTGTATTTCGTGGTCGCTACTTCTTCACAAACAAAGCCAGCGACGCTGTGTAGCCGTGCAGAAAATTACTCTGACCGACGGGCCCGATTTCACCGTTGCAAAAGAAACCGGACAAACCAAGCGGCCCCATTTTTTCCTGCACCATCCGGGCGTCGTGGTCGGGCGCTCCAAAAAGGTGTTTTCCGCGACCATTGCAGCAGCACAAACAACCGCCGTAGATTTTGGCATCTCCCAGTTGCGCCCGCGCGCGTTGCAGGAGTTCGCTCATGTCCTCCGTGGCCGCCAGCGCGTCGCGTCGCTGAAACTGGATCGTCTGGCCCGCGCGCGGCAATGCGCCCACCGCCAGCACACCGGAATTCGGGTCGCCGCCCAGCAGATTGCGCACAAGGAAATCGCCGCGGTGAAAATCCTCGAGGTATTCATTCACAACCAGGCCGATGAACAGGTTGCCCCGCGCCTGGCGCTGTTCCTGGGTCGAAAGTTTGTTCACAGTGTTGGCGAGCACCGCGTAGGCCGGCTGGTTGCCAATCTGGTGAATTAGGTTTTGCTCCACGCGCGTCAGGGTCCACGTATCGCCGATGGGGGTGCAGCCTTGTGAAACGATGCCGGCCAGCTTCACGTTGCCACCGACGGAAATGGCCACGCCGCCTTCCTCGAACACGTCACCATTCAAATAGACCTGCGTCGCCTGCTCCGTGAACACGCCGCTGGCCAGGCCGCCGAACACCGGTGCGGGCGCATACGCGGCGTTCCACCCGCGCAACCAGGATTCCGCATCGAGGTGAAACGGGTCAATGAACGCGAGCCAGCCGTTGGTGGCGTTGTTCGCCACGCCGGTTTCCAACTGCCAATAGCCCGGCCCGTCGGCTTCCTCCACCTGCACCTGGTTGAAGTAAACACCCTCGAGGTCGGCGCCCGGCAGGGCATAAAGCGCGAGCACCAGGCCTTCGTCCCCTTCGAATTCCCGGTTGCCCGCAACCAGGCCCTGACTGGAACAGCCCGCGAGCAAGGGCACGCGCGCGTGGACGCGGATGATTTCCAGAACTTGTTTCGCGTGCGGAAACAGGGCGGGCGACATGAACACCAGGCCGAGCGAAACCTCCGGCGCGCGGAGTTGCCGGCGCAAATCTCCGGCCCACTGCTGAAGGCCGGCCTCATCGAAACCTTTGTCCCAATGGGCCGTTGCTGAAAACTCGGTGTTCACGCAGCCAACTTAAGGGCGCGAGGAAAAAGCTCAAAGCTGATTTTTTCACGACGGGTCTGATGCAACGCCGGTGATGCGCGGAATTATTGATTGTATTTATCGCCGGAAACCTTCTCCGAACTGAAAACCAAGCCTCGGATTTCGATTCGGTCCCCGGCCGCGGCCCGCTTGAAAGCGGTCATGTCCTGCCAGGATTTACAGATTTTGGACACCGGGCTCGGGTCTATTCCCGACTCACCAACGGCGAATCAGGCATGGCACATCCGTAGCTTGGCAAGCCACCGGCGAGCAGCCGGTTGTGGACGAGAGACCCTGTCAGCGAAGCAGCGATCGCAGCCCCATGCGTTTTTCGAGTGGGTTGGCGGTCGCTTTTTCCTGCCTCCTCCTCAGCCAGCCGGCCGGCGCCGCCAGTCCGGCGGGCGCATCCGACGACCAGCCGGCGCGATTTGTTCCCGGGCGCATCCTGATCAAACCGCGCAATGGTGTGACCGAAAACGTGCTCGCGAACAGACTGCTGCGACACGGCGGCCGGCAGCATCGGCCTTTCAACCGTTCCACCATTCGGGCGGTTGACGTCAACGAAACCAGCGTCGCCGCCACGCTGGCCGAATTGCAGCGCGATTCGACGATCGAGTTTGCCGAGCGCGATTACCTGGCCGAGGCGGCCTTTGTTCCCAACGATGCCTATGTGGTGGCGAACGGCACCTGGCATCTGGAAAAAGTCCGGGCCCCGCTGGCCTGGGACATCACCGTGGGCGCCGACAATCTCATCGTGGCGGTGCTCGATTCCGGCATCAATGCGGCGCATCCCGACCTCGGCAGCCGCATCGTACCGGGTTACGACTTTGTTGCGAACGACAACGATCCGGCGGATGATTTTGGTCACGGCACGGCCGTCGCGGGCGTCATTGCCGCCTCGGGCAACAACGGCATCGGCGTGGCCGGGGTGGCGTTCGGCAGCAAAATTCTTCCGGTGAAAGTCCTGGACGCCTCGGGGTTCGCGGCGTACTCGGCGATCGCCCAGGGCATTCGTTACGCGGTGGACCAGGGCGCGCGCGTCATCAACATCAGCATCGCCGGCAGCGCACCTTCCAGCACGTTGCAGGACGCCATCAATTATGCCTGGAGCAACAATGTCGTTATCGTGGCCGCCGCGGGCAACAACGGCAACAGCACCCCGCAATATCCGGCCGCGTGCGAGCATGTCGTGGCGGTATCCGCCACCGAGCCCGATGACTCGCTTGCCGGTTTTTCCAGCACGGGCAATCACCTGACGCTTGCCGCGCCGGGCGACAACATCCTCACGACTTCGCGCAACCTCAACAATCCGTACAGCGCCTGGCGGGGCACCTCCTTCGCCAGTCCCATGGTCGCCGCCGTTGCGGCGCTCGTTGCCTCCGCGAATCCGTCACTGAACAATCCCCAGATCGTCTCGGTGCTCGAGCAAACGGCGGACGACGTCGGCGCGCCCGGGCAGGACGCGCAATTCGGTTACGGGCGGGTGAACGCCGCCCGGGCGGTAAGCCTCGCCAGCGGCATCCCGATTCAGAACGATCCGCCACCGACGCCTCCGACCGTCACCATCAGCCAACCGGCCGATAACACGCAGTTGGATTTCGGGCAGAGCTTGATCGTGAGCGTCAACGCGGCCGCGGGTTCGTCCAACGCGGTCATCACCAACATTCAGTTTTTCGCCAATGAGGTGGGCCTGGCGAGTGTATCCCCGGCGTCGTTTGCCATTACCTGGCAACCCCCGGCGTCCGGGGATTACTCGCTCAGGGCGGTCGTAACGGACACGAGCGGGCTGAACGCCACGTCCGCTCCGGTCGTGGTCCACGTCAGCGCGGCGGCCGTGCCGACGACGGCGTCGTTGTCGCTCCAAACCAGCGGCACGGGGACGGTGTTGCAAAATTTCAAAGGCCACCTGCTCACGGTAGGCCAGACATACACCGTCGTGGCCCGGCCGGGTTTGGGCCACGTCTTCGCGGGTTGGGAAGGCATCCCTTCCACCAGTCCGACGCTGACGTTCACGATGCAACCCGGTTTGGAGCTGGTGGCGAAGTTCGTTCCCTCGCCGTTCAACCCGGTGAAAGGGTATTACACCGGCCTGGTTTGGAACACGAACGGCGTGACGCCGGAAAGCTCGGGGCTGTTCGTGATGGCCGTGACCGCTTCGGGTCGGTTCAGCAGCCGGATGCTGGTGGGCGGGAAACGTTTTGCGTTGTTCGGCCAGCTTGACGTCAACGGTGATGCCACGGTTACCTTTCCAAACCGGCTTGGTCCGCCCGTGGTGATCGAACTGCACGTGGATCTCGCCGGGGGCACGGATCAGGTTTACGGCACCATGAACAACAGCCATTGGATCGCGACGATCGCCGGTGACCGCGGCGTGTTTAACCCGGGATCAAATCCCGCGCCGCAAGCGGGGCGGCATGATTTTCTGCTCGAACGCATCGAACCTTCCGCCACCGTGGCGACCGGCCTGGGGCGGGTGACAACAACCGGACGCGCCCTGGTCGGCGGAACGCTGGGCGACGGGCGGAGGTTCAAGGCGGCGAATGCGCTGGCGAAGAACGGCGACTATCCGCTCTATCTTTCCCTCAGCCGCGGCAGTGAAGTCGTCGTCGGCTGGTTGAGTTTTCCGGCGGGGGCGTCCGACACGGCCGCCGGCACGATGGCGTGGGTGAAATCCGGCGCGAACAGCTTTGCCGCCACGTTGCAGGCGACGGGCGCACGTTAGACGCTACGCCCAATACGCGACGTTGATGTCCGGAAACACATTGTCGCGACTTTCAATTTCGCGCAGCCACTTCTCGTCCACCTTCTTTTTCTTCAACTGTTCGTAAAGGGTGATGAAGCGCAACAGGTGGTCTTTGACGCGCCGGCTCGCGTAGTCGGGACTCGTGCCGGTGCGCAGAATGAACGGCCAGTCGCTGGATTGGGCCAGCAACAATTCGCGCGCCGCCTGCCGGAGCGCCCGGCCCAGCAACGGCGGCGGATCGAGAAAGCGCCGCGCCAGTTCCGTCATCCTTTGGCCGGCGATTTGCAGGTGCGGTAGAATCCATTGATTTCTTTCGTTCAACCAGACGCGATAGTAACCCTCCTCGCCCCAGCTCGACGCGCCGGGTTTGGCGACCTGGTTGGTGGGGTGAAGCCGCAAGTAATCCTCCGGCGTGATCAGCGAAAAAATCTTCTGGTCGAAGCACGCCTTGCGGACGAAGTAATCGAGAAACTCCGGCCCTTCATACCACCAATGGCCGAACAGTTCCGCGTCGTAGGGCGCGAGCACCAGCGGCGGCCGGTCCATGATGCCGCCGAGTTTGGCAAATTGCGCGAGGCGAGCGTTTAAAAAATGCCCCGCGTGTTCCGCCGCCGTGCGCAGCGCCGTGTCGCGATGATACGGTTGCTTGTCGGCCGCCCGGCCCGTGATGCGATAATATTTCAGGCCGGTGAACCCACGGTGGTCCGGCGAGGGCAGATGCGGCTTCACGTAATCGAAGTCGAGGTCAAACCCGATGTCTCGGTAGAAATCGCGGTAGCGCGTGTCGCCCGGATAGCCTTCGAATTTGCTCCAGACCTGGCGGGACGAGTCCAGGTCGCGCCCGAACGCGGCGATGCCATTGGGAGTGAAGACCGGCGCGAACACGCCGTAACGCGGGCGCGGTTGCGCGTGCAGCAGGCCGTGCGTGTCCATGATGAACCAGCGCAGGTTGGCTTCCTGCAAAAATTCCTCCACGCCGTCGAAGTACGCGCACTCAGGCAACCAGATGCCGCGCGGGTCGCGACCAAAACAACTCCGGTAATGGTCGCGCGCCGTGAGGATTTGCGCCCGGAGCGTGGGCGGATGGCTGGCGAACAACGGCAGCAAGGCATGCGTGGCGGCCGTGGTGATAATCTCCAGCCGGCCGCGGTCCTGCAGCTTGCGAAACGCGCCAACGAGATCCCGTCCCCAGCCGAGATACGCGTCGCGGATGGTCGTCAACCGGTGATGATACATCCAGGCCAGCTCGTGAAACGCGCGGTCCCAGTGCGTGCGGTGGATTTCCTTTTCCGCCAGTTCAACCAGCCCGCGCAGATGCCGGTCGTAGCGCTCCTGCAACAGCGGGTCGCGGAGCATGGCGCAAAGCGTCGGCGAGAGCGTGAGCGTCAGGCGCGTGTCCATCCCGTCGTGCGCCCAGCCTTCCAGAATCTGCAGCAGCGGCACGTAGGTTTCGGTGATGGCCTCGAACAGCCAGGTTTCCTCGAGAAACTTTTCATGCTCGGGATGGCGCACGAAGGGCAGGTGCGCGTGCAAAACGATGGATAGATAGCCGTGCATTAAAGAAATTCAAAACTCAAAGCGCAAAAGAAACTTCAAAGTCAAAAGTTCCAACGCGCTCGTTTGAAGCGTGGAGACTTGCTTGAGCTTTGAACGCTGGCGTTTGCGCTTTCGCTTCAGACATTGTCCGGCGTGGGCGGTTTCAGCGTCGGGTCTTGCGGATGCGCGCCCACATCGCCCAAAAAATCCGTCGTGCGGGTGAACTTCAACTCCGCCGCCCGCCCGTCCGTGTCATCCGCGGAAATGGCCACCACGGGCAGATCGTATTTCCCGTCCGGCAGCGCGAAGCGGTAGGTGAACGAACCATCGGGACGCAATTTGATTTTTCGACCGCCGATGCTGACCGAAGCGCCCGGTTCGGTCGCGCCATACACGATCAACTCGGCGTTCACATTGAACCAGAAACCCTTCGCTCGTTGTTGCTCGCCACCCATCGGACCGGCCAAGCTGGTGATCGCCCCGCCCGGCGAGGTCGGCCGCCCCAGTTGCGCCACACCCACAGAGGAAATCTCCCGTTCAAGCTGCCGTCGGACCAGCTCCGTGATCTCCAGCGAGCCGATCCACACGCGCCGCACCTCGTCCAGGTTGATGATTTCAGCCAGCGCCCGTTCCTGTTCCACCGTCCACGGCTCGCAGGGTGCCAGGGAAACCTGCGGCAGTTCGGGGTGGCCGGCGTGACGCAGTTCCTCGACCGCTGCCGCCAGCGGACGATGTTCGCGCGCCGCCTGGGCCACAAGCGTCACCAGTTTCGCAAATGGCACGTCCAGCGGAATGGTGGCAAACTCGATGGCGGCGTCGGACGACATGGTTTCGACCGGCGTGAGCGTGCCGCCGGAGGTGGCCACCCTGACCCAGCGCCGTTCCCGTGTGACGGTCCCGCGACCTTTCCGATAGTAACCGATCTCCGCCGCGTATTTCGCCCCCGCGCGCGGGACGTTGGCAAACCAATGGCGCGATTCCGGATGCACGTGAATTTCCGCGACGGGACTGCCGGCCGGGGTGTCCGCGAAGATCCGCAAAATCAAATGGCCGTCCGCGGACTGCTGGTTGCAGCGCAATTGTTGTTCGCGCGAAAGGTCCCAGTTGGCGTACAGCCAGTGCGGATCGCGTGCCGTGAGAAAAAGCCGCTTGGTGCCGTAGGCCTCGGGCAGTTCGGCGCTTCCGGTCTCGAAGTGCGGTTCGGGCGGGGTGGGGCCCAGCGCGAATTTCTCGCCCGGTCCACTCACCAACGGCGCGACGGGCTGGTCGCCTTCCAGCAGAATGGGCGGAATGACCACGGTCGCTTTTCGGCGGGGACGGGGGGTTTGGGCCGTGGCGCGTTTTGCGGTCGGGCGTTTGGTTTTGGCAGGGGACTTGGTTTTGACCGCCGGGACCCGTGTGCGGGTCGGCCGTGCCCGGCGGATGGTTTCACCCTTGCCAGCGGTCTTTTTTGTTTTGGCGGACGTTCTGGTTGCTCTCATAAGCGTGCGTTTCACGCCGGACGGTTGTCGAAGTTCGTTACCCGGAGACTACGGTCGGAGGCGCGGGGCGGAAAGTTCAAAGTTCATCGCCGGGAGTTGAAGCGCACGCCCGCGTCCCGGCGCCGTCCGGGTTTGCCAAACGACGGGCTGGAACGAGATATACTTTCATCCAAACGACGCTTGCCAGTCCGGGAGCCGCGTGGTAATCCGCTGGGCACGATCTGCATGAATCCGGCGACCACCAACCGCAACCCCGCTGGCGAGGATTCGCGTCCGGTGGTGTTCGCCGTGGACGATGAACCGATGCTGCTTGAACTCGTGGCGCTGGTGCTCGAACCGATCGGCTTCCGCGTGCGGACGTTTCGCGATCCCGACACGGCGGTGCGCGCGTTCGGCCTGAGCCAGCCGCCGCCCGCCTTGATCGTGACCGACTACGCGATGCACACGATGAACGGGATGGATTTGATCGAGGCATGTCGCCGCATCCACCCGCAACAGAAAATCATCCTCGTCAGCGGCACGGTGGACGAAACCATTTACCGGCACGCGGAAACCAAGCCGGACTGCTTTCTGGCCAAGCCTTATCAGGCCCGGCAACTTGCGGACCTCGTCCGCGCGGTCCTGGCGGAATGAACGGGTTCGGCGGGTGCACTTCGCCACCGCCGCCGGGGGTGCGGCTTGCAAGATGCGCGCGCGGCGAGTTGAGACAGCTCGCGCTCCAGTTTTTGCGGAGTTTTTGCTGGCATAAACATCGGGTCGCCTGTTAAACTGCTGTTACTATGAAAAAACTCCTCGTTCGCCTCCTCATCGCGCTGGTGGTTGTGGTCATTCTCGCCGTGCTGGCGGTGGGTTTGTTCCTCGATAGCGCCATCAAGAAGGGCGTGGAAACCATCGGCCCGCAAATCGCCAAGGTGGACATCAAGCTCGACAGCGTGAACCTCTCACTCCTGTCCGGCTCGGCGAAAATCAAGGGCTTGGTCGTCGGCAACCCGGAAGGTTACAAGACGCCGAACGCCATCAGCGTCGGCAGCACCAGCGTCTCGGTCAGCCCCGGCTCATTGCTCTCGGACAAGATCGTGGTCAAATCCATCCGGGTTGAATCGCCGGAAATCACCTTCGAAGGCGGTCTCAGCGGGAACAATCTCAATAAGATTCTCGACAATGTAAACGCCACGGTCGGCGGTTCCGACAAACCAGCGACCACCGAACCCGCCACGAAGGAAGCGAAGCCCGCCAAGAAACTTCAGGTGGACGATCTTCTCATCACCGGCGCGAAGGTCAAAGTCAGCTTGAAGGGCACCGGCGGTTTTGCCGCGCCCGTGCCGATTCCGGACATCCATTTCACCAACCTCGGCCAAGGCCCCGAGGGGATTACGCCCGCCGATCTCACCCAGAAAGTCATCTCGGAAGTCACCGCAAACGCCGTGAAGGCGGCGGCAAGCGCGGTCACCGACATTGGCAAGGGTGCGGTCGAGGGAGCCACGAAGGAACTCGAGAAAACCACCAAAGGCATCACCGACATTTTCAAAAGGAAGAAATAGCTGGCGGTATTCTGGTCCCGTCTAGAAAGGCCGTATGCGCTTGTTCCGGAAATGGCGTCTTCGAGTATTTTTCACGAGTTTAGCGGTCGGCAGTCTATCGCTCGGTTTTTGGATATTTGACTACTTTGTTTTGTTTCGACCTTGGTGGTCGCCGAGCGATGCTGATCGTTTGCTTGGATTCGGTTCGTGGTTCAATTATGTTGGGACAGAGAGAGGCTTGGCGCTTATCGCTGTATCAGTCTTTGGGTTGTGGGCGGGCTGCTTGATGTGGCTGTTGCCGGGACGACTTTCGGATTGCCAAAAACCATGTCCCTAGCGTGGGGGCGCCGGTAGCGGGCGTTGGGAATCCCACGCTTCTTGTTACCCCACCCGAAACGAAATCCGCTGGACGACTTCGCTCCCGAAGCTGTGTTGCAACCGGTCGAGGATTTCCTTCCGGCGGTAACGCACGATTTCATTGAGCCACACACTGCTGTCC
This sequence comes from uncultured Bifidobacteriaceae bacterium, assembly GCA_964458575.1. Classification (GTDB taxonomy): domain Bacteria; phylum Verrucomicrobiota; class Verrucomicrobiia; order Limisphaerales; family JADLHS01; genus CAYWMD01. The sequence goes on along the minus strand of CAYWMD010000032.1, from coordinate 64,710 downwards.
ACGTTCACAAACAGCGTGCCTTTGCGCAATCCGGCGGGCTGGGCATGGGCGACGATGTTGGGGTCGATCAAATTGTTCCAAACCTTGACCACTTCAATCTCCGCGCGGCGATTGTCCATCCGCATGTCCTTCGCGACCTTTGGCAACACATCACCAACGCGGCGGGCACGCGCGGCTTGCGCGGTTTCCAGCGGGCCAAGGTCCACACCGCGCCATTGCGCAAGCACGCGCTGCCGGGGCGAGCGTTTAAGCGGGCCGAGCGGCGGGCTGTATCTGGGCGGAAGCGGCATCATGCGCAACTCACTTCTTAATCTTAATCTTAATCTCTGGGAAGCCTGCTGAAAGATCCGATTAAGATTAAGCAGCGGACCAAGATCAAGAGCCGGATACGAGCGTCAGCCGCTCGTGGGGATGCTGGACGTGGTTTTGCCCATGCCTTCCGGATGCTCGTCCAGGACCAGAACGCCGTGCGGGGGCAAATCGTAACTGCCGCTGAACGTCGTGGCCGTGAGATAGTCGTGCATCGGTTTGTAGAACTGGATGCGCACCGGGGCGTGTTGGTGATTCAGCAGGAAAAAGATTTTTGTGCCTTTCTTCTGCCGGAGGCTGACCTCGATGGTATCGGGCACTTTGAGCAGCGGATGCAGGTTGCACATCTGCCGCAGCCACGTCACCAGGTCGTAATAGAAAAACTGGTGGCTCATCGTCCCGATGTAAACCGCCTTGCCCAAGCCGAACGTATGCATGGTCATCGCCGGCCGGCCGGCATAAAAGTCCTTCGCGTAGGTGGCCAGGACCTGGCATTCCTTCGGCTCGATGATGTCGCACCACAATCGTGCCGGGTGCATGTGGCTGGTCGGGAACGCGCCCTTGAAGGTGAGATGGTTTTCTTCGCCGGGCGGCAACGGATCGAATTCCAACACTTCCATGCCGAACAGGTCGGTCAGGTCGTGCGGATAACCCGAGTCGGGCGCGATCTGGTGTTCATCCACCAGGCCCGTGTTGAAAGTGCTGACCAGCGTGCCGCCGTTCTGCACGTAAAGCTTGAGGCGGTCGGCCTCGGCGCCCGACATGAGATGCAGCGACGGGGCGAAAACGATCCGATACGGCGTGAGGTCCTCGGATGGCTTGGCAAAGTCCACGAGGATGTTGCGGTCATGCAGCGCGTTGTAAATGAGCTGAATGTGTTCACGCAGTTGGAAGTGCTTGTTCGGCTGCATGGGCTCTTGCAACGCCCAATCGTTGTCGTGGCTGTAGAGAATGCAGGTTTCCGCCGCGACCTTCGTGCCGGCCAGGGCGGGGGCCAACATTTTAAGCTCCTCGCCGACCTGGCAGATTTCCTTGAACACGCGGTCGTTCCCATCGTGAACGTGGTGGGGCAGGACGGCGCCGTAAAATTTTTCGTTGCCGATGCGCGGCTGCCGCCAGTGATAAAACAAAACGCCGCAAGCGCCGCGCGACACCAGTTGATAGGTGAACAGGCGGACGACGCCCGGCCGCACCAGCGAATTCACGTCCTGCCAGTTCACCTGTCCGGCCTTTTGCTCCATGATCCAGAAGCCGCAATCGCCGTCGGGCGTGCGGATCTTGTCCTTCTTCAGGGACCGCAGCATGTCAATTTCGCAGGCGAGTTCGGCGGATTTGGCCTTGATGGCCGCGTTGCTCTCCACGGAAACAAAATCCACCACTTCGGCCATGTCGAAGTGGTCGAACCAGCGTTGCAGGGCGCGGAGGGTGGTGGTGACGGGGATGTTCGGCGTCAGTTCGCGCAGCACCTGTGCCTGCATCCGCGCAAAGGCAATGATCGTGTCGCTACAGAACCGATACCAATCCAGCACGAGCGCCGGATTGTGGGCGGTGGGGGCGTGCCGCGGCATCGGCACCTGGTCGAAATCGGACACGACCTGTCCCCAGTAACGCAGTCCGAGCTGGTCGTTGAGATTGTTGACCGATTTATATTTGAGTTTCAGCCAGTTCTGCCATTCGAGGCGGGTGTCTTCGTTGAACGACCAGGCGGTTTGATGTCCGCCGAGGCCGCTGTCAATCTGCCACGCGACCAACTGCGGGTGCTGACCCAGGGCGCGGGCCATGTTTTCAACGATCCGCTTGGCCGCGTTCCAGAAAACGTCGTTGTTGAAACAGGCGGCGCGCCGCGTGCCTTCGTGCCGGACCATGCCGCGTTCGTCCACGGGAAGAATCTCCGGATGTTTCTTGGCCAGCCAGATGGGCGGTGCGGCGGTGGGGGTGCCCAGCACAACCTTGATTTCGCGTTGGGCCATGATGTCCATGACGCGTTTGAGCCAGTCGAAATCGTATTTGCCTTCCTCCCGCTCGCACAGCCCCCAGGAATACTCGCCAATGCGGACGGTGTTGAAGCCCGCCTTCACCATCAAGTCCGCGTCGGTTTCCCACGCCGCCTCGGGATGGTCAGCCGTGCCGCCGTAAGGGAAGACCCATTGTTCCGGATAATAATCAACGCCGAGATACATAGGTGTGTTAAGTGGCGTTCGCCGGTTCGACTTTAAGGCCGACGCGTGCCGGGCTGCAATGTAAAAGTGGCCATTGTTGCAAACTTTTTCGTGGCGAACCCCGACGAGAGGTGAAATCCGGAAAACCGTTGACCCGGGCCGGCGGTTGAACTAACACAGTGCCAGCCGAATCCGATATGCACAAATCCCACACGCTGCTCCAACGGTTGGGCACCTTGATGATCGTAGGTTTGCTCGCGGGTTGCGCGAGTGACCGTCACGCCGGTCAACGGCAGAATCTCTTCCCGCGCAACACCGACGGCTGGCGCAGCTATCGGCAGACCAGCTTCCCGGCCAAAGGATGGGTGTTGGAAGACGGCGTGTTGCATTTGCTGCCCAAGAGCGGCGGCGGCGACATTGTCACCATCCGGGAATACACGAATTTCGAACTCGACTGGGATTGGCGCATTGCTCCCGGCGGCAACAACGGCGTCAAATACCTCGTCACGGAGGCAAGACCCAACGCTCCGGGGCTGGAATACCAGATGGTGGACGACGCCGTGATCAGCGAGCCGAAGCACCAGACGGCGGCATTTTATGACGTCATCCCGGCGTGGCCCGGCAAACCCCTGCACCCGCCGGGCCAATGGAATCACTCCCGTCTGATCGTCCAGGGCAACCACGTCGAACACTGGCTCAACGGCAAGCTGGTCCTCGCCTATGAACTCGGCAGTGCGCAAGTCAAGGCCGCCGTGGCTCAGAGCAAATTCAAGAACGCTTCCGGCTTCGGCGAAAAGATCACCGGTCGCATCATGCTCACCGATCACAACGGGGAGACTTGGTATCGCGAAGTATGGATTCGCGCATTGCCGCCCAAGTGACGAACGGGTGCCGTGCCGGTCTCGCCACCTCGGAAACGATTTCCGCGCCCATGCGTCTTGTGCTAAAGTCGGGGCGTGACGTGGGAACAAATCATCGGTCTGAGCGTGGCGCTGGTCATCATGCTGATCGGGTTGCTGGGCAACATTCTGCCCGCGCTGCCCGGGACGCCACTCGTTCTGGTGGGCGCGGTGGCGCACCGGCTCTACTTCGGTGCAACGAGCGCCAGCAACCTGGTGATGGTGATCCTGGTGCTGCTGGCGCTGGTGGCGTTGCTGCTTGATTTCCTGGCCACCATGCTGGGCGCAAAAAAATTTGGCGCGACCTGGCGCGGCGCGATAGGCGCGGTCATCGGGGGCGTGATCGGACTTTTTTTCAGCCTGCCCGGAATCATTCTCGGCCCGTTCATCGGCGCGACGTTGTTTGAACTGCTGGGACGCAAGGAACTCAAGCCCGCGGCCAAGGCTGGGTTGGGTGCGGTGGTCGGGTTGCTGCTGGGTGTGGTGGGCAAATGCTCCATCAGCGTCATGATGATCGCCCTGTTCGCGACGAACGTGATTTACCGGTCGGTGAATTGAAACCCGACGCGCGACTACCTCGATTTGCGCGGTTTCGTTGGCAGAGGTTCCGCGTTTCGGAACGGGCCGCCGAATTTGCCGCGGCCCAAGACGGCGATTTCCAGATTCTCCGAAGGAACCAGATGCCGGTAGGCGAACGCTTGCATCATGTCTTCCGCCGGCACGGCTGGACGAGTCACCGCGTCACCCGCGACGATGGCGCGGCCGGCCAGACTCAGGGTCACTGGCTCTGGCTGCGCCCTGAAAGGAACATTGAGTGTGAGGCGGACTTGCTCGTTCGTGCCGGAAATTTTTCCACTGCTGAGCTTGAATCCCTCCGGCGCGTCGCTCAGGAAGACGATGATGTCGTTGGTGAAGCCGTCCTTGCGCAACGCGTAAGCGGTCAGCGTGGCGATTGAGCCGGGGCGCGCGCTCAAGCTGGAAGGCACGATGCGCAGTTCAAAGTCCGGTCGCGGCGCGCTGAGACGCAGGCGATAGCCGTAGGCCGCGCCGCCCTGACGTTGCACGTCGCTCAGTTGAACGAAGTATGTCCCGTTGGCGGGCAACGTGGCCGTGAGGTAGGAATCCGCGTGGTGCGTGTTCAAGCCGGAAGCCTTGTCTTCGTAATCGTCGTTGAACGCGAGTTGTTGGCCCTTTGCGTCGGTGACTTTGAGCGCGGAGTCCAACGGCGAATCGAGCCGGCGCGCATAGACCTCGGCGACAATCTGATCCCCGACGCGGCCAGTGAATTGAAACACATCCGCATCGCCAGCTTCGGATATTCGTCCATTGACGACGATGGGCAGCGAGACTTTTTGCGCGTTCAACGCGGTGTTGTTCGATTCCTTTTCCAGACACTCCGGCAAATTATCCACGGCGAAGGGCAGGCGGTTGGAAACGCGCCCGTCTTTGCGAATGGAAACGGTTTGAACCGAGGGGCCGCCATCCTTGGCCTCCACTTTCAGGCTGGTTTCAGGCAGATTCCAGCCCTTCAACTCGACGGTGGTTGGCGAGTTATCGGGGCCGCCCAAAGGGAAAATGCTCGTCACGAACGGCAGTTCGCCCACCGAAATGCGATACACAAAATCCTCGCGGCCACGGTAGATGGCGTCCTTGATTTCGAGCACATACTCGCCGTCCTTCGGAATTTCGTAGTGAAGCACCGGGTCGGGATGAAAACGATAGTCGTCGTCGTAAGCGAGTTCATTTCCCCTGGCGTCGTAAAGCGCGAGCGTGGCTTGAAACCAGCCGGGCACGGCGTCGGCGAGGTAGGGAATCAACTCCCGCGCGCTGGCGGCGATGACGAGTTGCTGGCCTTTGCGCGCGGTGAAGCGAAATCGGTCCACTTCGCCGGGCATGATCTGGCCGTTGATGATGGCGGGCAAGGTGACGCGCGGTTCGGTCTTCGGGGCGGGAGCTAGAGGTTGCCGGCCGAAACGTTCGCGGAAGCGATCCACGTCCGGGTTGGCGGCTCGCGCGGGTGGATCCGAAAATTCCGGCAGTTGGCCAACGAAAAACTTGAGCGGATTGGTGAGGCCCGCCGGTGTCCCTAGTCTGATTTCGTGCGTGCCCGGTTCGGCGTCCGCCGCGACCGTGACCTTAAGAATGGCGACTTCGGCAATAGCCGGTGTCGCGTTCCGATTGGGCGGGTTCTTGATGATCTTCAATCTGAGTTCTTCGATCGTCTGCTCATCCACGGCGGTCCATACGTTCGTGGAGTTTTTCACTCGACGCCGCTCGTCCCGCATCGCGGCCTGTCGGCGATCCTGCAATTCCCGCATCTGGTCGCGCAACTGGTTGAACTGCCCCTGATTCATCGGCTTGTTGAACTCGACGACCGTCGCCTTGATGCCTGCGCCGGAGACAAACGCGTTCGTAACGTCGTTCAGGAATTGACCGCCCACGACGACCTGGGAAGTCGCGCCTTGCCGTGCGCCAGCGGGATAGACGTAGCCAATGCGGGGCTGGCGCTGTTGTGGTTGGGCAACCGCGGGCGCGGCGGCAAACAACAAAATTAACACGCTCGAGGCCAATCCCAATAATCTCGACCGAAGGAAAACATCCAACACCGAACATCCAACATCGAACATCCAATGTCTCCCGTTCGAGCAATTCTTGGACGTTGGGTGTTCGATGTTGGATGTTGGATCTTCCCAAAAGTTCATGGAGCTGGGCTTCATCACACACCTCCGATAATTTCTTTCAGCCGCCCACCTGATTTCACATTGTCGGCAACACCCGGCAGCACCGTAAGCGGCAGTCCTTGCGGATTGGGCAGGGGTGCGTTGCCGTCAATGCCCATCAGTTCGTAAATGCTGCCGATAAGGTCCACGGGATACACCGGACGTTCCTTTACCTCTTCGCCCTTGGCATCCGACGAGCCGACCACTTGTCCGCCTTTGAATCCGCCACCCGCCACGAGCGCCGAAAAAACCTTGCCCCAATGACTGCGCCCGCCGTTCCACGGCGATTCGTTTTGAACTTTCGGCGTGCGCCCGAACTCGCCGCTGGCCCAGACGATGGTGCTGTCGAGCAGCCCGCGATCAGCGAGGTCCTGCAACAACGTCGCCAAACCCTTGTCCAGCTCCGGCAGCTTGCGGCTCATCGTTTGAAAGTGCTGCTTGTGCGTGTCCCAGCCTTTGTAGTTGATGGTGACGTAAGGCACGCCTTTTTCCACGAGCCGCCGCGCCATCAGGCAGGATTGGCCGAAGGTGTTTCGCCCGTAACGGTCGCGCAACTCATCCTTTTCCTGCGCGAGATCGAACAACTTCCCCGCGTCGCCGAGAATCAATTCGTAGGCCTGGTCCTCGGACTGGTAGAGCGTCTTGAGCGTGGCGTCGCCCGGCATGGTCTTGCCGAGGGTGTTGAGTTGGTGAAGCAACTCGCGCCGGTTTTTCTGGCGTTCATCGGTTACGCCCGGCGCGACGATGCCTTCCACCTCGAACTTGGGTTTGCCCGGATCGCCGCCGGTCGCGAACGGTTTGTATTTGCCGCCTAGGAATCCCGCCTCCGAAAACCGGCCCTGCGGTTCGGTCAGCACGATGTAAGGCGGAATCATTCCCTGATAACCCGCGTCGTAACCTTTGAACAACGACACCACCGCGCCGGCGCTCGGAAAAACCTCCCGCCCGCCGGAGTTGCGGCCGGTTTGAACCATGTAAGCCGCGGTTTCGTGACCGTTGTTGCCGTGCGTCATGCTGCGGATGAGCGAAAACTTGTCCGCCTGTTTCGCCAGCAAGGGCAGCAACTGGCCGATGCGGATTCCGCTCACGTTCGTCTCAATCGGGCTGTCGAGGCTGCCGCAGTAGTCCTTGCCGGCCTCCGGTTTTGGATCGAACGTGTCAATGTGACAAGGTCCGCCCCAGAGCCAGACTTGAATCACGGATTTCGCGCGGGCTTTGGGTGTCGCCGCGAAGGCGCGTGTGCTCCAGCCGTTGAGCAACAGCAGTCCGCCCGTGCCAAACAAACATCGCCGTAACGCTTCGCGCCGGGAAAGGGGCGCACCGATGGCTTGCCACAGCCGCGCGGCATCGCCGGCCAGTGATTTCTCAATTCGGTTCGTGCTCATCTTGTCACCTCGTCTTCTTCCCGGTCAGGCATTGGTTCGGATGTCCAGCCCGTAAAGCTGCGCGAACGTTTTCGCGTGCCGCGCGAAATCGCCGCAATACAGAACCGGATGCGGGCCGGCGTAAACGCTGCAAACGTCCGGCACGCTGTCCAGTTTCACCAGCACGCGCGTCGCGCAACCGCCCGTCGGCGGCGTACCGGGCGACGAAATCACGTTGCCGCGCCAGGCGTTCAGCGTTTTTTTCTCGCTCTGGTATTTGAACAACGTCGCCGGTTCGTGCGGCGGCCATTGCACATCCAAGGCCATGGTCTTCGGCATCTGATGGAAGAACGGACGCAGGTCGTAAGTCGCCTCGCGCCCTTTCGGCCCGTGCAGTTTTGGCGTGCAGGTGCAGTGCGACGCAAAATAAAGATTCTGCTCCGTGTCGAACTCCGGGTTGTGCTGGAAACCGCCGCGCCCGAACAGACCCGCGCCGAGCATGAGCGACAGGCTGGCGTTCAAATCGTTTTCGCAGCCGCACGGCACGAGATTGCCGTTGTTCACGGCAAAGCTCAGACACGGCTTGCGATGCTTGAGAAACAAACACTCGATGGTGATGGCGTCCGCGCCGTGCCGGTCCATGAGCTTTTGCACCGCCACGTGCGAACGCACCGCATCCGCGAAGGCGTTCTCCTGCAAATCGCGGACATGACGTGCGTGGCGGCGAACGGACCGAGCCATGCGCTCCATCTCAGCAGTGACCTGGAGTTCGTCGTAAAGCTGGTTGAAATGATCGGCCGGGACGCCGTGGATCGCCGTGCCGAAGAACGGTTCGGTTGCATCAGTCTCCTTGGCGAGCTGGCCGGAAACCCGCAACAGCCGTCCCTGCGCCATGCGCGTCCGGGCATGAACGGCACGCAAGCCCCGCTCCAGCGCCGTCCAGTTTTCGATGGAATGGATGTATTGCACGCGCGCCGCCGTGCGGAAGTATTCAGGCGGCAACTGATGATTCGCGCCCACGGGATGATAGAGAATGATCGGGCCTTTGAATTCTTCCAAAACCGGCTTGAGCTTCGCGCTGAAACTGTTCCAGAAGTTGAACAGCAGCAGTGCATCCGGCTTTGATGCCTCAACGCTGTTTAGAAATGCCCGGATGCCGGCGTCGGTGCAAAGCGGCTTTTCTTCCAACGCGAGCGTGAGGTCGAGGTCGGCGGTCAGTTCGCGCACCTTGGCCATGAATTTCGCCTGCTGCGCTTCCGGCTCGAACTGATTGCCCGGCCACGTGAACCATTGATGCTTGGCCCAACCGTCCTCGGCCTTGCCCGCGAGCACATCGTCCGCCGGCGGATAAAAGAACGCCCCGCGAATCACGGCGGGTTTTTTCTTTCGCGACGAAGCACTGAGTTGCGCCGACGGAGTCGTGGCGCAACCCAGCGGCCAGACGGCGAGCGCGGCGAGCGCGGCGGTGGATTTAAGAAAGGTTCGGCGGTCTTGTTGGATGTTCATGGGATTGATTTCACCGTCAGTGCCGATACAAAAACTCCGGGCTGTTGATCAAAGCCCACGCGAGGTCCACGGCCGCTTCACGACCTTTGGCTTTGCCGGTTTGGACATACGATTCCACGGTCTTCATTTCTTCCTCCGTGGGAAAGCGCGACAGAACGCCCAGATAAATTCCGGCCGTGAGCTCGCGCGGAGTCTTCTTGGCGGAACTTTGATATTCGACCATGCGGCTTTGGCTGAGCTTGCGCAGGACATGACCGGAGTTGAGCAGGTGCAACCGCTGCGCGGCGGTGATGCGGTTGTTGCGCTCGGATTCCAGACCGGTGTCGCGCGGCGGACGGCCGAACAATTCCAGAAACGAACTCGTGATGCTGCCGTCGGGCAACGCAATCGAGCGCTGGTCTTCCGGGATGAACGTGAACGGTTCGGGGATGGGGCTGGAGTATTTCTCAGTCGAGGTGGTGATTTGATTGAGCGCGTCAATCAACACTTCGGCGTCCAGCCGGCGCAAGGGATAATGTGCAAAGTTCGCGGCGGCTTCAGGCTTGTCCGTGCCGGGCATGGAAGAAAGCTGGTAAACTTGAGAATTGAGAATCAGCCGGAAAAGTTGCTTGAGATCGTAGTGGGACGAAACGAGTTCTGTTTCCAGGAATGCGAGCAGTTCGGGATTGCTGGGCGGATTGTCCGGTCGAATGTCGTCCGGCTCGTGAATGATGCCGCGCCCCAGTAGCCAAGCCCAAACGCGGTTGGCGATGTTGCGCGTGAACCACGGGTTCTTGGGGTCAATCAGCCAATCGGCGAACACTTCGCGCGGGTCTTGGTCGGGCGAAAGCGAAATGGTTTTCCCGTTCGGGAACGTTGCGGCCGCGGGTGCGTTCGATTTGCCCGGATCAAAGAAGACGATCTCCTCCTTCCACTCCGCCGTGGACTTGTAGCCAATCTGCGAAAAGAACGCGGCCAGGCCGGCGAGCTTTTCCTTCGGCCAGTTTTCGGCGCGTGTGCCCATGAAAGTCAGCGCCACGGTCTGCGCGATGCCCGACGGCTCGCGGTTCTGCATGGCGCGATAAAAATTCACCGGGGGCGCACGAAAGTTACTGCCGCTGGAAGTGAGCAATTCGCGGACGAACCGGTCGTAGGGTTTGTTCTCCTTGACGCTGGCGCGAATCCAGCGGTGATACGCCTGCGCCGCGTTGGGCCAGAGGTTGATGGGAAACTCCGCTTTCACGCGCAGCAGGTCGCTCCATTTCATCGCCCAGTAATCGGCGAACGCATCGTCGGCCAGCAACTTTTCAATCAAGGCGCGGCGCTTACCGGGATTTTTGTTCAGGATGAACTCACGGGCCTCGAAGCCGGTGGGCAGCGTGCCAGTCACATCGAGGCAGACCCGCCGGACAAACACCGCGTCCGAGCAGGGTTTGGCCGGTTCAATCCCCAGTTGTTTCAACCGGCCGAGGACCAGTTCATCAATCTGGTTGGCGGCGGCTGGCGCGGTGCCGGTTTCATAGGGACTCGGCGCCGCCGCGGTTGCCAACGGAAGGGCGATGGTGAAACCCATCGTGACGATTCCCGCAAAACAGAAGGCACAAAGAGATGCACGCCGTGACAGAAGCATCACTGAGTTCAGACGCTCAGGGTGGCCGCGAGTTTCAACACCATTTTTGTCCGGCACGCGGCAAAAATGGTGTTATAACTGGCGGTGCGGCGTGAACGTCTGATGTTCACGATGACGCAATTCAGTTCTTATGCGCGCAACCTGGAAGACCAGCGCACACCGCCGGGACGCAGCCGGGAATTCACGTTCACCCTCAAACCGCACGCGGACGAAAGCTTGCTCGAAATCGTCCGGCGGCTCGAACGCTCGTTGAAGGAGTCAGCGGCCACGATCCTCAAATTGATGATTTACGGCCCCGTGGATATGGCGGCCACGACAAATGACGCGATGCTTCACGTGTTCGGCCAGATCAACTGGCCGGTAACGTGGGTTGAGGGGCTGGCGTGCAACAACGCCCCCATCGCCGGGATTCAAGTATTTGCTTGCCATGGCGGCAAGGTGGACCGGCTCGCGTTGTCCGGACGCGTGGTCGGATCAGTGTTCGAGGACGGCGATGCGCGATTCTGTTTGTTGGGCGGCCTCGTGCCAGATGCAGTCAAGGGCACGCGAGTCGAACAGACGGAGCGGACTTTGGACCAAATGCAAACCGTGCTGGCGCAAGCGGACTTCACGCTGGGAGACGTGGTGCGGACATGGTTTTTTCTCGACAATCTCCTTTCCTGGTACGATGCGTTCAATGAAGCGCGGGCCCGGGCGTACTCGGAGACAGTGTTTCGGTCCGGCTGCCTGCCCGCGAGCACGGGCGTCGAGGGCAGGAACCCCATCGGCGCGGCATTAACCGTCGGCGCGCTGGCGATGCAACCCTTAGGCTCGTTCGCCCACGCCATCGAAGTACCGTCGCCGCTCCAGTGTCCAGCTTGCGCATACGGCAGCCGCTTCAGCCGGGCGGTGGAGGTTAAGTCCGCCGGATCACGGCGGTTGCTGATTTCCGGCACGGCGAGCATCGAGCCGGAAGGGCGTACGGCTCACGTTGGGGATTTGCGGGCGCAGATCGGCCTGTCCATGCGGGTGGTGGAGGCGATTCTGGAATCGCGCGGCATGTCGTTCGCGGATGTGACCCGTGCCACGGCGTATTTCAAGACCCCGGCTGACGCCCGGGTTTTTTCCGATTGGTGCGACCGGCATGAATTGCGAAGGCTGCCGGCCATCAGCGCCGGCTGCGGTATTTGCCGGCAGGACCTGCTGTTCGAAATCGAGTTGGACGCAGTCCGGGCGCGCGCTGCAAAGTAACACTGCAGACATCCGATCTGCCGCGTGTCGTCAGGGGCGACGCGCCCGCTCAATCAGGGTTTTTTGTCGGCAATCCGCGTGAGCGCGTAAATGATGGCCGCGGGAATTCCCGCCACCACCGCCATCGCCACAAAGATGCCCGAACCCTCACCGCGTTTGCGGATGTCCGTGAAGATCCAGATCGTCATCAGCAGGTTGCAGATGATGCCGATGAGGAAGAGCAATCCCACCGTGTCGCCCAGGCTCTTGACCAGTTTGGCCGCGTGCGGATTCTGCGGGCCGGCGGCGGGCCGGTCCGGACGCAACATCGGCGGGCGCAGATTGTCAGGCCCGGATGGGGCCGTTTGTTCGCGATGCTCCCGCTGGGCTCCCTGCCGACGCATGAATTGTTCCTGGCGTTCGGCCATTTCATTGACCCGCCGCTCCAGGCGTTCGAGCCGGTCGGTGGGAACGCCGCGATCTTGAGCCACTGCCGGACTCACCCGTCCCATCCAGAACAGACCGACAAATGCCGCAACCCAGGAGCAGTGCCATATCAACCTTTTCATAAGATGCCTCCGTCAACGTGAAACAGGAATGGACACCGTCCTTTGCCCGGGGACAGCCGGACAGAAAAAATTAACAAGACAGTTGCCCGTCCCATACCGAACGCATCCTTCTACTTCGGGTGAGTCGTGTCAAGGTCGGTCCGGCTGCCCACAGCGGCACCGGATGCATCGGAGCAGCGAGAGCGGACGGTTGACAAAAGTGATCCGGTGAAGCAAAGGAAGGCATGGGCGCTGCGGGTGCAGTGGCGCCGCTGACGATGAACCCGACGCATTTGACCGAACCGGCGAACCTCGGCTTGCTGATGATGTTGGTCGCAGTGGTGGTGGGGGGCTTGGGGATTTATCGGCTGGTTCTGTGGGTGCGCGCGGCTGCGCCCAAGCCGGATCCGTGGGGTGACGAGCTGGAAAGGAGTTTGCAATCGCCTGAGGCAATTCCGGTTTGTCATCATTGTTTCACGCCATGCCCGCCGCGCGGTTGGTTTTGCGAAAACTGCGGATGCGCCGTTGGGCCCTATAACAATTGGATGCCCTATCTCTATGTCTTCTCGGAGGGCGAAGTTTTGCGGAACGGGGTGACGAGCCGGTTGCCGATAAATTTCCTGACCATCGGCGGTTACTTGTTGGGGGCCATGGGCTGTCTAGCGCTGATGCCGCTATTCGCGGTACTCTTACCGTTCTACCTTTGGCGCGTTTTCAAGAACCTGTCGCGCCCGGCGGGGGAAGCCGTCCAGCAAGCCGTGGAATACCCACCAGCCAACGGGACTTGATCGGAATCGTGGAACCAACTAGGCCGCGCCTTGGGCCGCAAACCGCGCGCCGGCGGCCACCGTTTCGTACCACAGGCCGATGCACTGTTGGAGGCTTTGTAGCCAGGGCAGTAGACGCTTTTCCAATGCCTCCAGCAGCCCGTCGGTGTCGGCGTGGGCCGCCGCATCCACGTCGCTGACGATGGTGGCGAGCTGCTGCAACTGCCACTTGCGAAGCTGGGTGAACGACGCGCGGCCGTTGGCGGGCCCGCAAATCTCCTCGGGCAGCAGGCTCAACGTCAGCAACGGCTCTTTGAGGTCGCGGGCGATTTCCCACCAGATTTTACGGGCCACGGGTGCGTCGTTGATGCAGATGAGCGCGAAGGCGGACTCGATGCGGCTGTGCAATTGCGCCGCCTGGTCGAGTGCGGTCCGGAGAATTTGCAGCGGCACTTCATCGAGCGCGATGGACTCGGCTTCAATCCGGCTGAACGTTTCCGTCTGGCTGGACAGTTGGCGCGGGGTGACGGGTTGTCCATCAATAACAAAAGCACATAGGATGCGCTGCTGCTCCAATGCAAGCCTTTCCAGGTAAGCCCGAATACCCGCAATGGAGTGATGCTCTGTAGGAGGCGTGACCCACACACCATCCAAGGTTACTTCGATTCGTCCGTTCTGCGGCGCGACCGCCATCATATCCCAGCGCATATTCAGGGGATTCGCAAATCACATACCGTTGCTTCACGGGAAGCCCGCAAAGATGTTCACATTATTCACACGATTCACAGCAGTCCATCGCATTGCACCGCCGCCGCGCTTTCGTGGGCAACAAAGTTGTTCAGAAGCTGTTCACAATTGGAGAAAGTTCGTCCGCGAAGGCAGTGTCCAGAATTCTGGCAAATGTGTCCCCAAACGCGTCAGGACACAAACTCGGCACGGGGCAGCTGGGATTCTACGAAAGGAAGGCGAAGTGAATGGGCGAGGCTAGTTCCACGACAGGTCTTCGGGCATCTGCGCCCGGAGTCGATTTTTCCAACCACCTTTGCGGCGCAAGACTGACTGCCAGAGCTGGTCGGGTGGCGTGTCGAAAACCAGTTCCAACGAGGCTGGGTAGGATAGCCACGCTTTTCGCTTCATTTCATCCTCGAGTTGCCCCCCGCTCCAGCCGGCGTAGCCTGCGAACATCCGGATCTTCTTTTCGCCGGAAAACGATTCGCCCAGATCCACGAGCGTGTCGAGTGAATGATCGAGATTCAGGTTCGGCAGCACGTTCGCGTCCGGGAGGAAACTGTCCGTGTGCAGGAAACTCAGGGCCGAGGGTTGGACCGGGCCGCCCAGATACAAGGGGCTTTCCCGCAACACATCGGGCAGGTCCGCCACGATCATTTCGCCGACTTTGCTGCCGGTGGCCCGGTTCAGCACCAGGCCAAAAGCGCCCTCCGCGTCATGTTGGCAGATGAGGACCACCGTGCGTTGGAAAAACGACCCGGACAACCGCCCGCTGTCGAGCAGCAAATGACCTTTCAGGATTTTTGGCTTGTCCGCCATACCGTGCGCTTAATGTGGCTCAAACTTGCCGTGCCGACAATCTGGATTAAACTTTGGCCATGTCAAAGATTTGTGTTTTGATCCTCCTTTTGGCGGCGCTGGTGGTTGCGTCCGGCTGCAAGTCTCATGAAGGCAGCCGCGAGTACACCCCGGGCAAGGGTTGGAAACAGAATTGAAAGCACGCCTGCGGCGGCAAAGCAGCAGCCGTCGGTCCGTGGGTAAAGCCTTCTCAGCGGACCACCGCGCCCGGCGGAGGTTGAGCCGCGAGGAGAGACAATTTCTGTTTCTCGCCGGTCTCCGCGATTTGGATCAGGACGGAGTCGGCGCGGATTTCCAGGCAGCGGATGCTGAAATTTGTTTGCGCCAGCCGCATCCGGGCCAAGTCCTTCACCCCAAACGTCCGGTCATTGATGATGGCAAACCGGCGTCCCGTCGTGCCAGTGATGGCTTGCAAGATCAGCTTGTCCGGCAGCGGGGCCGGGGGCGGCGGGACCGGGTTTAACAACCCGAATGCGGTCGGTGATTTCGCGGCGTGCAAGGCATTGACGCCGTCAGGATCGGCGGCATCGAGCTTCCCTGTCCGGCCGGATTTCATCCACGTCACGAGCGAGGCGAAGCCGTAGAGATCCCTGGCTGTCAGGAAAGCGTCCAGTTGCCCGCGGGTGTAGGGATTTTCCTTGATGAACTTCTTTTCCATTTTCTCCTGTGCCCGGTCCATCAATTCATACGCGACCAGTTCGCAGAAAGCCTCGACGGCGTCCGGTGAAAGTGTGGCTTTGCGTTCCTGCGACAGATTCTCGTTCAACCAGACGTGGCCGAATTCGTGTGCGGCCACGGCGCCTAGTTTTGTTTTGTTCAAACTGCTCAGGATATTGATCGAATGCACGAGTCGCCCATCCCCAAGGTCGCTGCTGCGGGTTGCGCCGAACACCGACGTGCAACGCTGCCCGTGCCCCGGCGACTTGAACAGGCTCTCCAACGTGAATTGATCCACGATGTTCAACACCACATTGGTGGAGGGGAATTTCAACTGGTCCCAAAACAGGCGATTAATATCCGCGCGCGTCTCACAGCAAATCCTTTTCGCCTCGTCGTCATCCCGAATCGCGTCCCGGGCGTCGCGCCCGCAAAGCCACCGGCCATCCTCGAGCTTCGTGGCCTCGGACTTGACCGGCAGGCCGCACGCGAAACAACGCGACTCGGTGGCCGCGCAGTTGGTGCAAATGTCCACCATACCGCCGCGAACGTTGTCCTCGGCCCGATAGTATTTCCCGGCCAGGACCTGGTCGCAGACAAAACACTTCTGCACCTCGGCCAAAACCGCGCCGGCCAGGCCGATCATCAGCAAAGTGAGGCTGAAAACCGTTTTCACGGTCACCAGGAAAGCAAAAAACGAACCGGCGCGCTCCTGTTACCAGGGACGCGCCGGTGTCAAAAAAGACAACCTTGCCGTTGCCGAACGTCGCAAATCAAACCAACGCCTTGACCTGCTTCACAATGGCCGCGGCATCAATGCCAAACCGGGCCAGCAGTTCCTCCGGCTTGCCGGAACGCGGAAGTTCGCGCACGGCGAGCTTGGTGACCTTGACACCGTTTGCGCTGAGTTCGCCGGCTACCGCATCACCCAGGCCGCCCTCGGCGTAGTGGTCTTCGACCGTTACGACGATGTTGTTCGTCTTTTTGGCTGCGGCAAGAATCACATCTTTACCCAAGGGCTTGATGCTGTAGGCGTCAATCACCGTGACACCGATGCCGTCCTTCGCCAGGGCGTCCGCGGCTTTGAGCGCCTCGTGCAATGTCACGCCCGCGCCGACGATGGTGACCTTGTCGCCCGCGTTCTGGCGCACGACTTTCGCGCCGCCAACGGGGAATGTTTCGTCGTTGCCGTAAATCACCGGCGTCTTGGGCCGGGACGTGCGCAGGAAATGAATGCCGCGCGCCTGGGCCATCTGCTCGACAAGCTTCTCGGTGCTGACCGCGTCGCTCGGATACAACACCACGCTGCCGGCAATCGCCCGCATCATCGCCAGATCCTCCAGCGCCATCTGCGAGGGACCGTCCTCGCCGATGCTGACGCCGACATGCGAGCCGGCGAGCTTGAGGTTCGCCATCGAAATGCCCGCCACGCGAATCTGATCGTAACCGCGCGCGAGAAAGCACGCGAACGTTGAAGCGAACGGCACCTTGCCGCGCGTGCCCAAGCCCGTGGCCACGCCCACCATGTTTTGTTCCGCAATGAAACATTCGGTGAAACGGTCCGAAAACTTCTTGGCGAACTTGTCGGAGAAGGTGGAGTTTTTTGTGTCGCCATCCAGGGCAACGATGCGCTTGTCCACCTCGCCAACGCGGGCAAGCGCGTTGCCAAAGGCTTCCCGGGTCGCCACCTTGTCCCCCAACTTGTAGGTCAGCGCTGGATAGCCCGCGGGAATTGCATTGTCCGGTGCGGGAAGCTGGCTGGGGGTAGGGATGGCCACGCCGGCTGCCGATCGCGAACTGGGCCGCAACTCAGCAATGGCTTTCTCCGCTTCCTCCGCGCTCAACGCTTTGCCGTGCCAGCCGTCCTTGTCCTGGAGGAAAGAAACCCCGGCACCTTTGTAGGTCTTGGCAATGATGGCGAGCGGTTTGTCGTCCAACCCCACGCCGCCGAGCACCTCCTCGATTTCCTCGAGGTCGTGACCGTCGTCCAGCGTTTCGACCCGCCAACCGAAAGATTTGAACCGGTCGCGATAAACATTGATGTCGTGCCCGAAGGCGGTGGCCTGGCTCTGGCCCAAACGGTTCGCGTCCACAATCGCGATCAGGTTGTTCAGCTTGCAAATCCCGGCGAGTGAGGCCGCCTCCCACACGCCGCCTTCGGCGATTTCGCCATCGCCCAGCAACACGTAGGTGCGGTAGTCGAGATTGTCCATGCGCGCGGCCAGTGCCATGCCGACGCCCGCGCTCAAGCCCTGGCCCAGCGAGCCGGTCGCCACGTCCACAAACGGCAGTCGTGGCGTGGGATGGCCTTCGAGGTCGGAGCCGATGGTTCGCAACTTCAACAAATCCTCGGCGGGAAACAAACCCGCTTCGGCCCAAGCGGCGTAAAGCAACGGCGCGGCGTGGCCTTTGGAAAGAACGAAGCGGTCGTTGTTGTGATAATGCGGATTCTTCGCGTCGTAACGCATGTGGCCGAAAAACAGCGCGGCCACGACCTCGGCCGCCGAGCAGCAGGAAGTCGGATGGCCGCTGCCCGCCGCCGTGGTCGCCGCGATCGAATGAATCCGCAACTGGTTTGCAATGCCTTTCAACAATTCAATGTCAGTCTCAATCATGTGAACGAGGAAAATAGCCCAACGACGGGCAAAGGGAAAGAATGAAAAGTGAAAATTGCGCCGCACGCTGACCAAGGCAGTGACGGGAAGATGGAGGACAGGCAAATCACGCGGCGGATAAATCCAGCCACATTGCCGGCAGGAAAATAAATTCCCTTTCCGATCTTACCGGCCGCAATCTTCCCGCCTCAACACCCAGCGCTTCACTCATACCGCAACGACTCGATCGGATCGAGATTCGCCGCCTTGTAGGCCGGGTACGTTCCAAAAATGATTCCGACGATGGAACAAATCACCAGGCCCAGCACCATCCAGTCGAATGGCAGCGCGGGCGGCACTTTCATCAAGATGGCGACGACGTTCCCGCCCACCACCCCCAGCCCCACGCCCAGCGCACCGCCGACCTCGCACAACACCACGGCTTCCACGATGAATTGCGTCATGATGTTGCGCTTCTTCGCGCCCACCGCGCGGCGGATGCCGATTTCGCGGGTTCGTTCCGTCACCGAAACCAACATGATGTTCATGATGCCAATACCCGCCGCGAGCAGGGCGATGGAACTCACCACGCTCACGCCAATGCGCACGGCGACCGTGAACTTGTCAAATTGCTTGATGAGCGAATCGTTGGAAAATATTTCAAAATCGTCCTCGTTGCCCGGCGGGACTTTGCGGGCCACGCGCAGGATGCCGCGGACCTGTTCGACGCAGTCCTCGTAACTGGCCGCGTCGCGGGCTTGAACCAGAATGACCAGGCTGCGCCACCAACGGCCGTAACGATTCAATGCCGTGGTGATCGGCACGACGACGAAATTGTCCTGCTCGCCGCTGAGCGCACCGCCCTTGGAGGCGAGCACGCCGATCACGGTGTAGTTGATGCCGTTTAACTTCAGGCGTTCACCGACCGGCGAGCCAAACGGGAAGACCGTTTTGGCCAGCGCGGCGCCCAGCACGCAAACATCGCGCGCGTTCTCCACGTCGCTCTCGCTGAGAATCCGTCCATCCGCGACCAGCCAGTTGCGGGTGGGGAAGCTGCCTGGCGTTTCGCCCAGCATCATCACGGTCGGCGGCGTTTTCTGAAAACGCGTCTCGACCTGTCCGCCCCAAAAGTGTTCCTCGATACCGACATGGGCGGCGAGGGTGGCTTTTTCCAGGACGCGTTGTCCTTGCGCCAGCGAAATATTTTTGCGCCGCCAATACTTCTCCCAGTCGCCCGGACCGCCAAACTGGACCGCCGGCCACTTTTGGACGGCGAAGGTCTGGCTGCCCAACATGCTGAGTTCCGTTTCAATGTTGTTCTTGAGCACCCGCATGGCCGTCATGACGACGATGATGGAGAACACGCCGATCAACACACCAAGCAACGTGAGCGTGGAACGCAGTTTGTGCGCGGCAATGGCGCTCATGGCCATGGAGAAGCTTTCCCTGGCTTCGGCCCCGAACTGGGATGGACGGCGGAATTTCATCAAATCAAACAGCGCCCCTTCATTCTGCTCGCAACGCATCCACCGGGTTCATTCGTGCCGCGCGCCACGCGGGCAGGAATCCCGAAATCAGCCCGGTGACACCTGAAACGAGCAGCGCGATGCCGGCGATTTTCAGCGACAGCGTGGCCGGCAGGAACTTCTGCAAAACCAACGTCACCGGCCATGCAATCGCCAACCCGATCAATCCGCCCAACAGGCAGATGCACGCGGCTTCCGTCAAAAACTGAAAGAGAATCGTCCGCCGTTTGGCGCCGATGGCTTTGCGGATGCCGATTTCGCGCGTCCGCTCCGCCACGGAGACAAACATGATATTCATGATTCCTATGCCGCCCACAAACAATGAGAGACCGGTGATGGACAAACCCACACTGGCAATCGTGCCGGCGACCTTGTGAAACATCTCCACGAACTGGTCCTGTTGGTTGATGGCGAAATCGTCTGGTTGGGACGGCTCCAACCGGCGGACACGCCGCATGACGGTGTGCAATTCCTCACGAACCTCCTCCAGTTGCACGAGTTCGCGGGCCTTGACCTGAATTTGCAGGTCGGGATCGTTCCAAAACGAGGTCATGAATTGCTGCAACGGAATCACGATGCGGTTGTCCAAACTGAACATGCCGAGAAAGGTGCCCTGTTTTTCCAGAATGCCGATGACCTCGAACGAGCGATCCGCAATTTTGATCCGCGCGCCCAGCGGCGAACCGTGTTGAAACAGATTGGTGGCCACTTCCGTGCCGATGACACAAACCGGCCGCCCCCCCGCGGCATCCGCGGGGGAAAGGAAACGGCCGTCCTGCACTCCAATGCCGCCGGCCAAGGGAAAATCCTCGGTCGTACCGACGATGTAAACAGCGCTCGCGCTGCGGTTCTTGTATTTGACCGGCAACATGGCGTCGGCGGTCGGCGCCACCGCAGCGGCGAGGGTGAGTTGGCGCGCCAGGGCCTCGGATTCGAACAGCCGGATCGGCCGGCGCTTGCGCATCTTGAGCCATTCGCCCTCGCTGTGATTGATCCAGTTAAACCGCTGCACGTAAAATACGTCCGCACCCAGGACGGAAATGCTGCGCATGAAAGAGCGGTTCAGGCCCTCGATGGCCGTGCCCATGAGCGTGACGGTGACAATGCCGATCACGATGCCGAGCGTGGTGAGCGAGGCGCGCATTTTGTTGGCGCGAATGGCGTCCCAGGAAATGAACAGACCCTCGCGCAGTTCGGAGAGGAAGTTCATCGCCGTAGCCGGGCTTCGCGACCGATGCTCTTAATCTTACTCTTAATCGTAATCATGTCCCCGGCGAACAGCGGGAGATTAAAAGTATGATTAAGATGAAGATTAAGAAGGGACTTGCCTGGCATGGCCGGTGAAAATCGGATCGCGGTTTGCATACTCACGCCCTGCTTTCTTGTTGTTCGTCGCTCGCGATCAATCCGTCCCGGATGCGCAGAATACGGCGGGCTTGCCGGGCGATGTCTTCCTCATGCGTGACGATGATGAGCGTGTGGCCCTTTTGTGCGAGTTGCGAAAAGAGCTCCATGATTTCCGCACCGGTTTTGGAGTCGAGATTGCCGGTCGGCTCATCGGCCAGCAGAATCGAAGGCTGGTTCACCAACGCGCGGGCGACGGACACACGTTGCCGCTGGCCGCCGGAAAGTTCATTCGGTTTGTGGTGAATGCGGTCGGCCAGCCCCACATCGGACAAGGCTTGCAGCGCCACCCGGCGCCGTTCGACGGCGCTCACACCCGCGTAAATCAACGGCAGTTCCACATTGTGCAGCGCGTTGGAGCGCGGCAGCAGGTTGAAGGTCTGGAACACAAACCCAATTTCCCGATTGCGCACCTCGGCCAGTTGATTGTCATCCATCTCGCTGACGTTCGTGCCATTCAACTCGTACTGGCCGGACGTGGGCGTGTCCAGACAGCCGATGAGGTTCATCAATGTGGATTTGCCCGAACCCGAAGGCCCCATGATGGCGACGTACTCGCCGCGCTGGATTTCCAGCGTGACCTCGCGCAGGGCGTGAATCGTCTCCGTCCCCATCTGGTAGCGGCGGGAGATTTTTTGGAGGCGGATCAGACTCATGGCGAGGTTCGGCGGTTTTGGAGGCTGCCCTCACCCTGACCCGCTCCCATCCGATGGGAGCGGGGACAGCAGACGAACATTTTCAAGCCTTTCGAGTGAACATTCGGCTGACATCATCGCTGGAAGTTTCACTAGACGGCGGAAGATTCTCCCTCTCCCATCGGATGGGAGAGGGCTGGGGTGAGGGGAACTCTTCACTTTTTCTCCTTCGCGTCATCTTTCTCCGGCTTGCCCTTGCGGATCTTCTTGCCGTCCTCCAGTTCGCGATTGATGGCCTTGTACCCGCCCGAAACGATCTCCTGCCCCTCGCTCAAACCCTCGGTGACTTCCCAGTAATCATCGTCGCCGATGCCGATTTTGACCGGGACCATTTTCACGTGATCACTGTTCACGGCGAACACAACTTCGATCGGCTTGGGCGCATCCTTGGATTTCTTGTCCGCCTTGGGCGCGTTGGTGCTGGTGACGGACGCCGTGTTGGTCCCAGCCACGGAATTTGTCCCCGTCGCCGCCGGAGCGTTGGTCTTGGGCGCGCGCGTGGTGACGGCGGCGATGGGCACGGCCAGCACGTTGGTGCGGTACCGGGTTTCGATTTCGGCGGTGACCGACATGCCGGGCCGGAAAATCTCCTTCTCGGCCACGCGAATTTTCACCTCGAACTTGGTGGCTTCCTGGCTCGAACTGCTCGACATGCCGAACACATTTCCTTTCGCGGAGTTGGCGATCTCGGTCACGACGCCGTTGAACTTGCGGTCCTTGAATGCGTCCACCTCCAGCCGCGCCTTCTGGCCAGGCTTGATCAACACCACGTCAATCTCGCCGATGTCCACCCGCGCTTCCATGTCATCGAGGTTGGCGATGGACATGATTTCGGTGCCCATGTTGAACGATGTGCCGAGCACCCGCTCGCCCAGCTGGGATTTCAAGCGGATGATCGTGCCGTCCATCGGCGAGCGAATGGTGGTCTTGCCCAAATCATCCGACGCCTTGTCGAGACTGAACTGCGCCTGGGCCACCTGATGCACCGCATTCGTGTAGCGCAGTTTGGCGACGTCGTACGCGGTCTTGAAATCCAGCCACACCGAATCGGAGACGAGCTTGGTGCGGAACAACTCGTCATTGCGTTTGAACTCGGCTTGGGCTTTTTCCATTTCGGCCTGGGCGAGCACCTTGCCGGCGATGGCGGAACGGTGCGCCGCTTCGGCGGAATTGCGCAGCGCCTGGTAATTGTCGGGCTTGATCTGGACGAGCAACTGTCCCTTCTTGACGCAGTCGCCTTCCTTCACGGGCAATTCCGTGATCTCGCCGGCCACCTCCGGGCTGATGGCGACCTGCACGACGGGCTGGATTTTGCCATTGGCGGTGACGATTTCCGTGAGGTTGCGCCGCGCCACCTTTTCCGTCTGCACCGTGATGGCCACGTCGCGCTTGCGAAACAAGGCGGCGGCGGTGAGCGCCGCCAGCACAAGGCCGATGACGGTGAAGACGATGATTTTCCGGCGTTTCTTTGCGTTGGCCATGTTAAATTTCCATCAACATTATGACACGGCAGGACCGAAAACGTTTCACGGTCCCTGCCGGCCGGGACCGCGGCGTCCGGAGGCGGCTCAGCCCGCCAGGCGGACCAATACCGCGGAAATCAATATCCAGAACGACGACCAGATCACCCAAAACGCAAACACCGGGAATCCCGCCCGCGCGAACGGCACGCTGCCCAGCCGCGCCAGCCCCAGGGCCATGACCCAGATTTGCCACACGTCGAACAGGTCCAACGCCGCGAGCACCAGGTGGAGCGGATTCTTCGGATCAAACTCGCCGACGGCCAGCGCCAGGCTCGGCGATGAAGTGGGATTGCTGAAATTGACCTTGAGCAGCAGCCCGACAACCGCGCCCAGCACACCGATCATGCCGGCGAGGCCGGCCACCTCCACGTTTTTCATGAACGGCACCGGGACTCTCAGCCACCACCGGCCCAGCAGCCATAACACCAGTCCCCACAAAAACACCCGGCCAAAGCCATAGACGATTGCGCCGACGGACCCGGAAACCATCATCACCGCCGGTCCCATGAACTGGGCCGCCGCCGCCCGCTGTTGGTCGGCCTGTTCACGCGTCATTTTCCCCGCCTTGACCGCCTTCTCCAGGCGTTGCTCGATGGCGCGGTCCTGTTTTTCCCGGATCTCCTGCTGAATGGCCGGTTGGTTGAGCACGATCCACGTCGAGGCCAGGCCCACCGCGCACGCGATGAGCGCCGGGACCAGCCAGTTGGCCGCCGCGTGCGGTGCGGCCTTGAGTTCTTCAAAGACGTCGCCGGGCGTGGCGAACACGTTGAGCAGCCGCGCGGCGAGGGACATGGGCGGTGCGGTCGGCGCAGGCGGCGGCGTTTCAGCGATGAACGGAGGCTGGTCCATGACAAGTTACCCGTGCGAAGCTCTCTGCCCCGCACCACGAAAGCATGGTCGAACCCGCGCCCCTTGTCCAGCGGGCAGACGGGCCTGTTTTTATGAGAGAATTCGGCGGCCTTCGTCGAGGAAGATGCCTTTGAAATTCATCTCCAGCGCCTGCGCGTTGGTGGCCTTCGCCAGCGCTTCCTTCTCCGTGACCTTGCCTTCCTTGACGAGCGCGAACAGCGATTGATTGAAATTGAGCATGCCGTCTTCGCCGCCGGTTTCGATGGCTGCCGGCAATTTGTCCAGGCGGTTTTCTTCGATCAGCTTCCGCACCGTGCCGGTGTTGATGAGGATTTCCAGCGCCGGCGTCATGCGCCCGGTGACGGTGGTGACCATGCGCTGGCAAATCACGGCCTGCAATGTCCCGGCCAGTTGCCGGCGAATTTGTTCACGCTCGTCGGCTTTGAAGAAATCAAGAATGCGGTTGACGCTCTGCGCGGCATTGGTGGTATGGACGGTGGAAAAGACCAGGTGACCGGTGTCCGCCGCGCTCATGGCCGCGGTGAAACTGATGTCGTCGCGCATTTCGCCGATCATGATCACGTCCGGGTCCTGGCGCAGCACGTGCCGGAGCGCGTGATGGAAGGACAACGTGTCGAGACCGACTTCGCGTTGTTCGATGACGGATTGATTGTCCTCGAAGACGTATTCGATCGGATCTTCCAGGGTGATAATGTGCTTTTTGAAGTTGGCGTTGATGTGCTCGATCATCGCGGCGAGCGTCGTGGACTTGCCGCAACCGGTCGAGCCGGCCAGCAGGACGATGCCGCGCGGCGACGAAGCAATGCCCTTGATCTGTTCGAGCAAGCCAAGTTCCTGAAAACTCGGCACGTTGGTTTTGACGTGGCGCATGGCGAGGCACCATTCGCCGCGTTGCTGAAACAGGTTCGTGCGGAAACGCCCGATGCCCTGAATGTAATAGGAAAAGTCAATCCCGCGCTCTTCTTCCATCCGCTTGCGCAGGTGCGCCGGGGTGATGTTCTCCACAACTTTGTTCATCCACTGCGCGGTCGGATTCGGGCACTCCACCGCAATGAGTTCACGGCTGATGCGATAAATGACGGGTGTGTTTATCTTGAGGTGCACGTCCGACGCGCCGCCCTCGACGGCCGTTTTCAAAATTTTATAAAACAGTTCCATTTCCATTCCGGCAAGTTAACAAGGCTCCGCGTAATGGCCAAACAAGAAATACGTTCAACTCATCGGCGACCGGCGGGCGGCGCATTCGCCACGCACGGTCATCGAAACAATTGGAAACAGTGGCTTGAAGCGGCGCCGGCGGATCGCTAATGTGATGGCCCGTTGCGTCGGACAATACGCAGGGCAATCTCCGGGAAACCGGTTGCAGCTTTTTATTTATGAGCAAAACCTACTCCGTCCTCGTCGTCGGCATGGGCAAACGCGGCGTGCATCACGCCACGGCGTTTCATGCCAATCCCAAATTCAAAGTCGTCGGCATCTGCGACATTGACCAGAAGCGGCTTGATGACGCCGCGCCCAAGATTGGCAATCCGGAAAAAAGCCTGGATGCCGCCGCACTGTCGAAAAAGCTCAAGCCCGACCTGTTCTGCTTTTGCACCTTGCCGAACCTGCGCCTCGATTTCATCAGGATGGGCATCGAATGCGGCGCGAAGCTGATTGCGTTTGAAAAGCCGGTCGCGATGTCGAGCAACGAGGGCCTGCAAATCAAGCAGGCCATGGACAAAGCCGGGGTGAAGGCGGTCGTGAGCCACCAGCATCGCTACGGCGCGCACTACAAGAAGGTGAAGGAGATCATCGCCAGCGGCGCGCTCGGTCGGGTGCATACGGTTTACGGCACGGCCACCGGCTGGGCGGCGCACATGCTCTCGCACCTGATTGACTACACCTGCTGGTTCAACAATTACGAACCCGCTGCGTGGGCGATGGCGCAGGCCGCCGGCCGAGGCAAGCTCGCCGATTTGCACACGTCACCGGATTACGTTGCAGGCTTTGTGCATTACAAGAACGGCGTGCGCGGCATTTACGATTGCGGCGCTGGAGCGCCCGACGTGCCGGAAGTGGATTCCAGCAAGGAACACAAACTCTGGTGGCGCAAGGCCCGCATGGGCGCGCAAGGCAGCGAAGGTTTCGCCGAGGTCATCACCAACGGCGGTTGGCGGGCGGTCACGAAGAACGGCGGATATCAGAGCGGCCCCGGCAGCATGGATTACGTGGAAGACATGCCGCCTTACGTGCAAGAAATGGCCGACTGGCTCGACGACGACAAGAAAGTCCACCCGTGCGCTTTTGCAAACGCCTACAAAGGCTTCGAAGTCATGGCTGCTCTTTATCGTTCCGCGGCAGAAGGCGGACAAGTAGCGTTGCCGCTGACAACCGGCGCGGACGAAATCGCCTTGCTTAAAGCCAAAGTGCCAGAGCGCAAAGCTCTGATGCCCGTGGCCGGCAGCGCGAAAGAATATCCAAACTAAGCCGGCGGTTTTCATTTAACGCAACGGCCACAGCGCAGCGGCGCCGCAACCAAAGGAGCGCGGACCGCCGAGTCCGTGGGTTGCGGGCGGCAGATTTGGAACGCGCGGACTCGGCGGTCCGCGCTCCGCGAAAATCTTCTCCAGGCTATGGCGACGTTGGGAGATAGCGCTGCAGAGCTCGCGGAGCAACGCAGAGCTGGGTTCTCCATCTTGTTGACCGTTGTTTCCTCTGCGGGCCTCTGCGTTGAAAGCCTTGCCGGGGCCTTCGCGCAAGTCGTGGTCATCGGTTTTCCTTCCGACTTGGATTTTCTGATTTCGGTTTTCAGGCTGCCCCGGTAGCTTCCGCCCATGCTCAACTACATCTGGATCGGGCTGATTGTACTGGCCGTCTTGATTGGCGGCTGGAGCGGTTCGCTTGATGCGGTGTCCAAGGAGGCGTTTGACCGCGCGGAGTTTGCGGTGATGAAACTCGCCCTGCCGCTCGCGGGCATCATGGCGCTGTGGTTGGGCGTGATGCGCTTGGCGGAAAAGGCCGGGTTGATTCAAATCATGGCCCGCGCGCTGCGGCCAATTCTGCGACGGCTCTTTCCCGATGTGCCACCGGAACACCCAGCGATGGGTTCGATGCTGATGAACATGGCAGCCAATATCCTTGGTTTGGTGAACGCCGCCACGCCGCTCGGCCTCCGCGCCATGAAGGATTTGGAAACGCTCAATCCGCGCCCGGGCACGGCCACCAACGCCATGTGCACCTTCCTCGCGGTGAACACCAGTTCGATTCAACTCATCCCCGCGACAGCGGTCGGCGTGCTGGCCGTGGCAGGCGCGGCGCATCCCACGGCCATCATCGGCACGGCCATGCTGGCGACGACCTGCTCGACGATTGCCGGTGTGACGGCGGTGAAGTTGCTGGAAAAATTGCCGGGCTATCGGCTGCCGCCCGTAGCGGCAGGCGTCCCGCCTGCCGGAGAGCCGGGCTTGCAGCCTGGCGGAAAATCGGTTGAAGGGAATGTCAACGTCGGCAACTCGGCAATCGGCAATGCGACGGTCGAACCGGGCGGCAAGATGCCGCCCTCACCGGCAGGCGGGACGCCCGCCGCTACGGAAATCGCGCCATTAAACTGGTTGGGTTGGATGGCACTGCTGGTTTTCGCTGGTGTTTTCGTCTGGGCGTTTTTACGAGTGGCTTACCCGGGCCTGCTTGGATTTGAAACTGGCATAGCGACCAAAGCGAGTGCTTTCGTCCGCACGGTCAACGCAGTCTCGGTGCTTTCCATTCCATTCATGCTTTCCTTCTTCCCGCTCTACGCGGCCTTGCGGCGCGTGAAAGTTTACGAAGAATTCGTCGAGGGTGCGAAGGAAGGCTTCCAAGTCTCGGTGATGATCATCCCGTATCTGGTGGCGATCCTGGTGGCCATCGGAATGTTCCGTGCGGCAGGCGGCATTGAAATGCTCACGGCCTGGTTGAAGCCGGCGTTGGATTTTGTCGGCTTCCCCACCGACCTGCTGCCGATGTGTCTGGTGCGGCCCCTCAGCGGCAGCGGTTCGCTCGGATTGTTCACCGACCTGGTGAAGCAGTTCGGGCCCGACAGTTTGATCGCGCTCATGGGCGGAACGATTTTCGGCAGCACGGAAACAACCTTTTACGTGATCGCGGTTTATTTTGGCGCGGTGAACGTGCGGCGGACGCGGCACGCCGTTCCCGCCGGCCTGATTGCGGATTTCGTGGGCATCGTAGCGTCGGTGATCATCTGCAGGATGATGTTTGGCTGACAGAAGGGCACGCTCACAGGGTAGCACGACAGTGGCCTCTGACGCTTTGGGATTAGCGAGCGGTCGGTGGAAAAGCGCCAGAAGGCTGGCATAGCCCAAAACTTTGCGGCGCTTCATTCGGTTTTTTAAATAAATTTCGGATTCTCCCCCGCAGCGGCAGCTCAAGTATTTCAAAATTCTTTGTCGGATTTCGCCGCCATCGAGACATTATATCAAGGAAGATACCGTAACCTATGACCGACCTGGAGTTATTGCACGATTATGCTACACGGAAGTCGGAAGCGGCGTTTGCGGAATTGGCGGGGCGCTACACCGGTCTCGTCTATTCGGCTGCCCTTCGCCAGTCCGGCAATCCGGCTAACGCGGAAGAGATTACCCAGGCCGTTTTCATCATCCTGGCGCGCAAAGCCGGGGATTTGCGCGCGGGCACCGTGCTTTCCGGGTGGTTGCTGCGCACCACGCGTTATGTCGCCATGAACGCCCGGCGGCAGGAATTGCACCGCCGCAACATCGAACAACAAGCCATGGAACTCTCCTCATCGGAAACGGAAGTGGCCTGGATGCGGATCGCCCCCATCTTGGACGAAGCGCTGCTCAATCTGGGCGAGCAAGACCGGAGCGCCGTCGCTCTGCGCTTCTTCGAAAGAAAGAGCTTTAAGGAAATCGCCGCTGCCTTGGATACAACCGAGGGCAATGCGCAAAAGCGGGTCGCACGGGCCCTGGAGAAACTGCGCCACCGTTTTAAGAAACGTGGGGTCGTGTTGCCAGCCGCACTGATCACTGGAGCGATCAACATTCGCGCGGTGCAAGCGGCTCCGGAAGAAGTGCGGGTAGCAGTTAACCGGGCGGTGGGTGTGGGATTGGCAGCAACGCAAATCGCCACCTTGGTGGAGTTGACACTCGCCAAGCTTGCGACCGCCCGGCTGCTTCAGCTCGCGCTGCGAGGTGCAACGGCGGCGGCTATTGCCGTAGTGGCGGGGCTGGTTGTTCTCTATTTGAACCGCGACGAACCGGTGCGCCCCGCGCAAGATCACGCTGTCGCAATCAACGAACCATCGCAAACCAACTCTCCCGCCCACGTCGCGCCGGTTGACTCGGCGCCGGAAACGTCCACCGACAAGATCAACATGCGATTCCGGGTGGTTGACGCGGAGAGTGGGTCGGCGATTTCCAAAGTGAGACTGACGCTGGTTTCAACTGTGGATTATCCGACGCAAACCACAAACAACTTCACCACGGACCGGCAGGGCATGGCGCTGCTGCCCATGGAAAGACAAGCGGGAACGAAATGGAACCAGTGCATTGAAGTCTTTCGGGATGGTTTCGTTCCAAAATTTGTGAGCTGGTCAGAACGACAGGGCGACGATCCGAAAAACATTCCGGCTGAATACACCGCCCGGTTGACGCCAGCGGTGAACATCGGGGCAACGGTCGTAAATGAAACGGGCGATCCTGTCCCCGGTGCGCGAGTCGTTTTTGAAGTTCGACATTACCTGGCTCCCGCCAAACAACTCGACCGGGAGCGGCTGACCATGACGAGCCATTACCATGTGGAACTGACGGACAGCCAGGGCCGCTGGCATTGCCATCATGTGCCCGCCCTGTTTGGGATGATCCAATTCAATGTCACCCATCCGGATTATGCACCCAGACTCTTTGGCTCAGCCGCGCTGGGCGCGGCCACAAATCACAATGTGCCCTACCTGGCACAGGCGGATTTGCGGAACGAAACCGCCGTCATGCCTTTGGCGCGCGGGGCCACAGTGGGCGGCGTGGTCGTGAATGAAACTGGCGCCCCAATTGCCGGGGCGAAAGTGACTTTTGACCACCAATGGGCCGAACCGACCGCCAGCCATATCACCAAGGAGGACGGCCGCTTTCAATTCAACAATATTCCCCGGGATTCTGGTCCGGCTTCCCCGGGCACGATCTGTTTCCTGACGGTTCAGGCCGATGGTTATAGTCCCAAAGATTTTCGATACAAGGGATCTACTCCGCCCGCGGAATCCCGGTTGGTCGTGCACCCGGGCGCCGAGCTGCGTGGCCGGGTGGTTGATGATGACGGCGATCCGGTGCCCAAGGCCACCATCCAGGTTTGCAGCCACTCAAACGTCAAACGATTCGAGTGGAGCACCGTCACGGATGCCGATGGCAGATTCATCTGGCACTCGGCGCCTGCCAAGCCGGAGTTCTACGTGGTGGAAGCGGCCGGCTATCAAGCGACATCGCAAATCAAATTGGCTGCGGATGGCACCGAACACCTGATCAAGTTGCGCACTAATCCGCCACCGGTGGTGATTTCGGGAACAGCCGTGGATGCCGCGACAGGCCGGCCGCTGGACCGTTTTGAAGTGTGGATGAGTTTTACCGAAATGATCTACACCGGATATGCCGAGCCGATGAACTCGCCGCGCCCGCCACGACTTCGCGCTGTCGGTATGGACGGCTCCTTCGCATTCACCAATTCCGATCCCTTCGTGTACTGCAAGCTGGTGGTGAGGGCTGACGGTTATTGTCCGGAAGAACAAAGCCACCGCGGCGCGATTACCGACGATGCCCAATTTGAATTCCGATTGTCGCCAGCGGCCCCCTTGACCGGCATCGTGCGGTTGGCGAATGGCGTACCCGTTGTCGGCGCTGTTGCCATGTTGCTGACGGACATCAAGCGAGTTTACATGAGACTGCCCGGCGAGTTTGATCTGACGTTCTCCGCTGCCAGCCATGCGGTGACCGACGCGCAGGGCCGGTTTAACTTCCAGCCAGAAAACGGAGCGCAGGAGATTCTCATTACGTCGCCAGAAGGGTTTGCGGCGATTACCCTCAAAGAGTTGGCTGCCACTCCCGAGGTGACCCTCCAACCCTGGGGAAGCGTGATGGGAACTTTGAAGATTGGCAACCAGCCCGGGGCCAATCAAAACATTGATCTTAGCTACTCACCGCCGATTGGCGAGCGAACCGGCTATTCCCTCTTCCTGGAAACCCGGACCGACGCCGAGGGCCATTTTGCTTTTTTTGGCGTGCCCCCGTGGTCCCTGCAACTCGCCCACCGACTCAATTTCCGTGACGGTCAGGGTGGCGCGATCCCCCAAAACCTTCAGACCAAAATCAAAGTGGAGGCAGGCCAGACCAACTTCGTGAACTTGGGCGGCACCGGGAGGAAGGTTATCGGCCGTGTCGTACTGAAGAGCAGCGAACCGAAGCAAAAGATCAATTGGCAACTGGACGTCCAAACCATGGCGACCAAACTGCCCGGTTCGAGCCCCGCACCAAAGCCGGAAGCTTTCCCCTCGCCAACAGAATTTCAAGCAGCTCAGGAAAAATGGATGGCGGAGCAGGCGGCCTTCTGGCAGTCGGAAGCGGGTCGGGAGGCCCAAAACCACCAAAAGCGTTACACGTTGGTCTTTGACCAGAACGGCTCGTTCAGGATCGACGATGTTGATCCTGGGACTTACGAGCTGAAGCTCCGGCTCTCGGATCAAACCAAACCGGTGCATGGTACGTTTTCGCCTCTCTACGAACCCCTTGGCACACTGACCAAGGAAGTTACCATTCCCGAAGCCGATGACCCAGAGGGACCGCCCGTGGATCTGGGCGTTCTTGAGCTGGATGAAAAGTAAGGCCGGCATACGGCAAACTCCGGGTCCAGTGCGCATCCGCTGCGGTTAGGAAATGAAGAGCAAGACCAACTCATGCGTCGAACTGGCAACTAGCCCGCGAACCAAAATGAGAACGCCTCTCATCAACCACACACGAGGATGGGCTGTGATGATTTGTCTGCTGGCCTCACTCCAGCACTGCGCCGCGCAGTTTGTGCAAATCTCGGGGGAAATCGTGCTGACCAACGACCGCGGCTCGACAACCAACGAAGCCGCGCGACTTTCCCGAACCATTTCTTTCGTGTGCATCACCGGGACAAACCAATGGAGCATCGAAAGCGACTTTATGTCAGGTGGCGAATCGAAATGGTTGTTCGACGAGACCAATGTTTTCATGAGCCTGCGGGGCGTCGGTTCTCAAAGCCCGACGATCAATATCTGGGAATCGCGCAACGGTCATCCGATGGGGGACGCGATTGCGAATCTCACCTGGCTGGCCTTTTGTTCCGGCGTATATCTGGAACGCGCGGGGCGCCTTGTCCCGCTGCCGCTGGACGACCTTCATCACACGCCCGATCGCTTCGCGTATTTGGACAAAACCGAGATGTTGCAAAAAGAATGCGGGTTGCCGCGAAAAGTGGACCTTTTTTTGTCCAGGTCGCTCTATCCGTCCTCCGTGGACGACTTCGAAAAGGAATGGATGTCGTCGCGATGCTTCAAGGATTATCCGCTGAACGTCGTTTACAAGCTCCCAGAAGGGGCTCTCACCTTTCACTACGAGGTCGTTGAATTCACCAACTTCCTCGGCCGGACGTTCCCCACGAAATTCGAGTTCTTTCAAAACGGCCGCCCGTATGTGCAAAACGGCAATACTTTCTGGCGCGGCGAAGGCAAGATCAAATCCATCCGTGCCGCGACCACACTGCCAAGCGTTTTTGCGGCCGGTCGCCAGCATTCCGTCATAGATTGGCGATTCCGGGATGAGGCCAGTCGGTGTAATGCGCTGCTGTATTCCTCCACCAATGCCTTCGCGACTCCGACCAACGATCCAGCGCTTCAAGAAAAGTTTGCGAAAAAAGTGGCGCGGGTGAAACAGGCGCGATCACCGGCTCAACCTTGACGCTGTCCCCCCATTCATCGCATTACATGAACAAACCTCCGAACAACCGACACCGACCATGAAAACATCGAAAGGTCTCGTAGCGATTGGAGTGGTCAACCTCTTCTTCAATGTTTCCGCTCAAGACGCGCCACCCTTGTCCGTAATGGAGGTAATCCCAACGGTCGGAGCTCTTGGCGTCGGGTGGAGCCGGGAAATAGGTCTGTTGTTTGATCCGGCCAGCAGTCCGCCTGAAATTGTTGCGACGTCCGCGCCGCGGCCCGAAGCCCGCACACAGGCGGACCGGGAGGCTGTCCGCAATCCTGCCAATCCAATCTCCGGCTGGGCTCACGCTCACTTTGATTTTCGAACGACAAACCAATCCCTTCGCTATGAGGTGCAAATCGAGCGCTATCGGAACAAGCCGGGAGTGGTTGCGGCTTTTGATCAACTACTCGCGTCCGATGCTGAAGGATATCAAAAAGTGCCGGTTCGTGAGGTCGGCGACGATGCCGTGCTCTTCCGCAACGCGAGTGGTGTGACGTTGTGGTTTCGCCGGGGAACGTTTCGTGTCTGGATCACCCCGCTGGGCCTGCCCAGCTCTTGGGAAAACGATTCCGCATTCCAACACCTGGCGAAAACATTCGCCGGGCGAATGGGTGAAGGTAAGAGGACGCGGAAGGAGAAGAGTCCTGACTCGGCGGTGATCCCGCCTTTTGTTGCCGAAGCCCGCCTGTTGACACGCGGATTCCGGGCGGACACAAAGACTCTGAATTACGACACAGATTCAGCCGTGGTTTTTCTCTACAGCAACGGCTGGTGGGAGGTTGAGGCGCGATACCCAGCCACCTCCACGCGCACGAACGTTGAGAACTGCATGAGGATTCCAGACGGTACCCGTTCCTACACCCTGTTCGAACACGGCACGAACAGTGGTTTGACAGCGACCGCAAGTGCGTGTCCAAATCTCTTCCCACCACCAGGCCGACCAGAGTTGTTGATTCCGTGGTTGAGCCTTTGTCCGCGCCCGGATTTGCCACTGATTGATGGACGGCGAATGCGAAGATTCATCAATTTACCAATTTGCCGCCCGGACATTTTCAACGCTCCTCAGAATGAAGGCTTTTATGTCCTGAAGCATATGGCTCCGGAGAAAACTTTCGTTTCCGAACTGATGGTCACCAATAACGGATTCAGCATCGAATTGACGGTCACACAAAACGGGCCCGAAGGTGAAATCCACCGATATGCTGCGCCGTTGGATAACGGTTTTCTCGATTTTCATTATCAAGTGATTGAAACGACGAACTTCAATGGGACCACATTTCCGCTGAGAACGACCTGCGCGCTTTCATCTTCTGACTGGAGCACGAAAGATCCCAGCGATCTGCGTGTTCACCTAGTGTCTGAACTGACCGTGACCCGCATTAGTTTTCCGGAAAAGGACTTGGCGAGCCACATCGTAACGCCGGGGGAACTGCTTGTGTCCGATGCGCGTCCGCCGAATCTTCCAGAAAACCGAACCTTGGGATATCTGGTTGTGGGTGATCAGTGGAAACCGGTCTCCGATCCAGAAATTGAGCGCCGAGCCCATAACGCGAGGAAGTTACGTCAAACTGACAATTAGCCCGCAAACCAAAATGAGGACGACTCTCATCAATCACTCACAACGGTACGTTGTTTCGCTCTACATCTTGCTCGGATGGTTTTTTGGATCGCCCGCTATCGTCTCAGCAGAAGATTTCTTTCGAGAAGATCCGTTGCCGAAAATTCTTCAAGGCTGGCAGAAGCGTCGGGAGCGCGCAGCGGTGGTTCGATATGAACTCGCCGGAACGCGAACCTGGCCAAAGGGTCTGTTTAATCCCAACCCGGGTGATCCCGAAGCCAAGGACGACAAAGACAATCCTGATCACGACGTCACGGGAACGCTGAACCGAACCGTCCTGCTTGATCTAGCCCGCAACCGTTTTCGGATCGAGTTTGATGATCAAGGTTACAACAATCTGTCTCGGTCGCTTTATCGCATTCATTGCATCGAGATGGGAGACGGCTCGGCATTGCGCGTCCGAATCCTGGAGAACACAGACTCTCCCATTCGTGGTAATTCAGCCAGACATCACGTGGATTTCTGGACGGCGCGAGGCGATCCGCAATTGATGCCGCCGGGAATTTTTCATACAGATTATCATCCCTTGTTCTATGCGGCTGGCATCGTGCCCACGGGTGAGGTGTGGGTTCGACCTACCGCACTCGTTCCGACCAACGATCCAAAGGCCTTTACTTTCGCGGGCGCGGTCAATGTGGGTGGTCGCCTGTGCGCGCGAGTTCGGGCAACATGGGAAACCAAATTGCATTCAATGCATATGGAGAAGGAGTTTTGGGTGGACGTGGAACGAGATTCGGCGATTGTCAAAGCGATTTCATATGGGCACGGCACCCAAGGCACCACCGAGATCGAGTACCAGCAGACGCCCGGTGGATGGCTGCCTTCCGCGTGGACTCGCGAAGCAAGACGCCAACGGAAGCCAACCCAGCCTACCGACAAGATCAAGGTGAAATTTGTCTCGGTGTTTCCACCCGTGACGGATCAGGATTTCACTTTTGAGCCCACTTCGGGAATGTACGTGCAGGATCAACAGTATTTCTTGAATCCAAAAGACGGCCAATTAACCAGCAGCTCGAAATACTACCGGCTTGAAGCGGATGGTCGAAGAACTGAGTTGAACGAATGTCTTTATCCGTTGGCAGAAACCAATGCTCCGGCAAACTCTGAGCGGAGATAATTGTGGACAAGCCAATGTGTGCCGGCCTTTTTGCTTGGCGCTCTTTATTGTCGGCGTAATCTCGGAGACATGAGAACTACGCTCATTCGCTTGACCTGTTTGTTCACTTCTCTGCTGCTGGTTGCGTTTTCGCTGTCCGCCGCCGACCGCCGCCCAAACGTGCTGGTCATCGTCACCGACGACCAGCGTTGGGACGCGATGAGTTGCGTGGAGTATCCCCTGCTCAAGACGCCGAACCTCGACCGGCTTGCCGCCGAAGGGGCGCGATTCGCTAACGCGTTCGTCACCACGTCGCTTTGCTCGCCGAGCCGCGCGACGATGATGAGCGGGCTTTACGCGCATCGCCACGGCGTGTTGAACAATTTTACGGAGTATCCCGATTCGCTGCCGAGTTATCCGAAGCGGTTGCGCGAGGCCGGTTACGAGACGGCGTACTTCGGCAAGTGGCACATGGGCGAAACCAACGACGCGCCGCGGTCGGGGTTTGATTTCTGGATGAGCCACGCGGGTCAGGGGCGTTACTTCGACAACACCTGGAACATCAACGGCCGGCGCGAATTCATCAAAGGCTATTACACCACAGTCGTCACCGATCATGTCGTGAAGTGGCTAAATCGGCCCCACAACAAACCGTTTTGCCTGGTCCTCGGTCAGAAAGCGCCGCATGGCGGGCCAATCGAGCCGGAGCCGAAATACGAGCATGCCTTCGATAATTCACCCATCGCCAAACCGGTGAACTACGACGCCTGGCGCGACGGCAAACCCGCCTGGCTCGCGGAGAGTTTCCCCACGTGGCACGGCGCCGGCGGGCCGCTCTACAATTACAAGGACCACGGCAAGTTCGTCCGCGCTTATCTCGGCACGTTGCTTTCGGTGGACGACAGCGTGGGCCGGCTTTACGAGGCGCTCAAGGACAACTGGCTGTTGGACCGCACGGTAATCATCTTCACGTCGGACAACGGCTTTGCGCTCGGTGAGCATGGCCGCGTGGACAAACGCACGATGTATGAGGAAAGCATCCGCGTGCCGTTGGTCGTGCGTTATCCGCCGTTGATTCCGCGGAAGAAGGTGATCAAGGAAATGGTCCTCAACCTTGACCTCGCGCCCAGCATCCTCGATATCTGCGGCGCCGAACCGCTGAAGGGCATTGACGGGCGATCCTGGGTGCCGCTGCTTGAAGGCAACATGCGTGGCTGGCGCACGTCATGGCTATATTTCTACAACTACGAAAAGGAATTTCCCTACACGCCCAACGTTCGCGGCATCCGCACTGCCGATTGGAAATACATTTGCTACCCGAGCGGGGACGGCGAGCCGAGCCGCTACACCGAGGAACTTTACAATTTGAACGCCGACCCGATGGAGTTCCGGAATCTTATCGCGGACCCGCTACTCGCGAAGCGGGTTGAGAAATTGAAAAACGAGATGGCCCGGCAGATGGCGGATCACAAGGCCATTCCCGACCGGATGCCGCCGGACGGCGGCATCATCAACGTGCTGCCAAAATTCTGACCGGGAAGTCCCGGGAACGTGCCACCCAACGATCGGCGCGCGGACTAATTTGCTCTGCCCAAGCGCCGTGTTTTGTAGCTGCTGCGGCCCGGAGTGCCGCCCGCCGGGGACCGGGGAAACAACAAGCCCTCAGCCGTGGCCCCGCTGTTCGAGGATCAATTCCCGAATGCCTTTCGGATCGGGAATGCCTTCGAGTCGCTCGGAAGCCTCCGCCGTTGCCGCAGTGGAGATGGTCATGTCGCCAATCCCGACCATGCGCGCGAGAAAACTCTGGTCAATGTCAATGGAGCGGATGTCACGGGGCAAGTAATCCTGATAACACTTGGAAAACACGCCGCGCTCAATGGTGATGCGGTTCGGGAACACGCGCAGGACCAGCGAGGCGCGCCGATACCACGCAATGATGGGCGGCACGATTAGAAAGAAAAAGAACCAGTGCCAGAAAAAGTTCCAGCACGAGGGACGCACTTCGACGAGCAGTTCGTTGGCTGGCTGCCCCGCTGTTTGTGATTCGACCTCGCCCTGCGCCACCTTTTCCGCCACGGGAAAACCGCAACCCGGACACGCTTTGGCCGCGGTCGAAACCTGCTTTCCGCACTCGGGACAATTGATCAGCGCCATGACGCCTTGAAACTCATCGAAAACACGGCCCAAATCAACTTTGTTCCGGAGTTGCCGGTTGGCTTCAAAGGTGACGTTTCTTTAGCGCAGAGTTCGGAGAGTCCGCAAAGAGACGCAGAGCAGGTCTGTTGTTATCGGATTTCTGGCACAGCATATCTCAGCGAACCTCTGCGAATCTCGGCGCGCTCTGCGTTAAAAGTTTGCTCCCGAAATTCATGTTCATTCGCGTCTCTTCGTGGTTTAATCGTGACCGTGGAAGTCATCATACAACCGAACAAAGAAGCCGCCGCTTCGCTGGTAGCCCGCATCGTGGCGCACGACCTGCGCGCCAACCCGCATCTCGTCCTCGGCCTGGCGACCGGCAAGACGATGGAATGTGTTTATCGCCATCTCGTGCGCCTGCACAAAACCGAGAGATTGGATTTTTCACTGTGCAGCACATTCAACCTGGATGAATACGTCGGGTTGTTTCCGAGCGATCCGAATTCGTATCGGCATTACATGAACCATCATTTGTTCAGTCAGGTGAACATTGACGAACGCAACACGCATCTCCCGAACGGGCTGGCCACGGATCTCGACGCCGAGTGCCGGCATTACGAAGCGCTCATGCAACGGTTTGGCGGAATTGACCTGCAACTCCTGGGCATTGGGAAATCAGGGCACATCGGCTTCAACGAACCGCTCTCCGCGCTGCGCTCCCGCACCCGGGTCAAAGCCCTCACCCCCACCACGATCAAACAAAACGCCCCCCTGTTCGGCGGCGAGGATAAAATGCCGCGTCGTGCCATCACCATGGGCGTGGGCACGATCATCGAAGCGCGCCGTTGCATCCTGCTGGCCACGGGCGACAGCAAGGCCGACGTCATCGCACAGGCCGTGGAAGGCCCGATCAGCAGCATGGTCACGGCGACGGCGTTGCAATTGCATGCGCGCTGCACGGTGGTGGTGGATGAAGAAGCCGGGGCGAAATTGAAGGAGCGGGACTATTATCGCTGGATTTTCGAGAACGAGCCGGAATGGGAAAGCTATCGTTGAGGTCCATCATGCGGCTCGACCTGCCAATCTCTCAATTCATTCTTCACGACGGCGAACAGATACACTTTGGCCAGAAGCTTGAGGACGTTGAAAAGATGCTCGTTGCTTCTGCGGTCGACAATCCATCTCCGGTCGCGCGGAAAGGCATCGATAAACAGATCAAGACAACAGATCTGATCCTGGAGTTTGATTCTGGGCGGTTAAATCGTATTGAGCTTGTTGGGTCTCTCCACTTTAAGAACCCCTTAACTCCGTTTCCCGAACCTTGGAAGAATCTTGTCCAAATTGACGGCGCTCGAATTCGATACGGTATGCCTTGCGAAGAATTTGAAAACTACATCGCCCTATGGGAAAAACGGGCCAAATTGTTGGGTGCATCGTCAATCGCCGGGGATATGAACGCAAACCAGTTTCATTTTTCATTTACCCGCGACCAATTCATGCACCTGTTTCATTTGGGTATGGGGCGGAGTCGAAGAGCCGGTGGCGGTGGCATTTGGGCAGATGCGTGGGCCGCCTTTTTTGCGACGGATTGGCACGAAAAACGAGGAAACCCCTTTGGTGGGCTTGTTTCCTTGTGCGCGTTCAGAGATGAGTTCAATTCAGTCGCCCGAAGGCCGGAGTGGCACATGAATCAAAACAACAATTGAAGAGAGCCGCTACCTGGGCGGGAAGATTGAAGGAGCAGCAAAAGCTCTATCTGGTCAGCAGCATCTTCACTCCCGCCACCACCAGCACCACTGCCAGCATTCGGCGCATCGTCATCGGCGCGAGGCGGCGGCTGCCGAGTTCCGAGCCGATCAGCCCGCCAATCAGGGCGGCCGGCGCCCACCAGACAATTTCGTGCGGCACGTTCTTCACGCTCGCCAGGTGTCCCAACAAGCCCGAGGCGGAATTGACGAGGATGAACACGACGGAGACGCCGGCCGTCTTGCGTGTGTCCGCCCAGCCCAGAAACAGCAACAACGGGCTAAGAAAAATCCCGCCGCCCACGCCGGTCAGACCGGAGAGCAGACCAATTGCCGCGCCGATCAATAATGCGGGTGGCAGCGGGATCGGTTTCTGTTCCGCTGGCGCGTGGGTGGATTGTTTAAACGCCAGCCGCCACGCGGCGAACAGCAGCACGACCCCCAGAATGATTTTGTAAGTCGGGACCGGCAGCTTCATCCATCCGCCCACGAACGCCAGCGGCACGGACAAAATCGCGAACGGCCAAAACACGTTCCACGCGAAGTGCCCCGCGCGTGCATACCGGATCGTGCCCACGGTGGCCACGATGAGATTGAGCACCAGCGCGGTGGGTTTCATCACTTCCGGCGCCAGGCCGAACAGCGCCATCGCGGCGAGGTAGCCGGAAGCACCGGCGTGACCGACCGACGAGTAAAGCAGCGCCGCGACGAAGATAAACAGCGCCAGGAGAAAAGTGTCGGCCATGGGAATAAGCTCAAAGTTCAAAGCTCAAAGCTCAAGGGAAATTCCTCGGAGGCGGCTGGCCATGTCAGCGGGTAACTTTTCTTGAGCTTGGCGCCTTTGGGCCAGGAACTTTCAGGCCGGCTGCGCCGGCGGAACGTGTTTGACCAGCAGCGGAATGCTCGACTGTGATTGTTCATCCAGCGCGATGTCCACCGAGTAAAGACCCGGCTCGTCGAACTTCAATTGCTGAATGTTGATGATGAAATTGCGCGTACCGAAGTGGATGTCCTCGGGCAAAGTGACTTCCACCGGAATTTCGATCGGCGGCATGATGGCGTGGCCGTCGGCATCCACAAAGTTGAGTTTCAACTGGCGCTTGCCCTCGTCGCCGCTCAGGAAGGTGACGCGCAACGCCACGGCGCATTGCGGATGGATGGCCGGCAGTTCGCGTGCGTAAATCGTATCGAACGCGCCCAGGAGGTTGAGTTTGCCGTTGTCGTCGGTCGCCGCGTCGCACAGGACAGCCACTTGAATGTTCATGTGCTTTCGAGCTTAAACCACGAAGCGACGTGAATGAACATGAATTTCTCCGCGAAAATTCTTTGGAACCACGAAACACACGAAATGACACGAAAGCCTGACCCGCATTGACGAAATCAAGTCGCTCTGCTGTAAATGCCTTTCGTGTGTTTCGTGTATGTCGTGGTTAGGAACTCCCCGGGCAAACCGACCGCGCTTCCAGAAACGCCTTCAACTCTGCCGCCGCTTTGCCACCGAAACCGGGCACAGCGGCGATCTGCTCAAGCGTCGCAGTGCGCAATCGCTGAACCGAACCAAACTTTTTCAACAAGACCGCCTTGCGCTGTTCGCCAATGCCCGGAAAGTCATCGAGAATGCTCTCGGAAATGCGCTTGATGCGAAGTTGCGCATTGTAGGAATTGGCAACGCGATGACATTCATCGCGGACGCGTTGCAGGAGTTTCACCGCGGGATGGTCGAGTCCAAGTCGCAACGGCGCGCTTTCGCCGGGACGGTAAATTTCCTCGAACTCCTTTGCGAGACCGATAACGGGAATTTTTTCCAGGCCGAGTTTCGTCAGTTCAGCGCAGGCGGCGTTGAGCTGGCCCTTGCCGCCGTCAATCAGGATGAGATCGGGCAGATTTGTAGCTGCGCTCTGTGAGCGCCGATCTTCGTCACGGCGGTCATAGACCGCCGCTACAGCTTTCGGTTTTCCGCCTCGTCTCACCCGCCGGCTTGTCTCGTCCACCAGCTTCTGCAACTCCTGCGGAATCGCCTCGCCACCCACGTCCCGTAGCTGTGGTCGTAAGACCACGGCTGAATCCGCCGTGCTCTCACGCGCGCAGCCACGAGACTCATTTAACACCCTCGTGTAACGCCGCCGCACCACTTCCGCCATGCTGGCAAAATCATCTTGTCCCTCGACGGTTTTGATTTTAAAGCGACGATAATTCGCGCGGTCGGGCCGGCCCTGCTTGAAGCTCACCAGCGACGCCACGGCAAACGTGCCGCTGATGTTCGAGATGTCGAAACCCTCGATGCGTTGCGGTGGCGAGACCAGGCCGAGAACGTTGGCCAGTTCCGCCAGATCGCCCTCCGGATCAATCGCCAACGGCAAAGTGTACGGTACGCGCGCGAATTTTTCCGTCCGTTTGGTCGTGCGCTCCAGGTCCTTGATAAGATCGCGCAGGTCGGCGGCTTTCTCGTAATTCTGCGACGCGGCGGCTTTGCGCATCTCCAGTTCGAGTTGCTCCTTCATCTCGCGGCATTGGCCATCAAGGAAGTCACACGCGGCGCGGACCTGTTCGACGTATTGCTCGCGGGTCACGTTGCCGATGCACGGCGCGGTGCAGTATTTCAAATGGGCGTAGAGGCAATGCTTGTAATCCGCCTCGCCCGGCGTGAACACGCGGCAACCGCGCAGGTTGAATTGTTTGCGCACGAGCGCCAGCGTGTTGCGCACCGCGCTTGAATTCACGAAAGGCCCGAAGTAACGCGCGCCGTCATCCTTGCGGAGGCGGGCGAAGGCGAAGTTTGGAATTGGATCGTTCAGGTTCACCTTCACCATCAGGAAACGTTTGTCGTCGCGGAAGCTCACGTTGTAGCGCGGCTGGAATTCCTTGATGAGTTTGCCTTCGAGCAACAGCGACTCTGGTTCGCTTTTGACCACGTGCACGTCGAAGTCGTGAATCGCCTCGACGAGCGCGTTGAATTTCAAGTCCCACCCCATGCGGCGGGACGGATGAAAATACTGGCTGACCCGCTTGCGCAAATCGCGCGCCTTGCCGACGTAGATGACCGTGCCAAAGCGGTCCTTCATCAGATACACGCCGGGCTTGTGCGGTAGCGTGCTCAACTTCTTTCGGATGACATCGGATAACGACACGAGGAAATGTCAGCGGAAATGCGCGCGGGCGCAAAGGGAAATGATAACAACGGAACGCACCCTTGTCTGAGATGAAAGGTTATTTGGTTCCAACTGCGTTCGGGGAATGAACAAATGGGTGTGGGTGCTGGCAATATCGGGCAGTCAATTGGATGCAGGAGGGTATTTCACGACAGCGGGCGGAAAGACTTCAGCGCATGTGGCAAAAGCAGAGTTGGTTCTGCCTGCCAACGTGATTTCCTCATCCTTCGATGTAGGCGATTTCGTAGCGCGGTTCGACGGGACGCCGGGAATCACTTATACCATCGAACAAACGCCCGCCATGTCGCCGGCCAACTGGCAGAAGCTGACCAACCTCACCGCACCCACCAACTGCATATTTGAGTTGCGCGACGCGGTTCAACCTGCCGGCCAGCGGTATTATCGCGCGGTATATCCGGCGTATTAAAAGCTCCAAGGACCAAGCTCCAACATTCAGAGAACTTCCAAGTCACAATAGCCAAGGCGCAATTCTGCGACGGGGTTTGAGGTTTGATGTTTGGCGTTTCTCTGGAGCTTGGATGTTGGTCCTTGGAGCTTCACCGCTCAAGGCTGCACTCGAAGCGTTCCGTCTTTCACTTCCCACCGCTGCAAATCGCGGCCCAGTTCGCGCGGCCAGTTTTCCTCCGTGGCGGTCATGAAAACCTGGCCGCTGGTTTTGCGCGCTTGTTCCAACAACGGGAGAAACCCGCTGCGGCGTTTGGCGTCCAGTTCGCCCATCACGTCGTCAATCAGGAGCACCGGCGCGCTGCCGTGGATGCCGGTGAGGTATTCGGCCTGCGCCATTTTCAGCGCGATGGCCAGTGTGCGTTTCTGGCCTTCGCTGCCGAATTGCGCGGCGGATTTGTCGTTCAGCAGAAATTGCAGGTCGTCGCGGTGCGGGCCGACAAGGGTCATGCGATAGCTCCGTTCGCGCGCGCGGGATTGGGCGAGTTCCACGGCGAAATCTTGTTTCACGCTGGGCTGGTATTCCAAACGCAACTCCTCAGCGTCGTGAGAAATGCGGCGATACGCGAGCCGGGCCAGCGGCGAAAACTTCGGCACCAGTTCGCGGCGATGGCGGATGATCTCCTCGCCGAGCTTCACGAGTTCGCGGGAGAAGCTGTCCAGGGTGGCTTCATCGGCGGAA
Source organism: uncultured Bifidobacteriaceae bacterium (assembly GCA_964458575.1). Lineage (GTDB taxonomy): Bacteria > Verrucomicrobiota > Verrucomicrobiia > Limisphaerales > JADLHS01 > CAYWMD01. The sequence goes on along the minus strand of CAYWMD010000032.1, from coordinate 20,889 downwards.
TGATTTTTCAGCAGGGCGTTGCGCGAACGGACGGCAACCATGTAGCGCTGGAGCAACGGCAGGTAGCCGGGCTGGGTTTGCGCAAGGAGCAAGTCGAGGAAGCGGCGTCGGACGCGGCTCGTGCCTTTGACGAGGAGCAGGTCTTCCGTGCAGAAAATCACCGTGCGCAACGTGCCCAGGTATTCGGAGAGTTTCTTCACGGGCCGGCCGTCAAGCGCCAGATTTCGTTCCCGGGCGGACCAATACATTTTTATTTCGCGTTCGTGGTGGCTGGTCAGAATGTCTGGCGATGCCTTCGGCTCCCGCTCTCCGCTCAAGCGGTGAGAGGGCGGGGGTGAGGGGTTCGTGACTTGAGCGCTTTCTGTTTCGGCACACCCGGACTGCCCCTCACCCCGGCCCTCTCCCCGTCCGACGGGGAGAGGGGGAAAAGCTGCGGGGATTGCTCCGCCCACGACCTTGCCGCCGACGAAGTAGCCTTTCTGGCCGTGCCGGATCATTTGCGCGCTGCCGACGCCGCGAAAGGAGCGCAAGGTGGCCATGAGGTAAATGGCTTCGAGGATGTTGGTCTTGCCCTGCGCGTTGTTGCCGAGCAGCAAATGGAATCCGGGCGTGAAATCCACGTCCAACCGCGCGTAGTTGCGGAAGTCACGGAGACGCAAGTGAGCCAGATGCACGCGGAGAAAATGAATTGGGAAAGTCATGGCGGCGAGTTTTTTTACGCGCCCCGCGTTCCAGACCGCAGGTCAGTAATTGGCCAATAAGGGAGCAGGCTAAGCGCTCTCCCTCACCCCGGCCCTCTCCCGCTGGGAGAGGGGGAATCGCGCTCTGTCTCACGAGGAAGCGGGCGACTGGATTGGCCGGACGGTCAATGGCAACGGGAGATACAGAGGGTGGCTGTTCCCTCTCCCCGCGGGAGAGGGTCAGGGTGAGGGAGAGTCTGACGGCTGGAAATTCCCGTGGTCATTTCTTGGCACGCTCGCCCGGAGTGCCGCGCGCCATTGCCATTGACTTTCTCCCGCCCATCCCAAGCATTGCGCCCGCTATGGAATGGATTACGCAACCGGAAATCTGGATCAGCCTGTTGACGCTGACGGTGCTGGAGATCGTGCTCGGCATCGACAACATTGTGTTCATTTCGATTCTCGCGGGCAAACTGCCGCCGGAACAACAAGCCAAGGCGCGGCAAACCGGCCTGATGCTGGCATTGATCACCCGTGTGCTGTTGTTGTGCGGCCTGGCGTTCATGGTCAAGCTGACCAAACCGTTGTTCGAAATTCCCACACTAGGAATTCTGCACGCTCCCCACCCGGTTTCGGGACGCGACCTGATTCTCCTGCTCGGCGGATTGTTCCTGCTGTGGAAAAGCACGCATGAGATCCATGACAAGCTGGAGGGTGAAGACGGTGAGGTGACCAGCCGCGTCGCGCCGAAGTTCGCAGCGGTGGTGTTTCAAATCCTGCTGCTCGACATCGTGTTCTCGCTCGACTCGGTCATTACCGCCGTGGGCATGGCACGGCATCTGGGTGTGATGATCGCGGCGGTCATCATCGCGCTGGTGTTCATGTTGTTCTTTGCCGGGCACATCAGTGATTTCATTCACCGGCATCCGACCTTGAAGATGCTGGCACTGAGTTTTCTGCTGCTGATCGGCTTCGCGTTGGTGGCGGAAGGTTTCCATAAGGAAATTCCCAAGGGCTACATTTACTTCGCGATGGCGTTCTCGGTGGGCGTGGAGGTGCTCAATCTCCGCGTGCGAGCGAAGCAAAAAAGCAAACCCGTCCAGTTGCACCAGCCGTATCGGTGAGCAACCGAGAACAGGCACGTCACTAAAAAGAAAGGCCGCGCGCGGCGGCCTTTCCCACCTCGATTCCTGTTCCCACCTCACTCCGATGGCGGTGGTGAATCCGGCACGGCGCGGTAAAAGCGGTTCGGCAATTCATCCGCGTCCGGGTCCACGAAATCAATCGCGCCGTCAATCACGGGAATCGTAACCATCGGCGTCCATTGCAACATGTCGGTGGAACACTCGATGCGCCACCACGAGCCGTTGGCGCCCGGTTTGACGACGTGGAAGCAGCGGTCCGGCAGCGGCCCGGTTGCCGGTCGCGGTTCGTCGTTGTCCACGATGATCGCCGCGGCGCGACCCGGACAACCGATGACGTAGGGCGGGATGGCTGCGGTCGCCGTTGGCGGCACGCACAATCTCAGCACCACCGTTTCAACTCCTTCGCGCAAGTTGTCATCAATGGGCACGACCTTGAATTCGGCCGCGCGCCGGCCGGCGGGAATCGTCACAGCGCCCGGCAGTTCCAGGTAATCCACACCGTTGGAGGCCGTGCCGCTGATGCAGTAGTTGACGGTCAGCGCGTTGTTCGTCGGCCCGGCGCGGCGAATTACGAACGTCGCCGTGTTCGAGACGCAAGGATTGTTCGGCGGTGGATAAATCATGATCTGGTAGCAATTCGTTCCCTCGGACGCGACGGGATCGGGCGCGGAAATCGTGACGATGGGTGGTGGCGGCGGGAGGTTGGTGTTCGCGACCCAGATCGTCACCACCTGTGACCAGCCAGACGCCCCGTCGTCGTCGCGCGCTTTGACCCGCAACTCATGCCGGCCCACAGGAGGATTGGTCCAGGTCATTTCAAAGACGGCGAGCTGGCCCGGTGGCGGCGGCGTGAGGTAGTAACGCGTTTGTTCGCCGATCAAATTCGTTCCGGCATAGAACTCCACATGATCCACGTAACCATCGCGGTCCTTGGTTTCGACGCGGATGGCGACATTTGTCGGCGCGACGAAGGTTTGCCCATCGAGCGGCTTGGTGATTCTTGCATCCGGCGGGAGATTCGCCGGTGAATCGTTGTCCGCGATGAAGACAACCGCTTCGTTGGGCGAGCCGACTTGATAGCACTCCGGCGGCGGCGGATAAATGGCAATGCACGCCACGGGCGCCAGCCGGACCACGACGGATTCCGTGCCTTCAACCAGCGAGTCGTCAATCGGCATCACTTCAATCGCGGCCGAATGCGCGCCCGCCAGGATGGTGACCTGGCCGGGCAATGTTCCGTAGTCCACGCCATTGGAGGCCGTGCCGCTCACGGTGTAATAAACCGTCATGGGCAGATTGGTGCCGCCGGTGCGCGTAACCAGGAACACTCCCGGATCAATTTTCTGCGGCATCTCCAGCCCCGGCGGGACGGGTGGAATTTCCGCGGCCTGCGGGTCGGACGCGACGATGGTCACCACCGGCAACGGCGGAGGGTTTACGTGAATTTCCACCGGACTGGACCAGGTCATCGCGCCTTTATTGTCCGTGGCTTTGGCCCGCAACGCGTAAGCGCCGGGCGGGACATTGGTCCACATGAAGCAAAACGGATTCTGAATTGAAGCGCAGAGCAGGCAGTTCGTGCGGGCGCCGATGCGGATGTTGTTTGCGAAGTACTCCACGTAGTCCACATAACCGTCGGCATCGCGCGCATCAGCGCAGAACCAGACGTTGGCGGGCGCTGCGAACGTTGCGCTATTGGTCGGTGACACGATCTGAACGGTCGGCGGCTGGTTGGTGGCCGATTCGTCGTTGTCGGCGATGATCACGACGGCATTGCTTAACGGGCCAATAAGATAACTGACCGGGGGGAGAAGAGGCGAGGAGGCAAGTTGCAACACGACGGTCTCCGGCCCCTCGACGAGCGAGTCGTCCACGGGCGTAACCTGGACTGGCACTTCACGCACACCGGCGGGGATGGGAATGAAGCTCGGGATGGCAACGTAATCCACGCCGTTGGATGCCGCGCCGCCGAGGATGCAATTGACGTTGAGCGCGAGGTTGGTCGGTCCGTCACGAAGCAAAATGAACCGGCCTTTGTCGCCGGTCTCGGCGGCGGACGAATCGGGCGCGCGCACCGTGACCACCGGCATGGCGATTTGCGCCGCCGTGGGAAATGCGCCCGTCAGGACGAGTGCGAAAAAGAACAGGGAAAGCGGGCGAACGAAGGGAGACGTTTGCATTTTCATGACCACGTGCCTTTCCATCTAAGCGTTATTCTAACCGGGTTCGGATACGTGTTGTGAATATTATGCCCCGCTGGATGGCGGCGTCAATCGGTCGGTTTTGGCCACGGCGGGCCAAAAAAAGTCCGACCGAAAAAACGCCGGTTTTACAGGGCCAACAGAAGTTTCTTGATCTCCTTCAACCGGGCGCCCGGCAGCTTTTTTGTCAAACGCGGGAACTTTCCCCCCAACGTGATGAAGTCGTTGTGGCGGGTGAGCATCAACTTGTCGTCCTTCACCTCGATGACGGTCACCGCGCGTTCGCTGGCGAGGATTTTCAACTCGGCGATTTGCAGGAGCAGTTCCACTGCTGGTGGCAACGGGCCGAAGCGGTCGCGCAATTCGCGGGTGAGGGCGTGGAGCGCGGACTTGTCCGTGGCCTGGGCGAGCTTGCGATAAGCTTCGATGCGATGCTGCGGTTCGGGGATGTAAGAATGGGGCAGGGACGCGTGAAACGTGAAACGTGAAATGTGATCTTCGCCGGCCGTTTCGCGTTTCACGCTCTCCTCATCCAGAAAATCCAACCGCACGGCCACCTCGACCCTTGGTTTGACCTTCTCCCCCTTGAGCGATCCGACGCTTTGCTTGAGCAACTGGCAGTAAAGCTCAAAACCCACCGCTGTGATGTGGCCGCTTTGTTCCGCGCCGAGCAGATTGCCCGCGCCGCGGATTTCCAGATCGCGCATGGCGATTTTGAAGCCGCTGCCGAGCGTGGAGTATTGCTTCATGGCGCTGATGCGTTTGCGCACGTCGGTCAACAAACGGGCGTGACGCGGCAACAACAGATAAGCGTAGGCTTGATGTTTGTAGCGGCCGACCCGACCACGCAATTGATAAAGGTCGCTCAACCCGAAACGGTCGGCGTGGTCAATGATGATCGTGTTCGCGTTGGGAATATCGAGGCCGCTTTCGATGATGGTCGTGGACAGCAACACATCCGCTTCGCCATTCACGAACTTCGTCATCACCTCCTCCAGATCATCGGCGTGCATCTGGCCGTGACCGACGACGATGCGCGCGTGCGGCAAAAGCTTTTTCAACCGCTGGGCCATGGTATCAATCGTCAGCACCCGGTTGTGCAGGAAGAAAACCTGCCCGCCGCGGTTGATTTCACGTTGGATGGCGTCGCGGATCAAACGCTCGTCGTATTGTGCGACGATGGTTTCCACCGGCAGCCGGTCGTGCGGCGGCGTTTGAATCGTGCTCATGTCGCGCGCGCCGGTGAGTGCCAGGTACAGCGTGCGCGGAATCGGCGTGGCGCTGAGTGTGAGCACATCCACCAGTGTCCGCAGGCGCTTGAACTTCTCCTTGTGCAAGACGCCGAAGCGTTGTTCCTCGTCAATCACCACCAGGCCGAGGTCTTTGAAGCCGATGTCGCTTTGAACGAGCCGGTGCGTGCCGATGACGATGTCCACCGCGCCGTTGATCAGGTCTTTTATGACGCGTTCCTGTTGCCGACGAGTGCGATAACGCGAGAGCAATTCGATGCGCACCGGATAATCCGCCATGCGCTCGCGGAAGACGTTGAAGTGCTGTTGCGCCAGCACCGTGGTCGGCACCAGCACAGCAACCTGCTTCCCATCCATCACCGTTTTGAACGCGGCACGGATGGCCACCTCGGTTTTGCCAAAACCGACGTCGCCACAAATCAACCGGTCCATTGGTTTGGCGCGTTCCATGTCGGCTTTCGTTTCCACGATGGCGCGCATCTGGTCGGGTGTTTCCTCGTAGATGAATGAACTCTCAAATTCGCGTTGCCAGGGGACATCCGGCGCGAAGGCGTGGCCGGCTTGCGTTTCGCGCGCGGCCTGGATTTGCAGCAGTTCGGCGGCGACGTCGCGCACGGCTTCCTCGGCATGCTCCTTGGCCTTGCGCCAGCGCGTGCCGCCGAGCGTGTTCAACGGCGGATGCGCCTTGCCCGCGCCGACGTATTTGCTGACCAGGTGCGACTCGGTCACGGGCACGTAAAGCTTGGGTGCTTGGTCGCCGGGATTAGCGGGGGCGTATTCGATGACGAGACATTCAGTTTCAGATTGCCGATTGCCGGAAGTTGTCGGCAGGTTTTGCAGGCCGAGATAACGCCCGATGCCGTGTTGTAAATGCACGACCAGGTCGCCGTCTTCCAAATCCGTGAAGTCAATATCCAGCGCCGAGCGCGTGGCCAGCGCGTGCGGCGATTTGAGCCGGCGCGGTCGTTGAATCCGGTAACGGCCAAAAATCTCCGCGTCCGTTACGACGACTAGCTTTGCCTCGTCGCACAGAAACCCGCGAGAGAGCGTGCCTACGCACAACGTAGGACAGGCGTCGCGCCTGTCTCCGTTCTCATTCATTTCTTGTTTTTGAGATGGAGACAGGCGCGACGCCTCTCCTACGAGTTCTGCCCAAATTTCCTCGAACCGCTGCCGTTCGCCGTCGTTGTTGCAGAAGACGTGGACCGCGTAATCCTGCCGCAGCCAGCGATGGAGTTGATTGAAGAACTCGCGGCGCTGGACTTCGGCGACCTGCGGCTCGGGCGCACGTTCACCGAGCGGGCGGAAGGCATCGAGCGTGGTGAACAGTGCGGGAGTGGGAATTGGTTCGCGCGCTTCTCCCTCACCCTCTCCCGCTGGGAGAGGGGACAGCTTGCGGTCGCTCAAGGTCGCTTGTGGGTCTTCCGAGCCATCTCTAGCTTCCGATTTACCCAAGACCGGCGAACGATTCCCCCTCTCCCAGCGGGAGCGGGCCGGGGTGAGGGAGAGTGTGTCAGTTTCGTCCAATCCCATGGCCGTTATCCCGTGCTTTGTGAGTTGCTGCCGGAAATCATCCCACGCAACGAAGAATGGGTCCTCCGTCGGTATCTGTTGCGCGTATTCGTCCGCACGCAGCGCGAGTTGCCCCGGCTCGCACAAGAGAAAAATGGTTTCGCGTGGAAGATAGTCGAGCAGTGTCGCCAGTCCCTCGACTCTGGACTCCCCCGGCACGCCAGAGCGCGCCAGCGCGGCGTCGGCTGGACCTTGGACTCTGGACTTCAAAATTCCAAGTTCGCCCGCCGGCGGCAGGGTGACGCAGTCAGTTTCCCCGCGCGACATTTGCGTGAGCGGGTCGAACTCGCGCAACGATTCCAATTCGTCGCCGAAAAATTCCAACCGCACCGGCCAGGGACTGGTGAGCGGAAACACGTCCAAAATCCCGCCGCGCAAGGCGATGTCGCCTTTTTGCGTGACCTGCGCTTCAGGTTCGTAGCCTTGCGCTTCCAACCACTCGGCCAGATCGAGCGGATCGGTGCGGTCGCCGCGTGTCAGCGTGCGGGTCCGGCGCGTCAGCTCTCCGGGCGCAAAGGTTTTTTGGAGCAGCGCCGTGACGCTTGTTACGACCAGTCTCGAGTCTTGAGTCTTAAGTCTTGAGTCGGGAGCAAGGGCGACCAGAGTTTGTAGCCGGTCGCTGATGACATCAGCGTGGGGGAGTTTGCCTTCGTGCGGCATGACTTCCCAGGCCGGATAGAACAACGGAGACCAACCAAGCCAGGTTTCCAGGTCTTGTTGAAGACTTTCCTGCGACTTCAAGTTTTCGGTGACGACGACAATCGGACGCTTCGGGAAAAGTTTCCGCAGCAGCGCGGCGAAAAAGGGCTGGGCGGGCGACGCAACTCCGGCGCAAGACAACGCTCCGCCATCCTCCAATCGCTGCACCAGGGATTGCACAGCGGGAGTTCGCGAAACCCGGTCGAACAAGCTGCCTGCCGCCGGGACTTGGGAATCCTGCGCCAAGCGCGGTCAAATTCGCCGCGCCGCGCGTGAGAGTCAAGCCAACCCGGACCAGCGCGGACCAGGCCGCCCGGCTGATCCAGACCGCTTTATTCCGGCGGTATTTCCTTGATGAAGATGTCCTCGGAACGAAAAACCGCCGGCCACGAGTCCACGGTCGGCAAAAAATGTTCCGGATAAACTGCGCGCCGCCGCTCGCTGCCGGGGTTGATGGCGGCAGCGGCGAAGCGCACGGGCGATTCGCTCATCAAAACCAGCTTGTTGTAACCAAGCGATTTCAACCGCCGAAGATCGGTTTCGTTGTTCAAGAGATTCCGGAGGCCCTTGACGGTCGGGTTGTTGGCCGAACTTTCGAGGGCCATGACGTAGAAACCCTTGCGATGCGCGCGGAACAATTCTTCGCCGCCCCAATCGCCGCCGTAGATGATCAATTTGTCGTCGGGTTGGGTGTGTTGCCGGATGACGTCGGCCATGCGCCTCGGATAGGAATCGTAGTAAATTGCAATTTTGGTGGCGATGACCCCGGTCACCGCGGACAGACCCAGCGCGACTGCCACCAACGCCATCCGTTGCCAGAGGCGTGGCAATTCCAGCGCGCCAAAATGCTCCCAACGCGCCAGCGTCGCGCCGCAAAGCAGTGCCACCGCCGGGCAACACATGAGGTAATAATGCCAATGCACCAGGACCAGATGCGTGAACACCAGCGTCGTCAGAAAGGTTGCTAACAACCACATTTTTGGCATGCGATTCCCGGGTCGCAGCAGGGCTGTCGCCAGCAGTGCCACCAGCGGCAAGCTTCCAAGCGTTGCGTGGAGAAAACGCCATCCGCCCTTTAACCACACGCCGGGATTCAGCCGGTAATTCAGATCGCCAAAATACCAATACCTGGCGAACGGGCTGAACTTGATCCTGAATTCCGCGTAAGGGTACACGGCTTCGGCCATCAACGCGTCCGTATATTGCGTCCAGACCCGGAATACCGCGGCGGCCACGAGGCCCGCGCTTCCCAGCAACAACCAGTTCCGCGCCGACCGCGCGTTGTGCCCCAGCAGGATGAACACACTGCACAGGCCCGCTGCCATGAAGAACGGCAGCTTGGAAACGGCGCTCAACGCCGCGAACACCGTCGTCGGCCACCACCAGACCCACGCACGGGGCGCATGGATCATTTCGTCCGCGAAAAACAAAAACCAAAGCGTTGCGGCGAGGCAAAAACCGTCGGTCGAACCCATGCCCGCCGCGATGACCACCAGCGGTTGCGCGAGGAAAAAGACCAGACTCCACCCGGCGGCGCGTTCGCCGACGTGACGGCGCGCAAGCCGGAAGAACGGCCACAAGCCGGTTGCGAAAAAAAGCAGCGAGGTCACGTTCGCCCAGCCGTACCACTCGGTACGAGTGAACTTGAGGACGCCGCCCGCCGCCGCCTGCCAGATGGGGAATTCCTGCGCCGTCGGCGAGCCGTTGGCGTTGAACCCGAGCAGCACCGGCTTCAACAGATTGACCGGGCCGCGGGAGTATTCGAGCGCCGTGCCGAGATGAATGGGACGATAAAGCGATTTTCCCGCCAGCGCGCCACCCAGGTGAAACGCGATGATGCCGGCGAAAAAAAACGCCGCCAGCCAGGGCAGCGGAATCGGCCGGGCGTTTTCGTTTTGCACGCGCGCAGGCTGGCGCAATCAACGCACAGCGTCAATCGCAGGGTAAAGGTGGCGTGGCCCGAGGCGGCTGCCTGCATTCACGCCTATTCCCACTCGATCGTCCCCGGCGGCTTGCTGGTGATGTCGAAGACGCAGCGGTTGACACCCTTGACTTCGTTGATGATGCGGCTGGCGAGTTTCTCGAGGATGGCGTGGGGCAGTTTCACCCAGTCCGCGGTCATGCCGTCCTGGGATTCCACGGCGCGGATGGCGATGGTGTAATCGTAGGTGCGCTCGTCGCCCATCACGCCCACGCTGCGCACGGGCAACAAGACCGCGAAGCTCTGCCAGATCTTGTAGTAGAGGCCGGACGATTTCATTTCCTCCACCACGATGCGGTCGGCGTTGCGAAGAATTTTGCAGCGCGCCGGTGTGACTTCGCCGAGGATGCGCACGGCCAGGCCGGGGCCGGGGAACGGTTGCCGCCAGACGATTTCCTTGGGCAAACCGAGTTCGAGTCCGAGCTGGCGCACTTCGTCCTTGAACAAACATTTCAACGGCTCAACCAGCGCGAACTTCATTTTCTTGGGCAGCCCGCCGACGTTGTGATGGCTCTTGATGAGCGCGGCGGGGTTGCCGGCGATGGGCACGGATTCGATGACATCGGGATAAAGCGTGCCCTGCGCGAGAAACTTCGCCTTGCCCGCGCGTTTAGTCGCGGCCTGGAAAACTTCAATGAACGTTCGCCCAATGATTTTGCGTTTGCGCTCCGGGTCGGTGACTCCCTTGAGCCGCGCGAGGAAAAGCCGGGAAGCGTCCTCGTATTGCAGCTTCATCTTAAAGTTGCGCCCGAACACCTCGCGCACCACCTCGGCTTCGCGCGCCCGCAGCACGCCGTTGTTGACGAAGATGCAGGTAAGTTGATCGCCGATGGCCTTGTGCAACAGCGCCGCGGCCACGCTCGAATCCACCCCTCCGCTCAGGCCGAGAATCACCTTTTCTTTGCCGACCTGGGCGCGAATTTCTTCCACGGCCTGTTCGACGTAATTGCGCATCGTCCAGTCCTTGCCGCAGCCGCAGACGCCATGAACGAAGTTGGAAAAAATCTCCCGCCCGCGCGGCGTGTGGACGACTTCGGGATGGAATTGCAGGCCGAAGAATTTTTTGGCGCGATGTTCGATGGCGGCGAACGGTGAATTATCCGTGACCGCGACGGTTTTAAATCCCTGCGGTAATCGGGTGAGTTTGTCACCGTGAGAATTCCAGACTTGCAACTGGCGGGGCAGCTTGGCGAACAACGCGCATTTCGTGTCCCTCACCTGTAGTGTGCCCTTGCCGTATTCGCGGCGGAGGCCCTTTTCGACCTTGCCGCCGAGCAGGTGTGCCATCAACTGCTCGCCGTAGCACAGACCGAGCACGGGCAGGCCGAGTTTGAAGATGGCCTTGTCCGGCATCGGCGCATCTTCGGAATACACGGACGCGGGCCCGCCGGATAGGATGATGCCGCTGGGTTTGCGGGCGGCGATTTCCCTGGCGGGCGTGTCGTAGCGCAGAATGGTGGAATAGACATTGCACTCGCGCACGCGCCGGGCGATGACCTGCGTGTATTGCGCGCCAAAATCCAGAATGATAATTTGTTCAGTCATGGAAATTCCCAAAAACAGATTGTTTGCCGAAGCTCGGGGTTTGACGAGGAAAAAAGTAAAAAGCCTACGCTAACCGGTCTGACGCGTTTTAGAAAAGTAGCTTTTTGTTGCACGGTGGAAGAACAAATAGCCGCCGCAGAAAAGGCTTACGAACAGAAGCCCGATCCAGTCCCGTTCCCGAATCTCATTATTCCGACAGGCACTTAACAATCCCAAGGCAGCAATTGCCAAGGGGAATAAAATCCTTACCCACCTGCGGGCACAGATGAAGCCGTACGAAAAAATGATTCCACTCATGCCAATCACACAGAAGATTATGCCACCTCCACTGAGCCAGAATTCTTCCCAACTCACTGGCCAACCATCAATCCGGTAATCGCCGACCGGAATGATCGCGACCGGGAGGAGCAGAGACAGCATCAGGCTGACAAACGTGAAAGCGCGAATGGTGATTGGCATTCGCCGATATGTCTTCTTGAGCTCGCTAATCAACATTTTCTCCGGGTGACTCAGCCAAACTTGGTTATTGTTTCACCACTTTCACCTTTCCCGTCGCAGCATCGTACACCAGCTTTGAACCGAACGGCGCGTCGGGGATTTTGGGCATGTACTTCTCGGCCACCAGTTCGTTGAGATCCTTGGGAAACCGGCCCTGGTCCACATGGAACATCTGGATGGCCTGGTTGACCGAGGCAACGTCCACAGTTTTGACAGCGGACTGCTTCGCCTTGCCTGCGGCGTCGAGATAATCCACCGGCGCGGTGAGCGGATTACCTCCGGTGGCGGCGTTGGTCTGTCCGCTCGAACTGGATTTGTCGCCACAGCCGGCCAGAAGCACGCTGGTGACAGCGGTCAGGAAAAGAATTGCTTTCATGACTGAACACTACTGGTCGCCGCACAAAATCCAAGCGCAACTTGCGCTCCGCCTGCCATCCGGCGCATCCGCCCCGCGCAACAAAAAGGCCGGGGCAACCTGGGGGTTGCGCCCGGCGTGAGGGGAACGAATCTATGATTACGGCGCTTTCGGAGCTTCCTTGGGCGCGTCGGGCGCCTTGGGAGCATCGGGCACCGCCGGGGTTTCTTTCTTCTCGCAACCCGCGACAAAGAGCGTCGCCACCAAAGCGAGGAACAGGCAGTTCAGGAGTTTTTTCATAATCCAACTTTAACCGGTATTCACGCTGTGCCAAGCCCTATTTCGCAGCCGGAGATATCGCGTGTGCGGCCAGCTCGCGCGCCTCGCGGATCAGCGCCAGATCCGTGCTCAAATCGCCAAAACGAAACGCCGGCAGGCCGCTTTGCTGCTGGCCGAGCAACTCGCCCGGGCCGCGCAGTTTCAGATCGGCTTCGGCAATCTTGAAGCCATCCGTGGTTTCCTCCAGCACCTTGAGCCGCTGGCGCGATTCGGCGCTTGCCACGTCGGCGATCAGAATGCAAAACGACTCGTGTGCCCCGCGGCCGATGCGTCCGCGCAGTTGATGCAACTGCGCCAGGCCGAACGCCTCGGCGTTTTCGATGAGCATCACGGTGGCGTTCGGCACGTCCACCCCCACTTCGATGAGTGACGTGGCGAGGAGGACATTGGTTTGGTTCGCGCGGAATCCTGCCATCGCCGCTTCCTTTTCGCGCGCTGCCAGCCGTCCGTGCAACAAGCCGGCGCGAAACGGCGCAAGCAGTTTCTGCAGGTGTTCAAACTCCTTGGTCACGGCCTTCAAACCGGCCGTGTTTTCTTCGACCCGCGGATAAACCACGTAAATCTGCCGGCCCTCGGTCAACTTTTTGCGAATGAACTCCCACACCTTCGGCAGTTTGTCGGACATGCGGACGAAAGTTTTTACCGCTCCGCGCCCCGGTGGCAGTTCATCAATCACCGATACGTCGAGGTCGCCGTAAAGCGTGAGGCCCAAGGTGCGGGGAATCGGCGTGGCTGTCATGACCAGCAGATGCGGGTAATTTCCCTTGCGCACAAGCTGTTCGCGCTGGGCCACACCGAACTTGTGCTGTTCGTCAATGATCACGAGGCCGAGGTTTGGCAGGTCAAAACCGCTGGTGAGCAGGGCGTGGGTGCCGACAAACACGGTAGAAGTTTGAAGATTGAAGGTTGAAGGTTGGTGTGCGCCCTGTCTGTTGATGCTTCCAACCTGCAACTTGGAACCTGCAACTTGTAATGCGGATGTCTTCCGGCTTCCCGTTTGCAATTCCACCCTGACGCCAAGCGGCGCAAACCACTTTTGGAAATTCGCGTAGTGTTGTTCGGCGAGGATTTCCGTGGGCGCCATGAGCGCCACGTTGAAGCCGCTTTCGAGTGCCATCAAAGCGGCGCAGGTGGCCACGGCGGTTTTGCCGGAGCCAACATCGCCTTGAAGCAAACGCCGCATGGGATGCGCACCGCCCATGTCGGCGCGGATTTCGCGGAGTACGTTGGTTTGGGCGTTGGTCAACTTGAAGCCGAGCTGCGCCAGAAACGGTTTGATCAAACGATTGTTGTCCCCGCCGCACGGTAGAGCTTTGGCCTTCGACTCAAAGTTCTTTCGGCGCTGGTGGATCTGGATTTGCAACTCAACAAACTCATCCAGTGCCAGCCGTTGGCGGGCCGTTTCCACATCGCTCAGATCCTCCGGGAAATGGATCCTGTGAATCGCGTTGGCGCGGGTGGGCATTGTGGCTGCGCCTCGTGAGAGCGCGGCTAATTTGCTGTCCATCGCTTTCCATTCAGGGATATTTGCCGCGCTCTCACGAGGCGCAGCCGCAAACCTTTCCAACGCCCGCCACACCAGTGTTCGCATCACACGTGCGGTCAAGCCTTCCGTGAGCGGATGGATGGGCACAATGCGGTTGACGTGGATGAACTCGTCTTCGCCCGGTTCGAGGGGCTCGGTTTCCGGATGGTCAAACGTGCGCGGACGCAGCGATTCCGCCTTGCCGAACACGAGAAACTCGCGGCCGGTTGTGTAGTAATCCTCCATCCACGGCTGCGCCTGCCACCAACGGCAATGAAGGTGCGCCGTGCCGTCGTCGAGGATGCACTCGAACATCGCGCGTTCGCCTTTTCGCCAACGCTTTGTGCCGGCCGCAATGATTTTGCCGCGCACGGTGGCGGCTTCCTTCAACTTGAGATTGGCAATGGCGAGGAACTTCCGCCGGTCTTCGTAGCGTCGCGGCTTGTGGAGCAGCAGGTCTTCAACGGTGTGAATGTCCAGGCGATTGAGTTGCGCGGCGCGTTCCGGCCCGACACCCCACACCGTGGTCACCGGTTGCGCGAGCGGCGATTTTGCGGTTGGAGTTTGAGCGGCGGCCATCGGCGGGACGATACAAACCGTCATCGCCACCTTCAACTACTTACCCTTGGCCGGCGCTTGCGGTCGTTGGCTGAACCAGTTGAGGAAGTCGGAAGCCGGCACGTTGGCCGTCGGCTGGAACTGGTCGCCGAAGGCATAGTTCGCCAGCCGACTCGCGAAATCGCGCACCTCCAAATGCTCTTTCATCCGCGGCAGAATGTTGAAGGTCGTCGTGAGCACCTTCCCCTGCCCCACGTTGAACTCGACGAGGTAGGCGTTGTCGCGGTTGGTTCGATACCAATCAATGCCGCGCACGATGGGTTTAACGCCGAATTGTTTCAGCGGTGTGAACTCCATCGGCAGCGCGTCGCGGATCAAATAAACGAATTGCAGGTCACACATTTCGTCGTGGGGAAATGTGGCGAGCGCGGGATGGTTGGCGATCACTGTTCCAGAGTTGCCAGGGCCGGCGTTCCACGGGATGGTGCGGAATGCGGTGTAAAAGCTGGTCGAACCGTAATAGACGTTGGTGTTCTCGATGTGCGAACCGCGTGAGAGCAACAAGCATTTTCCGCCTTCCTGCACATAATCCACCAACGCCTGGTCCACGAACCCGGCAATCACCAAAGGCGTGCCCGGAGGAATCGCGGGCGGGTTGGTCGGACTCAGCCTTGTGAAACCTGCTGTCGAAAGTTCCCGCGTTTCGGGGAACGACCAGAAGGACCAGTCATTTTCGTTTATGAAATTCTTGCCGTCGTAGAGCGCGACGTGCATTTGGAGTTTGTAACCCCCCTCCGAAACCGTTGGAACGAATTCGACATTGCCCGCCTGCGTCAGCTCACCCTGCTTCAAGTCGGGCACCGACAATTCGCCTTTTTTGGAGAATGAGCCGCCTTTGACGCGCCACTTCAACTTGCCGTCCTTGAGCGAGTTTTCCCCATAATGCGAAATCGCTAGCGGAATCTTCGCCGCCGCACCTTGTTTCAAACTCCGGTTGCCTTCTTTCGCAAGCAGGATGACGGTGTCGCCCGTTGTTTTGTGCATCTCATCCGCCGTGACGTTCTTTGGCATCCAAAAATCATCGAGCAAGCCCTCGGTGTATTGGCCGAAATCAATCAGTAACCATAGGATAAAACCCTCGACGTTCGGACAACGCCGCGCGTATTCAAGACCGTCCTTCCGGCAGAGCGCCTGCAACCGGAGCGAATTCTTCACGTAGGTCGGAACGAGGTCCAACTGCCCCTTCTCCGCCGCACTTTTTTCCAGCACGTCCAACCACCACGGAAAAACCACCGTGTCCTTGTATTTCTCGCGGCTCTTGGGGTCGGGATAGCAACTCCACCAATTGTATTCGTGCAGCAGGTTGGGATGAAGACCGTCGGTCTTGATCGGCGTCTCGTTGAGCACCTCCTTCATCCAGGTGGGAATGACCACCGCGTAAAAATCGCTCATGCGGTCGCCCATTTTGGTCTTGGTTGTGCCGAGCCAGCCGGTGTTGTCAATGACCAGCGCGTGCGGCGCGAGTTCCTTGGACTTCGACGGCAACTCGCGGACGAACAGGTTAAACGCCTCCTTCGAACCGCTATCCAACGGCACTTCGCTGCACATGCTGTAAGCCACGACCGACGCGTTGTTGCGGCTTTCCTTACACAGGCCAACGAATTCCTTGGCGTAGAGCTTCCGCCACGGCTCGGCCAGCTTGTGCTGGTTCACCCGCACCTCACCGCTGAGGCCGAATGGCATCTCCTGAATGATCATGATGCCCGCCTCGTCGGCCGCTTCGAGGAAGTCCTGGCTGAAAATCTCCTCGCAACTCTTGGCGGCGTTGAGGCCGTATTGTTGCGCGCGCTTGAGCCGTGGCAAATACCAGTTGATGTCCGTCGGCGGCGACAGCGTTTCGAGATAAAGCTGGTCGTCGCCGAAACAACGCACATAAATCGGCTCACCGTTCAGATAGAACTTTGCGCCGCGCGTTTCGATTTCCCGCATTCCAAAACGCACGCCAACCTTGTCGAATGCCGGTTCGCGCGCGTCGCGGTGGAGCGAGGTGTCCAACATGTAAAGCTTGGGGTGATTGGGCGACCAGGTCGTGAATTTGGACAGCCGCACATAACCAGTAGCGGTTGTCGCGCCCTTCGGAATTCGCACGCCCTCGAGCGCGACCATGGCGATTGCGTCTTTCGCAATTTTCACGGGACTTGGGTAGATGACTTTGCGGCCATCGCGGACAACCAACTTCACGATGAGATTCTCGGGAGCCGGATCGGTCAATTCGATGCTCACCTTCGCCGAGCCGTCGGCCAGTTGCGGTTGCACGTAAGCATCGAGCAACGAAACGGCGTCCGTGATTTCCAGCCGCACCGAGCGATAAACGCCCGTCCACGTTCGCTGGATCTCCGTCATTTCCCAAATGCCTTCCAGTTTGACCTTGGGCCAGTCGCAGACTTTGATCGCGATGAGGTTTTGCGCGGCGGGTTTGAGGAGTCTGGTCACATCCACCCGCTGCTGCGTGCGCGAACTCTTCGTGTAGCCGACGAACTCGCCATTCAAATAAATCTCGCCCGCCGGCAGAATCCCGCCGAGTCGCAGCCAGACCCGCTTGCCCGAATCGATCGCCGGCGACATGAACGTGCGTCGGACCCAAAACGGCTCGTTCAGGAACGCTTTCTGATATGTGTTCGACTCGCCGAGTCCCTGCGCTTGCGGAACCCCGGGCAGCTTGATCGTTTGCTTGAACTCTCCCCAACCCTGATGAAAACCGAGTTCCTTACCCTTGTTCTCCTTGTCGCGTTGGAATTGCCACTCGCCGTCCAAGGTGATCTGCGGACGATAACAACCATACCGATACGAAAACACATCGGTCAGGAACGTGGCGGTGTTTTCTTCGTTGGGTGGGCTGACGATGTTGGTGGGTTGAGATTGGGCGACAAACGTTGCACCGCAATTCAGCAAGATAACAAGCGAAATGAGGAACTTGTTCATGAGAGCAAAACTCTTAACAGGGCAAAGGAGAAAAGCAATCCTTGCAAACGACCGTGCGGCAAACCTCGAGTCGTCCGATTTTCCACGAGACTCAGAACGATTCCCCCTCTCCCCGGGGGAGAGGGCTGGGGTGAGGGGAAAGCGTTGCATGAATACGCCGTTCAAATCAAACGGTAGTCGCGCTTCCCCTCATCCTGACCTTCTCCCTCGGGGAGAAGGAACAGTCATCGCCGCGTTTCTGGTTTTCGAATGATCGTCGGCAAACCCAATCTCACGACATCCGAGCAAATGTTCTCGTCACTTCCCAGCCGGTTTCTTGGGTTCGGGTCGGGGACTGAACAGCCGCACGAACTCTGCCTCGGGCACCTGGGCGGTTGGCGCGAACTGCTCGCCTTGCAGGTAGTTCATCATGGATGCCATCAGATTTCTCACGTCGAGTTTCTTTTCCAGATTCGGTAGCAGGTTCAGGCTGGTCGCCAGCACCTTGCCTTTGCCCACGCGGAACTCCAGCAGGTGCGCGTTGTTGGCGTTGTTCTTGTAGAAGTCAATCATCCGGATGATCGGCTTCACTCCGTATTGTCGCAGCGGTTCGAAGTTCATCGGGACTACGCCGCGGATGGCCCAGACGAATTGCAGGTCGCACATTCCCTCGTACGGAAAGTCCGCCAGAGCGGGATGCGGGGAAATCACGGACCCGGCGTTGCCCGGCCCGCCGTTCCAAGGCAGCGCGCGGAACAACGTGTAGAAGTTGACCATTCCGGGATAGTAAATCTTGTCCTGCTCGATCACCGCGCCCCGGGTAAACAACACGCAACGTCCGCCAGCTTTGATCCAATCCGCAAGGGTTTCGTCAACGCTGTCCGCCAGAACCAATTTCGTCTGCGCGGGTATCGGCGCAGAAGTGACCAGCTTGAGCCGGAGGAACACACCATCGCCGATGACGTGGCCGGCGTTATTCGTGTTGGCAATTGCGCTCACGTCCTGCTCAGGTTCGGCGAACGCCCAAAATGACCAGTTGTTGGCGTTCACTTCTCTGCCGTTTTTTTCCAAGCTCACCAAGATGTCGAACTTGTAGCCCTTGTCGGCGCGGGGCAGATTCACCACCGCATCGCCCGCCTGAGTCAGTTCGCCATACTTCACCGCGTCCAACTTCAATTCGCCGCGGTCAAAAACTTTTTTGTCGCGCACCGCTTTCCACTTAAGCACGGCGCCATTCAGGGCGGCTTCCCCGTAATGGCTCACCGCCAGCGGAATCCGCTCAAGCTTACCCATCCTGAGCGCGCGGTTGCCTTCTTTGGCCAGCACGACCACGGAATCGCCGGTGGACTTCAGAAATTCTTTCGCCGACACGTTCTTCGGCTGCCAAAAATCGTCGAGCACGCCCTCGGCATACTGGTGGAAATCAATCCAAGACCAGAGGATGAAGCCTTCAACGCGCGGGCAGCGCCGGGCGTATTCCAACCCGTCCTTGCGCGAGAGAGCTTGCAGCCAGAGCGAATTCTTCCGGTAGGTTGGTATCAGTTGCTCCTGGCCGTTCGTGCGGGCTGTCGCGACCAACGTATCAAACCAGGTAGGCAACATTTGCGTGTTCTTGTATTTGGGCTTGTCGTTGGGGTCGGGATAGCAACTCCACCAGTTCCATTCGTGCAACAGCGACGGATGCTGGCCGTCGTTTTTGACCACCGTTTCGTCCAGCACTTCCTTGCACCAGGTCGGGATGATCGAGGCATAAAAGTCCGTGATCCGCTCGCCCTTGGAAGTCTTCACGGAATCCAGGTAGCCCGTGCAATCAATTGCCAGCGCGTGCGGCGCGAGCTTCTTCGACTGCGCGGTCAGTTCGCGGCTGAAAAAGTTGAACGATTCCTGCGTCTGGTTGGCGAACTCCAATTCGCTGGACATGCTGTAAATGACCACGCTCGCGTGATTGCGGCTCTGTTTGACGAGGCCGTCCAATTCCCGGGCGAAGTAGTCCCGGAACTCCTGGCCAATCTTGTAGCGGTTGGGTCGCAGCACCGGCCCGATGCCAAACGGCACTTCCTGGATGAGCATGATCCCCGCTTCATCCGCCGCCTCCACGAAATCTTGCGGCCAGGTTTCCACGCAGACCTTGCCCATGTTGATCCCGAAATCGCGCGCGCGCTTGAGCTTGGGCAGATACCAGTTGATGTCCACCGGCGGCGCAATCGTATCCAGATAAAGGCCCATGTCGCCCATGCAACGGACGTAAATCGGCTTGCCGTTCAGGATGAACTTGTTCGTGGTGGTGGAAATTTCCCGCATGCCGAACCGCAACCCGGACCGGTCAATGGGCTGCTTCCCACCCTCGCGATAAATCAACGTCTCCATCGTGTAGAGCTTGGGGTGCGTCGGATACCACGTGGTGAATTTGGCGAGTTTCACCTTCGCATTGCCCTCGGTCTGACCCGCCGCGAGCCGGACCTCGGCGCTCCCCAGCATCCGCCTGCCGTCCATCGCCTTCAGCACCACGCGGAGCGGCGACGGCGAAGGATGCGACAGCGCGAAACTCACGTCCGTTGCCGATTGCGCGAGTCGCGGTTGGATGTATTCGTCAATCAGCGAAACCTCGTCGGTGATTTCCAGGCACACGGGCCGATACACGCCCGACCAGATCATGCTCAATTCCTGCCACTCATACATGCCGTCCAACCGCACCTTGGGGAAGTCGCAAACCTTGATGGCCACCAGGTTCTCCGCGCCCGGTTTCACGAACCCGGTGACGTCCACCCGCTGCTGCGTGCGGGAACTCTTGGTATAACCGACATACGCGCCATTGAGATAAACCGCCGCCGCCGGCAGAACCCCGCCCAAGCGCAGCCAGACGCGCTTGCCCGGGTCAATGCCCGGCATCTGGAATTTCCGCCTCACCCAGAACGGATCCAGAAACTGATTTTTCTGACGGGAATTGGGCGTGCCGATCCCTTGGGCCTGCGGCACGCCGGGAATCTTGATGGTGCGATCAAACGTTCCCCGGCCTTCGTGCCAGCCTTGGACCGTTCCGACCCCTTCCTTGTCAATTTTGAACTCCCACTTGCCATTCAAATTCACCTGGGGCCGGTGGCAACCGTACCGAAATGAAAACACGTCGGTGATGAAGTTCGTGCTCGGCTCCTCTGCAACTGGTGGGATTGTTTGGGCCTCTGCGCCAATCGCCACCACACAATTCAACCAAGCAATGAGCAGCACGGGTAACAATCCAAAGTGAAGTCTCATGCGCACGGCGCAGCTTGCCCGTCAGGCTTTTCGGTGGCAACCGCGGACAATCGAGTGGACGTACCACACAACTGCTCCAGTTGCCATTGATCAAATTAAAGGATCAGGCCGTATCCTTTAATTGTGATGCGCCAAATTAAAGGATCGTTGGTTCGAGGAAATCGGTGGTTATAGTTGACCCGCCTTCGCTTCCAGCTTTGGCGTGGTTTTCTTCATTCCTCATTCTCCACTGTCGCTACGAACGAAGAATGGCGGGAGCGGCGGGGCTCGAACCCGTAACCTCTGCCGTGACAGGGCAGCGCTCTAACCAATTGAGCTACGCCCCCGC
>CAYWMD010000031.1:0-75896 GCA_964458575.1 uncultured Bifidobacteriaceae bacterium | reverse complement strand
AGCACGCGGTAGGTGTCCTCGGAAAAATCCTTGTGGCCCGGCGTGTCGAGCAGGTTGAGGCGATAGCCGTTGTAGTCGAACTGCAACACCGTGGAACTGATCGAAATGCCGCGCTTCTTTTCGAGTTCCATCCAGTCGGACGTAGTGGCGCGCTGGTTCTTGCGCGCGGTGACCGAGCCGGCGAGTTGCACCGCGCCGCCGTACAGCAGCAGCTTTTCCGTCAACGTGGTCTTGCCCGCGTCCGGATGCGAGATGATGGCGAACGTGCGCCGCTTCTGGATTTCTTCTGTAATGCTCACAAAGGCCGGAAACGGTAACAGAGCAACGGGCGGGAACAAGCCGGGATTAGGACGCGGGCAGGCTTATTGGACGGGTGCGTTTGCGGTGAACACAGCCTCGACTGGAAAATGATCCGACGCCCCCGCCGGAATTACCCTAGCCGAGCAACAATACATCTCCGGTGAAAACATGATGTGATCCACCCGCCGCTTAAGGCTGACCACTCCGTAACGCCAGCGCCAGGTCGGTGTGCTTCGATCAAACTGCGCCAAGGCATTTGTAAAACCCTCCGCCTCCAACTGCTTCACCGACCGGCTGCCCTCGGTGTCGTTGAAGTCGCCGACCACCAGGGTCGGAAGTTGACGTGCGCGCTTGTCGTAAAACAATTTGATCTCCTGCGCGCGATTATCTCCGGTTGTAAAATACCCGCTCACCCAACTTCCCCTGTCGCTGACCGGTGGCCGGAGATGCACATTCAACACCTGCACCGGCCCGACCGGTGTTTCGAATTTCATGATCCAACCATCAAACCATCCTGTCGCTGATGGAATGTAGACGAGCTCGCGGCAGCGGAATTTGGAAAGAAAGGCGAGTCCGCCACCATACCGGGTCTGCGAGTGCCGGAACTCGGCGAAATCATAATCGTTGCGCAGCGTGTGACGCAGGAATTTCTCCCATTCGGGCGTCGTTTCCTGCAAACAGACAATGTCCGCACCCGACTGGCGAATGGCTTCAGCTGCAAGATCCGGACGCGGCCCGCCCCAGTTCACATTGTAGGTAACGATGCGGAAGTGCGGCCCCGTCGGCGCGTGAGCCTGCCGGGGCGAACGGCAACCGGCCAGCAAACACGCCGTGCCAAGCAGGACCAGGCCGGCGGCGGCTCGTACCCACGATCGCCGTGTAAACGAGCGTCCGACTTGGAAACATGGGTTCACGGCGACCGGGCGGCGATGTGCTTCAAAATGAATTCAACGATCGGCGTCGGGTCCTCGAGCCCGTGCGGATGATGGCCGACTCCGGGTTTCGGAATCAACGCAATGCTGCCGCCGAGCTGGCGATACCGCTCCGCCACCACGCCGGTATTTTCGTCCCACGGCACGGTGGCGTCGGCATCGCCATAGACGTGCAGCAACGGAATGCCCGCGTCGGCCAGCGGTTTCAAATTGTCCACGGGGTTGCCACGATAGGCGACCGCTTCGGCGTCGGACTTGAAGCCGTAGGCCTTGAGCAACTTCGTCCACTCGGCGGCGCTGCCGTCACCGTTGCCGAGGTGCTTGAGTTTGCCGCCGGGCCAGCTTTTGAAATCGCAGACGGCGGCGTCCGCGTAAATGCACGCCACCTTGTCCGGGTTCGCGATGGCCCAGTTGTAGCAATAGAGTCCGCCGCGGCTCAAACCGATCAGCGTGACCTTTTTCGCGAAGCCAAACCTCGTCGTGAGTTCGTGATAACATTCATTCCAGCTCGCGACCGCCGCCGGGCTGCCGAACAAATCCGGCACGCGGAGGTAGGCGAGATGGAAACCCTTCGCGACCAGGGCCGCGTCCGCATTGGCGAATGCGCCAAAGAATTCGCCGCGCCAGATCCACGGTCGCCCCGGCAAAGCCCGCTCCGGCACAACAACGATCACCGGCTTTCCGCCAACCTTGAAATCATAACGATCGAATTCCCGCCAGCGCGATTTGTTCCCGGGAAACGGCGTCGTCTCGGCAGCTGACTTCACAGAAAGCTCATGGATCTGCCGGTCGAGTCCGGCAGCTTTGGCCTGCGCCTCGGATAACGGCAGGCCCTGCTTCATCCCGGGCCGTTTGTGACCGGTGTTGGATAGCCAAGCGTCTTTCATCATTCGCTGTTTCTCCTGGATCAGTTTTGAGATGTCTCCGCCATGCGGATGGACGGCCAGCATCGCGCGGACATCCGCGCAGTCCGTCATGTCATTCGCGCCGAGGTGCAACAAAATCTGCTTCGCGATGATCCAGTGGCCTTCATCGTTGCAATGGACGCCGTCACGGGCGAGGAAGAAATTCGGATCACGCTGGCGATGCTCGATCAGGTAACGATTCATCGGGTTGTGCAGATCCACCACGTCCCAACCGGAAGCACGCTGGGCGAGCAGCCAATCCGAGTAGCGGTCAAGCGTGTTGGCGTAGCCGGGCTTGCCACCTTTGACTTCATCAAACGTCGGCGGCGTGACGTGGATGATCTTCGCGCCGGCAGCCGTCACCTGATCGCGCAACGAGAGGATGCCGTCTTTAAATTTCTCAAATCGTTCCTCGCTGAATGGAAGATAGATCCCGTCGTTCATGCCGTAGCACGCGATGACGACGTCGGGCTTGGTTTTCTCCAGCACGCGGGCCAGGCGTTCGGAAAGAACGGGCCGCGGAAATTGACCTCCAGCGTGGCCGGCTTCGGTGAGGCCGGAGACGGTTTCGCTGGGCAGGCCGAGGTTCAGGAACTCGATCGGCCGTTCCGGGAAACGCGTGGCGAAATACGCCGCGATGAACTCCACGTATTGGCCGGAGTACGTGATGCTGTCACCGAGGAAGACGATGCGGTGAACACTCTCGAACTGCTTGGGGAATACGTCGGCTGCGACCGGTTGTGGGAAGACGCCAGCCGACCCCGCCATGAGAAGCAGCGCTCGTCCCAGCTTCGCCAGCCGCAAGTAGTGACAGGTCACGGCAGCGAGAAGTAATCCGCGCCTTGATAATTGCCGTCCGCCTGTTTCGCGATCTGCATGAGCACGTCGTTGACGAGCGTGCTGGCGCCGAAGCGGAACAGGTCGGGCGTGAGCCAGTCGTCGCCGAGGGTTTCCTTGACCATTACGAGGTAGGCGAGCGCCTGCTTGGAATTGCGGATGCCCCCGGCGGGCTTCATGCCGATGCGGATGCCGGTGGCAAAAAAATAATCGCGGATGGCTTCCAACATCACGAGCGTGACGGGAATGGTCGCGGCGGGATTCACCTTGCCGGTGCTGGTCTTGATGAAATCACCGCCGGCTTGCATGGCAATTTCGCTGGCGAGCCGGACGTTGTCGTAAGTGACGAGTTCGCCGGTTTCGAGAATCACCTTCAGGTGCGCCGGGCCGCAGGCTTCCTTGGTCGCGGCGATTTCGTCAAAAACTTTCGCGTGATCGCCGGCGAGGAAGGCGCAGCGGTCAATGACCATGTCCACTTCGTCCGCGCCGTCGGCAACCACGCGCCGCACTTCCTCCAGCTTGGTGCGTAACGGATACTGGCCGCTGGGAAAGCCCGTCGCCACTGAAGCCACGTGTACAGGCGAATTTTGACCGAGAAATTTCCGCGCGTACTTCACCATGTTGGGATAAACGCACACGGCGGCGCACGGCGGCACATTGTATTTCGGTTCGGCGGGCTGGAGCGCCTTACGGCAGAGATAGGCGACCTTGCCGGGCGTATCCTTGCCTTCAAGCGTGGTGAGGTCGCACATGCTCACGGTCATTTTCAACCCGGCGAGCTTCGCCGACGTTTTGATGCTGCGTTTGGTGAAGGCGGCGGCACGTTCCTCCAACATGACCGCGTCCACGGTGGGCACGATGGGATTGCGGATTGCGGATTGCGGATTGCCGATTGGAATTGTGGCTGGGCCTTGCTTCAGCAGTGCGGTGGCTTTCATGACTGCGGCAAAATTTGCGGGCCGGCTGCGATTGAGTCAACACTGGTGTTGGCGCACAACTCAGTCCAGCGGCAGTTGGTCAGCCTTCAACTCCAGCTTCAACGCCACCAGCGACAGGTGAATGTCATAAATGAACACCACCAGTGACGCGATGAGTGAAACCATGCAACCGATGAAGACGAGGCTGATGATGAATCCGTATTCCGCATGCATCAGGGCCGTCAAAAACAGTCCGATGATCAGCACCGCCGCCAGCAGCAGGCTCAGCGATGCCAACGCGATGCTCAAACGGATCAACCGGGCGCGGCGGTAGATGATGGCCACCTGCGCCAGCGTCGCGTCGCGGTCGCCGCCCGTTCCGCTGCGCAGTTCGCGGCCGAGCGCGCGGGCGCGGTCAATCGCCCGCCCCAGGCGGTTGGTCATGGAGAGCAACAACAGGCCGACCCCGGAGATGAGAATCACCGGTCCGATGGCGGTCTGGAGCACCGGAATGATTTCGTGGAGCGGGGCCGGCGACATTTAGAGCTTCGAGAAAATCTGGTTGGCTTCCTCCAGCGATTCCTTCGAGCCGATGTCAAACCACAACCCCGGCACCGTCCAGGTGTAAACCGGCGTGCGCGGATAAAGCCACTGGATGAGCCGGCCCGGTTGATCGGGATTGTTGCCCTCGGCGATGTACTGCCGGATGAGCGGAATCGTGTGTTTCGGATAATAGTAAAGGGCGATGCCGGTCAGCGTGCTGGTCGGGTTCTTCGGCTTCTCCTCGAAGAACGTAATCCGGCCTTCGCCGTCGAGGGTGATGGCGTTGTATTTCTTGATCTGTTCCAGGTCGCCCACGTCGTAGAGCGCCAGCACGGGGGCGTTTTTCCTCCGGCAAAGTTCGCCGAACGCCTCGAGCTTTTGACTGAACAAATTGTCCCCCGCCACCACGATCAGGTCGTCATCCACGTTCTGGGTTTTGATCACGAAATTGATGTCGCCAATGGCGCCGAGCTTGTTGGTGTCGTCGGTTGTGCCGTCGTTGACGACGGTAAATTCCATTTTCGACTTGGTGGCGCGGTAATGGTCGGCCCATTCCTGGAACGCGCCGGCGAACTTCGCGTTGGTAACCACGTAAACGCGGTCAATGCCGCTGATCGGCGCGAGATTGTCGAGCACGTGCTCGACCATCGGTTTGCCGGCGACGGGCAGGAGGGGTTTGGGTTTGGTGAGGGTGAGCGGGTAGAGGCGCGTGGCGTAACCCGCGGCGAGGATGATGACTTTCATTCGTTAATGCGTTAAAACGTTGAATCGTTGGACCGTTAAATCGTCGCCGCCAATGTAATCGTCCGGTTTCGACGATTCAACGGCCTTCACTTCTCGAACAGACCGGGGGCGACGCGTTGCGCGAGTTCCTGGCAACGCGCGGCGATTTCAGCAGGGGATTCACATTGGAGCGCGAACGCCGCCAGCTCGCCGGCCTCCGTTAATTTCATCCGGCGGATGAGAAACTTGACCTGCGCGATGAGCGACGGCGCGGCGCTCAACTCATCCACCCCCAGCCCGATGAGCAGCGGCACGAGCACGGGGTCGCCAGCCATCTCGCCGCAAACACTCACCCGGACGTTATGGGCATGCGCGGCGTCCACGGTGGTTTTGATGAGCCGCAGAATCGCCGGGTGCGTGGGTTCGTAAAGGTGGGCGATCTTCTCGTTCATCCGGTCCACGGCCAGCGTGTATTGGATGAGATCGTTCGTGCCGAGGCTGAAGAACTGCACGCGCCGCGCCAGCGAGTCGGCGATCAAGGCGGCCGAGGGCGTTTCGATCATCACCCCGATTTCCATGCGGTCGTCGAACGGAAGATTCTCCGTGCGCAATTCGTCCTTGCAGCGGGCGAGCAGGGTGTTGGCCTGGTTCAACTCGTCCAGCCCGGAGATCATGGGGTACATCATCTTCACGTTGCCCTCGGTGCTCGCGCGCAATATGGCACGGAGTTGGGCGCGGAAAATGTCGTTTTGCTGCAGGCAGAACCGGATCGCGCGCCAGCCGAGGAAGGGATTCATTTCCGTGGGCACCGCGAGCGATGAGAGCAGCTTGTCGCCGCCCAAATCCAGGGTGCGGATGACCACCGGCTGTGGCTTGAGCGCCGCGGCGGCCTGACGATAAGCTTGAAACTGTTCCTCCTCGCCGGGCGGGGCATCTCGATTGATGAACAGGTATTCCGTCCGAAACAAACCCACGCCTTCCGCGCCCGCGGCCTGGACGGCCTCGGTGTCGCCAGCCTGCTCGACGTTGGCCGAAAGCATCACGCGGTGGTTGTCGAGCGTGACCGCGGGCTGGGCAACCACCTCGCGCAGTTTGTCCTCCAGGGTGGCCTGGCGGCGAACGAGCTGGCCGTACTCGAACAGTGTCTGGTCCGTCGGATTGATGACGATGACCCCGTTGAAACCGTCCAGCAGCGCGAACTGGCCCGTCTCCAATTCTTCGCTGGCATTCTTCAGGCCCACCACCGCCGGGATGCGCAGCGAACGCGCCATGATGGCCGTGTGGGAGGTCTTGCTGCCGATGTCGGTGGCAAATCCAAGCACATGCTGGCGGTCGAGCATGGCGGTTTTCGACGGCGTCAGGTCGTGCGCGATGATGATGCACGGTTCCTTGAGGTGGCGCAGGTCCACTTCCTCCTCGTGACCCAGCAGATTGCCGAGCACGCGCGCGGTCACGTCGCGCATGTCGCTGGCACGCTCGCGCAAGTAGTCATCGTCCACCTTCGCCAGGGCCGAGGTGTAACGCTCGGCCACGGTTTGAAACGCGTGCTCAACATTCACCTTTTCTTCGCGAATGAGTTTGACCGTTTCATCCACCAACACCGGGTCTTCCAGCACCAGCAGGTGCGCGTCGAAAATGCTGCCCTGTTCCGCGCCCACGCTGTCGGTCACTTTGCGCTGCACCGCCAGCACCTGCTGGCGCGTGCGACGGAAGGCTTGTTCCAGGCGGTCGAGTTCCGCGGGCACTTCGGCGTCGTGCAACGGACGCCGGGTGACCGTGTGCCGGGGCTTGTCGAGCAGAAGGATCGTGCCGCGGCACACACCCGCGGACACCGGGATGCCCCGGAAGATTCTTTCGCCTTCGTGCAGCCGCTCAGCCATGCCCAAGGATAGTCGGAGGCTTTGCGACTTGGGAAGAAATAGTTGGGAAAAAGGCGGCGCAAAATTCCCTGCCGCGCCCGGTTGAGATGCCGGCGATCATGCAATCGGGATCCCGGTCGGCCGCTTGCCTGGTGCGTTGCCCCCGGCGGTGGCGCTTAAAAATGGCTTGTCCGCGCCACGCTTTTCTTGGTTCAATGTCACCAGCATCGGCTCGCTGCAATGAAGACAAAGTCCTCCAATTCGCGCCGCGGCATTCTTGCCGGCGGCAACTGGATCATTGACCAGGTCAAGATCATTGACGTCTATCCCCAACCCGAGCAGCTCGGCAACATCCTGGGCCAGTCGCAGGGCACGGGCGGCGGGCCCTACAACCTGCTGATTGACCTCGCGAAGTCCGGGGGGCCGTTCCCGCTGTTCGGCGCGGGCCTCGTGGGCAAGGACCCACTCGGCGCGCAAATCATTGCCGACTGCCACGCGCACAAGATTGACACACGCTGCCTCACCCAGACCAGCAAGGCGCCCACGTCGTTCACCGATGTGATGACCGAAAAGGCGTCAGGGCGGCGGACGTTCTTTCACGCGCGCGGGGCCAACGCGCTCTGGCACGGGGAAAACCTCAATTTCAAATCCATCAAGGCGCGCATTTTTCACCTCGCCTACCTGCTGCTGCTCGACGCGCTCGATGAATCGGACGCCAAGTTTGGCACGAAAGCCGCCCGGTTGCTGGCCGCCGCGCAAGAGGCGGGCCTCAAGACCAGCGTGGACGTGGTCAGCGAGGACAGCGACCGGTTTGCGCGCATCGTCACACCTGCGCTCAAACACATGGATTACTGCATCCTGAACGAAATCGAAGCGGGCAAAACCACCGGCTTTAAGATTCGCACTTCGGACGGCCAGCTTGACACGGTGACGTTGCGTCACGCGGCGGGTGCGCTCCTGCAACAAGGCGTGCGCGAATTGGTGGTGATCCATTTCCCGGAGGGTGCTTTTGCCCGCACCCGCCGCGGTGATGACGTCTGGCAATCCTCGCTCAAACTCCCGGCGAAATACATTGCCGGCACCGCCGGCGCCGGCGACGCGTTCTGTGCCGGCGTGTTGCTGGGGTTGCACGAGGGCTGGGAACTGCAACGCTGTCTCCTCACCGGCGTCTGCCTCGCCGCCGCTTCCCTCTCCGACCCGACCTGCACCGCGGGTGTCAAATCCCTGAACACCTCGCTCGCGCTGGCGAAAAAATACGGTTTCCAACCGGCGCTGGATCGCGCTGACTGAGGAACAGCGAACACCTGAACCAGTGCGGGCATGGGGAATGATCGTGCTATGCCGCGGGTTGGCGCTTTATGGGCGATGCCACCGCCGTGGTTGTTTGCAACGAGTTTTTCTCTTGAAACAAAACGCCCGTTGGGCTGTCTATCCTCCAGCTATTCGATGGTCAGGGTGAGGATGTCATGCGTTTTTTTTCGGTAGCCGAACGGGAACTGCGCGCCGGGGCGAGGCAGAAGGGCACTCACCGCATCCGCTGGATCTCCGCGGCGGCGGCGTTTGGGCTGTTCCTCTGGCTGGCCTGGGCGATGGACTTGTATCAGAATCGGAGCATCGCCCCCGTCCTCTTCCGGGTGTTTTCCGTTTTCATCTTCCTTTACTGCCTGGTTGCAGGCGCGACGGTCACGGCCGATTGCATCAGCCGCGAAAAACGGGAGGGCACGCTGGGCCTGTTATTTCTCACCAATTTGAACAGCGCCGAGATTGTCGCCGGCAAATTGTGTGCGAACGGGCTGGCGCTAATCTATTCGCTGCTGGCGTTGTTTCCCGTCATGGCGCTGCCGGTGCTCATCGGCGGCGTCACCTTCGCCGATTTCTGGCGCACGGTGCTGGCGCTGGTGAGCGTCCTGTTCTTCGCGATGGCGGCCGGCTTCAACGCGTCGGCGGTGAGCGTCCGCCAGTTTACGGCGGTGGGGCAGGCGACCGCGATGGCGTTGGTGTTTGGCCTGGGGCTGTCCGCGGCCTCGGAGTTGATTCGCCAGTTGGGCTGCCCGCTCGCCATGGCGGATGCGGTCGCCACGTTTTCCCCCTTGCATCTGCTCACCTCAGCCACGCTGGGTGGGCGGTTTGCCACGCGGACGCATTACTGGCTTTCACTGGGCGCGGTGACCGGCACGACGGCGCTGTGGATGGCCCTGGCGGCGTGGCGGGTGGGACGCGCCTGGCGCGATCAACCCAAAACCGTCCGCGCTTGGGATCGGTTCCGGTGGGGCGGGCGTTTACGTGAACGGAGCCGCGCGACCCGGGCCGTGTTGCGCCGCCGGTTGCTGGCGATCAACCCGTTTTTCTGGCTGGCCGGGCGGCAACGGATCAGTGCGCCGGTGTTCATGCTGGTCGCCATCATTCTGGTTTCGCTCACCGCCTGGGTGACGGCGGTTTATTTCGGAAAGGTCATGTTCCGCGGCATGAACGAGGCGCCCCTGCTGGGTCAGTTTTTCGCCTGGCTCTGGACGGGCCTCATCATTCATGGGTTGGTGCTTTATTACGGCGGCATTGTGGCGTCGCAACGGCTGGCGGAGGACAAACAGGTTGGCGCGCTGGAACTGGTGCTGGTGACGCCCACGAGTGAACGGGCCATCGGACGCGGTTTGTGGCTGGCCTACTGGCGGCGGATGCTTTTCCCGGTCGTCCTCGCGGTGGCGGTTCATTGCTTCTTCGTCTGGGTGTGCATGACGCTCATGGTGGCTGATCCGCCCACACGACTGCCGCGCGGGGTCACGGCGGGAGAACTCTTCTGGGGCGCGTTGTGGAACCAGCCGGTCAGGGGTCACCTGCTGGAATGGCCCATCGGACTGATCGTGCGCATCCTGCTGCTGTTCCTCGCGGGGTTTGCGTTGAACTGGGTCACCATTGGCTGGTTGGGCCGGTGGCTCGGGCTGAAGATGAAGCATCCCGGGTTCGCGCCCATGATCGTGCTGGTGCTGGCGGTCGCCCCGCCCACGCTGCTCTTCAGCCTGGCGTGCTATCTGTTCGATAAATTCAATTTCTTCGATCTGCCGGGACGGGTGGGCGCACCCATTCTGATGTGGATCGGCTTCGGAATCGTCGTCGGAAACTGCGTCTGGCTGTCAACGTGGGCGGCGACGCGGTTGCGCCGGGATTTCCGTGTCACGGTGACGGGCCGTTATGAAACGCCCGTGTTCCGCGACCGGCTGCGTTTGGCCTGGCGCATGTCCTTGCGCTTCGCGGCCGGCCTGGCGGCGCTGGCGGTGTTTTTTGCCGTGGCGATCCTGCTCTTTTACGGATACCAAAACTGGCGCGGCCGGCAGCGCTGGGCGCGTTTTCAAGCCGAGTTAAAGCAACGTGGCGAATCAATGGATCTCGCCGCCAGTCTGCCCGCTCCGGTCGCGGCGGACGCAAACTTCGCGCTGTCGCCCGCGTTTCAAAAGTTGCTGAGTCGCAATCCCACCAATGATTCCGCCGTCTCGTTGTTCGCGAAAAAGGTTGGAAAGGTTTTTGCCGCCACCCCGAACGGACCCGGCGTGGGTGCGCTTCGGTCTTGGATGCAGCAGAGCAACGTCGCCTTCAACCTTTACCCTGGTCTGGCGAAAAACAAGACCGGTCGTAACGCGGACAAAGGCCAGATCGTTACGGCGGCGGAAATCTGGGAGGAATTGCAGCCCCTTCACGCGGACCTGCAAGCCGCGGCGTTGGCTGCGCGGTTGCCGTTCTGCGCGCCAACCTCCAACCGTCAGGCGGACGCGGTGCTGGCCAGCGGTCACCGCCAGGAACTTTACGTCATGGAGCAACTGCAATTGTTGTTTCAACTGCGAGCCTGCGTGCTCCTCGCCCTCGAGCGGCCGGATGCGGCGGCCGCTGATGCGCTGGCGGGCCTGCGGCTGGCGCAACTGGCACGCCAGTCGCCCGATTGGAAAAGCTCGGCGCGCGTTCAGGGCATGCTGGTGAACTCGTTGCAGCCGATTTGGGAGGGACTGGCCCGGCATCGCTGGACCGAAACGCAACTGGCCGCGTTCCAGACGAACCTGTCGCAATTCCCGCTGCTGGCCGATCACACCAACGCGATCGGCCGGTTGGTGCGGGCCTACACCGAGGTTTGGAGCGCAATTCCGGCGGGTAACACCGTGCAGCAACGCGATGCCCTGGTCCAGCGCGTCCGGCGCGGACAAGCCGCCTTGCGCTGGCAGCCGCGGTGTTGGTGGTACGACAACTGTACCCAGCTTTATTACGCGGGGCACCGCGCGATCGCCCGGGTGGACTTCGCCAGCGGACGGCTGACCGATTCGTTTGACTGGGATGACCTGGAGGGATTGCCGCTGGACAACGGCGTCAACCAACTGTTCCAACAAGGCAATTGGTGGGGAAACGATGTCTCGCAGGTTGCCTTCGCCCAAACCGCCGTGAACGAGGGCATCATTGCCTGCGCGCTGGAACGGCATCGCCTGGCCCACGGCATTTATCCGGCGAGCCTGGACGAACTCGTGCCCCAATACTTGAACGCCGTGCCCCGCGACATCAGCCGGGGACGCCCCGTGTTCTACCTGCGCCACACCGACGGCAGCTACGAATTGCGCGGCGCCGGCCCGAACGGATCGGTTGAACCGGGGATCAAGTCAACCGATGACTGGATCTGGTCCTTGCTACCGCCGCCGACGAATTCGCCTCCGGTCAAGAAACTCAAGCGCAAGTAATGCCGGGCGTTCGCACCCGTCCGCCGGAAAGTAGATGGCGTTGCCGCCGGCGATGCCGTTACGATTCGCGGCATGGCTCACATTCATGAGAAAATTGATTTCACGGTGGCTATCTTCGTCGTGCGCGACCGGAACATTCTGTTGATTCATCATCGGCGGCTCGACAAATGGCTGCCGTTGGGCGGGCACATCGAACTGGATGAAGACCCGGAGCAGGCCGCCTTGCGCGAAGCGAAGGAGGAAAGCGGTCTGGACGTGGAGTTGCTTGGCGAGCGCCCGCCGACCACCGGCCCCGGCACGCGCGCCCTCATCGCCCCACGGTTTTTGGACATTCACCGCATCAGCCCGACGCACGAACACATCGGGATGATTTATTGGGCGCGACCGAAGCACGGCCAGGTCACGCTGGCCACCGCCGAGCATCACGATATCCGCTGGTGTTCGGCGGCGGAGCTGGATTCGCTCCAGCCGCCGATGGACGCCGCCGTGAAATGGTATTGCCTTCAGGCGATTCAGGAGATTCCCACGTGACCCTCGCCGTGAGTGCCCGGCGGGCTGCGCGCCAAGGCACGTCAGGGTTTAAGCACGATCTTGCCCGCGAGTGCGCCGGATCGGTGGATCGTGCTTTCCTCCTGCAGCCGATGCGCGGTCACGGCCGCGGACAACGGCAGCACGCGATCAATGCGCGCCTTCAGTTTGCCTTCGCTCATCCAGCGATTAAGTTCGCCCGCCCCGGCCCGCTGCTCCTCGGCGGAGGTGTTGAACAGGGCGAAGCCAAACAGCGAACAATCCTTCGTGTAAAACGGCCCGACCGGAAACATGGGTCGCGCGTCGCGCCCGGCCATGACCACCATGCGGCCGCGTCGCGCCAGCAGTGGGATCGTTCGCTCAAAGTCGGGCTCGCGCAAGGTCTCCCACCACACATTTACGCCGTCAGGTGCGAATGATTTGATCGCGGCAACCACGTCGGTGGTTTTGTAGTTTATCGCAAGGTCCGCGCCGAGTTGTCGGCAAAGGGCGACCTTCTCGTCGCTGCCCGCAGTCGTAATGACGCGCGCGCCGATAATTTTGCCCATTTGCACCACCGCGGAACCCACGCCGCCCGTGCCGCCGTTAACGAACAAACTTTCGCCGGCCTTCAGTTTCGCGTGATGGAACAGGCCCACATATCCGGTCATGGCCACCAGGGAAATCGCAACCGCTTCCGCATCGCTCACGTTCGCCGGCGTGGGATACAGCCAGCATTCGTCCACGGCGGAAAACTCGGCAAACGTCCCTTGCCGTCCCTCCGAGCCCTGGTTGGTCGCCCAGACGCGGTCGCCGACCTTGAAGTTTCTTACCTCCGCACCAGTCTCGACGACCGTACCGGCGAGACTGCGACCCAGGATGTAGGGAAACGTCAGCTTGGCCGGAACCATCCCGCCGCGGATGTAGGTGTCAATAGGGTTCATGTCCGCGGCGGCGATTTTGACCAGACACTGCTTTGCTGCGGGCCGTGGCGTGGGCAGGTCGCTGTAAATGATGACATCGGGTGGGCCGGTGCGGGTGATGTAGGCGGCTTTCATAGACGCGGGCATTGCGATTGTCTGCTTTTTGTCTGCTTTCTGCGATGTTAGAATTCGCCTTTCATTCTGGCCGCGGCGGCGAAGCATTTCAAATATTCCTCGCGCCGAATGCGCGATTGACCAGGCACAGCACGGCAGCTATCTTCGCAACGATTGCGCTTCGCGGCGATGAAGAGACTTACGTCCACCTGCGTGTGCTTGCTGGGATCGGCGACGATTCTTTCGGCGGCGCCGGCGCTTGTTCCGCTGCCGCAGCAAATGACGTTGCAGTCCGGCACGTTCACGCTCTGCCTGCCGCAAGCCATCCGCGGCGCACCCACCGTGGCCCCGACGAAGATCCTGGTGGGCGAGGGGGCGCATTCCACTGGCGAATATCTCGCATTGACGCTGTTCAAATCCACGGGGTACCGCTTCGAAGTGGCCACGAATTCCGGCATGATCGGCGTTCCGCAAACCATCCTGCTCACCACCAACGGCGCGCTCGCCAGTCTCGGCGCGGAAGGTTACGAACTCTGGGTGGAAACGAATTCGGTCGTCATCCGCGCACCGGCGGCGGCAGGACTTTTCTATGGTGTGCAATCGTTGCTGCAATTGCTGCCGCCGGAAATTTATTCCGCGCTGCCCGTCACCACCGTGGCGTGGACCGCGCCTTGTGTTTACGTCCAGGACGCGCCGCGTTTTTCGTGGCGCGGCTTCATGCTGGATAGCGTCCGGCACTTTTGGAATGTGGACGAGGTCAAGCAACTGCTTGACGCGATGACGATCCACAAGCTCAACACAATGCACTGGCATCTGGATGACGATTCGGGCTGGCGGATCGAGATCAAAAAATGGCCGTTGCTCACCCAACTCGGCGCCTGGCGACCGTGGACCAACGGCCTGGGGACTCCGCTGTGGGGACTCAATCCGCGCTCGACCACGGCGTGGGATGACAACGGCCTCTATGGCGGTTTTTACACGCAGGATCAGATTCGAGAAATCGTGGCTTACGCCGCGCAACGGCACATTACCATCGTTCCGGAGATCGAAATGCCCGGCCACTCGACGGCGGCGGTGTCGGCCTATCCGCAGTTCTCGTGCGACGGCGGCGTAGGCGATTGCCTGAGCTGTTCGAATGTCCCCTTCAGCCTCAGCGTGACGAGCTACATCGGCGGCGTCTTTTGCCCCGCGCGTCCGGAGACAATGGCGTTCTTGCAGGACGTGCTGACCGAAGTGATGGAGTTGTTCCCCAGCCAATATATTCACATCGGCGGCGATGAGGTGCGGTTTACGAACTGGCAGAATCATGTCCTCGACCAACAACTGATGACGAATTTGGGTTATGTGCCCGTCGCCGCCCGCACCAACCTGCAAAAATATCAGAGTCATTTCACCCAGCAGATCGCCAACTGGATCAAAAGCCAGGGCCGCACGATGATGGGCTGGAGCGAAATCATGAACGGTGGCACGGTGACGAATGCGTCGCTGATGGACTGGCTGAACACGCGTGGGGTCCAGGCAGCGACCAACGGCCAGCCCGTCGTTATGGCGCCCAGCGCGGCGTTGTATATCAACAAGTGGGAAACCGCCACCAACGTCAGCGGGGGCGGTGTGGTGTGGTCCAATGAGCCGCCTGGACAATCCGGAACGAACACGTTGGTTGGGGTGTATAACTACGAACCGATCCCGGTGGGCCTGCCCGCGGCATACACCAATTTAATTCTGGGCGCAGAAGGTCCTTGCTGGACGGAGTGGATTCCATCGCTGAAGAACATGGAGTTCCGCATGTTCCCACGCCTCTGCGCGATTTCGGAAGTGGACTGGACGCCCGCCAGTCTGAAGAACTGGACCGACTTCACAAACCGGCTCGAGTTTCACAAACGGCGGCTCGATTTCATGGGTATCAACTACAACCCCTATCGCGTCCCGCCCCAGCTCGGCCAGTGGAACCCGGCGCAAATGTCCACCAGTTACATCACGCTCGACTGGCCCATCACCAGCAGTGTTACGAACGCCGGCGAAATTACCGCAAGCTTTTGCTGGAAGAGCGGCGCGAACGGATTGGACATCGCGTGGGTCGCGTTGCTGGAGAACGGTTTTGAGATTGACCGCGACACGCACGCGGGCTTCACGGGCACGTCACCGGTCAGGCCGGCCTACGTGCTGCGTCTGCCGGCGCTGCGTCCGGGCGCGAGCTACACGTTGCGCGCTTCGGTGGCCGCGCGCGGCGGCACGGATTCAAACGGCGTCATCTATCGGCCGAACTGGAACTGAGCCTATGAAAATGGCCATGACCAAATTGCTCTTCGCCGTGACGGCAGCGTGCACGGCGGTGATCGTAACGCACGCCCAACCGCTGCCGGTTTACACGATGGCCGGCCACGACGCACCAGGCAGCGCCGACGGCCTCAGCAGTTACGCGCGCTTTAGTTCTGCCATGGGAGTGACCGTGGATGGCGCCGGCAACATTTATGTTGCGGATACCGGAAACGGCACCGTTCGAAAAATAACGCCGACGGGAAACGTCACCACGCTCGCCGGACTCGCCGGGAGTTTTGGCAGCGTCAACGGCACCGGATCGAGTGCCCGCTTCTTCGCCCCGCAAAGTGTCACGGTGGATTACATCGGCGTGATCTATGTCGCAGACACGGCCAACGCAACAATCCGGAAGGTGTCTGCCAACGGGTTGGTCGCGCCGTTCGCCGGTTCGGTGAGCAATTTCAACAGCTTTGACGGCACCGGCGCGAACGCAAATTTTTACCAACCGGAAGGTCTGGCCGTGGATCTGAATCGAAATGTCTATGTGGCCGATGCGTGGAATCACACGATCCGCAGGATCACGTCCTTGGGCGCCGTCACCACCGTGGCCGGTTTGGCCGGCAATCCCGGTGGTGTTGACGGCACAACCAACAAAGCCCGCTTCCATCGCCCGTCCGGCATCGCCGTGGATGGCGCGACAAATTTGTTCGTCACCGATTCATTCAATCATACGATCCGCAAGATCACGCCCGCAGGTGTGGTGACCACGATTGCCGGTCTGGCCGGCGTGTGGGGCAGCGCCGACGGCACGAACAGCGCCGCGCGATTTTATCTGCCGCAGGGCCTCGCCCTGGTTAATACCACCAACCTCTACGTCGTGGATTCGGGCAACCAGACGTTGCGAAAGCTTTCCTTGAACGGAACGAACTGGGTCGTCACCACGGTCGCCGGCCTGGCCGGTCTGGCGGGCAACGCCAGCGGTACGGGTGGCAATGCGCGATTTGAATTCCCCACCGGCCTGGCGTCCGACTCTGCGGGTTATCTTTACGTTGCCGACTCCGGGAACAGCGAAGTCCGCACCACGCGGGTGGTGCCGCCGACTTTGAGCTACTCGGTTTCCCCGAGCGGCCCCGCGATCTCCTGGCCGGTGTCAGCTTCGGCCTTCACGCTCGAGCGAGCGGAAAGTTTGGCGCCAGGGGCGGTTTGGGTCCCCCAAACCAATGGCATTGTTACGTCGGGCGACGAGTTCGTCGTAGCCTTGGGCGTTACCAACAATGCCTTCTACCGTTTGCACGGGCCGTAGATTTCTTCCCTTGGCCGCCGCATCCTGAACGACGCGACGCGTCAATACACCCCCTCCACGATGTTTTTCTCCATCGCCCCGAACGGTCGTACCTCGGCCACGCCGTCCCAGGCATAGGGTTCGCGCGGGGCGCGGCGGATGGCTTCGTCGCGCTCGAGGAAGCGCGGCATGAAAAATTCCTTCGTCAGCGTCGTGAGTTCCACGCGACCCCATTCGTCGTGGGCAACGACCTGGTCGGTTTGCTTGGGGTTCACGACGCGAAGCACAGCGCGCGGTTGGGGGGCGTAGTAGGTGATCGAGAACTTGTCTTCGGATGTCAGCGGCACGCTGGCTGCCAGACCCATCAAGGTATTGCCGTAGGTCGGGTAGAAACCAATACGCCCTTCCAAGACCTCCTCAACAATGAAGCGCACATACTGTGGTTTCATTGTGGTGCCACCACAAAAGACGCCGCGGATTCCGGCTTCATACAGGTCCAATTCCTGCGCCAACGCTTCGAGGAGTCTTGGAGTCGTAAAGAGACCCGAAACTTTGCGGTGTCTCAAAATGGTCGCCGCTTGGTTGACGACATGAGCCATGTAAGCTTCAGCCTGGTCTTTCTTTCCCTCAGCCAGAACCTTCTTCACCCAGCGCGGGTCGAGATCCACGAAGTAACAGGAACTGCCCCGGAAATTCGCGAGGTGCTCGATGGCCAGGCGTAATCGCCGCGGCCCCGTGGGCCCGACCATGAGCCACGCCGCACCGCGTGGAAAATGTTCGTCGCTGATCTTGCCGCTGAATTCCTCGTAATCGGTCTTGTAGTCGTCCCAGCCGATGCGTTGCTTGGGCATGCCGGTCGTGCCACCGGTTTCAAAAATGTTGAACGGACGGCCTTTATACTTCGCGGGCACCCAGACTTCGGGTTGCAAATCGCGCAACGTCTCGTCCTGAAAGTGCGGAAACTTGGCGATCAAGTCGGCGAAGGCATTGACCTCTTTGCGCGGGTCGAAGTTCTTCTTCGCCCAGTCGAGCCAGTACGGGCAGCCGGTTTCGGGCGAGAAATGCCACGCGATGATTTCGCGCAGGTGCGTGTCGAGTTTTTGCCGGGCGGTTTGGATGTCGGATTCGGTGATTGGCATAGACATGAGTTGATTAAGCGGCAAGCGGTGGGTTTGGAAAATATTTTTCAACGGTCGCCCGTCCGGGCGGCGGCGTGAGCAACGAGACAATCCACATCCACAGCGTTGATCCCACGCACATGAAAACCACCGGCAGATAGCCATACATCGTTACACTGCCGGACGTGCGGAGGAACAAATCGCCGAGCGACGGGAAAATCTGCACTGGCGGATGGCCGGCTTTGGGCGCGATGTCTGTCGAGGAGTTGTGGAGATACCAACTGCCGGCCATCGTCGCGATCACCCACAACGCGGCGGCCAGCGCTCCCCACTTGGTGCTGCGCTTCCAGTACAGCGCCGCTACCATCACCGGCGCCAGCGCGGCAAAACCCGTAAACGCAAACCGCACCGCCAGTTCAAAAATCCCGGCCTTGTCCTTTAATTCAAGCGCGATCACGTAGGCCACCAACGTCACGCCCACCACGAAGGCGCGCCCGGTCCACACCTGGGCCTTTTCGCCGAAGCGCTCCTTGCCACCGTAGTAGGCGAACACATCTTCGGTAAACATCGTGCATAACGCCAGAATTTGGCTGTCCGACGCCATCACACACGCCATGATCGCCGCCCCAAGCATGCCGGCGAGGAACACGTCGGTGTTTGCCGTCAGCAGGCGCAGGATGATGTCGTCCGATTCGCCGGGCTTGAGCCCGGGAAACTGGTTCGCGCCCACCACGCCAAGGAAAACGCTCGGCAACCACAGCAACAGAATGCAAATCGGGTAGAAAATCACGGTCTTCTTGAAGGACGACGCCTTTTTTGCGGTCATGCACATGATGGCCACGTGCGGGAACATGATCGAAGAAAGCGGGATGAACGCGTAGCTGAAGAACTCGGCCATCGGAATTCGCTGGCGCGTGAGTAACGACGTCGTGGCCGGATTTTCCGCCAGTCGCTGCATGACCTGACCGAAGCCGCCCAGTTGCCTGCCAATGAGGATGAAGGCCATCGTGCCGAAACAAAGAAACATCAGCGTTTGAAACGTGTTCACCCAGGCCGTGCCGCGCATGCCGCCGAAGAAAACGTAGCTCATCACCACGAGCGCCACAATGGCGCCGCCCGCCCAGTAGGGCACCTTGCCGCCGCTGATCGCCTGCAACGTTTGTCCGCCACCCATTACGCCGATGATGATGTAAGGCACGAGCATCGTCGCCGTGAGCGCGAAGATCAGCGTCCCGATATGACCGCACTCCCAGCGGTCGCGCAGGAACTGCACCTGCGTCATGTGGCCGAACTTTTTTCCCAGGGACCACAGGCGTGTGCCGATGAAAAAAATCGTCAGCGGAATCACAAACGCCGACGCCGATGCCAGCATGCCGAACACGCCAATGCCGCGATGATAGGCCAGACCCGACGCGCCGAGGATCGAGAACGCAGTCATGTTGGTGCCGAAGAGCGCGAGCAGGAAGATGTATTGCCCCAGCGAACGGCTCGCCAGGAAGTAATCCTCCCCCGAGGTCTTGCCCTTGCGAAAGGCGAAGATCCCGATGTAGAGAACAATCCCGAGATAAATGAAAACGACGATGGCGGGCGTCATGCGGTGACGGAGGGGAACATCCAACATTCAGCATTCAACATCCAACATCGAACAAGGGAATGCGACGGCAACGTAGCGCAGGTTTCCGAACCTGCCGTGTCGCCGACTTCCAAGTCGGCGGGGCGTGAGCAGGCTGAAGGTGAGCGGGTTTGGAAACCCGCGATACGGCAGATTGGAAAATCTGCGCTACGGTTTCCGGGGTTCATCGTTCGGAGTGGATTCGGCTGGTTGGCGAGTTGAGGTTTCCATCTGTTCCAGGTCGGCGGGCCAAGCGAATTTCACCAGCACCGCCATCAGGCACGCGGCCGCGATGGCGTAGGCGGCGTGATAGGCGAGCCCGACCGGTAGAAAACCGCATACCAATCCGCCGTTCTTCCAGTTCCAGAAATCCTGGTGCAGGAAGAACGCCGCAAGCACTAGCAAGGTGAGGAGCAGCTTCTTTGGCATGCGTCAGGGTGGTTGCTTCAATCCTTCAGCGCACCTTCCTTCGGTTCGGGCAACCACCGCGTCAGGATTGCGCCGATCAGCACATAAACTCCGGCCACGCATCCACCGACCACAGCTATCTTCGCGGGACTGGGCGGGGTGGACGCGGAAAGCGTGATGGTAATCCAGGCCGCCGCCGTGCCGATGACGCGCCCGCCGATGTTCGCGGCGAAACTCTCGCCCGTACCGCGCAAGTGCAGCGGGAAAACCAGCGGAATGTAATTGCCCCAGAAACTGAACTGCGCAATTGCCAGAAAGCCGGCGACAAAAATTCCCGCCTTGATCCAAATCAGCGAATCGGCGTTGCCGAGGCTAATGGAAATCCACCAGAAGAACAACGGGACAAAAATCAACGAGGGAATCTGGAACACGCGCAACAGCAGGCGGCGACTGATGATATGGACCGCGAGCATCGCGAAGACAAATCGCCCGACCAACCCGCCGACTTCCTGCGCCAGCGAGACTTTGGCCACGGCCGCATCGGAGGCGTTCATGCCGATCTGGCGTTTCTTTCCGGCAGGCAATTCCGGTTGCCCGGCTTCCTTGGCCGCGGCAGCGGCTTTGCCCACGGCGGCTTTGGCGGTGGCAATCATAGCGGCGTGTCCGGCTTCGGTCGGGGTGCCGAGGCGTTGCGCGCCGAGGATTTGCGGCAACTGCTGTATCGCGCCAAAGGCAATGCCGTAGCTTGCGGCGAAGACCAGCGTCGTCAGCACCGTGGTTTTCCACAACTCCGGACTGAACAGTGCAAGAATGCTAGGTCGTTTGAGCTGGCCCGCCACGCGTTTGCGTTCCCATTCGGGCGATTCTGGCAGGAACGGACGGATCAGAATCAGCGGAATGGCCGGGATGACGCCGGAGATGAGTGTGTAACGCCACGCCTCGTGACCGTTATGAATCGCGGGCAGGTGCAGGGCGATGTTTGCGGCGAGCACGTTCGCGCCGCCGACCATCAGGCCGCCGAACGACGAGAACGCCTGCGTGTAACCCAGCACTTTTTCCCGCTGTTCACGGTTCGGGAACAATTCCGCCAACCACGCTACGGCGGCGACAAATTCCACGCACACGCCGATGAATACCAGGCAACGGAAGACGAGCAGTTGCGTGAGCGACGTCGCATAACCCGCCGCACACGCGGAGAACGCGTAGAGCAAAATGCTGAACGTGAGCACGCGGCGGCGGCCCAGCCGGTCGGTGAGATAGCCGCCCAGCAGACCAAACACGCCTCCCGCAATGGCGGGAACGAAGAAAAGGGTGCGCGCCCACTTCACGTATTCCGGCGAGCCGGGCACCAGCAATGGCAGACCATCCGGTCCAAGTCCGCCCAGTGATGCGAGCGCGGGCTTGATGATGAGCGGCAGCATCAGCAGTTCGTAGATGTCGAACGCGAAGCCGATGGCTGCGATGAGGCAGATGAGCCATTGCGTGCGGGTGAGTTTCATGCGGTGGTGTGAAAAAGATGGTGGTGACACTCGCCCTCACCCTGACCCTCTCCCCCAGGGAGAGGGAACAGCAGGCGGACGTTTCCAAACGTTTGGAAATCAAAATGCCAGTCGCCGCGATTTGGTATTTCTGAGCGAATGACGGACGAACTGCGCTCGGTCATCGCTTCGCGTGAAACCGGCGAACGATTCTCCCTCTCCTGTGGGAGAGGGCCGGGGTGAGGGCGGGCGTACAATGAACTTCTTCCGGCGCGCGGGGCGGAAAGGCCGACCGCGCAGTGGCTGGTGCTACGCAAGCAGTCACAGCCTCTAATTGAGAATCCCACTGCTTGCATAATGAGACTAGGAGGTCGTCACCCGGCGCATGATTCGCCCCTCGTAATCCATCAAAATATTCCCCTTGTAGCAGTATCGGGTCATCAGAATTTCCTCCGTTCCTACTCGCCGAAATCGCACTTCAACTCGGTTGCCGTGACGTTCACATGAAATGAAGTCTGCCCGCTGCTTATCCCGCGGAAGACTCATTGTTACTTCGATTTTGGTTGGCGAAAATGCATACGTCAGCCCCACGCCCGTTCGTCTTACCAAATCTCGAATTCGTGCAGGAGGCCAACCGTGTTCCTTTAAGGCCCGCGTTGTTTCTGTCTCGTCGAATTCCCAACTGCCACGAAGAAATCCAGGGTCATTTTCAATCTGTGTATTTGTCGCCGGCTGAGGGCAAATTTCATCCCAGCATTTTTCCCATTCTTTCGCTTTTTTTGTCAGTTCTTCCGTCTCAATGCTCTCTTGGTAATCAATCAAGTATTCCGCGTAGTCGAATCGCCAGCGTCCGTCTCGAAGGTAGATACTGATGCCATGCTCAATGAGATTTCCGTCCCATTCAGTGCGGCCCACGAGTATTACTTCTTGTTTGACCTCATCAATTACGATGTCGGAGAGTGTAACGTGTGGTGCCATACCGCATTCTCTAATGTCGCTTCGGCTGTTCTCATCCAAATGGCGGTAGTTATCTCCGGCCCATTCCGGGTTTGTTTCGTATTCCTTCATCCCCTCTTCTAACGCGCCAGCCAATCTTTCGCGCTCGAAGAGCTGCTCAAGGATCTGTCGCTGCCAGACGGAGATCTCTGGGTGGTTTACTCCACGGAGATAGATTTTGCAGGTCGGGTCTTCCTTGA
The DNA here is from genome assembly GCA_964458575.1 of uncultured Bifidobacteriaceae bacterium. GTDB lineage: Bacteria > Verrucomicrobiota > Verrucomicrobiia > Limisphaerales > JADLHS01 > CAYWMD01. The sequence goes on along the minus strand of CAYWMD010000031.1, from coordinate 53,274 downwards.
ATTTCGCTATGTGCCGGCTCGCCACCCCGGGGAGTTCCGAGTTCTTCACGCTCCCAACCAGGCATGGAAGTCGCACGTCTTCAAGAAATCTTTGTGACGGTTTGAAGTCGGGAATTTTCATCTGCCGATGGCTAATTACTTGTCCAACTTGATTTCAATCTTCTGCGGCTCGTCCTTCATCGTCCCGGACTTGGTTGGGTCCTGGAAGGCGAAGAGGTGCGTGTTGGATTGCAGATACACCGCGCCGTTGGCGACAATGGGCGTGCCATAAACTGCCGCGCCGAGGTTGGTTTCGCTGATGATTTTCTTTTCCTTCGTCGCCGCGAGCACCACGAAATCGCCGTCCTCGTCGCCGACATAGACTTTGCCGTCGGCCACAAAGGTCGAGCCCCACATGTGGGCTTTCATGTCGTGCGTCCATTGTACCTTGCCGGTCTCGGCATCGAGGCAATGCACGAAACCGGAGAAGTCGCCCACGAAGATCAGGCCGGTTTCCGGGTCGAGCGAAACGGTCGAGATGCTGCGGTGGATGCCGCGATATTCCCAAATCTTGCCCGTCGCCGTAATGTCGCCGGTCTTCGTGGCATCAATGCAGGTGAGAATGCCCACGCCTTCGCCGTGCTCCGGGTCCTGACCCGTGGCGACGTAGATGCGGTTTTTCCAGAACACCGGGGTGGCGTTGATTTCACTCACACCCTCGGCGGCGGGATACTTGATCAGTTTGCCCTCCTTGTCCTTTTTGTATTCGGGCGGATTGGCGTCGTATTTCCACACGGTCTGGAGTTTGCCCTCGTCGCCGGGATTCGCGGGCTTCGCATCGAACGCGTAACACCAGCCGTCGCCGCCGCCGAACACGATGAGTTTCTTGCCGTTCACCTCGGCGAGCGAGGGCGAACCCCACTGCCCGTGCAGGATGTGCGGTCCGATTTTCGCGTCGTCCTCGGCGAGAAACTTGCCAGTCTTTTTGTCGAGCGCGATGAAGCTCGGCGCGTTGGGCGCAGGAATGTTCGAGTGCGTCCAGTCCTGGCCGTTCGACGTGCAGGTGTAAACGATGTCGTCCACGATGAGCACGGAACAATTCGACGCGTTGTGCGGAAACACCCCGAGTTCGTCCATCATGTCATAGACCCAGATGATGTCGGCGTCCTGCGGGCCGGGCTCGATGGGAGAACCGCCGGGTACGTCCTTGATGACGTAATTCGCCTCGTCCTGAAATCCTTGATTACCATCGGCCATGCCGTTTACGTCCAGGCACATCACTTCGCAACGGCTGGTGACGAGATAAACGCGGTCGCCCTCAACCGTGGGCGAGGAGAGCAGGCCGAGGCTTTCCCAATCGTTGACCTTGCCGGAAGCGAGCTTGGGCACGACGAGTTGCCAGAGGAACTTGCCGGTCGGCTCGTCGAAGCACAGAAGGATGCTGCGGTCGCCCTTGTGCCGCGGATCGCGCGGGGGCTCGTTGTTCGTGCCGATGAAAACCTTGCCGCCGGCGACGGTGACGTTGCCGTAACTTTGCGAGCCGAGCTTAGTGATCCACTTGAGGTTCTTGATGGCGTTGGTGCTGATCTCGTCGGTGCCGGGTTTGAAATCAATTTTGCCGAAGGAGTCGGGTAATCCGCGCTGGGGGGAATACATGTTGCGGATGTTGCGCCCGCCCCATTGCGGCCAGTCGGCTGATTGGGCAGGGGAGATTAAGATTAAGAAGAAGATTAAGATTAAGAGTTGGGCCGCGGGGTTCTTAATCTTGCTCATAATCTTACTCTTAATCCCTTTTCGGTAACTGACCGGCTCACTCGGCTCCGCATTTTCTTTATACGGCACTGTCTCCTCATGCAACCGAGCCTCAGAATTACTCCGAATCAAACCGACCAGCATGGAGGTCATTTCCGCAAGGTCGGCTTTTCCGGAATCTATCTCCGGTTCTGTCAAAACCTTCTTCGCAACGAGGACATCGAGCGCCGCCCCACATTCCAAGGTCGAGCCGCGTGCTATGTCAAAAAAACGGCAGCGGTCCGATGGCGTGAAGCGTCCGTTGCCCTCGGTAATGTTCAGCGGGATGGATGTCGAGGCGCGATCAAGTTGGCCATGCACTGATAGTTTGGATGGCACGCGTTCCAAGAGTTCTGTTGACCAAGAGATGAATTTCAAAGAGCGCTGATAAACGTTCAGTTTCTCGTGATCGAAACGGATGGTTCTCATGGGGATTAAGATTAAGAGGAAGATTAAGATTAAGAAACCGATATCAATTCGCCGTCACTTTGATGTTATCAATATAAACCCGCATATCCTGCGGCGAGAAGCCGAACAGGCCCGGCGAACCTTCCTGATGCGCGGTGCGGTGTTTTACTTCGATGGTCCAGGCATCCGGTTCGGCATCGCCGCGTTTCCAGGCTTTGGCGCGGACCACGCCCGAACCGTCGGGGGCGATGTCCACCCGAGACTTGAGGTGATACCACACGTTCGGTTGCCATTTGAAATCCACTGACTCCCGCAGGCGCTCGAAGTTGGAACTGACTTCGAGCTTTTGTTCGTTGCCTTTGAGCACGATGGCGTAGCGCTGATTGATGACACCAACTTCGGACATTTTCACGATGGTCGAACCGCGCATTTTGCCGTCGCTCATCACGTCGGCTTCGATGGTGTAATTCTTCGCGTCGGGGGCGCCGAGGAAGACGGTGGCGCGCTGGAAGAATTTGTTGTCAATCGTCTTGGTCAGGCATTTCGTGCCGTCCTTCGCGCGCACCTCGAATTTGAAACGCGCACCAATCCACGGCAGCGGCGGATAGGCGAAGAGCGCATTTTCCGCAATGTTGGTTTCTGAAAGCGTGAACGACTCGAAATCCTGACTGAGCGGCAGGTAAGGCAGGACGCGACCGCGGATGTAGCCTTTTATATCCTGACCCACGTCGGGGCTCCCCCAGCGTTCGCGATAAACCACCTCAAACGCACCGGCAGAAGGGACTTGCTCGTTTGAGGCAACAAGATCGTAATCCGAATTGAACGAGGCTTTCATGGTGGATTTCACCTTTGCCGTTGGAGGAATATAGGGCGACCAAGCGAGATTCGTTTTCCACGCAGATCCGGTTAACGGGATGCCGTATGCCGACGGCGCCAACCCGTGTGCATCCGTAACCGCGAAATGAAAAGACACTTTTTGTCCCGGGCGAAGCGTAACTTCCGATGGAACGATCCGCAAACGCCACGGAAGCTCTTTTTGTCGCCTTCCGGTCGGGTATGGCTCTGGTTTTGTTTCGGGAAGGTTCGGGTTGTTTCCCTTCTTCCCCCAACAATACAAATGCTTCGTCGTTTGCATGTAGAGTTTGCCGTTGTAGGCGACGGGTGTGCCGAAGCAGCGGCCATCGAGTTCGGCGTGCTGGAGGATTTCCGGTTGATCGCCGGGCTTGATGATGTAAAACGCGCCTTTGGCCCCCGCCTCCGCGCCTTCGCCTGTGCCTTTGCCAGCGGGATCGTCGAGCATCGGGACGTAAAGTTTGCCGTCGGCGTAGAACGGACAGGAGTTGCGCTGTTCGATACCGAGCTTGAGTTTCCATTTGATCTCACCGGTGTTGGCGTTCACCGCGCAGAGGTCGCCCTTTTCCGCGACCACATAAATCATATCGCCGACCAGGATTGGCGAACTGGTGGAAGTGGAAACATCCGCCGCCCAAAGTTGAAGTTTCTCGCGTTCGAGAATGAGCGGGCCAACGGCGGAGTTGGTGGGTTCGACATCAGGAAGTTTCAATGCGATCAACTGCCCCGGTTCGTACGGCACGCCGAAGATCGCGATGAGCTTGTCGCCGTGAACAATCGTGGTGGCGTTGATGCCCGCGCGAAAGAGCGGCACTCGCCAGATGGGATCGCCGGTACGGGCATTAATGCACGCCACGCTGCCGTCGCCGAGCGCGGAGTAAAGCACGCGTTTGCCTTTGTGCCAGGCGAGTTGCGGATGGGAAAAGGAATTGTCCCGTGGCCGGTCGCCGGGGCTGCTGGACCAAACCAGTTCGCCGGTGTTCTTGTCAAAAGCGTAAAAGCGGTCGCCCGCCGGGCCTTGCGCGCCCCAGTTCGCCGTGATGCCGCGCGTGATGACGAGGTCGGCGTCAACGACCGGCGACGCGGTGCGCGCATTCGGGAATGTGAGCCGGCCGAACTCTTCCATCAACGAGCGCTTCCAGAGTAGTTTCCCGTCGGGTGTGAAGCCGGCGAGAATTCCCTGCGTGCCTTGCGCGTAAACATTGCCCGTGTCCGGATCAATCGCCGGGGATGCTGTGGCGTACCGGAGGTAAATCGTGTCACTGATGAAATCGTTATAAAGCTGCTGCCAGAGTTTCTGGCCCGTCTCGGCGTCGAAGCACGCCACCCCTTCCTGCAAATCCGATCCGTCGCCGAGATAACCCATGATGTAGAGCTTGCCGTTGGCGATGACGGGCGTGGATTGACCGGGGAAGTCAGCGATCCAAAGCGGATTTTTCGGATCAATCTTGTCGGGCAGTCCGGTTTCGCGCGACATGCCGGTTTGTTCGGGGCCGCGCCAACTGAGCCAGCCCTGAACCGGGGCGGCCACGGAGGACAGAAAGTTCACCAGAACCAGCGCGCCACTCAGGGCGATACATTTTTTTACATTCATTTTCAGGACGCCCGGCGCGCGAAACACGGCGGCGGGATCACAATTTGGGACGCCGAAAGAGTGCCTCACGTTCATTGGAATTGCAAAAAAATAATACTTACACGTATCATTTCGGGGTGAAAGTCATCCGATATGCCCAAATCAGCGGCCCAACCGCCCATTGATTCACCCGAACGCCGCCGTCTGCCGCCGTTGTTGCGGCGGGCGTGGTACGGCTTGAACCAGGCCTTTCGCCGCCGCATCGCGCATCTGGGCCTGACACCCGACCAGTTTACTGTCCTGCGCACCCTCATCGAGAACGAGGGCATCACCCAGCGTGCGTTGGCCCATCTCATCAGCAGCGATCCGAACACCGTGGCGTCTCTGGTGAACCGCATGGAAAAAAATGCTTCGCTTGAACGTGAAACCCACGCGACGGACCGGCGGGCGAACCGGCTGCGCGTTACCGCAAAAGGCAAGGCCCGCTATCGCAAGGCGCGCGCGGCGGCTGTGGCGTTGCAGGCCGAGGTGCTGGCCGTCCTGCCCGAATCAAAACGGGAGCAATTTCTGACTCAACTCGCCACCGTCGCCGACGCCTGCCGCACTGCGGCCGGGAAATTTGTCTGACGGGAGCCGCATTGGCAAAACGCGCGCGGTGTCCCTGTAAGGCAATCCCAGATTTTCTGCGGCCGCCTTCGCTGGTTTGAAGCATTTTCTTCTGATGCCGCCTTCGCCGGAATCTACTACATTGTTTCCGTGCGCATCGGGTCACTGACACTCGAATCCAATTTGTTTCTCTCGCCGCTGGCGGGTTATACCAACCTGCCGTTCCGGCTCGTCGTGCGCGAGATCGGCGGCGTGGGCCTGTGCACCACCGACCTCGTCAACGCGCGGTCGCTGCTCGAAAAACGCGCGAAAGCCTTCAAGCTCATCGAAACACGCCCGGAAGATTCGCCGTTGGCCGTGCAACTCTTCGGCAGCGTGCCGGAAGAAATGCGCGACGCGGCGCAATTCCTCGAAGCCCGCGGCGTGGCGTCCGTGGACATCAACATGGGTTGTCCCGTGCGCAAGGTCTGCAACGTCGGCGGTGGCTCGGCCATGATGACCGAGTTGAACAAGACCGCCGCCCTTGTCAAAGGCATGGTGGACGCTGTGAAAATCCCCGTCACCGCCAAGATGCGCCTGGGCTGGGACGACGAAAATCTAACTGCACCTGACCTGGCGCGCGCGTTGGAGGACGCTGGTGTCGCCGCAATTTTCGTTCATGGCCGCACACGCCAGCAAGGTTTCGGCGGCACGGTGAATCTGGCGGGCATCCGCAAAGTGGTCGAAGCCGTGAGAAGCATTCCCGTCATTGGCAACGGCGATATTATCACGCCGCTGGCCGCGAAGAAGATGTTCGATGAAACCGGTTGTGCCGGCGTGAGCATCGGGCGTGGGGCTTTTTATGATCCGTGGATTTTTCGGCGGACGTTGGGTTTTTTGAATGGTAGGGCGGGCCGTCCCCTGCCCGCCGGTGGGGCGAGCGTCCCCGCGAGCCGGCTCGTCGGTAGCCTCGCCCCACCAAATGCAAGCGGCGCGCACGGAGTGACGCGCCCTGCCGGGGATGACGAACTCCCACCCGAACCCTCCTTCGCCGAGCGCGTGCGCGTGATGTGCCGGCATCTGGATTTGATGGTGGAAGTTTTCGGCGAGGAACTGGGCAGCCGGATGTTCCGCAAAGTCGCGCCGTGGTATTCCAAGCGATTCGGCCCGTGCCACGAATTCAACAAACGCGCTGTGCAGGTTTCCACCAAATCAGAGTTTCACCACGTGCTGGAAAATTACATTCGCTGGCGGCAACAATTCCTCGATGACAATGGCGAACTGCTGCCGCGCTTCCAACCCGCGCCAATGGTTGCGTCGTTCATGCGTGATTCTGGATCCCCGCAAGCGACGCAGATTCCCGTTCCCAAAGGCCCGGTGGAAGTGTGGTGATCGGCTCACAACCGTGATTCGCAGCCTTTTCGCGGTCGCCAATCGAAGCCGTTTCGTCGGAAAATCCTGTGGACAAGGAATTTTCCCAAGGGCAGAGTCAAACCTGAGATGCATACTAGGCTGCAAAACTCACCATCCATCTGTTAGGGAATTCGCTGTGGACTTTTGGACTGACATTTGGCCCGCGACCCTGTCTGCCGAGCAGATGCTGACATCTGTCGATGACGACATGAGCCGGCTACCCGAGAGCGTGCGTGTCTTTTTATTGGTTAACGGAGCTCAAGGGGTCATTGATAACGGTGGCTACAGGTATTTTTTTGGGCAAAACTGGCCTGGCACTCCGCCCTACGAGGATTTTGCCAATGCTTACGAGGCGATAGGTTGCATCCGGCAGGCAGCAGATTTACGTCGAGTCGCCGCCACTTTTCCTTTTTCCGAGCCACACCTGCACAAAGAGAAGCGGAAAGCGTTCATCGACGCACGATACGACCAAAGCACTTACTGTGTCCCCGAATGGGGTGATGCTCTTTGCGGAGACAAGGAAGTTTTTGAAAAGTTGGCCGTGCATATTGCTTTTCACAGAAAAGATTTCACCGCTTTTCGGCCGCCGAAGCCATGGTGGAAGTTCTGGTGAGCGCATGCCACCATTCTCTAATCAGGTAATAGGCTGCACTCTTCGTTTCCTGTCCTTCGCACACAACCTTGCGTAAAAAACAAAGCGGGCGTCGGACAACACACGTTATTTAATGTCCAACGCCCGGTTTTTGTTCTGACGGCATCAACTTACTTCGCGAAGGAAATCTGACAAGTGACAATCTGGTTTCGGCGCGAAAACTTGTTCGCAGATTTTTCACACCCGTTCGCAACCGAATGCGTCAACCCGATGCCTATTTGCGCGCGTTGGCTGGGCGCCCCGCCGCTGCTTCGACCGCTTCGCGAATCAAATTTTTGAACTGCTCGATGCCCTGATCAAAGGCCGAAGCGATGGGGAGCACCGAAGTCTTGCGCACCTTGCGTTTGAACTTCTTCAAATTCTCCTCCGCCACCGGCTCGTCCATCTTGTTGGCAACGACGAGACGCGGTTTGTCGAGCAACGCCGGGTCGTAAAGCTCCAGTTCCTTGAGGAGATTGTTGTGGTCGTCCCATGGGGCGCGGTTGTCCGTACCGGCCATGTCGAGCAGCAGCACGAGGACCTTGCAGCGCTGGATGTGGCGCAGAAACGCGTGGCCAAGACCGACGTTGCGGTGTGCGCCTTCGATCAAACCGGGCACGTCGCAGACCGTGAGCCGATGCCAATCGGCATACTCCACGATGCCGATTTGCGGATGGAGGGTGGTGAAGGGATACGGCGCGATTTTCGGCCGGGCGCGGGAGATGGTTTTGAGCAGGGTGGACTTGCCCGCGTTCGGATAGCCGACCAACCCCACCTCCGCCATGATGCGCAGTTCGAACAGGAATTCGCCTTCTTCACCCGGTTCGCCCGGTTGGGCGAAGCGGGGTGTCTGGCGCACCGCGGTGGCAAAATTGCGGTTGCCCAGGCCGCCGCGTCCGCCTTTGCACAAGGTAAACTGCTGGCCATGCTCGGTAAGGTCGGCGACCAGTTCGCCCCGGGCCGAGTCGCCGGCCGGGGTGGGCGCGTCTGCCCCCTTGCTAAAATCTATTTCCTGGGCGATGGCGCTGCCAGCCCGCCGGATCAAAGGCCGGTGGCTGGCGCTGGTTTTCAGGAAAGGTTCATCGGCCTCAACTTCGGCCGGTTCTCCGGCAGGGCCGGCGGTGGTGGCCAGTTGCCAGACCAGGGTGCCGCACGGGACCCGGACGACAAGGTCCTTGCCGGCGTGGCCATCCATCCCCTTCCCAAGACCGGCTTCGCCGTTTTGAGCGATCAACCGGGGCTGGAAATATTGGGCGATGAGATTGTTGAGGTCATGATCCACCTGCAGGATGACGTTGCCGCCACGGCCCCCGTTGCCCCCATCCGGACCGCCCTTGGGACGGTACTTCTCGCGGCGGAAAGCCACGCAGCCTTTGCCGCCGTGACCCGCGCACGCGTAAATTTTGATTTCGTCAACGAACATCGGCTTCAGTGCCGGCTCTGGCGCTTCCGCTTAATATTTATCCACCGGCCAAAATGGGATTAAACGCAGGAATACGATCAAACTTGGGGAGAATAAAAAAGGCGAGGCGCGAGGCCTCGCCGTGAAATCAGTTCCCGGCGTCAGTTCTTCGCCGGCTCGGCCACAACATTCACGCGCTTGCCGTTCTTGTCGAAATTGACCGTGCCGTCCACCAGCGCGAAGAGCGTCCAATCCCGGCCCGTGCCGACGTTCTGGCCAGCGACGAACTTGGTGCCACGCTGCCGGACGATGATGCTGCCAGCGGTGACGAATTCACTGCCATACGCTTTGACCCCAAGACGTTTGCTGACGCTGTCGCGTCCGTTGCGGACGCTGCCTTGACCTTTTTTATGTGCCATAACTTTGTTAAGTTGAATCGTTAAAACGTTGCACCGTTACATCGTTACATCGCCGACCGGTTTAACGGTTCAACGAGGTAGCGCTTTAACGGTTACACTTTGATTTCCTTCACCTTCACCACGGTGAGTTCCTGCCGGTGACCGATGGATTTGTGATAGCCCTTGCGGCGCTTCATTTTGAAGGTGAGCTTTTTCTCGCCGCGAATGTGGTCAACCACGTCGGCGACGACGGTGGCGCCGGAGACGGTGGGGGAACCCACGGTGACCTTGCCATCGGCGTTGACCATGAGCACGCGCTCAAAAGTGACCGACGCGCCTTTCTCAGCGGTCAGGCGTTCAATTTTCACCGTGTCGCCCGCGGCGACGCGATACTGTTTGCTTCCGGTTTCCAAAACGGCGTACATAATTTTTTCCCCAAAGGGGCGGAGATGTAATCAGAGCGGGGGCCGGCTGTCAATGCCTTGTTTTCGCAAAAACGGCTTGCTTGGGAGGGATTTGAAAAGAGAATTGACGTGTGAAATCGCCCAAAAGCTCGTGGTCCAAGCCGTTGGCAGGCATCCGTGGTTGTGCGCCCCACCTGCCGTGGCTTGCTGGCGTCCCAACTTTCCTAGCGTGTTTGACCCTGCTGCTGACGTGCGGCTGTTCGACGTTCAATCGCGACTGGAACAAGGCCGCGCAGCAACCGACCCCGGCCAATTCCATCGAAGGGCGGTGGGAGGGACGGTGGATCAGCGAAACCAACGGGCACAACGGGGCGTTGCGCTGTTTGATCACCTTGGTGGGGAACGATCGCTGCACGGCGCGCTTCCGCGCCACGTACGGAAAGGTCTTTCGCTTCAGCTACTCGGTGCCTTTGGCAATCCAGCCGCATTACGGCGGGTGGGAATTCAATGGCGAGGAAAACCTGGGCCGACTGGCGGGCGGTGTTTACTATTACGAGGGCCGTGCTTCGCCGACCAATTTTTTCTCGACCTACCGGTCGAAATACGACGGCGGCAGATTCGAAATGCACCGGCCCGAATGAGATTCACGCATGCAGGCACGATCAGCATTCTACAAAATCGGCGCAGGGCTGTTTGTGTTGTTGACGGTGTCGGCATCAGCGCAAGACGCCAGTCAGGCGAAGACCCTTGAAGCTACGCGGCAGCAACTGGCGGCACACGTGGCACAGCCCCGGTTCGATGCGGCCACCTGGGGGGTGAAGGTGGTTTCACTCGACACGGGCAGGACAGTTTTCGAGCACAACTCCGGAAAGCTTCTCAGTCCGGCGTCCAACTGCAAACTCTTCACCATGGCGCTCGCGCTGGATCGTCTGGGCGGAAACTATCGCATCCGGACTTCGCTCTACGCCAAAGCCAGACCCAACCGGTCCGGCACGCTCAAGGGCGACTTGATTGTTTATGGCCGGGGGGATCCGACCATTAATGCCCGGTTGCACGGGGAAGACATTTTTGCCGCGCTTGAACCATTGGTGGCCGCACTCACTAATGCGGGAGTCCGCCGCATCTCAGGCGACCTCGTTGGCGACGACAGTTTTATACAGGGTCCGCCGTACGGTTCGGGTTGGTCGTGGGACGACATGGAGTATTACTACGGCGCGGAAATTTCGGCCCTCACGGTCAATGACAACACTTTGGAACTCTCTATCAAGCCGGGGACGAAATGTGATACACCCTGCCAGCTCGCGTTGTCACCTGCGACCAGCTTTCTCGTATTGAGCAATCGCACGACGACTGGGACGAACGGCATCCGGCGCAAGATCAACTTGTACCGGCCCATTGAACAGAATGTGATCTACGTTACCGGACAGATGCCGTCGGACGACAAGGGTTATACCGAGACGGTGACGGTTCACAATCCAGCCGGCCTGTTTGTTGCACTTTTCAAGGAGGCGCTGGCGCGCCACGGCATCAAGGTGAACGGCAAAGTGCGCACCGTTGGCTGGTTGGAACGGCAGGGGCAGCCGCTCAATCGCAGTCAGTTGGTGGAATTGGGCGCGGTTGAATCCCGACCCATGCGCGACATCGTGCGCGAAGTCCTGAAGCCGTCGCAGAATCTCTACACTGATCTCGTGCTGGCGCACATCGGGGCTTTGGACGCGGCCGCGAATTCAACGAGGTTGACTTCTGAAGATGCAGGCATCCTCGAGCTGGAAAAGTTCCTCGACAAAACCGGGGTGAGCCGTGCCGAGGTGCAATTCGAGGAAGGTTCGGGTCTCTCGCGCAATAATCTCACGACGCCCGAAGCCATCGTGAAGCTGCTGCGCTTCATGAGCCGGCATCCGGAGGCAGACAGCTACACCCAGGGATTGCCGATAGCCGGGGTGGACGGCACGCTGCGAAACCGGATGAAGAACACTCCCGCCGCCGGCAACGCGCGGGCGAAAACGGGCACGTTGCGCTGGGCCAACTCGCTTTCCGGCTACGTCACCACAGCGGCGGGGGAGCATCTGGCCTTTTCAATCATGCTTAATCGTTACGCCCCGCCGGACGCGGAGCACTCGGCCCGGGCGGAGATAGACAGAATTGCGGTGTTACTCGCAGGGTTTGCCGGCCGGAGTGACGAGTGATGTCCCCATGTGTTCCGCCACCTCCAGATCACGCTGCCTTCAACTCACGTTGATTTTGATCATCTTGGGGTTATCGGAATGACGACGATGTTCGTGAGAAATCTACAACGGCCAAAGGGCCGCACAGTAGCCGCGGCTGACGCCGAGTTGGCGAGAACCCGGACCAATCTGGAGACTGCCATGCACTTGGCAAATTCAGCGGGCCGACTTGCGCAGACTTGCGCAGCGCATGGGCTTGACAAACTCGTCTGTCAACCGGGCGATTCAGTTTGTTGGCAGCGACGTGATTCAGAAACTCGCAAACAAGAGTGCCTCCGCATCCATTGACGTAGAAATCGCTCAGACAATTGCAGCGGCGGATTCCTGTGTCGAAACCTACAACGATCTGAATCGCGCCGAAGAAGCCTTGGCGGGATTATATCTATCGGGAATCCAAGAAGTCGTGCTCCGTCCCTCTGAGACATCGTCCGAAAACCGGCAGCGTGGCTACAGGTTATTGGTTCCGCATGACCGCCTCAAACTGGCGGCCACGATTCTTCAAGATGCTCAAGTTGCGGGAATCAAGAGTTTCGAAGACTCGGCCGATGCCACGAAGGCCATGTTGATGATAAGGAAGAAGGGAATTCCTGCAACGATCCGACCATTGAAGAACGTGGACGGAGACACCAAAAGAAGACATTACGTCGTGTACGTCCTGAGTGCGGATAGAGCGGCAGCAGAGGGAATTCTTGCGAGCGGGACCAATGGCGATCAGGCAAAACACAAATGACAAAACGCTTAGCGATCTATACCAACCGGTCGGTCTATTTTTCGGCGGATTTTGATTTGTCAGCTACTTGCGTTCCGCTAGACTTCGGCCATGCCAGAGATCGTAAAATTCGTAAACAACGGCGCGGCGAGCATCACGCCCGCAATTGCGAAAAAGGTCCTACCGCTTTTGCCACAGTGGAAACTGGAATTCACCCAGATTCAGGCACCGCAGTTTCCCCATCTGGTGGACCAGTTGGAATTTCTGGCGGACGCCGTGGAAGACGCCGCGGAAGGTGCGTATGACGAGTTACCGTACTTCGCGGTGGCCCAATCGGTTTTCGCGCTGATTTACGCACACAAGAAACTGGGCATCATTCCCGACAGCATCCTGAATCTGGGCTATGCCGATGATTCAAGCGTGGTGCGAGCGGTGCTCATCCAAAACGAAAAGGCATTCGCAATTTACGCCGGAGCGCAAGGGTTGGAGTGGCAGAAGATTACCAGCCAGCCTTGAGGCGCACCCAAGGCTAACGAGAAGCCATGCGAATTGATCCGAAGCCTTCGACCGCGCGCGAGCCGCATCCGCCGTCCGTTTAGCGGGACTTTATTTCTTCAAGGCAACTGGTCTCCAAAAACCGGCCAAACGCCTTGTGTTCCTGGAGGACGTTCGCATGTGAAACCGCGGTGAACAGGAAGACCAGCCGGTTTGTTTGCAGTTCGGGCGGCGTGGCTTTCAATTCTTCCGTGGAGAGAAACTTCGTCCCTTTCGATTTTAGATCGGCCATGAGTTTTTCGGTTTCATCTTTCGTGCCGCCTTTTTCGGTGTAGAGATCCACAAAACGACCAGGTTGCCGTTCGATCCAGTTCACGTATTTCTCCGTCTGGCCGTAGAAGCCGTCAAACAACCACACCTCGCGCACCTGGTCGGTCAGACCGCCTTGCGCCAGGATGAATGCAATGGCGTGGTATCCGCCGCTGTGGGCCGAGAGAATGATTTTTCCAATGCGCGCCTGTTGAAAAGAGCGATCATCGCCGGAACGCAACGTCGCCATTGTCTCATCCATGAAACGCTTGAAGCCGTCCGGATCTTCGAGCTTGCCGCCATAGGAGTCCGAAGCGTCGCGCGGCCCCTGGGGAACGACGAGCACGGCGTTGCGTTTGCTCGCAACGAGTTGTTCGATGAGTTGATGCTGGTCCAGCACCAGCGACATGTGATTACCCCAACCATGAAAGTGAACGACGAAATCCACCTCCTTGTCAGGACGAAAACCCTTGGGAATGAAAATCGCCACGGTGCTGTCGTTGTAATGTTTGTCCGCCGGAAAAAAATCGTGTCCCCATTTGTGGCCGTTACTCCGGTTTGGATGGGGAAAGGGTGCGGCGACAAATTGCGTGACGATGAGCCGGCCGTACGCGGCATAGGATTCCAGCGGCTTCTCCCCGGACCAGGCCGTTGTCGCGAGCAGCAAAAGCAAAGGAAGCAGTTTCACGGAACACGAGCATGACACGCCCGGTTAGAGAATGACAGCCGAAATGCCGGCCAATGGCCGGCCATTACGCTTCGACGGGGTGCAGAGCCGGTGCGATTCTATCCACCGATGCCGGCGTATTCCTCGTTTACCTTCAGGTCCATGCCCATCAGCACGTAATCGTGCGTAATGGCCTTCATGTCCATGACGTAATCAGTGAGGTACATCAATTCATGAAAACCAAGCTGGGCCAGCGCGCGGATCGCCACGCGACGTTCGCCGTTCAATTCCGCTTCCAGTTTGCGCAAGCCGCAGTGATGTGCGATTTCGATCAGTTCAGCGACAAGCAGTTTGGCCACGTCGCGGCCGCGATACTGGGGATGGGTCAATACCGTTATCAAACCGACGTGCCGTTTCCAGCCCCCGCCGCGCTGATGGAGGGTCGCCTCGCCGATGACTTTCTTCCCGTGGAGCATGAGCAAAGGCAGGTTGCGATCAAAATCATGCTGACGGCACCATTGGCGAAACAGCGTGCGGTCCGTGATCGGATGCTTGACGAAAAGGCGCTCCTCCTCCGGCACGGCAAGAAAGAATTTTTGCAGCCGCACATCGTCGCGCTTTTCCACCGGGCGAACGATGCAATCTGTGCCGTCCCAAAGGGTCATTTCAACCGGAAATTTCTCCAACGCATCTTCAAGTAGCATAACATTATCTTTCTTAAGACAGCCAAAAACTAACACAAACTTAATATATCGGGAAGCATAGATTGTGGGAAGTGGCCTTAATTGGAATGTTTTTAGTTCGGCCAATGAAGTCGGTGAACGCGACTGATGTACGTCAGGCAGAACCCGTATCAACCCGGTCCGCTGCCTGATGGCGATGGGGTTTACGCCCTTGCCCCTGGCTCACTGCGGGTCGGGTTCGAATCATCCCAGAGTGTCTGGCGCGTCGCGTGGTGTTCGAGGGGTTGGCTCCGGATCAAATCCAACGACTGTCCGGGTTCAATTCCTGAACGCGCAAGAATGGGACAGCCATGTCTCCGTCCTGCGGACCTCGCTGGTCGGTAAAGCAGGATTGCCCCATTGGCGAAAGCGATTTAGACTGGCCAGCAGATTGCTGATAGTCGGCCGTCCCGCTGTGTCATGTGTGGGTTTGACATGGCCGGCCACGTAGAGATTGATCATGGCAAGCACATTAAGCCAAAGCGAAGAAGCCCAGTTGTCGCAAACGATTGAGATGTTTGAAGTCATCACTCAATCGCAGCCCAACGACTATCAATCGCTCGAAATCCTCAAGGAAGCCTATAGCAAGCTGGGCCGCGAGACGGACGTCATCAGCACCTCCAAACGGATTGCGCAAGCCTACGTGCAGATGGGCCAGTTTTCGTCGGCCATCCTCGAGTACGAGACCATCCTTCAACGCCACCCGAACGACCCGGACGTTCAGGCGGCGCTTAAAGAGATCGAAAGCAAATCGCACAGCGTGGCCGTGCAGCCGGTGCTGGCGGAACCAGCCGCGATTGCCAAAGCGGCCGACCACGGGACCACCAAGTTCATGCGGAACCCGGCGGGGAAGCACTCCGCCGCACAGATCGAGGATGGGCGCAAGGCGATGCACAAGGTATTCGTTGACAGCAAGGTCATCACGTCCGGCGACTTTGATCTCTGTTGGAGCACCCCGGATCCCGCCGCTCCGGTTAATGCAGTCGTTGAACCGTTTATTCAACTGCTGTCGGACAAGGGCATTTTGCCAATAGACAGATCGTTGAAGCTCCTGACCGATAAGACGCGTGTCGCGTTCCTGCCGATGGACAAGTACGACATTGATCTCGAACTGGCTCGAAGTTTTCCCGCGGAGACCTGCCGCCGCTGGTGCGTGATGCCGTTCGACCGCATGAGCAAATCCGTGCTCGTGGCCACGGCCAATCCGTTCAACCAGCAGGCGGCCAAGGAACTTGCGGAAGCCACCGCCAACCGCCTGCTGTGGTATCTCGTGCCCCCGCTGGATCTCGTCAAGAATCTCCGCAAAGCTTTTCGCTAAACCATGGCTGCCATCAAATCATTTGGCGAACGCATCGCCGACGCGCTCATCGAGGACGGCCTGTTGACCACCAAACAGGTTGAAGAATTGATGGAGCAACAGAAGAAGGAAGGCACGCGGTTCATCAAGCTCGTGCTCGAAAAGTCCTACGTGAGTGAACAGGACATGACCGTCTCGATGGGCCGGGTGCTCAACGTGCCGCCCATCAATCTCGGTCGTCTCAGCATTCCCGGGGAGGTGGCGGACCTGCTGCCGCGCGAAGTCGCGCACAACCACAAAATCGTTCCCATCAGCCGTCTCGAAAACAAACTTTTCATCGCCATGGCCGACCCGCTCAACGTGCTGGCCATGGATGATGTCAAACGCATCACCAAACTTGAGGTGATGCCCTTCATCGCCTCCGAGAAGTCCATCATTGACAAGCTGAACAACCTCGATGCGGCCAAGAGCGGTAGCATGGAGGACATCATTCAAGATGCGCAGAAACGGGCCGACAACGACGAAGAAACCGATAGTGTCGAAACCGTCAAAGAAACCGTCGAAGAGGTCAACCTCGACCAGTTGGCGGCTTCCAGCGAGGAAGCGCCGGTCATCAAGCTCGCCAACATCATTCTGGTCCAGGCGATCAAGGATCGCGCGAGCGACGTGCACATCGAACCGTTTGAGAAAGCGCTGCGGCTGCGCTACCGCGTGGACGGCGTTCTGGTGGACGCCACCCCGCCGCCCAAGCAGATGCAACTCGCGCTGGCGTCCCGCTTCAAAATCATGTCCAGTCTCGACATCGCGGAACGCCGGCTGCCACAGGACGGCCGGATGCGCGTCCGCGTCGGCGGCAAAGACTACGATCTGCGCGTTTCCATCATGCCCACGGTCCATGGTGAAAAAATCGTGCTTCGCGTCTTGGACAAATCGAATCTCTCGGCGAGCATTGACAAGCTGGGCCTGGATCCGGACACGTTCCAGCAATTCAAGGCCGCTGTGGATGCGCCGCACGGCTTGATCCTGGTTACCGGCCCCACCGGCTCGGGCAAAACCACCACCCTTTACTCCGCGCTCAACGAGCTTAACAACCCCATTTACAACATCATCACCGTTGAAGATCCGGTTGAGTTCCAGGTGCCCGGCATCAACCAGGTGCCGGTCAAAAAGGAAATTGGCCTCACCTTTGCCAACGCCCTGCGCTCGATTTTGCGCCAGGACCCGGACATCATCATGATCGGCGAAATTCGCGACACCGAAACCGCGGAAATCGCCATTGAAGCCGCGCTCACCGGCCACCAGGTGTTGAGCACCATGCACTGTAACGATGCGCCCGGCGCCATCGCGCGTCTCGACGACATGGGCATTGCTCCGTTCTTGATCTCGTCCTCGGTCATTCTTTCCTGTGCCCAACGGCTCATGCGCCGCATTTGTTCGCATTGCAAGGAGCCGGTCACCTACCCGGCCAAGATGTATCAGGATCTCAACATTGATCCGAGCATCTTTGACGGCGTGACCCTCTACCGCGGGCGCGGTTGTGATCGGTGCAAGAACTCTGGTTACGCCGGCCGTATGGCGATCATCGAGGCCATGACCACCACCGACGAAATCCGCAAGCTGATCATCGCCCGCGCCAACACGCGCGAGATGGGCAAGATCGCGATCGGCCAGGGCATGCGAACCTTGCGCATGGTCGCGCTGGACCGCGCCCGCGAAGGCGCATCCACCCTCGAACAGGTGCTGTTGCTCACCGCGGCGCATTGATCGCGTCGGACCGGCGTTGAACGCCGCAACTCCGGTGACTTTCGTTTTGCCGCTGGAATTCCCTTGAACTTTGCCCTGGGAGCTTTGAGCTTGCCGCATGCAAGAACTGGAAGAAGCCCTGTCCCGCATTCTGGCCTGGCTGCCGCCGCCATCCATCGAACGCGTCCCGCTGCGCGAGGCAACCCGGCGGGTGCTCGTCGAAAGCATTTCCGCCCCCCTGGATCTGCCGCTTTTCGACAACTCGGCCATGGACGGATACGCCGTGCGGAAGTCGGATGTGGCAGCGGCGAAACCCGGATCGCCGGTCAATTTGAATCTGGTTGGCCGGGTGGCGGCCGGCGAAACGTTCTCGGGCAAACTCTCCGAAGGCCAGTGTGTGCGCCTGTTCACGGGCTCAGCGCTGCCGCACGGCGCCGACGCCGTGGTGATGCAGGAAGACACGCACGTGGACAACTCGAACCCGGATGTCATCTCCGTGTTTGACTGTGTACAACCGTGGGAAAACGTGCGGCGGCGTGGCGAAGAGGTGACCCGCGGTGAAACGCTGGCCTCGTGCGGCGACGTGTTGACAGCTGTCAGACTGGCGCTGCTCGCAACCATGGGCTTGCGGGCGGTAGGCGTCGGTCGGCGCCCGGTTGTGGGCCTGTTAGCCACGGGGTCCGAACTCCGCGAAGCGGGCGAAGCGCTCGGGCCCGGACAAATTTATGAGAGCAATCGCGCAGCGTTGTCGCCGTTGATTGCCCGGGCCGGCGGGCAGGCCGTGACTTTTCCCCTTGTTCCCGACGAACTCCGGGCCACAAGGAAGGCTTTGGAAGATGCCTTCGGCCAATGTGATATGGTGGTGACTTCGGGCGGCGTCTCGGTGGGAGAAATGGACTTCGTGAAAGCGGCGTTTGAAGAACTCGGCGGCGAGTTGCAGTTCTGGAAGGTGGCCATCAAACCGGGTCGGCCCTTCGTCTTCGGCCGGCACCAGAAAAAACTCCTTTTCGGCCTGCCGGGAAATCCCGTCTCGGCGCTGGTCACGTTCCTTCTCCTGGTGCGCCCGGCGATCTGGCGATGGCAGGGGGCCGCTGAACTGGCCCTGCCTGCTTATCCGGCCATATTGTCCGAGTCGCTCGCCAATTCCGGCCATCGTCGCCACTTCATGCGCGTGCGCGTGGATGCCGCCGGGAAAGTCTGCTCCGCCGGCCGGCAGGCCTCCCACGCGCTCGGTTCGCTGGCAACCGCCGACGGTTTGGTGGACGTTCCGGCGAACACGACGTTCTTTGCGGGCACCACGGTGCGGGTGCTTCACTGGGACTGAAAGCAACAGCGATGGCTCGGCTCAGAACTTTCGCTGAGGAATCTGGAAGCTCGGGGTCTGAAGCGGCTTCCGCGTCGTTTCGGGTGCGGGCGGGGCGAGGGTGGTTTGCCAGGCGGGCAATCCGGCGTTGGCCTGCGCACCCGGGAGAATCGAAGTGGCCACCGACGCATTTGGACTCGCACTCGGCGGCTGGGAGGTTGAAACCGACTGATTGGCGCCGGGCGACTTTCCCAAACCTCCGGTGGCGAGCGACGGTGGTGTGACAAGCCCGTCACCGGTCAAGGCCTCCAACGGGCCGGCGGTGGCAGTCAGCGGTGATGATGCCGGCACGCCCAGCAAATCCTTGAATTCTTTTTGATGCGCTTCCTGATTCCGGACACGCTTGGCGACTTCCTCGGGAGACTCAGGCTTGCCGAATCCGAAGAACTCGGCAAAACCCTGCCCAATGGTCTGTTCCTTCCCGTTCAGGTTGAAACTGGAAGCCTCGGTGGCGGGCTGCGGGTTCGGGTTCAATTCCAACTCACCCGACCCGGACTTGACCGGATTCGGCTGCCCGGCGAATCCCCTTTCTTTCGCCCGATCCGTCGGTTCGTCTGTTGACCGCAGATTGAAGAAGTCATCGCTGCGCGCGCGGTTGGTAGCCATGGCGTGGAGGTCGGCGCGGGCTTTGTCCATCTTCTCGTAATACTGCTCCAACGGTGTTTTCTCCTTCTTCACCCGGCCGTCCGGCTCGTATTCGGTAACCCTCAGCATTTCCTCCGCTGTCAACCCCAACCCATGATAGTCCTCGGGATCCAGAAAAATCCATTCGTTGCGTTTCTCCAGCAGTTCTTTCATTTGCTTCGTCCGGGCTGCCGACTGCGGCGTGCGCAGCGCCGGCGTTGTCGAAAGCCGGGGGGCCGGTTCGCTACCGGGGCTCAGCAATTCAAAGGGCTTTTTGATTTCCTTTTCCAGATCCTGGAGGGATGTCTGCTTGGGTGTTCGCAGTTGGTTTACGTTCGAGCTAATAACGTCGCTGCGCGGTTCGGAGAACTCGATGGGTCGTACGCCCCGGTACGGCGCCCGCTGCGCATACGCCGGGAGCACCGCGGTCAAGGTCATGCCCGCCAATCCCAAGCGACAAACCCAGTTGGACCAGCAACAACTCATCGTAGATTTTTCAGCGTAACGCATCGTCCCAGTCTCGTCAAAAGCCAACTTCACTCCAACTTCACTCCAGTCAATCCAACACGCGTCTGCCCTCCGCACCGGCATTGCGCCCCACGTCAGCGCACACCCCCCGTCGCGCGGCGGCCACGAAATCAAGCATCGCGACCGCCGCCGGTCCGGGAAAGCGTTTGCGGCCCGCGGCAATAGCGTCGCGGAGACTTTGCCGAGTGCGGAACAGCGCATGGTAGAGTTGCTTCAATTCCAGTCGCTGGTCCGCGGTGAACCCCGCCCGCCGAAGTCCGACGACATTCAACCCGCACATTTCGTTGTTGTGCAGGGCGACCGTAAACGGCGGCAAATCCTTGCTGATGGCCGACCCGCCTTGCATCAGTGCCAGCGTGCCCACCCGGCAGAATTGATGCACCAGGCAGTTGCCCGAGATGAATGCCCGGTCCTGCACCGTGACGTGGCCGGCCAGCAACGCCCCACCCGCGAGAATCACATGATGGCCGATGATGCAGTTGTGGGCCACGTGCGAGTGCTGCATGAAAAAATTGCGCGACCCGATGATCGTTTCCTCACCCACCTTGTTCGAGCGATGCACTGTGAAATGCTCGCGGAACACGTTGTCGTCGCCGATGCGCAGCCCCGTCGCCTCGCCGCCGTATTTCAAATCCTGCGGCGCGTCGCCGATGACGCAACCGGCGTGAAAGATGTTGCGCTTGCCAATCCGCGCCAAACCGGTGAGATAAACGTGCGGCCCGAGGACGCACCCTGCGCCCACCTCGACCCCTTCATCAATCACCGAGCCGGGACCAACCTTCACGGTTGGGTCCAGCCGGGCTTTGGGGTGAATAATGGCCGTTGGATGAATCATTACCTTGTCCAGCAAACCAGAAGCGCCCGGCAATGGAAATCCGAAATCACGAGTAAAAATATCCCAGCTCCCGCAGCGACACATGATCCTTCGCCCGGCCCTCCGCCGCCCGGCCGATGATCACGTGGTCGAGCACGTCAATTTTCAAAAGCTGCCCGGCGCGGATGAGGTCGCGCGTCACCTTGATGTCCGCTTCGCTCGGGGTTGGGTCGCCGCTCGGATGATTGTGCGCCAGCACAATGGCCGAGGCGTTCGCCGCGATGGCCGCCCGGAACACCTCCCGCGCGTGGACGAGCAACGTGTCCACCGTGCCGTCGGCAATCTCCACCACGCGAATCAGCCTTCGCCGCGTGTTGAGCAACAGCACCTGAAGCGTCTCCACGTCCTTGACGAGATTCTGGCCTTTGAGCAGGGCGACGACCGCTTCGGGATTGTCGAGCACCGGGGATTCGCGCTGTAGTTCCTCCGCCATTTTTCGCGCGAGGGTGAACGCGGCGATCAACGTCACCGCCTTGTCGTGCCCGATGCCTTTGATCCGCTGCAGGTCATCCACCGAGGCCCGCGCCAGTGCCTGCAATGAGCCGAATTGTTTCAACAACTGCGCTCCGATTTCGATGGCGTTTGCTCCTTTGAGACCGGTGCGAAGCAGAATGGCGATGAGTTCCGCGTCGGTCAGCGCGCCCGGCCCCTTGGCGGCCAGCCGTTCGCGCGGACGCTCGCTCGCCGGCTGGTCTTTGATCCGCAGCGCGTGGGACATGCGAAGGGTTTAACCGCGAAACCCGCGAAAGACACGAAAAAAATTGCCACGGAACGCCGCCGCCGCCGCTGCTCAGTCGCCGTTGACGATAAACTCCGCAAACTCCGCATGATGATGCGGCGGGATGCGCGCCTTGAATTTTGCCGTTCGGGCCAGGTAACGCCGCTCCAACACCTGCCCCACCTTGTGCAGTCGCGCGATCATGGCGGCTTGCTCGTGCGGGATTTTCAATTCCAACAACTCGCGTTCGGGTCTGATTTGCGCGCCGATTTCGGCGAGCAATTCCTCCAGACCATCCCCGGTCGTCGCCGAAATCGCCACGGAGTTCGGATAAAACTCGTGCAGCCGCGTCAATGCGCCGCTCGCACCGTTGCCATTGGCGTCGCCGCTGTTCAACCGGTCCACCTTGTTGAAAACCATCAACGTGGGCTTGTCACCCGCGCCGATTTCGTTCAACACCGAATTCACCGCCGCGATTTGTTCGTCCGCCTGCGGATGGCTGACGTCCGCGACGTGCAACAACAGGTCCGCCTGCACCACCTCCTCGAGCGTGGCCTTGAACGCCTCGACCAGCCCGTGCGGCAGTTTGCGGATGAAACCCACCGTGTCTGTGAGCAAAATGTTCTGGTTCGTCGGCAACCGCAACCGGCGCGTGGTTGGATCGAGCGTGGCGAATAAAATATCCTTGGCCAGCACATCCGCGCCCGTGAGCTTGTTGAGCAGGGTGGATTTGCCGGCGTTGGTGTAGCCGACGATGGACGCCAGCGGCCATTGGCTGCGCTTGCGACCCGCCCGCTGCGTCTCCCGCTGCTGGCGCACCGCTTCCAGGTCGCGCGTAATGCGGTCAATTCGCTCCGATACCTTGCGGCGATCGGCTTCGAGTTGCGATTCGCCTTCACCCCCGCGCATGCCAATGCCGCCCTTTTGCCGGGACAAGTGACCCCAAAACCGGGTCAGGCGCGGGAGCAAATGCTGAAGTTGCGCCAGTTCGATCTGCAACTTGCCCTCGCGCGTGCGGGCGCGTTGCGAGAATATGTCGAGGATGAGCGCCGTACGGTCGAGAATCTTGACCTCGAAGATTTTTTCCAGGTTGCGCGTCTGCGCCGGCGAGAGTTCGTCGTCGAAGATGACCGTGTCCACGTTCTGCCGGCCGCAAAACTCCGCGAATTCGTCCGCCTTGCCCTTGCCGATGTAAGTGGCGGCGTTCGGAGCATCTAGTTTCTGCGTGCCTTCGCCGATGACCTTGCCGCCGGCGGTCTCGGCCAGTTCGCCGAGTTCGTCGAGCGACTCGCGCTCGTCCGACGCATGGCGTGATTTCAACTCCACTCCGATGAGGAAAACCCTCTCCGTCCGTGTGTCTCTGGTTTCGATTAACGCTTTCAACTCGGTTTCGTGACTACCCAGACAGCATAACACGCGCGCCGGGCAGGACAAGACGGGTTGTGAACGTGGCCCGGCGCGCAATTCTGAACCGGCATTGGAGCGCGGCTCGGAGTGCCGCGCGCCGTCCTGGCGGTGGCGAGTTGCGCCCCGGTGCGAATGCTCCGCCGGAATAAGTATGGATTTTCGCCGATTTCTTGCGAGAATCCGCCGCGGATGAAACCAATCGTAAAACTGCTGCTGGAAGGCGGCGGCTTGAGCACCGCGCAAATGGCGCAGGTGCTCAAACTGTCCGAGGCTGAGGTAAACCGCGAACTGGAGGAGTTGAAACAGCAGCGCGTCCTGCTCGGATTCCGCCCGGTGATGAACCTGGCCCTGGAAGACGCCGAATTGGTGCGCGCAGTCATCGAGGTGCGCATCACGCCCGAACGCGGCGGCGGCTTCAACCGCCTCGCGGATCGCATCAGCCGCTTCGACGAGGTGGAGTCGTGCTACCTCATGTCCGGCGGCTACGACCTGCTGGTCTTTGTGCGCGGCGCAACGCTGCAAAAAGTCGCGGGCTTCGTTTCTGAAAAACTTTCCACGCTCGAGGGCGTATTATCCACGTCCACGCACTTCATGCTGCGGTCCTACAAGGAACACGGCTTCATGCTGGACGCCGGCGTGGCGGAAAACGAACGGCTCAAGGTCTCCCCGTAGTGGTCGGTTGCTTAAAAACTGCTTTGACCTTGAAATGCATCCACGATTCTCCCTCACCCTAACCCTCTCCCGCTGGGAGAGGGGACAGCATATGTCCGCTTCGATCTTTGCCAAAGGACATCCGGCAAATTCCATCACCCAATTTTTAAAGGGACGGACGGCACTTCTCCCTCTCCCAGCGGGAGAGGGCCGGGGTGAGGGAGAAAAGCCACGGCAAACCCACCGACCGCCGGCCTGACCAGCGATCATGGACACCTCGCGCTACATCGCCCGCCACGTCGTCAATCTGCCGCGTTCCGGCATCCGCGACTTCTTCGAAATCGTCGCGAAGATGCAGGACGTGATTTCTTTGGGCATCGGCGAGCCGGACTTCGACACGCCGTGGCACATCCGCGAGGCGGCGATTTACGCGCTGGAAAAAGGCAAAACGCATTACACATCGAATCTCGGCCTGATTGAACTGCGCCGCGCCATCAGCCGTTACTGTGAAAAACACTTCTGCATTGGCTACCGGCCAGAGGACGAGATTCTCGTCACCGTGGGCGTGAGTGAGGCGCTGGACATTGCGTTCCGCGCGCTGGTGAATCCCGGCGACAAGGTGATGTTCCACCAGCCGTGCTACGTGAGTTATCATCCCAGCATCACGCTCGTCCACGGCGAGGCGATTCCCGTGCCGACCTTCGCGAAGGACAACTTCGCGCTAACCGCCGAAGCGCTCCGTTCCGCGTGGCAGCCGGGCGCGAAACTGCTCGTGCTCAACCTGCCGTGCAATCCCACCGGCGGCACTTGCACCCGCGCGCAGATCGAGGCCATCGCCAAGTTCGTGGTCGAAAAAGACCTGCTCGTGTTGAGCGACGAGATTTATTCCGAACTCACCTTCGAGGGCGAACACACGAGCATCGCGAGCCTGCCGGGCATGAAGGAGCGTGTGGTTTTTCTGCACGGATTTTCCAAGGCGTTCGCCATGACCGGCTGGCGCATCGGTTACGCCTGCGGTCCGGCAGCGCTCATCGAGGCCATGATGAAAGTGCATCAATACTCCATGATGTGCGCCTCCATCATCAGCCAGGAAGCCGCCATTGAAGCGCTCGTGCGCGGCGAGGATGCGATGAAGGAAATGCGCGATCAATACCAGCGCCGCCGCGATTTTCTCGTGCGCCGGCTCAACGAAATCGGACTGAAATGTCATTTGCCCCGCGCTTCATTCTACGCGTTTCCGTCCGTGGCCGCGACCGGTCTGAACGAAAAGGATTTTGCCGTCGGGCTGTTGCAGACGGAGAAAGTCGCGATGGTGCCGGGCACGGCCTTCGGTACGAACGGCTCGGGTTTTTGCCGTGCGTGCTTCGCCACGAGCTACGAGCAACTCATCGAAGCAAGCGACCGCATCGAGGGGTACGTGCAGAAGCTGAGGGCGAAACAATAGCAGCGGATTTCAGCACAAAGGCCCAAGGCGCAAAGCAATGATCTGGCAGGGACGTCAGTTGATGCGCGCCGGAGTGCACGAACTCGTGCCCAGCGGAGCGGAGTCGTGAAACCAATTCCTCCTTCAGGCCAATACCGGCGTGGTCGGTCGCAATTCCAATGCGCATAATTCAATCAAAGGTTCGCCGCGGCCGCCGCATCCGCGAGCACGACGGCGTTCTCGCGCCGCACGCGGCCGGCCGGAATGGAGACATCCGCGTCGCGCAAACGGCGGAGCATCGCCGTTTTCTCGGCCCCGGTCGCGAGCCAGAGAATGTTGCGCGCGCGGTTCAGGACCGGATACGTCAGCGTCATGCGGCGGCGCCCCATGTAAACGCCCGTCAGCGCCACTTCGCGGTCGTGAACCTCGAGCACCGCATCCTTCGGCACAAGCGACGCCGTATGACCGTCCGGGCCCAGACCGAGATGTGCCAGATCCAGAACCGGCGGCATGCCCGCAGAAATTTCCAATTCCCGCGCGTAACTCGCGGCGGCGGCGTCCAGATCCTTTTCTTCCACGGGCATGGCGTGAAGGTTCGCCGCCGGCAACGGCGCATGCGACAGCAGACTTTCGCGCAGATGCGTCAGATTGCGGTCGGGGTCGCCGGCGGGGGCAATGCGTTCGTCCACCTGAAACACGTGGAATTGCGGCCATGGAACCTCCTGTCCGGCCAGCGCTCGAAGCATCTGCCACGGAGTTTTGCCGCCGCTGACGGCGATCAGAAACCGGCCCCGGGCGGCCACGGCCTCGCGGGAGAGGGCGGCAATCTGGACGGCCGCCGCATTGGCCACGGCGTCCGCATCGGTCAACACCTGGATTTTCATGCGTCAAAAAAACGATCCGCCAACCAGCGTTAGCTCGTCGCAGAGAGCTGCGTGCCTGATCCGGGAGGGAATTATTTCAATCTGGATTCACGAATAGGCTCATTATCTTCGCCACGACCTGATGAAATCACGCCCGACCTGCGGCTTTCATCTTCCGATAGCGACGGATCAGGGCGTTCGTAGAACTGTCGTGGGCGAGCTTCGGTTTGGCCTTGCTTTCCAGTTCGGGCGCGATGCGCATCGCCAGCACCTTGCCCAGTTCCACACCCCATTGATCGAATGGGTTTACGCCCCAGACGACTCCCTGGACATACACGATGTGTTCATAGAGGGCCACGAGGGCGCCGAGGGTTTCCGCCGTGAGCTTCTCGGCGAGGATTGTGTTGGACGGACGGTTGCCCTCGAAAACCTTGTGAGGCACGAGCCAGCCGGGGACTTTTTCGGCTTTCACCTCCGCCGCCGTCTTGCCGAAGGCCAGCGCCTCGCTTTGGGCAAGGACGTTGGCGATGAGCAGATCGTGGTGGCGTCCCAGCGGCGTGAGCGCCTTCGCGAACGCGATAAAATCGCACGGGATCAGCCGCGTGCCCTGGTGGATGAGTTGATAGAACGAGTGCTGGCCGTTGGTGCCGGGTTCGCCCCAATAAATCGGGCTGGTCTGGCAGGTCACCTGGTCGCCCTGAAGTGTGACGTGTTTGCCGTTGCTCTCCATGGTCAGCTGCTGGAGATATGCCGGGAATCGCTTGAGGTAATTTTCATACGGCAGAACGGCGACCGTTTCGGCGCCCAGGAAGTTTGTGTTCCAAACGCTCAACAGCCCCATAAGCACCGGCAGATTCTTTTCGAGCGGCGCGGTGCGGAAATGTTCGTCCATGGCGTGAAAGCCGGCGAGGAGCTTGCGGAAATTCTCCGGACCGACCGCCAGCATCGTCGAGAGGCCGATGGCGGAATCCATCGAGTAACGTCCGCCGACCCAATCCCAGAAGCCGAACATGTTCGCCGTATCAATGCCGAAGGCCGAAACCTTTTCAGCGTTGGTCGAGACCGCGACGAAGTGCTTCGCCACGGCTTTGCGGTTGCCGCCGAGTCCCTTCAGCAGCCAAGCCCGTGCGCTTTCGGCGTTGGTCATCGTCTCGAGGGTCGTGAAGGTCTTGGAGGAAACGATGAACAACGTCTCGGCCGGGTCCCGATCATGCACGGCCTCGACGAAATCAATCCCGTCCACGTTCGACACGAAACGGAACGTCATGTCGCGCCGGCTGTAATGTTTCAACGCCTCGTAGGCCATCACCGGGCCAAGGTCCGAACCACCGATGCCGATGTTGATGACGTTCTTGATGCGCTTGCCGGTGTGCCCTTTCCATTTGCCGCTGCGGACGCGCTCCGCGAAGGCTGCCATCTTGGCCAGCACTTCGTGGACTTCCGGCACGACATCCTTGCCATCGACAATAATCTTCTGCGACTTCGGCGCGCGCAGGGCGACGTGCAACACGGCGCGGTTCTCGGTGATGTTGATCTTCTCGCCGCGGAACATCGCCGTGATGCGATGGCTCAAATCCGACTCCTTGGCCAGCTTGATGAGCAGCTTGACGGTCTCGGAATTGATGCGGTTCTTGGAGTAATCCAGGAACAGACCGGCGCCGCGAGCCGTGAATTTCTCGCCACGCTTTTTGTCGGCGGCGAACAACTGTCGCAGATGCAGCTTCGCAATTTTCTTCTGGTGGGCGGCGAGCGCCTTCCACGCGGGCCGTTGGTTCAGGGGTTTGATCTGGTTCATGGTCGGATTCGGATTTCAGTTTCAGTCCGTTAAAATTAATTGCTCTGGTTGGTCCCGAGGCGGAAGCCACTGAGAAACGCGTTGGCGTTGTCGCCGGGGCGGCAACCTTTGGGCAGCGCCTCCCCGCGTGTCGGTTGGCCCGTAACGTGGGTCTTTTCGCGCGTCCCACCAATGTCGATGACGAATACATTCATAAGGTTCGTGAGTAACAGGATTGCCGCGTTCGTCGTGGCGATGACGCCCATGAGTTCGTTCCAAAAAACATGGGGATTTTCCCGTAACGTGTCGTCCACGTCCATCAGGAAAACATTCGCGCTATCTGCCTTCATGAAATCATTCCACCACTTGATGATCGTCGTTCCAGGCCGGATGACTGGCCAGGACAAGTTGTGTTCGTAGCCCAGGGCGCTGAGACGCCAAACTTTGGCGCGATGCGCGTGGCAATGTAGTCGAGCGCGGTTTCGTCGGCAGCCAGCCAGTCGGAATAGCCGGCGGCTCGCGCGGATTGGATGGCACAGGGGTTTGCTGGCACTTTTGCTGGCACTTGACGCCGGCGGACAGGAATTGGAAGTGGAATCCTCGGATTCCTTAGGAAAATGAGATGGAGGCGAGGGCCGGAATCGGCGTCTGACGACCAGTTTCGTGCGGAAACTAGCGATTTTTCCGCACAAATCAAGAGTACCTTTAGCCAATGAAATCAGTGGTTTCGTACGCTTTTGGTATTCGTTTTGGTATTCGTTGCGGACAGACACGATCCCAAGGGGTTTATGGAATTAAATGTTCCCATTGAAAGCTCGCTCGTTCACATGACGGGCACCCACCAAACAAAAGTGCAGCACCAGAACAAATCCGATGCTGCACTGAGAGAGAGAATCAGAATCTACTTCTTCTTTGCCTTACGTTTGGCCCAAGCCGCTTTCAATTTTGCGGAAAGTTTGGCCTTCGCGGCGGGACTCATCTTGCGCTTCTTCCTCCGACCATTTGTCGGCTTGTCTGGCGTGGAAGAGCCCAGAAGCTTTGCGAGTCGGTTTTCAAGCGATTGGATCTGCTCCTTGAGCGATGCCGCTTGCCGAAGTTGAGTGGCTGACAGATTTACGAGTGACGTATTCATAGTGACACTTAGAGGGCGAAAGCAGAGGCAAGTCAAGGTGTGATCCTATGTCCTGACCATATTGCACGACGTTGAGCTATTAGAAGATCCCGGGACGAAAAGGATCTGGATTTGCGGGAAACGGATCGCGGTATTCTGGATTATACTGTTTCCACTGCCGGTCGGACTCTTGGCTGGGAGTTACACAGCCCGACAACAGGACGGTGATACCCGCAGCCAGGATGCACTCGAAGCCCCACGACAATCTATTCAAAACCTTTTCCGCTGCCATCTTTGCACCGTTTCTGATACGTCGGCAACGTGATCACGCCGCGTAACCGGGACAGCCGCCTTTCTCGATTCGATTTCGCGTCAAGCTATTGAGCCGTGGTCGCAACATTCGAGTTTGACCGGCCCGCAAACACAGCAATCAACAGCAGGGCATAAGTGGCTGCTCTCAGGAACGACCAGACAAATCCCAGTGCGCCAAGGATCGAGGCACGTTGGGCAACATTATCTCCCTGATGCATCCAGAACTGAGCCGCACCTTGAACGACCGGAATGGCCACACCAAGAAACACGGCCAGGCCAAAACCAAGCAATGCCCAAATCGAACCTGCCCCGCCCTGTTTCCATTTCATCAACACCACCACAGCAGCAGTAAAGCAGACAATCAATACGGGCAACTGGGTCAGGAACATCGAGAGAGTAACGGTAAGGGTAAACTGAGGGTTCGCACTCATGGTGGTGGTTTATTGAAGTTTGGCATGATTCTTTTCGCTGACCTGGGAATTGAGCGTCCAGTAGTCGTAAAGCCAGCCTATGCCAAACAAACCCACAGTGAACAGATAAATGAGCCCGGTGCCCCATTTGCCCAAGTAGAAGCGATGGATGCCGAAGAGTCCGAGGAAGGTGAGCAATATCCACGCAACGGAATAATTGACCGGACCTGACACAAATCTTCGGTCGGCAGCACGGTCCATCGCGGGGATCAGAAACAAGTCCACAATCCAGCCAATCAGAAACAGACCCGCCGTGAAAAACCAGATCGTCCCGGAAATCGGCTTGCCATAGTAAAACCGATGCGAGCCAGTAAATCCAAAAAGCCAAAGCAAATAGCCTATGACCTTGCTATGGGTGTCAGGTGTTGCATTCATGTTGAGCGTAATATTATTACCGCGGAGCAGTAGGCACAATTACACGCTCTTGGCACGTTTGTACTGACAACCCAATCGCCTGCCTCATATTAAAAGGCAGATGAAACGCCGGACGCTGAAACACCTTCGCCCCAAAAAGCAAACCCAACCGCACCACAACGTTTATGTCGTGTTGCTGGATGCTGCGGTTGGAAAAATCCGGAAAGTGCGGGCGAAGAATCCAAAACGGGATCCGAAGAAGCCATGCGTTTACGTGGGAATGACCGGTCTTACACCTGAAGTTCGTTTTGCCAATCACAAAGCCGGAATCAAAGCTTCATCCGCCAGAAGCAGTGGCGGGCCGGAACTTTCTTCGGCGTCGCTTTCGGCTGGGGCTTTGCCGGGGCGCTGGGGCAATGCGCCACCGACGCGGGCTTCCTCAGCCGC
This sequence comes from uncultured Bifidobacteriaceae bacterium, assembly GCA_964458575.1. Classification (GTDB taxonomy): domain Bacteria; phylum Verrucomicrobiota; class Verrucomicrobiia; order Limisphaerales; family JADLHS01; genus CAYWMD01. The sequence continues at coordinate 22,752 of CAYWMD010000031.1, read as the reverse complement.
ATCACCGCGAAATTTCCGCAAGTGCTTGCATGTGCGTTTCTCGATGGCAATCGACTGGTTTCGCCACGCGGGACAACTGCAGGAATACACACCGCCAGTGTTCTTGAGGACATAGGGCTTCGCGCCGGAGCCCTGCATTTCAGTGGTCTCACCGTCTTGGAGATCAGCCATAAATAATGATAGAGTTAGGTTGAGAGCGGCATCGCCCGCCGATGGAGTTGACTCAGGTAGGAGCAACGAAGGACGGTGCCAGAATCCGGTTGCGCGATAATGTTGGCCAACCCGGATGCCAGCCCTCGCAATCCCAACCGTTCAGTTCGGGGGGCGATTTGCCGGACGCGCTCAATCCGGAGTGGATTCAGCGCTGCCAGTCCGGCTTCGGCCAGCGCCAGCAGACTGTCATCTACTTCATCAAGCGCGCGGCTAATAACGGGACTGAAGACGGCTGCGGATTCTGCTTCTTCCTCTTCTTCAAACGCCTCGTCCGTTTCAAGTGCAGCGGAGGTAGCCTTTGCAGTCGCCGAGTCTAGATTGTCGAGACAGAGTTGAACCACCTCGCCGGTCTGCCGATGGATGCTGTAAGGAAGCAAGGACAGTCCGCGAGGCGTTCGCTGTACGCGACCGATGACGATCGCACCTTGAAGCGAATCAACTGGCACCTGTTCCAGCAGCTCGATGGCCGGCTCGGTGAACTCGTCGAAGCCGACTTCCAAGAGCAATGGCCTCTGCTGCGTGTCTGCCAACACCCAGACGAAAACTTGCGACACCGCATCGTAATGGTGTTCGCCCCAGGCCGACGGTTTGAGCGCGAATACGAAATCCAACGGATTGGTTTCCTTCAACCCAACGGCGGTGTGGGCATTGGACTGCTGTTGCAGCTGCGCCCAATCATCAATCGCAGCCACTCCCTGCTCGATTAATTTCGCCTTCCCCGTCACGAGCACGCGGCTTTTGCTCGAACTGGAGAGGCGATTCCCCGGATTACGTCGGGCGTTCATGAGACGAAAGGAACTGCGGGCCAATTGCCGTGGTGACTCGGCGCCTTCCCAAGGGCCGGGTTGGGTGTAACGCGCCGTCGGTTTGAAATCGGCCAGTTGATGACGAGGACGCGATTCGGTCCAGGAGTGCCAGCTTTTCGCGGAGGGATCCCAGAACAGCACCGTTAATCCTTCATACCCGGACGCTGTGCGCCACGGCCAGGCGGCGGCTCCGATTAAATCCAGATGGCCGACTTCATCGTAACGGGTGCGGTGAAGCCCCACCAAATCGGGTCGGGGATTATCCCCGCCGTTCTCCAGTGCGGTGCCCAGCGCATGGGCCTGAGCCATGCGGCCAAACATGCGAGCGAGGTCGCTGCGGGCATCGCGCGCCACAACGAGAGCGGCCTCGTCACCGATCCCACGCAGCAAGAGTGCCAGGCGAGGAAGGTTTACCCCAAGAGCGGAAACGGCCAGTGTGGCCCAGCGCTGTTGATTGGTTTTCGCAAGCCGGGAAAGTCCGTTCGCGAGAGTTTCTTCGAGCAAACTGCGACAAGCCAGAAGCACCTCGGTGCGCTTTCGTGGGGCACCATCAGCGGCCTCCAGAGCCATGACATCGGCAGGCACCGCCCATTCAGTTCCTTGGGAGCGCTGAAACCCGATGACCGCGGCGACCGCGAGTTGGCGTCCATCGCTTTTGCCTCCGGAAATAATCATCCCGTCGAGGCCACCCCCCGGAATAAAATGAACTTCCGAATTCAGCATCGGGAAGCGGATGCGAACGGCACGCTCCCGCGCGATTTCAATTGTGGTCTGGCTTGCCAATTTGAGCCCCGCCTTGAAGGCGGCCTTGCCGGCCCAACGCTCCAATTGCTCGGGCGTTATTGCCATCAACTCTTGATCCGGAGTAATTGTCGTGTCTGCGACGCTGACCCCGGGCAATTGTTCCTGCGCATTTTCCGGTGGTGCTTGCTGCAAGAACAACACGGAGGTCAGGATATGCTGACACACGCCCGCAGCGGGGCAGGAACAACTGGCGGTGGCGGGACCCGATTCCGGCAGCGTCACTTCAAATTCCCCGATGCGCAGCCGCAGCAAAGCTCCGGTTTCGCTGGTGATGCTCGTCTCGATTCCTCGTTCGAGATCTTTTTGGGCGCGCCGCAGCAATCCCTTGCTGGCGAGCGCTTCAAGCGCCGCCGCATCCAGTGAGGCAGCCAGTCGGCGGAGCTTTGATTCCAGCGGCGTCATTTGGAATTGATGATCTTGGCGAGCCACTCCGCGAAATGCTTCGGCGTGAGCGCGGCGATTTCCATACCGGTCTCTGCTAGTTGCTCGGCCATGTGGTGATCATAGATCGGGCTCGCGGACTGATCCAGCGAAGCCAGCCCGATGAGTTTCACGCCCCCTTCGCGCAGGCGACGACAGGTGCCCAGCATGACGCCGGGTGCCGCGCCTTCGCAAAAATCACTTACCAAAGCCAACACCGTGCGGTGCGGGTTTTCGACCAACGTTTCGCAGTAGTTCAGCGCCTGCCCGATGTTCGTACCGCCTCCGAGCTGCACGCTCATCAATACTTCCACCGGGTCGTCCACGTGTTCACTTAAGTCCACGACGTTGGTGTCGAACACCACCAGCTTCACGCGGATGAGCGGCAGTCCGGCGAGGATGCCAGCCATGACAGCACTGTGGATTACGGAGTCGGCCATGCTGCCACTCTGGTCCACGCAAAGGATCACGTGCCATGGCAACAACCGGGTGTTGCGCGCGAAGAAGCGGGGATCTTGCAACACGATCTGCTGCCGCTTGGCATCGTAGTGTTTGAGATTGCGCCGGATCGTGCCGCGCCAGTCAAAGTTCTGGGCGGCCTTCTGCGGACTGTGACGGAAGCGATTCAACCGGCCCGAGAGCGCGCGGCGAACTTCTGCTTCCAGCTTGCGTTTGATCTCCTCCACCACCTGCCGGATGATTCGTCGCGCCGTCTGCAACACCTCGCCTTGGAGATGCCCGCGAAAAGTCAGGAGCGTCTTGAGCAGCTCCATGTTCGGTTCGAGTTTTTCGAGCGTCTCTTTATCCGTTACCAACTCGGTGAGCCCATAACGATCGAGTGCGTGCTTTTCAATGACCTCAACCACGTCCCGGGGAAAGAGATCGCGCACTTCACCCAACCACGTGGGAACATTCAATTGCGACGGATCCAGCGACCCGCCTTGCTGGCGATCGCGGACGCCCCGCCCTTTGTATTCGCGGGAGTACAGAAAATCCAACGCTGCCTCCATGCGCGCTTCGCGACTGGAGAGTGAAGCGTTCAATTGCTTCTCCGAGAAACGACCGAGGACGAGTCGCCACCGCGCGAGCGTATTCACGGCTTTGCCTCCTCGATTGGTCTGGCAATAGCGGCAGCCTGAATCCACGAACCCAACCCATCCTCGTTGAGAGCTTTCTCCACGAGGGCATTCAATCGGACTGCGGCGAGCATCTCTGCTTCGCTCATCTCGGGCTGATGCAGGGAGCCGATTTTTTCTCCCCCATGCAACTGCGCCACGACCGTCGCCACCTGGTCAGCCTCCCGCGGCGTCAGGTCGGCAAAAGCCATGCGCAAATGTGGGATTCTTTCGATGAACTCCTCCTCGCTCCAGGTGGCCAGGAGTTTCTCCACGGCCTCGGCGAGGGCCGGCATTCTCCAGGCCAGTTCCCGACAGGCGCGCAACAATCCGATCAAGAAAGCCGTCTGATCCCCGGCTTGGGCGGAGGACGCATTCAACGAACCCGCCAGGAACTTGATCAAGTCCGCCTCGGTAATGCGCCCATCGCCAAATAATAATCCGATAACTCCCCCCACCAACAACGCGGGACACTTTGGTTGCCCGAGGACTTTTCCGATCGGCTCATAGAACAGGGCGGCGTCCAAGGCGTGTTCGCCGACGGCGCGAGATCGCAGCAAATCGCGCAGCGCGATTAACGACTGGAGCGTTTCGTTCGCCGCTTCAACCGCAGTGTCGGCCAGGCTGTTGAGGAGATAGCAGGCCCGTTCGTATGAGATGCGGATCAGTCGCGGAATCTCGTCAAGCCGGTGGGCTTCCAGTGGCTCGCGCGATTCCCAGAGCAACACCAGTTGGTTCAGCGCACTGGTCAGTGACGCGAGCGCCGGATCTTCGTTCACCTGGGCGGCGATCAATTTCAACAACCGACCGGTGTATCGATGGAGACCCATCCGGCATGCGTGAACCAACATCCCTACGGCTTCCGCCGCGCAACGTCCGCGCCCGGTATCTTCCAGCTCCGCAATGGCCTGGACCAACCGGTTCGCGGCAGCCTCTTCAACGGTTGCCCCGTAAATGCTTACTTCGACCAGACGGCTTTCAGTCTGCGGCGTCCATTGATAACCCCAGTGCTCGAACAACCTTTCCAACCCGACCCCTTTCACAAAATCCGGGCCTGCCTCCAGCGTGGCGAATGGCACTTCAAGAAATGCGAGGCTGTGGAAGAACCGGCTGGACTGCCGATGCGAGACTTTGCGGTAAAGATCCAGTGAGCTTTTGCGGCGAACTGAATCTTTGATGTTCAGCCGCAGCTTTTGAGCAGTAACTCGAAAGTCTTCGACGAGTGGTGGCACGCCCGCTTCGGGTGGGACTTCACCGATGCTGGTTCCACCCAACGCATGCCGGGCGAGCCCGAGAACGATTTCGCCTTCGGCATCCATCGAGCCTTTGACAAAACAACTGCGGATGCCGTCGAGCAGGTCTTCTCGCGTCGGGCCGGGATGTCCGCGCATGGCGGCCAAGCGCCGGGACTGTTCCAAGGCAGCAATCTCGTCGGCCGGTGACAAGGCTACAGCCAGTTTCTTTTTGCGCGTCAACTGACCCAAATCTACCAGGATCTTTGCAGCGAGACCGGCAAACGCTTCGGGCGCGTTCGCTTGGGAGGGAGAATGCCAGAGCTGGTCGTAGAAATACGGCGATGGCATCCCGGCGGCGTAGCCGTTCAATGCATCAAGTTGCTCAAAGCCATAGCGGATCAAGCAGTCCAATGTCTCCTCGGCGTTGCGTTTGGTTTTTACGACGTCGCGCGACGCTTTTGCCGTGACCAACTGTGGCAAAACCACCGTGTGAAAACCTCCAGTGACCACGACGATTCGTTCGGTGCCTTTGGCCAACTCCGCGCGGATCGCGGTTGCCATGGCTGCTTCACGGGCCAGCGTTCCATCGGCTTGCAGTTCTTCCGGGGTGGCGTCCGCTCGGGCGAAGTGACACCAGGCCGCGACGTCATGAATGAACTTTTCAACTGAGGCATTGCTCGCGGATACGTCGGCGTTAAGTCGAGTTTCAAAAAGATGATCCCAAAGATCATTGTGGTCACGGCAACCTGCCCGCCGGGCGAGGGCTTGAAGATAGCGGCTCCGCTTGAAATGCCTTTCGGTCAGCAGTGACTCGACCCGCGGCGCCCCGGCTTCCTTGACGGCCTCCCGTTCCGCCCAGATTTGATCCGCGTAATTGAGGTCAACGAAATGTAGCGACGCACCAATCTCCGTCCCTACGCGCAAGGCCACCAATTCTGGAGAATAGTCGCAGAACGGATAATACGCCGCGTGCCGGGGCGGGCCAAACATGGCGGTCGTTTTCGCATCAGGACCATCCGCCTCCGTTGCGGCCGTTTCTTTGACGAAGCTCGTGTAAATGGCGAACGGTGTTCTTGTTTTGGGATGCAGGACGAGCGGAATCAAGGAAGTGAAACTGGCGGGACCTTCGATGAGGATCGCCTGCGGCTTGCGCTCCCGAATAAGCCGCTCCAGATGGCGCGCGCAGGCCGGACTGTGGTGGCGGATGGGGAAATAGACGACCCGATCGGTGATCAAAGTCGCCAGCAAGGCATCGAGTGGACCCTCGGTCACCCGCGCAGCCATTTCTTTGCTTCGTAGAATTGCTGCCATGTCTTGCTGCCTTTGCCCCGGGCTTTCACCACGACATCGAAGTAGTGTTTCAGTTTTTTGAGATCATCGGGGTTGTCCTTGAGCACCGTGCCCAGGATTTGCCGGGCGACGTGCCCACTCTCCATCCGACCATTGCCAAAGTACGCGGCGTCCAATGCCGCCGAGTGACTCACCGCCACCGCCTCGGCCGTAGACATCACGGTGGACGGTTTCTCCACCACCGTCCCTTCTTCCGTTCGCCCGTGGCGCAGATCATTGAAAGTGGTGACCAGCAGTTCCAGCACATCCGTCGGACATTCGATCTTCACGCCAGATTCACGGAGCAAGGCTTCGGTCTGTTCCTTCACCAAGCGTAACTCCATCGCCTTGTCGGCCAGCGGGGCGACGGTTTCAAAATTGAAACGACGCTTGAGCGCGCTGGACATTTCATGCACGCCGCGATCCCGCAGGTTCGCCGTGGCGATGATGTTGAATCCCTTTTCGGCGAAACGCACCGCGTCTGCTCCCGGAAGCTCCGGCACTTGAATGCATTTATCCGACAACAAACTCACCAGCGTATCCTGGATTTCCGGTTGGCAACGGGTGATTTCTTCAAAGCGTACCAAAGCCCCCGCTTTCATGCCACTGTATAATGGCGAGGCGACCAGGGCCCGCGGGGTTGGTCCCTCCGCGAGCAGCAAGGCGTAGTTCCAAGAGTATTTGATCTGGTCATCCGTCGTGCCTGCCGTGCCCTGAATCGTAAGCAGCGAGTTGCCAGAAATGGCGGCGGACAACAATTCGGAGAGCATGGACTTGGCCGTGCCGGGCTCGCCAACAATCAACAGTCCCCGATTGCCCAGCAGCGTGACAATGCACCGCTCGACCAAGGCATCATCGCCGTAGAACTTTTGGGTCACAGCCGTTTTCTTTTTGCTGCCTTGCCAGTTATGAGTGAGTGGCGCTTCGGCGCCGACGATGAACTGGCGCACGGACCGGGGCGACAATTTCCACCCCGGCGGTTTAGCGGCAGTGTCGTTGCTGGCGAGTGCGGCCAGTTCCTCGGCATAGACGATCTCAGCCGGCGGACGGACCATGCGCGGCGGGGGCGATTCGGTTTCGGGTTTGCTCATGTGTTTTCAGACGATGACCAATTTCTTCCATTCGGGATCAAAACCATGACCGCCAGCGGCAATCTGCCGCAGCTGATTCCAGCACTCGCTGAGCAGAACCGGCGGCACTTCACCGAGCGGTAATTGCACTGCGTTATCGCAGAGCGACTTTGCCTGGCGCCGGGTGAAATGCAATTCAATCAAAGCCACCCGCTGATTCTCTTCGGGCATCGAGTTACCGGTAAAGACAATCGTGGCAGTAATGCCGAGCGTTGCAAATGTCCTCCAATATTCATTGAACCACGGTCCGTCCACAGTGGCGCCGCGCGAAAAGCCGAACTTGGTGGCTCTGCCGCGCAAGGTGAAAGCGTCAATCATGTGCCCTGCAAAATCGGTCAGCGCCGATCTCTCGAGCTGTGCTGCCGAGGGCTTGAATTCGTGGATGCCGAATTGAGGGAACAGTGGCGTCACATTGTAGTCCGCCAGATGCTGCTGCCAGTCGTGACCAATTTCCGCAGTGAGGGTGGATTCGTGAGCCAGCCCGATTCGAGACTCTGCCGGCAGCGTGATCAGGTTGTCGTCCGGGCCAGTCAGGCTGCCGTCTTCCAGGGGACGAAAGAGTACGAGCTCCTGACCGTCCCGTGCTGCGTACCAAACCAGCCGCTGACACAGGAGGCGCATCACCACATGCCGATGCAGATACGTTTCCCAATCAGGCAAGGACCAGGTGCGTTGAATACCCATGGCTTCGTACAACCGATCGCCTTGGATTTGCAGGATGGACTTGAGTTCCTTTTTTGCCGCGGAGAAAGTTCTTTTGGATTCTCGAGCCAGCGTTGCGTCATCGCTGACGCGCGGGGCAGGGAGTGATTTAATCTGTTTTCCTGCGCTGTCGGTAAGGACAAAATCTAACTGACCATTAATCCGGGCGACAAACATTCGCGCGCCATAACTCAACCGGAGTTCCCCTTTATCGTTCAGGTCGGCGGAGGGAATCGCCCGGTCTGCCATCTGCTCGACGGTCCAGTGCTTGCGTTTTGCGAGCAAAAGGGAAAGGCGGCGGGCTTCTTCCTGGATTGTTGCCGGTTTGAAACGGGCACTGACTGACATGAGAATTTGGACTGCAGCGGGATGATCAATCCATGCAAGCATCTGAATCAGTGCCTTGCACTGGCCCGCCCGTTCCCGGGGAAAGTTGGTCAAATACGTTCTGGCAGCCGATGCGGCCTCGCCGCCACAGCACGCCGCCGCGATGGCCAAAATTCCCTTGCAGGTCAGCGCGATTGGACCTTTGCGCGCGTAACCCTCCTGAGCAATCCAGGTTTCTAGCACGAATCGACCAAGCGCCTGGCGCTCGCTCTCGACGAACTGAGAGCAGTAGCGCCGAAGCAGCGGGCCGGGCTCCGGGTTCTTCAATTTGAAGGTTTGAATCACCCACGATTGCAGAATTTCCGCCGGCACCAATTCGCCAGAATTACTCCAATGAACCGGCGGCAACGCAACAAGCGGAAACCATTCCAGTTCCTTTGGAGCTCCCTTCGCTAGTTCGGCTTTCGCCTCCCGAAATAACGCGTCTCGGTTCAGGAGTGTTTCCATAGTTACGCCAAGGGACTCGAGCGCAACCTCCATCGCATTCCGCGGTTCAACCTCCTTTTCCTGACTGACCGCACGCATCAGCGGTTCGATGGCGGCAGAATTTCCAAGTGTTCCCAACCATTCCGCTGCGATGGTCCGCCGCTCTGAATCGCCTGAAGTAATCTCTTCCAACACCCGGTTTACAATTCCTGGCTCGCGACGGAGAGCCTCCTGCGCCGGTCGGCGCTCGAGTTTCAGGCCGAAGGCAAAACTCCATAAACGATCCACAAACTGCCGCGGCGGTTCCGGAAAGGACGCGACGATGCTGAAGGCGTTTCTTCGCAGGTTTGCGATCCAGCTATCGGTGGTCGGTTGGAGGGCCTGATCCAGCAAGTCCAGGTGCTCGGCCCAATACGGCCAGATGGCGTCAGATTCCCAGGCAAACGGATTATGATCCCAACCTTTGAGCTGCTGTCGCCCGATCAAAGTCTCGTCGAGACCTACCGAATTGAACGCGAGCGCCACGTCGCGAAGACCATAGGGGTGGGTTTCATGATAGTGGTTGAGCAGCAATTCGAATTTTCTGCCCAGGACGTAGGGATCGTCGCCAAAGGAAGCCTTTACAATTCCGTTGAGGATCAGCAGAAGTCGCACGAAGTGAATCGGCCGGATTTCCGGGCGCGAAAGGAACTTCACAAAAGGACTCCAGGATTCGTCCCGCTCGGGCATCGCGACCTTTGGCACAGGTGACCCGTCGAGAACGAGCGTTTGCAGCAGGGCAAAGAAGCTCTCCTGCCGGTCATCCACCGTGACGTCAATCTGCTCCTGAACATCGGGCGGAACATGAGAGCAAGCGGCTAACATTGCCCGCTGAGCATCTGCAAGACATCGGAAGAAAGCGCCCTTCGTTTCCGCTCCCAGTGCGGAATCCGAAGACGCTGTGTCCGTCTCGTTGCTCACAACATGCACTATGGTTGCGTTTTCTTTTCCCATTCCGGGTCGAAGCCCGACCCTTCCGCGGCGATCTGTCGCATGTCATTCCAACATTCGCCTAGCAATACCGTTGGCACTTCCCCGAGTGACATCTTTGCTCCCCCCATGCCGGGTTCGCCTTCCGGTGCGACGCGCTCAAAGCGCATGGTGGTAAGTGCGACCGTCCGATTCTCCTCCGGCAATCCATTCCCGGTAAATTCCAGAACCACTTCGATGCCGAGAGTAGGGAAGCGTTTGTGATAATCGAAGAACCAGCCGCCGTCCTGCGCCTGGCCGCGCGTGTAGCCGAGTTTATTGGTGCGCCCGCGGAGCTTGAAGGCTTCGAGAACGTGTCCCCGAAAATCCGTGAGTTCATCCGCTTGCTTGCGTTCCTCCGTAAGCTCGAAATTAGGCCGGCCGAATTGTTCAAAGAGCGGTTCGATGTCGTAGTCCTTGAGATGCTGACGCCAAGCTTGCGACTGTTCGGGGGTGACCTGACATTCGTGCGCCACGCGGACGTTATCCTCTGGTTGCAATGTGACCGGATCGTCCGCCGCATCGCTGAGCGAACCATCCGGCAACGGACGGAACAGCATGACCACCTTTTCGTCACGAACTACCACCCAGATCAATCGCTGGCAATGATGCCGGGCGATCGGATGTCGGTTCAGATAAAGGTTCCAATCTTCGAACGGCCAGGTCCGTTGGGTGCACATCGCCTCATACAAACGATCCCGCTGCATGGTCACAACCGACTTCAATTCCTTCTTGGCGGCCGCAAAAAACTTCTTGGCCTCAGCCGCCTTGGCTTCATCGTCGTCCTTCCGCGGATCGGGCAATGACTTGAGGGCCTTGCCTTCGGCGTCCGCGAGTTTGAATTCAAGGTCCTTGTTCAGTTTGGCGATGAACTGGCGAGGTCCGAAATCGAGCGTGAGCACACCATCTTCGTCGAGGCCAGCTGAGGGAATGGTGCGGTCGGCGAGTTCGGCCACGGTCCAGCCTTTGCGTTCCGCCAACGCTGCCGCCTGTTTGTTGGCCTCCTCCTGAATGCTCTTGGTGCGAAAACGACTGCCCACCGCAAGCAGCAGTTGAGTCGCGGTCTTGTGCTCGACCCACACAAGCATCTGGAGCAGCGCGCGGCATTGCGCGGCACGCATGCCATACCACAGCTTCAAGTAACGGCCAACCACCGGCGCAGCTCCAGCTCCCGCACACGCCCCAGCCAGAGACAGAATGCCTTTGCTGGACGCTGCCGAGCCTTTCGGTTGTTGCAGCAGTCCCGGCAGGAAGTCCGCATAGAATTCCTCGAGCGTCTTCTTTGGACTGTTCTGCGGCCAGTAGGTGGACTGAGACCACTGGACATATTGTTGTGCCTGCTGCATTGCCCGCTTCTCGGCCTCGGCACGAGAAATCGGCGTAGTATCTTCCCCCAGCCACGCTTCCAATACAAATTGTCCGAGTGCCTCGCGTTCCGAATTCTTCAGGCTGCTGCAATATTTTCTCAATAGCGGACCAGGCTCGGGATTCTTGAGCTTGAAACCTTGAATCAACCACCACTTCAAAATCGCTGGCTCAACCGGCTTGCCGTTGTCCAACCAATGAACCAACGGCAGGCTGTCGAACGGAAACCACTTCAAATCCTCGGGCTCGCCCTTGGCCACGCCCTTCTCCGCTTCCTTCAGCAACGCCTTGCGATCCAGGAACTGTTCGACCGGCGCGCCGAGCAATTCCAAGGCGGACATCATTGCGCCTTTGGTGACTTCATTCTTTTCGCGTTTGAGAGCGGCCAGTAACGCATCCAAAGCGCGAGCATCTCCGATCCGGCCAAGCCATTCGGCTGCGGCAAGTCGGCTTTCCGCATCCCCGCCACTCAAAGCGGCAATAAGACGATCAAACTTGTCCGGGAGCGCTTCGAGACAGCGTTGGGCCGGCAGACGTTCACTTTTTGGACCAAGCGCAAGTTTCCAGAGCATTGGCACGAGCCGTTCTGGCGGATGCGGAAACTTTGCCAGCGCGTGAAATGCATTCCGGCGAGCATAGCGCTGATAAAAGCGATCCATGTAGCCGGTTCCCGTGGATGGCGCAAACGCGGGCTCCAGCAAATCCAGGTTCTCAGCCCAATAAGGCCAGATTTGCGCCGCCGGCAAACCCAACGGTGCCGGGTTCTCCTGGTAATTGTTGAGCAGGCCCGTACCAATCCGCTGCGAATCCAGTCCTGCCGCCGTGAACGCTGCACCGAGTTCACGCAAGCCCGCCTCTGGATGCGTGCGACGGAAGGTGGGCATGAGTTGCTCCAGCCAGTAACCATAACTGAATACGCCACGGTCATGCTGGCGATCCGCACGCAAGGCTCCGACTTGAACGAGAAAACGGACAATATGGACGAGAGTTAACTCTGGTCGTTGCCAGAATTCCCGAATTGGCTCGTTCAACTCGCGCTGCCATAAGATGTGGAACAAATCGCTGAGAATGCCTTCGCCACCTCCGTCTTGAAGCGCAGCGAAGGATTTGCGAATAGTGTCGAACGCCACTGGTTTCAATTTTTGCGGGTGCTGTTTTCCAGTCTGGGCGGCGTTGAGCTTCACGATAGCATCGTTGAGCTTCTGAAAGCATGTTTGCCAAGCGTGCTCAGATTCCGAACCGAGTGGCGCGTGAGACGACAACGGTGCGAGCGGTGGCAATTCCAAGGTTGCGCTCGACGCGACTGAAGCGCTCGGTGCGACGGCGATTGCCAACGCTTCGTTAATGATGCGCAGCACCTTCTTGTTTTTTTCTTCCGTGAGACGGCCCTGAAGGAAGCCTCTCGCGTTTTCCCCTTCCCGGTTCCACAACAGCTCGACAGCGAGCGCTTTCTCGTCGTTTGAACCTCCCGTGACTTTGCGTTCGAGCAATGGAAGCACGGAGTCCTTGGTGTCCGCCAGCAGAGCCTGGGCTTGTTCACGCACGTATTTGCTGGACGAGACCGCCAGATCCACCAATTCCTCCACGAAAGCATTCACCGGCACTTTGCACTTCTTCACCATTTCCAGTGCGTAAACGCGTTGTTTGAAATCCCCATGGTTGAACGCGGCAGTCAAGGCCTGCTTATGCCGAATCGCGCTGTCCGCAAAGCCGGCCATTTTCGTGAAGACCGGCTCGAAGCGATTCGACGTGAAGCGCTGCAACTGCGGCTGAAATGCGGCACGAACCAGCAAGTCTGGCGCGTGACCTTCTATTCGCAGAATCGCTTCGACCAATTCCGCATTTAGCGCCGGACAGGCGCGACATTGAGGGGGCCAGACATTGAGCGAAAGCTGGGATGCTTCGACGAGCAGAACCTCAAGCCACTCCAGTCCCGGTGTGTCAAAACACCTGGGGATTTGAACGGCCAATTGGGGAAACTGTGAGGTCAGAGCATTTTTTTGCTGGCGCGACGCGGCTTCGTAAATCTTTCCGAGCCGGATAAAGAACTTCGGATCGGAGCAACGCACAGTGTCGAAGAAGCGCGAACGCGCTCGATGTTCAATCTTTGAAGCAAATCTGACGGCGCTTATCAATCCCAGCACTTCACCCGCTCCCTGCGTGCCCGCGAGGCGGGTGAGGATTTCGTCCCCCACACCGTCAACCACGTAGCGAAGCGCCTCATTCGGCAGGTCGGTGTGAAGCTTCTCCAACGCGCCCAAATCCTCCGCGAGCAATTCCAGCGCTTTGCCATCGAGGCCCACCTTGTTTTCAAATGGCTTGCCTCCGCCCAGTTTCTTTAGCCAATCAAGCATTTGATTCCTCCGACTGTTGTCCGCCAGGTTTTCCGGAAATCTTCACCAAGTCGCCCATCGCCTCGGAGAATGCGATGGCCGGAACATCACCGAACGGCACGAGGCGACCGTCTTTCTCGCCAGACGGTTCATCGTAAGTATAGCTGCCAACCTGGACGCTGCGGTGTTTCACGAACATCACCTGGCCCAGCGTGATGTCGGAATACATATCTATCCCCACGTACATCCCCTCCAGAGCGATGAAGACATCCACGCCCGCCGCCGGGAATTGTTTGTAGTAGTAATTCACGCCACCGGCATCCACCACCGAGCCGCGCGACCAACCTAGGCGTTCCGCACGACCTTTGAACGTCATCGCGTTTAATTCAGTACCTTCGAGTTCCTTGCTGACGCGGACCTTCTCCTGACCGGGCTTGAGGCTTACGACAGGGCGTTCGAGTTGCGCGAACGGCGGCACGACGTTGTAGTCCGCGAGATGCTTGAGCCAGGCCTGACGTTGTTCGAGGGTGAGTTCGAGCGGGTGAACAATGCCGACACCGCCCTGGCTGGGTTTGGGAAAAGATTCATCTCCCGCGCTGGTGAGTGAACGATCTTCGAGTGCGCGGAATGTGCCGACGAGTTTGCCATCCGTTCCGAACGTGCCCCAAACCAGTCGGTTCGCAAACGGAAACACGAGCGGGTGCGCGAGAAACAATTCCACCCAGCGCGCCGCCGGCCAGCGATGCTGCTGCACCATGAGATTCTCCATGCGGAGCAGTTGTGCTTTGACCGCTTCTTTCAAACCAGCGGACAATTCCTTCATCTCCGCTTTGATCTCATCCGGCGCGTTCGCAGGCAGGGTCTTGACCGCTTTGCCCTTCACCAGGTCGCGCCAGGTCAGTTTGCAATCCAAGCCGATGGAAACCTCGATGCGATGATCGCCAAACTCCAAGACGCGTGGTTTGCCCGGCTCAAAACCCAGCCATGGCAACACTCGATCACCCAATTCAGCCGGGGAAAGACCCCGCGCATCAGCCGCCGCAGCGAAAGCTTGGCCAGCCGCTTTGCCTATATTTTTGAATTTCGTGCGATAGCGGATGGCCATCGCATCCACGGCGAGCAGTGCCGCATCGGAGGCGAGTAGCGCCAGTGCTTGCACGGCGTATTCGGCCAGCTTGCCGCGGGCTGCCTCCGCCCACTCGGCGATTCGTTTGGTGAGCAAGGGCACGATGCGGTCATCGCCGAGTAAGCCAGCCACCGCCAGCGCCCAGCGGTCTTTCGCATCGAGTTGAGAGCCGAGATAGCCATTCAGAACCGAGAGGGCGAAGTCCCCACTGCGCTTGCGATCAATCAAGGCATAAAGCAATGCGGCCTCGGTATCGGCGGCCATTTCCTTTTCGCGCGACTGGCGGTAGAGCAAATAGCGCACGGCCTCTTTGTTCAATGCGCTGCCATCGGCAAAATAGATCGGTGGCAACGCGGGCTCATTGATCCAGCTTGCTGGCAGGCTCTTGATCTTCGGCGCGGCGCTGGCGATAGCGGCTTCGACTTGTTTCTGGTCCACCAAAGGAGCTCCGGGAGTTTGCGCGTTCATGGCTGATGTCTTGCGGTCGGTAGTTTTCGATTGTGGCGCTCGCGTGGCGAGCGCCTTTTGAATCAAGTCGCGGATATCTGCGGATGATTCCTGTTTCAAATGATCGCGCAAAGCCTGCCGCGCCTGGTCACTGGCGATGGAAGCGAGCAGAACTGCCGCGGCCTTGCGTGTGTCGGCTTTGCGAACCGCCAGAAGCTCCACCGCCTTGGGAACGGCTTCGTCTCCGAGTTTGCTCAAAGCTTGAGCGGCAGCTTCCCGAACCGGCTTCGATTTATCTTCCAGCAACTCCCACAACCGCGGCGCAATCCGCGGCACGTTCCAGGAAGCCGCCAACGGAATGAACTGGACCAATAGTTTTGCGTCGGCGGCGGCAAGTTCCTTGAGCAATTGCCGTTCGAGCGTTCCATCGTCCGCGGGATCATGAAAGCCAATCCATAATTCCAACGCCCCGTGACGAAGTTCGGGCATATCCTTTTGCATCGCGGCCGCCAACGCCGGTCGCAGCTTGCTGCCAAGGAGCTTGGCCGATTCACCCAGAACTTCGACTTTCCAATCCTGAATACAGGGATTCTTGAGATTCCATTTGGCGACGTAATCAGTGATGGCGGGAATGGCGGCGTCGCCTTGTTGTTCGATCAACCAGCGCGCGGCGGCAGCTTGTTCCTCACCTCCCAAGGCCGCCCCAATGCTGCTGGCAGCCTTCAAGGTCTGTTTGCGATATTTCCCGGGGAAGTGTTTCTCGAGACTCTTTGCGAGCAGGCTTTTTTCTTCCCCTTCGCGCATCAGGCTAAATGCGGCCGCCACGCGCGATTCGAAACCTTTGGCATCCTGTTCCAGAGCTGCCACCCAGCCTCCGCGTGGCAGATCATCCGCTTTTTTCCGGCGAATCAGCTCGTCCATCAGCGCCATCAGCTTCGGCGGAGACTCCGCTGCGAAAGCCGGCATGAAATCCCGGTCCGTGCAATGGTAGAACAACGCCGAAAGCACCTTCATCAATTTGTCAACGGGTTGGGCCGCCAGATAGCGACCCGCCGAGGTGAGCCTCCCGTCAACCGCCCGCGGTTCGACGTGGCGGGCGACCATCGTCAGCCAGCGTGATTCAACAACGCCAAATGAGAGCACTCGATCACGCAGCAGGCTGCAGAAATCCTGCTCCGGCTTTTCAGTTTCCAGATGGCGTTTCAGACAATTGGGCAGCGGCCAGTCGCTGCACTGGCCTTGCGGATGCCCCTTGTCCTTGCCGTTGAACAGATCGCAGCGGCGGACAAAGAATTCAATCAGGCGAAGTTCCCCATCACCCCACTTGTCCGGCCGGGCGAAGGCACGGGCCAACTGGCACAACGAATTCATCCTCGCGTCATCCAGCTTGAGCAACCCGCGCAGAAGCTTCTGGTCGCCAGTGAGGACATAGTTGTTTACGTCCTTCAGATACATCCGGGACAGAGTGGTTCCGGCATTCTTGGCCATCTTTTCCATGGCCTTGGTCAGATGCTCCATATAGTTGGGATTGGTTATTCGGTTTCGGATTCGACCTGTTTACCTGCGATCTTCGCCAGGTCGCCCATCGCCTCGGAAAAGGCAATGGCCGGAACTTCGCCGAAGGGAACGAGCCGCGGATCGGAGGCCTCGCTGGGCTCGTCGTATTCGTAGCTCCCGATCTTCACGCTGCCATGCTTGACGAAGAAGAATTTGTCGAGCTTGATGCTATCATCCATCCCTACGCCGATGTACATCCCCTCCAGGTAAATGAACACATCTACTCCCGCCGTGGGAAAAGTCTTCAAGTATTCATTTACGCCACCGGCATCCACCACCGAACCGCGGGCCCAGCCCAATCGTTCGGCCCGGCCTTTGAACGTCATGGCATTGAGTTCCGTTCCCACCACATCGCTACCGTATTTCAAGTCCTTCTGCTCCGGCTTCACCGTGACGACCGTTCGTTCCAGTTGGGCAAACGGCGGCACGATGTTGTAGTCGGCCAGATGCTTGAGCCAGGCCTGCCGCAAGTCGGCGGCAAGTTCGAGCGGATGTACTACGCCAACATTTCCCTGCGCCGGAAGCTCAACCGCTTCGTCGCCGGAATCTGTTAGGGAATGGTCCTCTAACGCACGGAAGGTGGCGCTCAACTTTCCCTTCGCATCGTAGCACCCCCAGATCAAACGGTGGGCAAACGGCTGTAGAAGCGGATGCTGAAGGTAAAGTTCCCGCCAACGCTTCACGGTCCAGCGGAACTGCCGGACCATGAGGGTCTCCATGCGCAGCAGTTGCGACTTGGTGGCTTCCTTCAACGTCGCCGAGAGTTCCTTGAATTCGTTCTTCACGGTTGCCGGGACGCTGTCCGGCAGCTTGGCAATTTTCTTGTTGGTGGTTGGGTCGCGGAAGGCGAACTTGAAATCGTCCGTGATGCGGACTTCGACCTTGGCTTTGCCAGCGTCCAAGATTCGCGGCTGCCCTGGCTCAAAGCCCAGCCAGGGTACCACGACATCCCCCAGCTCCTCGGGCGTCAATCCGCGCGCTTGCGCAGCTTCGGCGAAGGCCTCGGCAGCAGCCTTGCCGATGTTCTTGTTTTTGGCGCGATAGCGAATCGCCATGGCGTCAACCGCCAACAACGCGGAGTCGGTCCCCAACAAAGCCAGCGCGCCGACCGCATACTCGGCCAGCTTGCCGCGACTCGCATCCGCCCAAGTCGGAATCTGGCGCACGAGCAACGGCACCAGCCGATCATCTCCCACCACCGCCGCAAAGGCCATGGTCCAGCGATCCTCCGCGTCCATCTTGGACCCGAAGAAAGCCTGCACCACCGCGAGCGCGAGATCTCCGCTGGTCGCGCGGTCCAACATCGCGTAGAGCGGCTTGGCTTCGATGTCAGCGCGCATCTCCTTCACGCGGGATTGGCGATAAAGCAAATAGAGCAGCCGGTTTGCGTCGAGCTTTTTGCCGTCTTTGAGTTTGGGCAAGGGCAGTTTCTTTGGGTCGAGCCATTTGACGGGCGATTGTTCGAGCTGGGCCAACGTCTTCTTGATGCGTTTCTCCAGTTCGGCCAGGTCCGGCTTGGCGTTGGGGCCGGCAAGTTTCTCAATGGCGAGCAATAGCGCGTCCCGGACATTGTCGTCCTCCTCCACTTCAAGACGCAGCTTCAATTCCGTGATGGCCTGTGCTGTGCCGACGGCTTTGAGCCAACTGATCGTGGTGATCCGGGTGTCCGCACGTTTGGCGGACCAGAGTTCCTTGGCTTTGCCAATCCGCGCTTCACCCAGTTTCGCCAGCAAGCTGGCTGCGATTTCGCGCACGGCGCGTGATTTGTGCCCCAGCAAATTCCAAACATCCGCCTCGACCGCGCTTGCGTTCCAATCCCAAAAGAATCTCAAGATTTTGGGAACTGTCACCGAGTCTTTGGAAGCAATGGCTACGCGAAACAGTTCAATGATCCTGTCGTTGTCGGTGGGATTCTTGAAACTTGTCCAATTCTGAAGCGCGCGGAACTGCACCAGCGGTTGCTCGGTTTGGAAGCACGCCTCAAAGAGCGGGATAGCGTCGCGCTGCAATGCTTTGGCTGCACAATCTACAACGGTGGCCTTCGGCTCCTCCCGCCACAGTGCATTCCACCCGTCAGGATCTGGATCAGCGGCGAGGAATTCCTGAAGTGCCACCAGATTGCGGTGCGCCGCGTGCGTCAGCAGCCAAATGGCTGACTCATTCGCCCACCCCTGATGCTCCGCGTTGGAGGTGCCAATCCCAGTCTTGAGATACTTCAGCGCTCGTTGCTCCACGGCGGGTCCATATCTATCAAGATCAAGACCGGCCAGTTCCCGACCGATCTGGAAACACTCCCACGAATCTTCGTAGCACTGAAAGGCCTTCGCGGCGAGTGGTTCGAAACAGGAACGGTCTTGTTCCAATACCGCTTTCCAGAATGGCGTGCGTAAACCCAAAAGTAACTTTTTCTCCAAACGTTGCTGGAGCACATCGCTCAATGTTGCCGATGCATGCGCGGCCAGCACCGGGGCGATTTCCGCAACGTTGTATTGATGCTCCTTCGCATAACGGTCCACCAATGTCAGCAAATCGCCGGCTTTGAGTTTGCATAACAGGGCGCCGGCACTGGTGACGCGCCGGTCGTTGCGTAACAGCGGGCGGACATGGACGGCGGTCAGATAGGCAATCGTCAGCGGTGAACAGCCCAGTTCCTTCAGAAACTGGCAGCCCGGTTCATATTCGTCCACAGACTCGTCGTTGACGGCCAGAGTTTTTCCAAGCCATTGACCCAAGGCGTTTTCAAGTCTTGCAGCGTAGAAGGCTTCCAGTGCCCGGCGGCTGGGTTCGTCCAGTGCCTTGGGTAAACGGAGAGCGGCCAAAAAGTCGGAATCCACTCCATACCACCGCGACATATCGGGTAGTTGTTTCAGCAATTTCTGGTCGCCGGTGAGCACGTATTGTTTCCACGCGGGGTGTTTCCAATCGCTGCTCCAACTGGTGAGTCGCTCAAGAATTTCGATGATCGTTGCCATAAGCGCGGTCTCCAAAGACTTGTGACCACCGATTTTACCAACTCGTCGCATAAACACGAGGACGAAAATAGGCGCTTGGTAGGAGCGGGGGGGTGCATTGCTCGATACATTCCACGCGAGCACGCGGAGGCGAGGTCGTCGGCCGGCCTGCGGAACAAGCCGGCAACACATCCGAGTTCGCTGTCGCCGTCATTCCCAGACGCGGAGCACCCCTAATCGTTCTGCCGGGGCGATTGTGGCCATTCCTCTGCCGGAAGCGGACAGTACCGGCAAACCTCAATTTGGAATCATCCGGCCGTATCCAACAATATCCGCCCGAATTCGAAAGGCGGGTGTCGGAATCGGCGTCTGACGACCAGTTTCGTGCGGAAACTAGCGATTTTTCCGCACAAATCAAGAGTACCTTTAGCCAATGAAATCAGTGGTTTCGTACGCTTTTTGTATTCGTTTTGGTGTTCGTTAATGCGTGGGAGATCCAACCGTATTCCAACCCTTGCTTGCTCTCCGGAATCACCGCTCCAAGTCATAACTGCATCCGGCGTCCCCTTTCTGTCAGAACGGCACTGTATTTCTGCTTCGCGTCCGCCGATAGAAAACTCTGTTCCAGCAGATCGCGCCACGCTGGCACCGCCTTGGCAAATCGGGAAAGGACATCGTTCAATACCCTTTCGTTAATTTGCAGCCGCTCACGGGCGAAATAGTTTAGGAGATCGTTGCGAGTGAGCTTTGACTTCTTTCCTTTGATCGGAAGGGCCATTTCTTCCTTCGCAGCTTTCAGCGCGATGCTTGTGTTTAAGAAATCGTAAGCCGGAGCGAGTTCAACCTTCTCCTTGCGCGTGATCAAGGAGAAGTTCTTCAGGTGCATGTCTTCATTTCCCACTAAAAAGCTGAACAACGTACGCTCGAAGAGTTTCACCCGTTCGAGGGCTGGAAATGTACAAAATTGCTCGATGACGGAGGCGACCTTTTCCATCGAAGAATCGTACTTCGTTTCACGGCTCTCACCACTCAGTTGGGCGAAATCTTCAACGGGCAGTCGGTCACGAACTTCGCGATCAAAGCGTTTGATGAAATAGCTGAAAGAACCATCGATTGAGCGAGCCAAGCCATGGACCGGCACCTCAATTCCCACTACCTCCGCCATTCGCATAGTCACGTCCTCGTTTTCGGGCAGTTCGGGAAAATCCAGACTTTGAGGCTTCAAGATGTATTGTCCGCCCCGATTCACGACTTCGAATCGCCCCTCTGTAATCCGCAGCACGACGCTGAGTTTGAGCTGCAGCCCTTGGATCGACATCTTTCCGACGCGATTGATTGACTCCTGCCGTTGCTGCTCCGCGGTGAATTCGAGCGGCGCCAGAGACATTAGGTTTCGGTTCAACAACTTCAAACCTTGCTGCGAGTAGGATGCACCTTCTGGCAAAGCCTCGTATGTGATGGGACAGCGGTTCATCTCACTTCCTTGATCGTCAGCGATCCAACGACGTCCTCGCCTACGGTCACCAATTGTTTGAACAAATCTTGCTTGTCGATCTTGTATTGCCGCAGGAAGGCTTCGAGCGGCAATCCCTCCGGAAGGAGTCCTTCAAATACCGGCGGAAATCTGTCAAATTCGTAAGGGGCTTCGCGGATTCCCAAAGCGAGGGAGATCGGCTGCCCGCGATAGTCGGACGCGTAAATGAATCGCCAGCGACCCCGATCAAGTTCTTCAAGAGTTCCTGCGAGCGTCCCCTGCTGATAAACTTCGGCCTTTCTCATGTGGTGGGGCCGTTGGGTTTAGGCTGTCCTTTCTCGCGCTTCTCCAGCACGGGACTTTGCAGGATGAATTTGATATTCAGCGCAGCGAGCACCTTCTTCAAAGTGT
The DNA here is from genome assembly GCA_964458575.1 of uncultured Bifidobacteriaceae bacterium. Classification (GTDB taxonomy): domain Bacteria; phylum Verrucomicrobiota; class Verrucomicrobiia; order Limisphaerales; family JADLHS01; genus CAYWMD01. The sequence continues at coordinate 1,513 of CAYWMD010000031.1, read as the reverse complement.
CGAATTGAACAGATTCTTTTCCGTGTTCAATGTCGAAGACCACCGTTTTGCCCACACCGGCGTGCTTGGCCAACTCCGCTTGGCTAAGCCCACTCAGCCGGCGATGGTGCCGCACGACGCTTTTCAAATCATCATTCATATACCGCTATGCCGGTAATTTTCTTTGCAACTCAGACGATTCTGCACTTTTTAGATGTTAGCAAGCATATTTTACCGCTTTGACAGTAGATTTCACAGATGTTCGGTATCAACAGGCAGAAAATAACCAAAATCGGAATAAAATACCGCTATAGCGGTAAATAATGATCTGCTAGAGTAGTTGTGGCTCGACCACTGAAAGCTTTTGAATCAACGGCTCGCTTCAATAATTGGTAGAACGCCTTTCCGTGATTGGCGGCCTTGGCGCTGTTGAAGCGGAAGGCAAATTCATTTAAACGCGCCACGAAGCTCTCCGCACGAACGGCAGCTTGAGGTCGTTTTCGAAAATACCGCTTCAATTCGTCAGCTACATTCTCCGCCTTGGCCACAGCCGTCCGACGGACCGTCTTTAGCCGATAACCAGCCTGCGACAATGAAGCACATCCCCGCCAATCGTTTCCATAAACAGTCGCTGCTTTCTCCACATTCTCTTCGATGAAACGGGTAAGCTCGAAGCGGGACCGCGTGAGAGCCTCTGCCATTCGCACCTCGCCCCTTTGCTTACCACGGCGCTGCACCAAGAGTTGAATCCTGCGTGGTCGTTTACCCCGAGTTATCAAAGTGGTGTCGACGAACTCCACCTCGCCCGACAACTTCCATCGATCCGAAGGCTTCATCGCCTGTTGCAGCTTGCGCAGCGCCCGCCAATCCGTCGAAGTGGTTCGGTCCATGTCCAGCGATGAGTTAAACAATGCTGCCGATGCACCCTCCGACCTTGAGACTGTCTCCCATGCGAGTTTGAACCACTCCCAGAGCGTCAGATTCGATTTTTGGAAGAGTGTACCCGCGGTGAGGCTGGTTTCGCGTTTGCACTTGCTGCATTTGTAAATCACACCTCTTACGACCCAAGCTTCTTGCCCACGGCATCCGGGACAAACGAATCCCTTCGGCCAACGCAACTTCGAAAGATACTCACGACGCGCCGCCTCTGATTTGAACATTCGGTTAAACTCTGTGTTCGTCGTCGGGTATTTCTTGGCGCTCGCCATATACCGCCATGCTCCCGAGAAATCTCTGGTGGGTCAATCGCAATGGTATCAGCTCTCCATCCAAAGCCAAATCGCGCCAAACACATCGTAAACACGGGCATTCTGCGGAGTACGTTGCGATCCTGGGCTAGTGCTACAGGATGTCTGCGAAGGTTATGAATTATGAAAAGAGAAGAGTTCCTGAACGTGCGCAATTGGCCAGCGCTGCTGTCCGTAGAGGAAACGGCGTGGGCGCTGGGAATTGAACAGTTCTGTGTGGCCCCACTGACGGCGGCTAGAGCCTGTACTTAACTTTTTGTAAGAATTGTCTGTACATTGTATTTACA
>CAYWMD010000030.1:0-76475 GCA_964458575.1 uncultured Bifidobacteriaceae bacterium | reverse complement strand
GCTCAAACTGGCGCACAAGGCCGAAGAGGGGTTCAAGGGTGCGATGACCGGGGTGGGCCTGCAGCCCAACGTGGGCAACATGGACTCGGACGGGCGCGGCGGTTACGGCAACAGCCTGCTCTTTGAGGAAATGGGTTTGCGTTACCTGGGGCCGATTGACGGCCATGATCTGCCCTTGCTCATCAGCCTGCTGGAATTCGCCAAGACGTACGAAAGCCCGATTGTCCTGCACGTCCTCACCAAGAAGGGCAAGGGCTACAATGCGGCGTTGAAGCATCCCGAGAAATTTCACGGCCTTGGCCCCTACAACGTCACCACGGGCGACCCCGTCCCGAGCAAACCGGGCAGCCCGCCCAATTACCAGGACGTTTTTGGCGAAACGCTCGTCAAGCTGTGCCAGAAGAACAACACCCTGGTCGGCATCACGGCGGCCATGCCCAGCGGCACGGGACTCAAGCATCTGGAAAAAGCGATGCCCGACCGCTACTTCGACGTCGGCATTGCCGAGGAACACGCGGTCATTTTTGCGGCGGGCATGGCGACGATGGGATTTCATCCCGTGTGCGCAATTTATTCCACCTTTTTGCAACGCGCCTACGACTGCATCCACCACGATGTCTGCTTGCAGGACCTGCCGGTGATCTTCTGCATGGACCGGGCCGGGCTTTCCGCGAACGACGGTCCGACGCACCATGGGTTGTTCGATATTGCCTACCTGCGCTGTCTCCCCAACGTTGTCGCCATGGCGCCGAAGGACGAGGACGAACTGGCGGACATGATGTTCACGGCCACGCATCAAAACCATCCGACCTTCATCCGTTATCCGCGGGGCACGGCCGAGGGCGTGCCGATCAAAGAGCAACCCCGGCTGCTCGAAATTGGCAAGGCCGAAGTGATTCAAAATTTTGCCAACAACGGCCGTCGCCGCGTTGCCTTGTTCGGACTCGGAGCCATGAATGCTGTCGCCCGCAAAGCGGCCGCGCTGTTTGCCACGGAGGATTTCGACGTGGCGGTGATCAATCCGCGCTTCACCAAGCCGCTCGATGCGGGCACGCATGAATTCTTTGCCCGTGCGGCGGATGTGCTGGTGACGATGGAAGACCACGCTCTCATGGGCGGTTACGGCTCGGCCGTGCTCGAATTGTTCAGTGAGAAAGGCATCACCACACCGGTTGTGCGCATTGGCTGGCCCGACCAGTTCATCGAGCACGCCACGACGCAGGATGAGTTGCGCCGGAAGTACGGGCTCACGGCGGAAAATGCCGTCGCCAAGGTCAAGGCGCAGTTTGTGGAAGTGCCGATTGTGTCAAAACTGGTGGAAGTGGGTTGAACAACGGTTACTGGGTGAACCGATACGGGGTTATGGGAAAATTCAATCGGTTGGTTTCGGGGTTGTTGCAGTTCGGCACTGTTTGTTTCCTGACCGGGGCGGTTTCCGGCGGCGCGGCCGAATTTGCGGAGGCACGCTGGATAGCGCCGTCGCGCGCTGCGGAATCGAACGGGCCCTGCCCGGTCTTTCGCAAGGAGTTCACCCTGGCGCGAAAACCAAAGGCGGCTTCACTTCGCATCGTGGGCCTCGGCGATTACGCGGTTTCGGTGAACGGTCGGGCGGTGACGCTCAACGGCATGAACCAGCCCTGGTCGCAATACGAGCAGACGATTTACTATCGGGACTTTGATATCACCCCGTTGCTCCGGTCCGGAGCCAACTGCATCGCGATCAGCCTTTTCAATTCTTTCTGGAATAACCCCAATTCGCCAAAGGGACGGTACAACAAGCACGGACCGCAGCGGACGGTAGCCGAGCCTTTTCTGCTCCGTGCCGAAATCACCGCGCGTGGCAAGGATGGTTCGGTCTTGCGCGTTGGCACGGATGAAACCTGGCGGACCACCACCGGGCCGGTCACGTTCTCGCACATTTACGCCGGTGAGGATTTCGACGCGCAACGCCAGCTTCCGGGTTGGGATCGCCCGGGATATGATGACCGCGCATGGCAGCCGGTCCGCGTCGCGAACGCGCCGGGCGGCAATCTCGTGGCGCAATTCTTCCCGGGCATCGGAGAGTTCGAGCGGCAAAAGCCTGTCTCGGTCAAAGAAACCGCGCCGGGAGTGTTCCTCTACAGTTTCCCGGAAAACATGGCGGCGCAATTGCGCGTCAAGCTGGCGGGCGGAACCCCCGGCGACCGGATACGCTTCCGCTGTGGCGAGCACCGGAATGACAAGGACGGGTTGTTCGGCGCTTACATCGTTGACTGCAACCTCATAACGGATGGCACGTCGTTCATCCGTCAATGGGAGTCGTTTTATCTCGGCATGCAATTCGTCGAGGTGACGGGCGCGGTGCCGGCGAGTCATCCCAATCCGAAGCAGCTGCCCGTGGTCCGCAGCATCGAGTTGATGAACGTGCGCGACGCGTTGCCAAATATCGGCTCGTTCAAATGCTCCAGCGATATTTACAACGGAACGCACCGGATCATTGACGTGGCCATGCGCGCGAACATGAGCTGGGTGATGACGGATTGCCCCCATCGCGAAAAACTCGGCTGGCTCGAATGCGCCTACCTGCTGCAACCCGGTTTCATGTATCGCTACGACGGGCGCGATTGGTTTCGCAAAATCGCCCACGACATCCGTGACGCCCAGGAGCCGAGCGGGCGCGTGCTGACCGTGGCGCCCAGCTATCCGGCCGGCCGGTTTCCCAACGATTTCAACTGGACGGTGGAATGGGGCGCGGCCGCCGTGATGGTGCCGTGGCGGCATTATGAGTGGTATGGTGATCCGCAAATTCTGCGGGAGAACTTTGAAATGATGAAGCGGTTTACGGAGTACATCGGCACCGAGGCAAAAGACGGGATGGCTCCCGCAGGGTTGGGCGACTGGTATGATTACGGGCATGGCCAGCCGCCGGGCCCGTCCCGATTCACGCCCACGCAACTTTCCGCGACGGCGACCTGGGCCTTGGGCGCACTGACCGTTTCACGTGCCGCAGCGGTGCTGAACCGGCCGGAGGACGCGCGGCAATATCGCGAACTGCACGCGCGCATCGCGGCTGATTTTCGCCGCCAATTTCAGGACCCGGTCACCAAGAAACTCCGCCACAACGGCAGTCCGCAATGCGCCAACGCCATGGCTTTGTGCGCGGAAGTCATCCCGGTGGCGGACCGGGCGTTGCTGTTGGACGACATCATCGTGGACCTGAAGCAACGTGACTGGCAACAAACACCCGGTGACGTCGGTCATGCCTATTTCATCCGTGCGCTGGCCGAAGCCGGCCGTTCGGACGTGTTGCATCGCGTCTATTCGCGCGACGGCGTGGGCAGTTATGGCGGGATTCTGCGCAAGGGATTGACTTCGTTGCCCGAGACCTGGGACGCCATGATGGATGGTTATCAATCCTTGAATCATTGCATGTTGGGGCACGTGATGGAGTGGTTTTATGGCTACGTGGCCGGCATCCGGCAATCACCCGGCAGTGTCGGCTGGGAGAAAGTTGTGATCGCACCCAAACCCGGTTCGTTGACTTCAGCCGAGGGGACTCTGGAAACACCGCACGGCCGGGTTGTCAGCCGCTGGCGCAAGACCGGCGACCGCTTCCGGCTCGAAACGCAGATTCCCAAAGGGGTTGAAGCGGTCGCGATTCTCCCTTCGGGCCGCAGCCAAACCCTGCGCCCGGGGCGGCAAACGCTGACGGAACGTGGAACGCAGCTCTCGGGTCGTTAAAATCGGGCTTGTCAGGTTGCACTTCAGGCATAGGCTGGCCGGAAATGATGTGTCGTTGGCTGGCTCTCGTCCTCGCATTCCTTGGCAGCGGTGTTTGGGGTCAACTCCCGGCGTTACGCGGCTGCCGCGGGACTTACGACAACCCGCCGCGTCTCGCCAGCGGGCGGATGGATCTTCCCAAGCTGCTTTCCGAATTAGCCGACTTGCGCGCCAATACGTACAACTTTCTCATCGCTCACCACACGAATGACTGGGACGATCTGAAACTATTCCTGCCGCGCGCCCGGGAAAACGGCATTCGCGTCTGGGTGACGCTGCTGCCGCCATCGGAATCGCCACCCCGCGGCAAACGCTTCTCCGAACCGTTCCGGCTCGATTTCGATCGCTGGGCGGAAGCCTTGGCGCAACTCAGCCTCACGGACGCCAATCTGGTTGCCTGGAGCATTGATGACTTTCTCCATAATGAAAAATTCTTCACCCCGCAGATGGTTCGGCGATACACGGAAACCAGCCGCAAAATCAATCCACACTTCCTGTCCGTGCCTTGCTGGTATTTCCGCCAAATCAAACCGGAAACCGCGAAGAAATACGAGGGTCTCTTCGATGGCATCCTGTTCCCCTACCGCGCCGAGTCGCAGACCAGTCCGAATCTGACGAACGCGACGCTGGTGGAGTTTGAGGTCCAAAAGATCCGGGATATCGTGGGGTCAAACTTGCCGGTGGTGCTGGATGTCTATGCCACAGCCCATTCGCGGCTGGGGAGTTCAACCGCGGAGTACGTGCAGGAGGTCATCCGCCGCGGTTTGCGCTGTTGCGACGGCGTGCTGATTTATTGTCATCAGAATCCCGTGGCGAACCCGGAAAAATACCGCGTGCTCCGGACCGAATTTCGCGGGCGCGCGGAAAAGGATCCGCCATCGGCCAAAGAATAAATGTATGCGCTGGAAAACTGTTTTGCACTCCGTCAGCTACGCCGGTGTCTGGCCAGGCCAGGTTCGTCTGACGCTCGATGAGTTCTTGGACAAGGCAGCGAAGCTTGGTTTCGACGGCGTGATGCTCATGGCCAAGCGGCCACACTTGTCGTTACTGGATTTCGCCGAAGCTGGGCGAACGCGGCTCCGGGACAGGCTGGCCAGATTGAAACTCCAACTCACCTGCATCGCCGGCTACACGGATTTCTGCCTTGGTGGCGAGCGTCCCGACATCCCGACGCGCGAAATGCAGATTCTCTATGTCACGGAACTCGCGCGCATGGCCCGTGACTTGAATTGCAGATTGATTCGCGTGTTCACCGGCTACGGTTACCCCGGCGTCAGCTTGGATCAAAGTTGGGCCTGGTGTGTGGAGGGCTTGCGTGAGTGCGCCCGCCGTGCGGCGGAATTCGGCGTGACCATCGGCGTCCAAAATCATCACGATACGGCAGCGCACTTCGAGAGCATGGCCGACTTGCTCGAAGACATTGGTGAGCCGAATTGCAAGGCGATGTATGACGCGTGGGCGCCCGCGTTGCACGGCAGCGACCTCGTGGCCGGCGTCCGGAAGCTGGCTCCCCACATCGTTCACACCACGGTGGCGGATTATGTCCGGCGTCCGCAGTTTTCCTACGTCCCGCAATTGGTGAATTACATGCGCGAAACCGATGCGGTTCGCGCTGTGCCTATGGGAGACGGCTTCATTGATTACCGGAGTTTCTTCGCGGCTTTGAAAAAAGCCGGTTATCGCGGTGCCGTCGCGTATGAGATGTGTTCGCCGCTGCGCGGCGGGGGCCGCGAGGCGAATCTGGATCGGTGCGCAAAACAATTCCTCCAATACATGCGGTCAATCAAATAGCGGCGATTCGTTCATGAAGCACACTGGGATTCGGTTGGGCGTGGTTGTTCTGGTCTGGGGTTGGTGGGTCGCGACGGGTAGTTGCGAGACATTGACGCTGCCGCTTGCCAAACGGCCCGCGTGGCTGCAACGCGACGGCATCGTGATGGCGGGCAGTTGGGAGCCGCTGATTCACCGTGTGCGCCGCGACGGCGGCAAAGGTTACGAACCGACTCCAGAACAGCGCGCCGCCTACGCACGCGAACACAGTCCCGAAATGGTCGCTGACCTCGAGGCGCTCGGCGTCAATTTTGTGATGATGCACGCCTACAAGGGCTACGGGTTGGAAGCCGAGCGTGAAAGCATGGCCGACGCGGTCCGGTTCTCGAAACTCTGCCATGAGGCCGGCCTGCGCGTGGGCGTTTACAACTACAGCGGCGCGTTTGGCTGGGAGCTGTTTTTCACGGAACGGCCGGACGCCCGCGCATGGCTGCTCACGGATCAAAGCGCCAAACCCCTCACCTACGGCTCAAGCCAATACCGCTATTACTGGAATCGCAATCACCCGGCGGCGCGGGCGTTCTATCAGGACATCGTCCGGTTCGCCGTGTGCGACATTCAGGCGGATTTGATCCACTTTGACAACTACGGCTACGGTCCGGGCTTTGACACCTGTTCGGTTGAACGATTCCGCAAATACCTTGCCCGGACTTTCACCAACCGGGAGTTGAAGACCGCCGGCATCACCGATCTGAAATGGGTTTATCCTCCGCGGAACGACGCGCCGAGTAATCTGCTGCACCGCGCGTGGCTGGATTTTGCCTGCCAATCTCTGGCGGACTCGTTCGCCGAGATGACGCAATATGCCCGCCGCTTGCGGAAGGACCTTTTGCTCGAATGTAATCCTCCTCCTCCGGGCGACCGCATTCGCCCGCCGGTGGACCACGGACGATTACTTCCGGGCGGCGAGGCGTTTTGGGAGGAAGGCCCTGAGCCGGGCTACCGCGACGGCGTGCTCCACAGCCGTATTCGAACCTACAAGATTGGCCGCGCCTTTGACAACGCCGTGTTCGCTTACACGCGCAACCCGCTCGAGGCCGCCGAAGCCATGGCCTTCAACCTCGACTGCCTCGGCTGCGTCTGCTGGTTTGAATACGGCAAAATCGTCCGGATGCCCGGCGCGCAAGAGCCGATGTCCACCAACCTTCTGCCGTTCATCCGCTACTTTAACACCAACCGCGACTTGTTCCGAGATACGACGGCCATCGCCGACGTGGCCGTGCTGCGCAGTTTTCCTTCCCAAGCTTTTGCCGAACCCAAGTGGGCGAAACTCACGGATCGTGTCGAACAAGCCCTGGTCGAGAACCGCGTTCCATTCCAAATGATTTATGATTCCAAGCTCGCCGATTTGAAATCATACCGTGCTGTCATTCTCGCCGGTTGCATCGCGTTGTCCGACTTGCAGATCAAACTGTTGAAACGCTATGTGGATTCTGGCGGGCGGCTGTGCGTCATCGGTCCCGTCGCCACGCACGACGAGTGGTTTCGACCGCGCACACGGCCCGGGCTGCGCGGGATTCCACCCGAGCGCACCGGGCAGTTCCCCGAAGGAGCCGACTATGTCGCCGCGGTGCGCCAATCCTGTGGTGGCGGATTCTCATTCACCGCCAACGCGCCCGCCGGCTTGTGCGCGGAACTGACCGGACAACACGGACGTCGTCTCCTGCACCTCGTGAACTATCGCGACGATGCGGCCGCCACCGACATCGTTATTCAGATCGCACTGCCTGCCGGCAAGTCGGTGAAATCCGTGCGATTGAGCAGCCCGTTGCACGCAGATCGGCCCGAGTTGACATTTGGGCAAACGACAGACTCCGTTACTTTCACCGTACCTCAGGTGAACCTGTACGAAATCGTGGTGGTCGAGCTGCTTTGATTTGCCGAATCCAACCCGGGCAGCCAGTATCTGCCGGCCAACATGAAAACGCACTGGCTGTTTACGCTCTTCGTCCTGATCCACGCCGCCACGGCGCAAACCAACCTCACCGGACCCGCCGCCGGCTTGTTCCGGCAGGCGCAAACCGGGAAATTCTACGCCGCCGCCGCGAGGCTGAAGCCGGCAATCTTTCCCTCGACGGACGGCGAGAGCTTCTACACCGTCTGGCGCGCCAGCGGCACCAACGCGCCCAAACATTGGATCGTCTCGATTCATGGACGCGAAGGCTTCGCCACTGACGACCTCGCGATCTGGAGCCAACATCTTGCGGGCCGCGACGTCGGCCTCGTGACCGTGCAATGGTGGTTGGGCGGTGATAACGAACGAAATTCCTACTACACGCCCGAGCAGGTGTATCGCGAGATTGACCTGGCGCTGCAAAAACTCGGTGCCACTCCCGGCACGGTGATGTTTCACGGCTTCAGCCGCGGCTCGGCCAATTCCTACGCCATCGTCGCGCTCGACCACGGACGCGGGAAGAAATACTTCGCGCTCAACGTCGCCAGTTCCGGCGGCGTGGCGCTCGATTACCCGCCTACCCGCGCCATCACGAGCGGCGCGTATGGCGATCATCCGCTGCGCGGCACGCGCTGGGTGACGGCCGCGGGTGCCAAGGACTCCGAGCGCGACGGCATCGCCGCCATGCGCCGCACCGCCGCGTGGTTGAAAGAACAAGGCGCGACCGTGGAATTCAGCATCGAAGACCCGAACCTCGGCCATGGCGCCCTGGTGCTGAACCCGAAAAATGTTCAACGTGTGCTCGCCCGGTTCCTCGACGGGAAGAAATAGATGGCTGGCTACACACTCAGCACCGCCCGGAATCCTCTGGCGGCGTAGTACGATTGCGCGCCGTTGCACCCAATGAAGACGCGGCCGTAAGAGCGGCCACCCCAAAGCGCGCCGCCAAGTGTTCTCATCTCAACGGGCGTTTTCAGCCAGCTCGACGTCTTCAAATCAAATTCGCCCAGCTTCTGTAGCGCGAAGTATTCTTCTTCCGTCAAAAGCTCAACGCCCATTTCAGTGGCCATATCCATGGCGGTGGTTTTCGGCCGGGCTTCCTTCCGTGACAACCATCCTTCCCGGTCGTAACAAACGCTGCGCCGTCCGACCGGACTTTCCGGCGAACAATCGAAGAAGATGAATTCACCCGACTTTTTGTCCTGACCCACGAGCTCCGGCTCGCCGCCCGTGCGTTCCATTTCATTGAGCGACCACAGCTTTTCCGGTTTGGCTTGCAGCCGCGACTGGACCTTGGCCCAATCCAGTCCCTTGTGGCGATTCAGGTTGTGCTCGAATCGGGCTTTCAACGTTTTGAGCAGTTCCTCCCGTTGCGGGGCCGACAATTCTTTCTTGGTCATAACGCCTTTCACAGAGATTTCGTTGTTATCGTTCGTCGTGTTGGGGTCTACTTTTTCGTAAACAGTCGTGACACGATATGACCTTTCCACATCCAAAGTCCGGAAAGGATAATCACCGGAACGAAGAAAAACCGAAAATTGTCGCGATACTTCAGAGTTTCCTCGGGCGGACCATAAATGTAACCCAGTATCGTCAGCCCGAAGATGATGTGAATCCAGCGCAGGATCGAACGTTTGGTGTCATTGGTCATACGGGTTTTGTAATTCTACTCATTTCGTTTGTAAATCCATTTTGTACCGTGCCACGCAGACCGACGAACGCTGCGCCGCGAAAACGTGCGGCCTTTCAAGATTGTGGCAGCGAACGTGAGTTCGCTCTGACTTCCAGCCTATTTGAGCCGACTCACGCGGCTGCTACGAGGTTTGAAGAATCCGTAGGCCGCAAAGTCCGCCGCACCATTCACGAACTTGGCGGCGCGATGCCGGAAAACCTGCCCGTCGCTGAAAGCATCAAGAAAGTCGCGAGCCGGGAGAAGAAACGGCTCAAGGCGGGATACGTTCAGGCAAGATTCAACCACTGGTGGACACTGATGAATCCCTCCGCTTCACCTCAGCCTCCAGATTCACCAGCACCTCGCGCATGAACTTGGAGTGGATTTTGCCGAGCGGCAACAGCCAGCCCAGCAGCACCGCCAATCGCCCTGTGGCCACCACATCAATCTCATACGCCACCCGCGTGCCGCCAGGCGCGGCGTCCAAACGCCACTCGCCCGTGCCCACGATGAAGTCGCCCGGGTAGCGCAGCCGCAGCCGGCGCGGTGCTTCGAGCGACTCCACGCGACAGCGAAACGCCCGTCCGCCCCGGGGCCGCAGCTCCACCTCCGACCCGATCCCGTCGGCGGTGACCGCCCGCACGTGCAGCTGCAGCGACGGCGGATACCACCGGGGATAACCGTTCACGTCCGCCAGCACCGGCCAGATTTGGTCCGGCGCAAACGGCAGCACCCGCTCATCCACCGCGCGAATCGGCGTGGTCAACATGCGCCCACTACTGGCGGAGAACCGGTGGCCGTTCAAAGAATCCCCTCTCCGCCTCGACCGGGAGAAGGTGGCCGCAGGTCGGATGAGGTGCCGAATCAAACTCCCCACTTTGCAACCCCGGTTTGGCTCGCTACTCTTCGGCGGTTACCAAATCACGATGAGTAAAGTAAAGAAAGCTACCATCGAAGTTCAAGGCGCAGCCATCACCATCCTTTCCGGGCGAAAGGAAGATTACATCAGCCTTACGGACATCGCTCGATACAAGAATCCAGATCATCTGGACGATGTGATCCGCAATTGGCTGCGCAATCGTAACACCGTGGAGTTCCTCGGCGTCTGGGAGCGACTCAACAACCCAGGTTTTAATCCCGTCGAATTCGACGGGATTAGAATTCAGGCCGGGCTGAACAGTTTCACGCTTACGCCCAAGCAATGGATTGAAAAGACCGGCGCGGTCGGCATCACATCCCAACCCGGGCGCTACGGCGGCACTTACGCGCACAAGGATATTGCGTTTGAATTCGCCTCTTGGGTGTCCGTGGAATTCAAACTCTACCTCATCAAAGAATTCCAGCGGCTTAAGGACGACGAAAATCGCCGGCTCTCCCTCGCGTGGAATCTCAATCGCACCCTCTCCAAACTCAACTACCGCATCCACACCGAGGCGGTGAAGGCGCATCTCATCCCGCCCGAAGTCACGCCCGCGCAGGCGGCCATCACCTACGCCACCGAAGCCGACTTGCTCAACGTCGCCCTCTTTGGCCAGACCGCCCGGCAATGGCGCGACGCCAATCCCAAGCTCGAAGGCAACGTCCGCGATTATGCCAGCGTCGAGCAACTCCTCGTCCTCGCCAACATCGAAGGCATGAACGCCGAGTTCATCCACATGCAACTGCCGCAAGGCGAACGCCTCAAGCGCCTCAATCAAATCGCCATCCGCCAGATGCAAACCCTCACCGCCAGCACGCCCAGGGCATTGGGTGAAAAGCTTTGAATAATTCGTCCTTCATTTGAACTGTGGCTTGGAGTAAAAGAAATCCATGAGCAGCCAACTTCCCGCGCCCGCCGGCAGCAATACCTTTGAACGAATCAAACGCGTTAACGCCGACGGAAACGAATCGTGGTCCGCGCGCGATCTGGCACAGGTGTTGGAGTATCTGAACTTCCGCAACTTCGAGCCGGTGGTTCAGAAGGCCAAGGAAGCCTGCATCAAGAGCGGCCACGCGGTCGCCGACCATTTTGCGGAAATGCGCAATATGGTCAGCATTGGATCGGGCGCACAACGCGAGGTCGAGGATTGGGCGCTCTCCCGCTACGCCTGCTACCTCGTCATCCAGAACGCTGACCCGAGCAAACCGCTCGTCGCGTTGGGACAAACTTATTTTGCTGTGCAAACGCGGCGACAGGAAATGGCCGATGACGAGGCGTTGAAGGAAGACAAACTGCGCCTGCTCCTTCGCGCTGAGATGAAGAAGCACAACAAAAACCTCGCGGGTGTCGCCAAGCAATCCGGCGTGGTTGACCCGCTCGACTACGCCATCTTCATGGATCACGGCTATCGCGGGCTTTACGGCGGGCTGGGCATGCGCGACCTCCGCCAGCGCAAACGGCTCAAGCCCAAACAAAACATCCTCGACCACATGGGCAGCACGGAACTGGCAGCCAATCTGTTCCGCGCCACGCAGACCGAGGAAAAACTCCGGCGCGAAAGCGTGCGGCACAAAGATCACGCCAACCGGATTCACAACGAAGTGGGCCGCAAAGTCCGCCGCACTATTCACGAACTCGGCGGCACGATGCCGGAAAACCTGCCCATCGCCGAGAGCATCAAGAAAGTCGAGAGCCGGGAGAAGAAGCGGTTGAAGGCTGGATAATAAATTACACGCCGACGAGCGGAAACTGAAACCCGTCCTGCCCACGCGCGAAATTTACGTCAAAGGCCCGGGCATGATCTTCAAAGGCAACCCGAAGAATTATCTGACGGAAATTCAACTGCCATTCTGATTGAACCGCGGAGACGCAGAGGCGCGGAGGTGCGAGTCGTACGGGCCAGTCTTCAGTCCACAAATGGACACGTATGACGCGGGTTCAAAGTGTTATGCCATGCGAGCTGCAACAACCTTAAATAAGGGCGCATCTTTGATCCGCTGTGCCTCAAGACAACAGAACAATGCTCCCTCGAGAACGTTTGGGTCTCTGAAATTCCTTTGGTCGTGGTGCAAATGGCGGCGAATAACAATGGATAGAAGTTCAGCAAAATCATGGCCTCGCATAAATCTCCGCGCATCGGCGCCCACCTTCGATTTCAATGCAGCACAAACTTTATGAAACTCTTGCTCGCTTTTGAGCCTGCCATTTTTTGAAAGATAACCACGAACAAATCTGTCGCTTTTGAAATCCAAGTTTCCTTTCACGTCGACAGAGCATGAGCCAGTAAATGGAAGCCAAGCCATCTCCCATTCAAGCTGTTCGTTCGTTGCTCGGAAAAGAAAGATTTCGGTCAGCACCGGACACATCTGAGCGGGTTTAACTTTCATACGCTTCCATTCCAACACAGGAACACACTGGATTTCTGTCCCCAAACACGTTGTCCACGCGGGCGACGGGCGGCCAGAATTTGTAGTCGTGCAGGCTATTGGCCGGGAACGCGGCGGCTTCGCGGCCGTAAGGGCGATTCCAATTGTCGCTTGCGATCTGGTCGGCTGTGTGCGGGGCGTTCTTGAGGAGATTATTCTTCGCGTCGGCTGCGCCGGTTTCCACGGCGGTCATTTCGGCGTGGATGGAGATCATCGCGTCGCAGAAACGGTCGAGTTCGTATTTAGATTCGCTTTCGGTCGGTTCGACCATGAGCGTGCCGGCGACGGGCCACGAGAGCGTCGGCGCGTGAAAGCCGTAATCCATCAGGCGCTTCGCCACGTCCTCAGCGGTCGTGCCCTTGAACGCGCGCAGGTCGAGGATGCATTCGTGCGCGACGAGGCCGTTGCTGCGGTAGAGCGTCGGGAAATGTTTTTCGAGCCGCTTGGAAATGTAATTCGCGTTGAGGATGGCGAACTTCGTCGCTTCGGTGAGTCCGTCCGCGCCCATCATCGCGATATACATCCACGAGATGGTGAGAATGCTTGCGCTACCCCACGGAGCGGCACTGACTGCGCCGATCGGGCTTTCGCCGCCGAGGTTGACGACGTTGTGGCCGGGCAGAAATTCCACAAGATGTTCCGCCACGCCAATCGGTCCGACGCCCGGTCCGCCGCCTCCGTGCGGGATGCAAAACGTCTTGTGCAGATTCAAATGGCAGACGTCCGCGCCGATGAAGCCGGGACTGGTGAGGCCGACTTGCGCGTTCATGTTCGCGCCGTCCATGTAAACCTGGCCGCCGTGCGCGTGGATGATTTCGCAAATTTCGCGGATGGTTTCCTCGAACACGCCGTGCGTGCTGGGATAGGTGATCATGAGCGCAGCCAGGGTGTCTTTGTGGGCTTCCGCTTTGGCGCGTAAGTCCGCCACATCTATGTTTCCGGATGAGTCACATGCGACGGATACGACGCGCATTCCCGCCATCACCGCGCTCGCGGGATTTGTTCCGTGAGCTGAAGTGGGGATCAGACAGACCGTCCGATGAGACTCATTGCGCGATTCGTGATACGCGCGGATGACGAGCAACCCGGCGTATTCGCCTTGCGAACCGGCGTTGGGCTGGAGCGAAATGCCGGCGAACCCGGTGATCTCAGCGAGCCAGGTTTCGAGTTGCTCGAAAAGTTTCTGGTAACCGCGCGTCTGTTTGATGGGCGCGAACGGGTGAATCTTCGCGAACTCCGGCCACGACACAGGAAACATCTCGGCAGCGGCGTTGAGTTTCATGGTGCATGAACCGAGCGGAATCATCGAAGCCGTGAGCGACAGGTCGCGCGATTCGAGCCGCTTGATGTAGCGCAGCATCTCGGTCTCGGAGTGGTAGCGGTTGAAGACGGGGTGCTGGAGGAATTTACTGGTGCGACGCGGTCGAATGCAGAATTCAGATACGAGAGTGTCGAATTCTACCAGGTTGCCGCTATTGAAAATCTGCCAAATCTCATCCACATCCTGCTCAGTGCACGTTTCGTCGAGTGAGATGCCGATCGAATGATGGTCTATTACGCGAAGATTAATGCGGCGTTGTTCGGCAAGTTTTGCGATCTCGTTCGCTTGTTTCGCGCCCAGATGAACTCGCAACGTATCAAAGTAGATCGAGTCAGCCGACTCGCCGATTTGATAGCCTAGTTTTCTCAATCCCGCTGCCAGCATTCCAGTCAATTCAAGCACTCGCTCCGCGATCTGCTTTAATCCCTCCGACCCGTGATAGCAAGCGTAGAGCGAAGCCATGTTGGCGAGGAGCGCCTGCGCTGTACAGATGTTGCTGGTGGCTTTCTCGCGGCGGATGTGTTGCTCGCGCGTGCCGAGCGCGAGGCGCAGGGCGGGCTTGCCACGGGCGTCCTTGGACACGCCGACGATGCGGCCGGGCATCTGGCGTTTGAATTCATCGCGCGTGGCGAAGAACGCGGCATGTGGTCCGCCGTAACCGAGCGGCACACCGAAGCGTTGCGCACTGCCAACCGCGATGTCCGCGCCGAATTCGCCCGGTGGCTTGATGAGTGTGAGCGCGAGCAAGTCCGTCGCGACCGTGACCATTGCTCCGGCGGCGTGGGCTTTTCCGGCGAAACCGGAGTAATCGTGAATCGCCCCAAACGTGTCGGGATATTGAACGAGTGCGCCAAAGACTTGTTCGTTGAACTCGAACGTCTCGGGATTGCCGATGACCACTTCAATCTTCAGCGCGATTGCACGGCTGCGGACGACTTCGATGGTCTGCGGATGGCAGGTTTCGGAAATGAAATAGACGTTGCGGCCGTCTTTGAGGCGCAAGGACATCGTCATGGCCTCGGCGGCGGCGGTGGCTTCGTCGAGCATGGAAGCATTCGCGATGTCGAGGCCGGTGAGTTCGGCTGCCATCGTCTGAAAATTCAGAAGCGCTTCGAGACGGCCCTGGGAAATTTCGGCTTGATAGGGTGTGTATTGCGTATACCAGCCGGGGTTTTCGAGGACGTTCCGCTGGATGACGGGCGGCGTGATGGTGTCGTAGTAGCCTTGTCCGATGAACGAGCGGCAGACTTTGTTTTCGCTGGCGAGGCGACGGAGTTCGGCGAGCGCTTCAAATTCGCTTTTGGCTTCGGGCAGATTGACCGGCTGCGGCAGGCGGATGGCGCGCGGCACCGCGGCATCGGCGAGCGCATCCACGGAATCGTATCCGACCACTTTGAGCATGGCGGCGGTTTCGGCCGCGTTGGGGCCGATATGACGGCGGATGAACCGGTCGGGATGCGACAAAGTGTCGCCGCATGTTTGCTTCGTTTCCGAATGTGACATGCGGGGAGGTTAAGTTTGGAGGGCGGGTTAGCAAGTTGGATTTGGATTGGGCTGCGGGGAAATTGTCGGCAGCGGACGGAAGCGCATGACGCAAGGCTTGGAATTTCGGCCTCGGGCGGCAATGGGCGGGCTGGTCGGCGCAGTTGCGCTCCTTTTTGGTGGCGTGCCTTTGGGGGTGCATTAAACTCCGGGCATGTTGAGTCAGCGATATCGGGTGGTGATCTGGGCGGGGGCCGGGTTGTTGGGCATCTGGCTGGTGGCGCTGGCGGGTTGGTTGATTTCGGACCAGCTCAAGGTGACTCCGGCGAAGGTGCAGGCGTACGTGAATTCCCGGGACTTGGGCAGACTATCCGCGGCAGACCGCGCGAAAGCGATTCAAACGCTGGCCGAGATGTTGAACAAGCTGTCGCTCGAAGAACGCCAGGAATTGCGCGCCGACCGCATGTCATATCGGTGGTTTGAGGAAATGACGGAGGAGGAGAAAGGGCAGTTCATCGAGGCAACCATGCCCACCGGGTTCAAGCAGATGATCAGCGCGTTTGAACAGTTGCCCGAGGAGAAGCGGCGGCGCGCAATCGAGGACGCGCTGAATCGGTTGCGGAATCCCAACCGGCGGATCGGGATGAAGCGGTTCGCGCCGGGGCAGGCCCGGGGTGGCGAGCCGATCAGCGGCGAACTGGAGACGAAGATAAGAACGATTGGGTTGAAGACGTTTTACAGTCAAAGCTCGGCCCAGACGAAGGCGGAACTGGCGCCGGTGATCGAGGAGTTGCAACGGGCGATGGAATCCGGGCGGATGATGCGACGATGAAGGCCGACTCTGAAGTCTTGAGTCCAAAGTCTGACGTCGGAGAACTCGCGTTCACACTCGTGGAATTGCTGGTGGTGATTGCGATTATCTCGGTGCTGGCGGCGCTGTTGTTGCCGACGTTGGGCAAGGCGAAGGCTGCCGGGCAGGCGTCGGCGTGCATCAGCAATCTGCGGCAGGTGGGGCTGGCGTTGCAGGTTTACGTTGACGACAACAACAACCGGTTGCCGGTCATGCGCGACCGGGCGGCGGGCACGAACAGCATCGTGACCAACGGTCTGCCGAGCGTGGACATGGTTTTGTCGAATCAGTTGGGCAACTTGAACGTGTTGCGGTGTCCGTCCGATCGTGACGGGATCTTCGAGCGGACCAGTTCGAGCTATTCCTGGAACAGCCTGCTCAACGGGCAGAAGGCGGATGATTTGACGGTGCTGGGCCTGCATTTCAATCCGCACGCCATACCGGTGTTCTTTGACAAGGAATCGTTTCACGCGGTGCGCGGTCCGTCCAAGGCGGTCAATTATCTTTACGCGGACGGGCACATCAAAAACCTGCTGGCCATCGAAGGAACTTTGCAGAAATGATCAGCCTGAGCAACGTCACAAAGAAGTTTGGGTCGCGCACGGCGGTGGCCGATCTCACGCTGGAGGTGCCCCGGGGCGAGGTGTTCGGATTGCTCGGTCACAACGGAGCGGGGAAGAGCACGGCGATTGGCATGATGCTGGGCCAGGTCTGGCCCACGCGCGGCGCGGTCAAGGTTTGTGGCCATGAGGTGACGAGCGACCGGGCGCAGGCGTTGAAGACGGTCGGCGCGATCTTTGAAGCGCCGGCGTTTTACGACTACCTGAGCGGCTGGCGGAATCTGGAGATCCTGAGCCATTACACGGCCCCGACCTCGCCGGAGAGAATTCGCGAGGTGGTGGATTGGGTCGGGTTGACCGGTCGCGAGCGGTCCAAGGTCAAAACGTATTCCCACGGCATGCGAGCGCGATTGGCGCTGGCGCAGGCGTTGTTGCCACAACCCGAATTGCTCATCCTGGACGAACCGGGGAGCGGCCTTGATCCGGAGGGTATCGCTGAAATGCGTCAAACAATCGGCCGGTTGCATCGGGAACTGAACCTCACGATCTTGTTGTCTTCGCACCTGTTGATGGAAGTGGAGCAGCTCTGCACGCGCATCGCGGTGTTGAATCAGGGCCGGAAGGTGTTCGAAGGGCAGGTGACGGATGTGAAGGCCGCGCGGCGGCGGGTGGCGCTGAAGACTCCGAATTTTGACGCCGCCACGGCGCTCCTGCGCGAGCGGGGACTGATTCTTGGCGGGGAAGACGGCCGGTTCATTGCACTCCAGGACGGGATCTCGACCGCGGAGGTGGCGCGGGTGCTGGTCGGGGCAGGCCTGGCCGTCGAGGGGATCTGGGAACATGAGCAGACGCTCGAGAATTTCTATCTTGAACTGGTAAACGGAGCGAAGTCCCATTGAATTGAGCCGATGAGCCTCCAACCTTTAACCTGCAATATCGAACGTCCAGCCGGGGTGCGCCGGGCGGGGAATGCCTCGGGCCGAGAAAGGCTCCAATCATCGCGTTGACCATGCTCCTCGCCCAACTCAAGAACGAACTCTGGAAACTGTTTGGCAAAAAGCGGACTTACATCGGCTTCGGGGCGTTTGTCTTCGCGCAGTCGGCCATGTTGCTGGCGTTTCGGTTCACCCGCTGGCAGCAGGACTTTGAACGGATGCTGTCGGTCAACGGTTATGTGGCGGCGGAATTCATCTCGGCGCTCACCGTCTCGGTGGTCATGCTCATGCCGCAGATCATTTTGCTGATGCCGCTTTATGTGTCGCTCGTGGGCGGTGACCTGGTGGCAAAGGAATATGAGGACGGAACCTTGCGGATGATCCTCTCACGGCCGATTTCGCGTCCACGGTTGCTGTTCGTGAAATGGGTGGCCGGAGTCATTTTTGCGGCGGTGCTGGTGATCGTGCTGGGGCTGACGGCGCTGACGTTTGCCAGGGTGCTTTTCCCCTGGAAAGGAATGTTTGTGTTTGCGCCTGGACAGGCCTTCAGCGTGATGTCGGCAGACGAGGGCCTGGCGCGCTTTTGTTTCTCTCACCTCTTTTTGGCGGTGAATGCGGGGGCGATTGTCTCGATTGCATTCATGTTTTCCTGTTTCAACATGAAGCCGGCGGCGGCGACCATCGTTGCGCTGTCGTACCTGTTCGTGAATCTCGTGATGGAAGGGATTCCATTCTTCGACCGGTTCGACAACTGGTTCATCACGCATCATTTTCGGTGCTGGCTGTTGGTGTTTCAAAATCCAGTGCCGTGGCCGCGCATACTGCAATCGGAGTCCATTCTGCTGGCCATTTGCGCCACGGCGTTTGTCATCGGGTGCACGGTGTTTCACCTGCGCGACATCAAGTCTTAAAGGCAGGTTTTGCCTTGAAATAGCATCGTTTTCAGGGCGTTTCGGAGAAGTTGTCCACAACGCAATTAGTTGGGCGGGGCATCCGGGCACTCCCCAGCTAATGGTGTTTTTTGCGTTGAAAAAGGGGAAATAAAGATTGTCTCCAAAGCGTCAATTTTTTACAATTTTTCGGGTAAACCACCGAGGGCAATACCGGTTGATTTCCTAGTGATTTTTTTATGTCGAAAGCAAGCGAAGCAGCAGTCGAAGAAGCGGCCGCGCCGGTCACGGCAACGACGCAGACTTACGATTCGTCCAAGCTGGGAAAGTTGGAAGGATTGGAAGCCGTGCGCAAGAAGCCGGGCATGTACATTGGCGGCACGGACGAACGCGCGCTGCATCATTGCGTGAGCGAGGTGCTGGATAATTCCGTGGACGAGCATCTCGCGCTCGATGAGAACGGCAACCCTTTTTGCGACCGGATTGACGTGACGATTCACGTGGACGGCTCAATTTCGATTCGCGACAACGGGCGCGGGATTCCAGTGGACCCGCATCCACAATACAAAATTCCCGGTGTGGAGCTGGTGCTGACCACGTTGCACTCCGGCGGCAAGTACGGGCAGGGCGGCTACAAGTTTTCCGGCGGCACACACGGCGTCGGCGCGAAGTGCGTGAACGCGGTGAGCGAATGGTTTGAGGTGGAAGTGTCGCGGGACGGGCAGGTCCATTCGATGGAATTTGAACGCGGCAAAACGACGAAGAAGCTGGAAGTCATCGGCAAGGCCAAAGGAACCGGCACGTTGATCACGTTCATGCCGGATCCGGAAATCTTCCGCGAAACAATTGAATTCAAATCGGACATCATCGCGCAACGATTGCGCGAACTGGCGTTTTTGAATTCGGGTTTGGAAATTGTTTTCGTTGACGAACGCAAGACCAACGCCGAGCCGGAAAAGTTTTATTACAAGAACGGGACGGAGGAATTCGTCAAGCAGCTCAACAAGAACAAGGAGCCGCTACATCCGAAGCCGATCGTATTTCGCAAGGAAACGAAGGAGAAACTGGACGACAAGAACATCGAGGTTCACGTCGAGGTGGTGATGCAATACAACGACAGCTACAACGACCAGGTACTTTGCTACACGAACACGGTTCACAATCCGGACGGCGGGGCGCATTTGTCCGGCTTCCGCAGCGCGCTGACGCGGGCGATCAATCAATACGCCAAGTCGAACGAATTGCTGAAAGAGAAGGACCCGCAGATCACCGGTGACGATGTGCGTGAAGGATTGACAGCGGTGATTTCGGTGAAGCACAGCGATCCAAAGTTCGAGTCGCAGACGAAGGTGAAGCTGCTTTCGCCGGAGGTGGAGCGAATTGTTGGCTCGGTGGCTTACGAAGGGTTGATGGCTTATTTTGATGCGAATCCGCCCATCGCGAAGCGCATCATTGATAAAGGCCTCAATGCGGCGCGGGCACGGGAAGCCGCGCGCAAGGCGCGCGAAGCCGTGCGCAAATCGGCGCTGACCGGTGGCGGGCTGCCGGGCAAGCTCGCGGATTGTTCCGACCGTGATCCGGAGAACACGGAGCTTTATATCGTCGAGGGTGATTCCGCCGGCGGTTCGGCCAAACAGGGGCGCGACCGAAAGTTCCAGGCGATTCTCCCCATTCGCGGCAAGCTCATCAACGTGGAGAAGGCGCGGCTGGACAAGGTGCTTCAGAACAACGAAATCCGGACGATGATCACCGCCATCGGCACGGGCATTGGCGACGGCGAGGGCGAAGGCGCGTTCAACATTGAGAAGCTGCGCTACCACAAAATCATCATCATGACCGATGCCGACGTGGACGGTTCGCACATCCGCACGTTGCTGCTGACGTTCTTCTATCGCCAGATGCCGCAGCTGGTGAAGCAGGGTTTCGTTTACATCGCGCAGCCGCCGCTTTACTCGGTGACGCGGAAGAAGCGAACCGACTACGTGGACGATGACGTGGAGTTGAATCGCATCCTGCTTCACAATGGAACGGAGGAAGTCCGGTTGAAAAATCTGGCCGACGGCCGGGAGTTCACGCCGAAGCAACTGGAGGAGATTCTGGCGCTCCTGGAATCGCTCGACAAGCATGCCACCTACATCCGGCGGCAGGGCGGCGATTTTGCGGATTACGTGGAGAAGCGGGGAACGAAGGGGGAGTTGCCGCAGTTCATGGTGAAGGTCCGCGAGGGCAACGACGAGACGGTGCATTATTTTCTTTCGAACGACGAGTTGGAGAATTTCAAGAGCGCCAACAACGATCTGTTCGGAACCGACACGGAGGTGGAACGCAAGAAGGACGGCCCGACCCGGCGCGCTTCCGTTTCCGATCTGCATTTGGAGAGCAAAGCCATCGCGGATTTGCTCGGCCGGTTGTCCAAGAAGGGACTCGCGGTGGACCATTATGCGGCGCAGGACAAGCCGCTGTTTGAACTGACCGAGGGCGAGGGCGAGCGCGCGATGGTCACGCCGTTGTTCTCCATCCCGGAGATTCTCTCGGGGGTTAAGGCCATTGGCAAGAAGGGCATTCAGATTTACCGCTTCAAAGGTCTGGGCGAAATGGACGCGAAGGAATTGTTCGAGACGACCATGAATCCGGCCAACCGGAAGCTGCTGCGGATTGATCTCACTGACGCCGTGGAAGCCGAGGAGATGTTCGTGAAGCTCATGGGCGACGAAGTCGAGCCGCGCCGCCAGTTCATCGAAGACAACGCGCTGAACGTCCGCAACCTCGACGTTTGATCGTGTTGAAACAATTTCCCTGAAACCGCATCATGCCAGACGAAACCGAAAATAATCAGCCGCCGCCGCAATCCACGCCCTCCCAGCCGGGTGGGGCATATTCGCAGGGCGAAAAGATCCAGAAGATCAACGTTGCCGACGAGATCAAGAACTCGTTCCTCGACTACTCGATGTCCGTGATCATCTCGCGCGCGTTGCCTGACGTGCGCGACGGGCTCAAGCCGTCACAGCGGCGCATCCTCTATGCGATGGAGAACCTGTCGCTGTTCCCGGGTCGCAAGCACATCAAGTGCGCGAAAATCTGCGGCGACACGTCCGGCAACTATCATCCGCACGGTGAAGCGGTGATTTATCCCACGCTCGTCCACATGGCGCAACCGTGGGCGATGCGCGAAAAGCTCGTGGACGGGAAGGGGAATTTCGGTTCGGTCGAAAACGATCCGCCGGCAGCGATGCGTTACACGGAGGCGCGGTTGACGCACCTGGGCGCGGCGTTGATGCAGGACATGGACAAGGACACGGTGGACTTTGTTCCGAACTACGACGAGCGCCTGACCGAGCCGACGGTGTTTCCGGCGGCATTTCCGAATTTGCTGGTGAACGGCGGGACCGGCATCGCCGTCGGCATGGCCACCAACATGCCGCCGCACAATCTGGGCGAGGTGATTGATGGCATCTGTGCGCAGATTGACAAGCCGGCCATCACAATCCCGGAGTTGATGAAATACATCAAAGGTCCGGATTTTCCGACCGGCGGTGTCATCTGCGGCGTTGAAGGCATCAAGAATTATTTTACGACCGGCAAGGGCAGCGTGAAGTTGCGCGGACGGGTCGGGGCGGAGGAACTCAAGGGCAACCGGGAACAACTGGTCATCACGGAGATTCCCTTCAACGTCAATCGCGCCGGGTTGGAGGAACAGATCGCGAACCTGGTGAATGAGAAGGTCATCACGGAAATCTCCGCGATGCGCAACGAATCGGACGAACATTGCCGGCTGGTCGTCGAACTCAAGCGCGAGGGCATTCCGAAGGTTGTCATTGCGAACCTGTACAAGCACACCCAGCTCGAGATCAGTTTCAGCGTCAACGCGCTGGCGATTGATCACGGCAAGCCCAAGACCCTCAATCTCAAGGAACTCATCCAGTGTTACATCGAACACCGGCGCGAGGTCGTGTTGCGCCGGACGCGCTTTGAACTCAAGAAAGCCGAGGAGCGGGCGGAAATTTTGGAGGGTTACCTGTGCGCGTTACGCAATCTGGACGAGTTCATCCGCATCATACGCAGTTCGCGCAACCGCGAGGAGGCCAAGGTCAAATTGCTGGCTTTCGAATGGACCCGCCAGCAGGTCGAAACGTGGGGAATACACATTCGGTCCGATGCGCGATTGAATTCCGGGCTGTATGCCCTGACTGAACGACAGGTGGACGCGATTCTCGAACTGCAACTCTACCGCCTGACTGGGCTGGAAATTGACAAGGTTCGTCACGAATACAACGAGCTGCTGGCGAAGATCAAAGATTTGCTGGACATCCTCGCGAAAGAATCCCGCGTGATGGCGATCATCAAACAGGAGCTGCACGAGATCAAAGAAAAGCACGCCACGCCGCGAAAGACCGAGATTGTGCCGGACGAGGGCGAGATCGCCATCGAGGACCTCATCGTCAACGAAGGTGTTATCATCACGCTTACGCACGCCGGACTCATCAAGCGCACCGCCATCAGCGCCTACCGCGCCCAGCGCCGGGGCGGCAAGGGCGTCATCGGCATGACCACCCGCGAGGGTGAAACCGCCGAGGACAAGGATTTTGTCGAACATCTCTTTACCGCGAGCACGCATGATTACCTGATGTTTTTCACCAACACGGGGCGCGTTTATGTCGAGCGCGTGCACGAGATTCCCGACATGGGCCGCGCGGCGAAGGGGCGCAGCATCGCCAACCTGCTCGAACTCAAGCAGGGCGAAACCATTGCCGCAATGATCCGTGTGCTCTCCAAGGTTGATGAGAACAAGGAAGACGTGACGTGGCAGCAGCCGGGACACGTTTTCTTCACGACGCGGCAGGGCACCGTGAAGAAAACCGCGCTGGAGGATTTTGGCAATGTCCGCAAGGGCGGCATCATTGCGATCGGCATTGAGCAGGGCGACACCTTGATTGACGTGAAGCTTACCACCGGTCAGAACGAGATGGTCATCATCACCAAGGACGGCATGAGCATTCGTTTCAACGAATCCGATGTCCGTTCAATGGGGCGTCCGGCCGCTGGCGTGAAAGGCATCACCCTCGAAAAAGAGGATGCGGTTGTAGCTGCCGCTGTCGTGGTGCCGGATGCCACCTTGCTGGTGGCGGGCGAAAACGGCATCGGCAAACGGACAGCGTTCGAGGAATACCGCATCCAATCGCGCGGCGGCAAAGGCATCATCACGATGAAGACCGGCGACAAGACCGGCGGTGTCATTGGCGCGCTGACCGTGCGCGACACGGATGAAATCATGTTGATCACCGTTGGCGGCCAGATGGTGCGCACGTTCGTGAAGGACATCCGCGAAGCCGGCCGCAACACGATGGGCGTGAAGCTGGTGAATCTCGACGCCGGGGACAAACTTCAAGCCATCGCGCCGGTCATCAGCGAACAACAAGCCGATGCCGCCGGCGGGTCGGAAGGCGAAGCACCCAAATAGGCGGCAGCAGCCAGGCTTCAGTCATTCAATCCGAAACTGGGCGGGCGGGGCGGCTGATGCAAAATCTCGTCCAGCACCGAGGACACTTGGCTGGCGCGGCGTTGCACTTCCTCGTAGGACGACGGCAACGTGCCCGTAATGGTTTGCGATGTGGTTGCAAAATAATCGAGCATCGCCCGGCGGGCGACACCGCGCAGAAAAGTTTCCATCGTTTGGGTCGTGCCGGTGGTTGTGGTGTTGGTCGGCGTCAGGTCGAGCAACGCACCGTCGCGGCCGTGGCGGGCCTCGATCCAGCTTTCGAACCATCGCTTCAAAGCGATGGAAATGGTCTTCTCCGGATCGGAACAGACGATCAGAAAATCCGCGTTGGCCGCCTGCTCGGCCGCGGCCTGGGCCATGGCGGCCTGTTCCAAAAAATCGGCGCGCCACCAATGAAAGTCGAATTCCACCTCCGACCACAGCTCTTGCATGAGGAAGTCACACGCGGCCATGGCTCGCTGGCGGCTGGCGGTGTCTTCATAGACCACGACGACGTTGCACGTTTCCTTCCGGTCAAACTGATCGTCAACCTGACTGGTAACATTCATCGCGCGTAGCGCCCGAAGGGTTGGGCATTCCGCAATACGACTGTTTGGCTACGCCTGGATCGAGCGCTGAAACAACTTCGCCTCCCGGGGCCGAGTTGCAAGTAAAAAAATCAGGATCTTGTTGATCGCGTTTCGGTGCCGGGCAGCGAAATGTGCTTCGGCGGGAGGGAGGGCACGGTCAGGGGGAGAGGCGCTCAATGCGCCAGGCGCCATCGGCTTGTTTCAGGTAACAGAACCGGTCGTGCAGCCGGTTGGGCCGACCCTGCCAGAACTCGATGCGCGCCGGTGCGAGGACAAATCCGCCCCAATTTGGTGGCAACGGCACATCGTCGCCCGGGAAACGCGCGGCCATGGCCTGCCATTGCTTTTCGAGTTCCTCGCGATCCGCCACCGCATCGCTCTGGTTGGATGCCCAGGCGGCAATCCGGCTACCCTGGGGCCGGCTTTTGAAATAGGCCTCCGACTCCTCGCGCGGAAGTTTGGTCACTGTTCCGGCGATGCACACTTGCCGTTCGAATTCGGCCCAGTAGAACACGAGCGATGCTTTTGGGTTTTCCGCCAGTTCCTTCCCTTTGCGGCTGTCGTAGTTGGTAAAGAAAATAAAACCGCGCTCGTCCACGCCTTTGAGCAGCACCGTGCGGGCGGAAGGCTGTCCGTCTTTCGAGACCGACGCCAGCACCATGGCGTTGGCGTCCACGGGTGCGTGGCCGAGGAGCGCGTGCCCGAGTTTGTAAAGGGCGATCCCGATGCGCCGCCAGCGGCTGCCCGATTGCGCGGCGGTTGCCTGGCTGAACCACGTCTTGAATTGCGCGAGCGGGTCCGCGCCCAGATCCTGGCGGTTTAATCCGCCCGTGCTGTATTCGCGTCTGATGTCTGCAATCGCCATAAACGGGTTGCAGCTTACAATGCAGGGCGCGCGACTGCCATAAAGAAGCGGGGTGCGGCATTTTTGGCTTCTCATCCGGGTTGGGGCTTGGGCATGTTGACGCGAATCGGAACAACAAGTTTTCTTTTCACGCACACGAACATGTATCGCGGCAAAAGAGTAGTGGTGGTGATGCCGGCGTATAACGCCGGCAAGACGTTGCGCCAGACCCATGCCGAGGTGCGCGAACAGGACCTCGTGGACACCATTATTCTCGTGGATGACGGCAGCCGGGATGACACCGTGGCCGTGGCAAAGAGCTTGGAAGGCGTCCAGGTCCATGTGCACGCGGTCAACCGCGGTTACGGGGGAAATCAAAAAACCTGTTACCGGCTCGCGCTGGAAGCCGGCGCGGACATCGTCGTCATGCTCCACCCGGATTACCAGTACACCCCGAAGTTACTCCCCGCCATGGTGTCCATGATCGCCAACGGCCTTCATCCTTGCGTGCTGGGCAGCCGCATCCTGGGAGGGTACGCGCTGAAGGGCGGGATGCCTTGGTGGAAATACGTGTCCAACCGCGCGCTCACGCTGGCGGAGAATGTTCTACTGGGGGCAAAGCTATCCGAATATCACACGGGCTACCGCGCCTTCTCCCGCGAAATTCTGGAGACACTCGATCTGGCGGACAACTCGGACGATTTCGTTTTCGACAACCAGATGCTCGCCCAGATTCTCTGGCACGGGTTTACCATCGGCGAAGTCAGTTGTCCCACGAAGTATTTCCCCGAAGCCTCCTCCATTAACTTCCAACGCAGCTTGCGGTATGGAATCGGTTGCCTGGGGACGGGGCTGGCGTTCCGTTTCGCGAAATGGGGGCTGGTCAGATCGAAGCGCTTCCCCGCGCGCCGGCTTACTTGAGCCGGTTCAACGCCGTAGCCATGCGGCTTTTCTTGCGGTTGGCGGCGGAGCGATGCACCGTGCCCGATTTGACTGCCTTGTCGAACGCGGAGGAAACCTCGCCAAACGCCTTCACGGCTTCGTCTTTCTTGCCGGCCGCCACGAGCGCGCGGTAATTCTTTTCAATGCCCCGCAGGCGCGAGAGGATGCTGCGATTGTGCAGATGCTTGCGCTCGTTGCTGCGCATGCGACGTTCGGCGGACTTCGTATTCGGCATATATCAGTTCAGGCTGTTCGCTTTGTTCAAATTCAAGGGCCGCCACCGTAGCCAATCGGCGGCGAATGTCAATCACGCGTTGCAAGGATTTGGGGCCCGGCATCCCTGACGCCATGCCGCCCTAAGATCCGGGCGAAGTCGCCGAATTTCTCAGAATTCAATCGAGAAGAGCTTGAGACCCGCCGCCGCCCCGGTTTTCAGGTCGCGCATAACGCTGTTTTCAATCGTACCGTATTTGTCAGGGGCCACGGGATTAAACAACTGGAGTTTGTTGTCGGCCTTGATTGCGGTCACGGCGATGCCGCTGTAGGTGAAGTTACCTGAGTTGATTTCAAAGCGCTTTTCCGATGGAACCACCGCCAGGTCCATTTTCGCACGGAGCGTCAGTTCGGCTTGAAGTTGGTCGTTCGTGGTTTCCGCGTGAACCAGACTTGCGCCTGCGCACAGCAGGCCGGCTGCTAACAGGAACTTTTTCATACGACAATCTTTCGCTAGTTCGAGTCAACTTCATCCTCCCTGCCAAGGCTGTCAAATGTCCGGGAACGTGCGCGCGGTGCGCGACGCAGCTAGGCCGCTTCCAGGATCAATGCGCCTGTGCCCGGTAGTTGAACCGGTCATTTGGCGCAGCATCGCCGTTAAGGGTGAAGTCCGACCAGTCGGCTTTTTCCAGACAATGGTCGGCCCACTTGAAATCGAGCACGGCGGGCGCGGCTTGCCAGCCGAGCAATTTCCATGGAATGGCGAGTTCGAGTTCATGGCCGCGCGTCTGCCATTTCGCCTGACCCGCCGGCCTCCATGCGAATTCATTGCCGACGTTTCGTGCCAATGCGCCGGGAGCGGTCAGGTTCATCACGAAATCATAACCCAGCCAGCCGGTCTTGGGATTGGCGTCGGCGTCAAGAAAGAGGAGCATCCAGTTCGTTCCGCTTGCCGAGGTGATCGGCTCGCGGGTGCGGACGTAAAAGCAGGCCGTTTTCTTGTCCCAACTTGCTTTGGCCGCGACGATGTCGTTTTGGCCCGTGAAGTTGCGGTACGTGACGTTGGTCGCCCAACCTCGATGTTCGCGTCGCACCTGATCGCCGATCGTGTCGCGAAATTCCGGCTGCACTTCGCGCCAGTCGTCAAAACGGCCGTCAGTTTTGATCGGGCGCGGTTCGAGCCGGGGCAGGGGACACGCGCCTTTGAAACGCCGGACGTAGCTGACGAGTTGATAATAGTAATCGTCCCCGTGACCGCCGCGCATGGGCTCGATGTCGCGGCTGTGTTCGTGGTCGAACTGATCCACGAACATCACCGGCTGTTTGATGCCATTGAACTCGGCGAAACGACCGGCAATCCACTCATTCCAGCCGGTGACGAAAATGAAGCGCGGATCGCCCCGCAGCGCGCGCTCCCACTGTTCAGCGACGTTGAACCCCTGGCGCACGGCGTCCGCCCGCGGGTCCGTCGCCCCGTTGTGGAAGCTGCGTCCCTGGGCGCCGGCTTCGCTCATCGAGCCGAGGCGGCCGTTCACCGCATTCTGGGCCACGCCCACGGACATTTGTTCCTTCACCCCCGCGGAATTGGTGAAGACGTGCTGCGGATGAACCTCGAGCCAGCTCCACATGTCCGGCTGGGTCTGACCTTGAAAATAATCCGGCTGTGGCTTGCGGAACGTGAAAAAGTCGAGCATGGCCATCGCTTCGTCGTCCACGAAATCGAACCGCACGGTGCGGTCGCCGGCACAGGCCTGGCCATCGGCAAATGCTTCGCCGCGGGCGAATGTGTCCTCACTGTGGCTCCACCAGCCAACCTGCCCTTGGGGATCAGCCGCCTCCAGATAATAACTGCCCGGCGCGACCGGCGGCTTCAACTTCAGCGTGAGCCACGCATTGTCGCGAATGTCCCGAAATCGTTTGGTGACGACAAGGTCTCCGTTGGGGCCGCCACGCCGAAGACTCAACGTAATCGCGCCGCCGGGCACGCCCCAGGTCGGGCAGCGGGCGGAGACTGCGATCAGCGCGCGTTGCGTGGTGAAAGACTGTCCGAGTGTGTGGCCGGCTTGCAACGGGGTTGGTGTGTCTTGTTGCGTGTTTTCCTCGCGTTCATAAATGAGTTCCGGGTCGGCCAGCATGAGGGGTTTGCCTTCCCACGCAAACCATAGTTCGCGGTGAAGACCCGGCGAATAGAGGTCGCCCCAGAGTTCGCGCGCGACCTTGTCCGGTTTCCAAAAAGGCGTCAGGAAGGCGACCTGTGGCGTGCGATTTCCCATTCGCCGCATTTCGGACAGGACGCGCAACAACGCACGATAGTAATCCCGATACGTGATCTGGTTGGTCACGTCAAAGATCACGACGTCCACGCCGGCGTCGGCCAGCATTTGCGCGTGCTTGCGGAGCACGCCCTCGTCATCGGTGAGGTAGTACCCAAAGATGGATTCGCCCCAGTGATGCGGCGCGTGCAACGGTCCCCAAAGCGGGCTGTCCGGCTTCTGCATTGCGTCCGGATCGGCGGCGAGAATTTTCGTCACATCGAACGGGCCGCCCTGAATGTGCGCGCCGTGCCAGAGGAAGTAGAAAATGCCCACCGTGCGGTCGGCGCGTGGGGCGGGGACTTCGGGAAACGTTGGCACCCTGCGCCCAAGGGAATCTGTGGCCACCCACGTATCCGCCCGGTCATCCCAGTTGTTTGTGGCGGCTGAAGCAGAGACCGCGACCAACAGAAAGCCAAGGAACAAACGGGTTGGGCGTCTGGAGCAAGTCTGTCGCATGTCAGTGAATTTCAATTTCGTAAAGGTCCAGCAGATTGACGACGCGCACTTTGTCCAGCGTGACAGGCGGGGTGAGTTCGAAGGTCGCAATCGCCTGATGCGCTTTCGGCTCGTCTTTAATCACGCTCGTCGCCAAGTCCTGCCACACCCCCGGAGCTGTTTCCTTTTGCAGGTGGATGGTTCGACCGATCATCGAAGGATGCTTGAGGAAGTAAACCTTCACCTGCCGGAACGATTGCGGCGAGTTCCAGATCAACTGAATCCATTCGTGGTTGTTGTCGGTCAACGCGCCCGGCCAGTAAAGCGTGTTCAGCGTGCCGTCATTCGCGTGGCTCGCGGGATAGACCTGGGTGTTTGGCTCCTGGGATACGGTCACCGTGGCCTTCTGGGCGAGACTCGTGATCACGGTGGCGCTGGCCGTGCGGGCGATTTCCTTCAAGAACCAGAGGCAATGGTCATTCACGCTTTGCTCGCTGTGCCGCTGCGAAAGGCGGCTGCCCATGTCGTCGAAAAATGCATTGAGCGTTTCATCACTACCGAGCGTTTGCTTGAGGGCAACAATCGCCCTTGGCAGCCGCGCCTCCCGAAAGAATGGCGTGCCCGCGATGCCCCAATTCTTGCCCCACAGATCGTGCCAGCCGGTGGCGTTGTCCCAGTTCAGGTAGGCTTCAAGGCAGGACTCAAATAGCTTTCGGTAATCGGCCTCGGTCGTTGCTGAGCCCACGTCGCGGAAAAATCGGGCTTGGGCCGCGTTGAACCTCAGTTGCAGCACCAGGTTTCTTGCGATGCTGGTATGATCAGGAAAAATTTTGCGCGCGAGGACGCCGGGCCGTCCGAGCTTTCTGGATTCAATCAGACGCTCAAGCTGCCCGGCGAGAGCTTCCACCTTGTCCGGATTCGGCTCCTTGATCGCCGCGAAACAATCAGCCAGCAGCTGGCGATTCTCAAAGTGCAACTGGGTTGCGAGATCCATCAAAATATTGCTCCGACTGCGGTTGCGATAGTTGTCGTCCCAGGCGCTGTTCAGGAAATGAAACACGTTCGGAAATTGGACTAACGGACATTGGACGTTGCCCATCACGCCATTTGATTTGCCCCAACCAGCCGCCATCTCCGGGTAATCTTTGAGCACATCGAAAACTCGTTTGATGGAGTTGAAACCCAGTTGCGTGCCGGGGTAGGAAGGCTCGTCCTCGATCGCGCCGTAGCGGAGGAAAATGGTCTTGGGCAGCACGCCTTCCTCGCGGCACATCGGCAGCAACGCATCGTAACCGGCAACCAGCAGCCAAGGCTCGGGCAGATCGCGTTTGAACTCCCGTATGGTTTGCCGCTGACGTTCGACGTCGAATGCCGGCTTGGTGTGACCCCAACCGAACCAGAGCCAGTTGATCAGCTTGGTGTCGGACTTGTGGATGTTGTGTTTGTCGAGCAACGCCCGGCAACCGCGCAAGATTTGGATGTATTCACCAATGGTGCTGCCCTTCCAACCGCCCGGATCGGAGTCAATCGTGCAAACGCCGTCCACGTTGTTCACGATCCGGTAAAGCGCCTCGCGCGCGTCCATGATCTTCTGAAACTGCTGCGGGTCACCGGGGTTCTGGTCCACTTGAAAGTCGTAACGCCAGTATGGCCGGTTGCGCGGGTCCGCCACATTCAGATTCGTTGTCGCGACGCGGTTCGCGCTTTGCATCAACCACACCTGCATCCCGTGCTCGCGTTGCGCGTAATCCACGACCCGCCGAAACTCCTGCAAATATTCCTCGTCCTCCTTGGACAAGGGCAGGGGAATGATTTCCATGAACGGCCAGATGTAAAACAGGTTCACTCCCTGATAGGAAAGAATGTCCGCGTACCGCTTCCAATCCGCCTCGCGCCAGCTTCGGAACGAGTAAGGATGTTTGAACGGCCAGCCGTTCAAGTGCATCCCGCGCACGCTGAAGGACGGCACGCTGCGTTTATCAACCGGCCCATCGAGGTAGGCCTTCTTGCCATCGGCACGAATCAGCTTCATCAATTCGTAAACGGCGAACTTGCTGCCCTTTGGCCCGGGGCCGCTGACGACGAGGCAATCCCGGCCATCTTTCACGACTGATTTGAGGACGAATCCTTCGTCGCCAAGGTCGGCCAATGACGACGATTCACCTAAAACCTGTGCGGCCCCCATCGAACCAATGACGAGCAAGGGAGATTTTCCTTTGGGCAATGTCGTTTTGGTTGTTGCGTCATGCCCGGTGATTTCCTTCAGGTAGGTCCGGAGATCTTCCACTGCGTGATTGAGATACGCCGGTTGGTTCGCATCAACGACCAGCGTGCGTTTGTTCAGAAGCAACCGCATGCGGTGGGTCTCATCGTTCTTTGCCTGGGCCAAAGCCGGCGGCGTCAGATTCAAAACGCAGAGGGACAAGATCAAAGTCAGGCGCGAGCCAAGCATGGCGATGGTTTAGTTGAGATTTGTTTTGGAGTCCATCGCGGAGTGAGAATCCGCTATGTCGGCGCGCGGCACTCCGGGCCGCAGCACGTTGTTTGGACAAGTTGACGGAATATCTGAGTTGATCCGAAATCTCGTGGCCGCTGCGACCGGGACGGTCGCGCGCCGAATTTTTATCCGTGTCCATCCGCGACATTCGTGGTTAGATTGTCCCCATGAAAGTTCGTGTTCGCTTTGCCCCATCGCCCACCGGTTACCTGCACATCGGCGGCGCCCGCACCGCTTTGTTCACCTGGCTGTACGCCCGCCACACCGGCGGCACGTTCGTGCTGCGCATCGAAGACACCGATGCCGCGCGCAACACGCAGGAAGCCGTGGATGTCATTCTCAACGGGCTCCGTTGGCTCGGTCTTGCGTGGGACGAAGGTCCGCTCACCAGTGACGCCACCGGCCCGTGCAAGGGTGACCGCGGCCCGTATTTTCAATCGCAGCGCCGCGAGAACTACCAGCGCCGCGTCGAAGCGCTCCTCTCCCACGGCCTCGCTTACGAACACGAAGGCGCGATCAAGTTCAAGATGCAGCGCGAGCCGATTCTCATTCCCGACCTTGTCGTTGGCGACGTACTCCGCAAACTCACCGATCGCGAAGAGGCCGATCCCGACTTTGTCATCGTCCGCAGCGACGGTCAGCCCGTGTTCCACTTCGTCAACGTGGTGGACGATCTCGAGATGGGCATCACGCACGTCATTCGTGGCGAGGATCACCTCAGCAACACCGCCAAACACATCGCGCTCTTCAAGGCATTCGGCGTGCAACCGCCGCATTACGCGCACATCCCGCTCATTCTGAACGCCGATGGCAGCAAGATGAGCAAACGCGACCGCGGCGCGTCGCTCACAACGTATCTGGAGGAAGGTTTCCTTCCGGAGGCCGTGACGAATTACCTCTGCCTCCTCGGCTGGTCGCCCAAGGACAACACCGAAAAACTTTCCCTCGCCGAAGTCGTGGAGCGCTTTGACCTGCCGCAAATTCTCCGGCACAACGCCAAGTTCGATTTTGAAAAACTCACCTGGCTGCAAGGCGAATACTGCCGCGAGTTGCCCGACGACCGCTTCTACGAAATGTGTGTTCACGCGCTGGCGAAGGCCGGCATTGACACCAACAGATTCGCCGTGGCCTACGTGAAAGCTGCGCTGGACACGTGCAAAGGCAAAATCAAAATCTTCAGCGAACTGCCGGCGTATGGCGGATTTTATTTCCACGACGAAATCACCTACGACCCCGAAGCCGCGAAGAAAAGTTTCGTGCCTGAAAACAAACCGCGACTCGAAAAACTCCGCGCCGCCTTCGCCGCCGCCGCCCCGTTCAACGCCGCCACCCTCGAGGCCGCGTTGAAAGCCACGGCCACCGAACTCGGCGTGAAAGCCGGCGTGCTGGTGCATCCCGTCCGCCTCGCCGTCACCGGCAACCCCTCCGGCCCGAGCCTGTATCATTTGCTGGAGGTGATGGGGAAGGAGAAGGTGCTGGGGAGGATTGAGAAGTCATTTGTTCACTTTGGATGAGGTTTGACAAAGCTCCTAAGCCGCCTTACTGAACCACTATGTTCACAGCGAAAGTTCTCAAAGAAAGGCTGGATCAAAAACCGTTCCGCCCGTTCCGCATCAAAATGTCGAGCGGGGATGCTTACGACATTGCCAATCACGATTCAGCGTGGGTGCTGCGGGATTCGGTCGAGATCGGCCTTGATCCAGACGCCGAGGGAATGGTTTCGCTCACGCGACGGTGTTCTCTGCTTTACATCGCGAGTATCGAGGACATTTCGGCGCCCAAAGCGGCGTGAAAGGTGGCGTGTTGGTGCATCCCGTCCGGCTCGCCGTCACCGGCAACCCCTCCGGCCCGAGCCTGTATCATTTGCTGGAGGTGATGGCGAAGGAGAAGGTGATGCGGAGGATTGAAAGAGCTTTGCGCCCGAATGAACGAACCGATAACAATCAAAGGCCTCTGGTGGCTTCCGGCTGAACCTGAGAAACAGCTATCAGGCGAAATCACTTACGGTCCGGTCAACGGAGCATCGTTGAGCCTGCTGGATTATTTCTTTCACGATGCGACGAGAGATCCGTTCACGGTTTGGGGAATGACCGTAAGAGGAAAGCCAATCACCCTGTTTGATTGCCACGCAAAGAATCTAACAATGCACCTTCCCGGTGCGCGCGTGGCTGAAGTTTCCTCTTACTTCGGCGTTGTCGGTGGACACTTCGAGTCTCCCGAACAGATGAAGTTCGCAAAGGTTACGGCTAAACTAAGCCATCTTCACGAGTGGGCCTGGACGACAGGAATTGCAGTCGAACACAAAGAAAAAGCATGGCTCGTCAGCCAGAAAATGCTGTCGGATATTCCTCTCGGTTCGTGCGGCGACTTGAAACTGACGCTGGAGTTCACGGGACATCTGTCACCTGGCTACGGTGATTGCAAGATGTCGGAAGAATGTTTCTTTACGCTGGAATCGGAAAAGCTCACCGTGTATGACTGTTTCGAAGATAGAATCCACAAATTTCAGCACTTCGTCGCGTTAGCTGTCTGTCAGCCGGTTTATGCGCTTTCAATTACGGCTCGGCTGGATAAACCCAAGCAAATAATTCAAGGTCAGGAGATTTTCGAGGAGTTTGAAATAATCAGGAGAGTTTCGGCAGAAAAGACAAAGAAGGAAAAGTTGATTCCTCACGACATGCAGTTCTGTCTGGCGGATTTGCAGCCCGACCCGTCGGTTTATGTCCAGCGATTCTTTGAGAAACATGAACTGCTCAATCCAGTTTGCGACCTTTATTTCTCAACGTTTTACCATCGCGATATGTTTGTGAACCAGCGATTCCTTGCTCTGGCACACGCGATCGAGGCCTATCACCGCGCTTTCGTCGGTGGAAAATATCAATTAGACGAAGAATACCGAAAAGGACTCCAAAGAATTCTGTGGGAAGCCATTCCTGCAAACGTCAATGCGGATTTCAGAGCGAGTTTGAAGAACAAACTGAAATACCTGCACGAGTTTTCACTGCGAAAGCGGGTGCAGGATATCTGCGAGAAATTTATCGCCATCGTGAAACCGTTTTTGGGCGAGCCAGCACAGTTCGCAAGCGATGTGGCCGACCAACGGAATCTGCTTACCCATCCAGATTCGACGGCCGAAAATCATTCCGCTGAGAAAGATTGGAAGGGTATTTGGCTCAAAGCCGAACAGTTAGGACTACTTTTGGAAGTATGCTTCCTTCACGAACTTGGTTTCGACGAAAAAGGAATTACGACCATGCAAACCCGCAACCGACGAACGAGGGCGATTCAACTGAATCGGTAGTCGCGCGCGTCGTTCCCGCCGCTTCCCCGTCCGAATTGAAATCGCCGCCTCCTTCACCTTCGTCCGCTGAAGCGCCCTGAAGTTCGCGCTCCGACTGCGAGTTTGTTTCAACGCCCGCGCTCACCCTGACTCTCCAATCTAGCCGATTCGCACGTTTAGGGGATTTGGCGGCATTTTTTTTGAACTTCAACTCAGCATCCCGGTCAGTATTTCGGGCTGTGTCGCATCGCGCGGGATGCGTATTTCATTGTCAGACGCCGGTTTCGCAGCGACACTGCCGCCCGCATGATTAAGGCTTTGTTGCTGATTTTTGAGCCGGCGCAGGCGTGGGATCGGGTCGTGAAAGCCCAGCGCAGTCTGGCGTTTGTTTTTTTTGCCTACCTGACCCCGATGGTGTTGTTGAGCGCCGCGGCGGAAGGCTTCGGATTGGTGCGTTGGGGTCGGGCGCAAAAGGACATGGCTTATCTGAAGCACTTCACCATCGGCGAAGCGGTGGTTTATGAAGTCACGAACGCGCTGCTATCGTTTGTCCTGGTGCTGGTGGCGGCCAAAATCATCAAGGCGCTCGGTGAAACCTTTCACGGACGGCATACGTTTGCGCAGGCGTTCACGACGGTTGCTTACGGGCTAAGCCCGCTGTTCCTGCTCCGCCTGCTCGATGCGCCGCCGTCGCCCGGTCCGTGGGCGACCTGGGCCATTGGCATTGTGCTGTGTGTGTCCGTGCTCTATCAGGGAGTTCCGCGAGTGATGATGCCGGACCCCCCGCACGCATTCGGCCTGTACTTCATGAGTTCACTGCTGCTGGTGATCATCACCGGTCTGGCACGGTTCGTCACGGCCTGGTATCTCCAGGGTTACTTCAAGCCCGTCGAGGAAGTCGTGAGCCGGATAGCCGCGTTATTGCCTTTTTGACAATCCACCGCTCCTGCTCCAGGGCTACGCGTGCTGCGGCCGGTTCCGCTCCGGTCAATTGTTGAGCAATCCGCGTCGCCCGGTCGCGTAGCTTTGCGTTGGCCGGTATCACGTCCACCATCAAGTTACTCACGACCTTGCCCAGCTTCACCATCGCCAGCGTGCTCAGCGCATTCAGAATCAGCTTCGTGGCCGTGCCGGCCTTCAAACGCGTGGAGCCCGTTAGAAGTTCCGGGCCGACGTTGGGGGTGATGCGGATGTCCGGTTGCAACGCACGCGGAATCTCTAAATAAGGGTTGAAGGCGATGAGCACCGTCGTGGCGTGTCGCCGTTTGGCTTCGGCCAATGCGCCCCAGACGAAGGGTGTCGTCCCGCTGGCCGCAATGCCGACCACCGTGTCGCGGCCGGAAACGCTGCGGAACTTGATCGCGCGTGCGCCGGCTTCGGAATCATCTTCAGCCAGTTCCGCCGATTGCCACAAGGCCGTCTGGCCGCCCGACAAAATCGCCTGCACGAGGTCCGGCGATGTGCTGAACGTCACCGGGCATTCACTCGCGTCCAACACGCCCAGACGACCGCTCGTGCCGGCCCCGACGTAGAACAACCGTCCGCCGCGTTTGAACGCCCGGACCACGGCTTGGATCGCGCGAACGGTGGGCTGACGTACGGCCATCAGCGCCCGACAAGTCTTCGCGTCTTCAGACCACATCAAGTTGAGCGCGGACTCCAGTGGCAGCCGATCCAAATTCATCGAGCGCGGGTTGCGCTGCTCTGTTGGAGACATGCGGGTTGACCGGATGCAGGGAGCGCTCGGTTCCAGGTCCGAGGAGACGCCCCGTGTCATTCCATGCAGACGACCGCCTCGGCGGGGCAGGTTCTTCATCAAGCCCCTAGCGAATTCGATGGCGCCCCAAACGCTTTCCCGCGGCAGGGGCGTCACACAACACTTGGACCGGAGCTTGCGCAGGCGACGGGCGAGTTCACGGGCGAAGCGCGGCTGCTTGAGCAGGATGCCGCCGGCCAGAACGAATTGAACCGGCTGATTGCGTGCGGCCAGTTGCCCGGCGCAATGAACGGCATCCTGCGCCAGCGTGGCGGCGGCGCCCGCGAGAATATCGGCGGCGATTTTGTCGCCGCGTTCCCAAGCTACAAATACCTCGGCGGCCAGCGCCGCGATGTCTGTCTTCCCAGCGGAATGAATCCAATCAATCAACTCGGTTGGCTCGTTGAGTTGCAGCGCCCGCAGCAATTGCCGGCCGAGCGGCGGCCATTGGGCTTCGCGGTCATAGTAGTAAACGACGGCCTTGAGGGCGCGCAGTCCGATTTCGTAGCCACTGCCCTTGTCGCCGAGCAAATGACCCCAGCCGCCCATTTTGACGACCCGGCCTTTGGCATCCTTGCCGAAGCAACACGAGCCGGTGCCGCTGAGAATCAAAACCTGCGGCAACGGTGAGCGACCCGCTGACCTCCGCGATGCGGACTTTATTTTGGCCGCTTCCAATGCGATTTCCAAATCGTTGGACGCATGGCACGGAACATTCGGCCAGGCAACCGCCGCCGCTTCGCGAACTTCGTGCGCCTCGCGTACGGTCCAGATGCCGGCCACGCCGATGCCGACCGCACTTGGCTTCGGAAAGGCTCGCGCGATGGTACGAAAGTGGGCGATGAGTTGCACGCGGGTGAGCAGCTTGGTGTTGGCGGGGCCAAATTCGCGGCGGCGCAAGGAACGCCCCTGTTCGTCGGCCAGCAGCGCCACCGTGCGGGTGCCGCCGCCGTCAATGCCCAGGAGGACCTTCACTCCGGATGCGGTGTGATTAGTCGTTTTCACAGCGGCCGGGACAATGCGGCTCCGCGGTCGCAGCGTCAAGCGCTCGCGCGGCCGGGGCAACCCCGGCCTGGGCTGTCGGTTTCAGCCCCGTATCGCGCGGCGTGACAAGTGCCACTTCACCTGTTAGTTTTCACCCGTAATTATTTACCGATTGACTGAATTGAGACCAAATCATCATGCGCTCCGACATCATCAAAAAAGGCTTTGAACGCGCGCCGCATCGCTCGTTGCTCCGCGCCACGGGATCCATTGAATCCGAGGCCGACTGGGACAAGCCG
Organism: uncultured Bifidobacteriaceae bacterium; assembly: GCA_964458575.1. GTDB lineage: Bacteria > Verrucomicrobiota > Verrucomicrobiia > Limisphaerales > JADLHS01 > CAYWMD01. The sequence continues at coordinate 38,306 of CAYWMD010000030.1, read as the reverse complement.
TTCATCGCCATCGCCAATTCCTACACTGACTGCATCCCCGGGCATGCGCACTTGAACGAGGTTGGACAGCTCGTCAAACGCCTCGTGCGCGAGGCGGGCGGCGTGCCGTTCATCTTCAACACCATCGGCGTGGATGACGGCATCGCCATGGGTCACTCCGGCATGTTGTATTCGCTCCCGTCGCGCGAGCTGATCGCCGATTGTGTCGAGACGATGCTCAAGGCGCATTGTTTTGATGGCATGGTGTGCATTCCAAATTGCGACAAGATCGTTCCTGGCATGTTGATGGCCACGATGCGCTGCAATATTCCGACGGTGTTCGTGAGCGGTGGGCCGATGGCCGCGGGCATAGCGGAGCAGAAAGCGACACACGAAGACCTCGCGTCCTACCTGCAACCGGCGGCGGGGAAGTCGGATCTAATCTCGGTGTTCAAGGGCGTGGGCGAGCTTCAGGCTGGCAAGATTACAGAGGAACAGTTGAAGAAGCTGGAACAAACCGCGTGTCCGACCTGCGGTTCGTGCTCCGGCATGTTCACGGCAAACTCGATGAACTGTTTGTGCGAGGCGCTGGGCATGGCGTTGCCCGGAAACGGCACGGTGCTCGCCGTCTCGAAGGAACGTGAAGCGCTCTACGACCGGGCGGCCCGCGCAATCGTCCAACTCGTCAAGCGCGACATCAAACCGCGCGATATTGCCACCGCCGAGGCGTTCGATAACGCGTTGATGCTCGACGTGGCGATGGGCGGCTCGACGAATACGATTCTCCACACGCTCGCCATCGCGCGCGAGGCGGGCATCGCCTACGACATCAAGCGCATTGACGACATCTCGCGCCGCATTCCGTGTTTGTGCAAGGTGTCACCGTCGTCGGATTACCATGTGCAGGACGTTCACCGCGCGGGCGGCATCCACACGATCCTCGGTGAACTCAAGCGCATGGGGGCTTTGAATACGTCGTGCATTACCGTCACGGGCAAAACCCTTGGTGAGAACATTGACGAGTGGGATGTGCGTTCGGAAAAATGCTCGGCCTGGGCGAAAGCGGCGCGCGTTTCCGGTTCGTCAGCGCTGGTGGTAGATCCGAATGACAAGCTGGGTCCGGCCGCGCGCACCGCCAGCGGCAACCTGGCACCGAAGCCGATGCTTTTTCTCCCGGGCGATGTCCGGGCCATCACGCTCTGGCGCTTCGCCGCGGCATTCAACGTGGGCGACGCTGCCGCGGCTGCGTGTTTGTTCGCCGGGGATGCCGAGTTGGAGGTGAATGAATCGCTGACGTGGAAAGGGCCGGTGGAAATCGCAGCCGGCCTGCAGGGCAAGCTTGCCGAATTCAAGGGGCATGTCCGCGCGGAGTTGGCCAGTCTCAAGGGTTCGCCGGTGCTCGTGATCTGGCACTACCAGGGTGGCGAAAAAAAGAAGATGTCGCTCTTGCGCACGGGGCGTTTGCGGGGCTGGACCTTCAGCAAGGTCTATCACGATTACCGCGAGGCTTCGCTCAAGGAAGTGATTCCCGCGGGACTCATGCCGTACGATTCCGCGTTCATGTTCGATGCGAACGACTGCATCCGCACGAAGGACACCGCGTACTCGACGGACGGTGGCCTCTCGATTCTCTACGGCCAGCTCGCGCCGGAAGGCAGCGTCGTGAAGACCGCGGGGATCAGCGACGGTTTCAAAGCCACGTGCGGCCCCGCTTTTGTTTTTGAGGGACCCTGCGTGATTTTCGAAAGCCAGGACGAAGCTTGTGCTGGAATTCTCGCGGGCCAGGTGAAGGCGGGCGACGTGGTCATCATCCGCAACGAAGGTCCGCGCGGCGGGCCGGGCATGCAGGAAATGCTTTCGCCCACCAGCTACATCGTCGGGATGGGTTTGGGGGACAAATGCGCGCTTATCACTGATGGCCGTTTCAGCGGGGGGACGGCGGGCGCATGCATCGGCCACGTTTCACCCGAGGCGGCGGAAGGCGGGCCGATTGGATTGCTCAAGGCCGGCGACCGCATCCGGATTGATTTCCCCAATCGCAAGATGGACATCCTTGTCCCTGAAGCCGAACTGGCCGAGCGCAAAAAGACGTGGCGGCCGGTGACGCGCGAATTGACCGGTTGGCTGGCTCGTTATCGGAAGCTCGTCACCAATGCCAGTCAGGGCGGCATTTTGAGCGTCTGACCGCTGCGGCAGCACGCGGCTGGGAAGCCGCCATCTCCGGCAGACAAGATGTCCGCCTCCACCGGAGAGACGGACTTTTCGGCGTGTCGTGAGTGGGCATTCATATCTGCGGTTAGGGCGGCGTGTGAAGTTTTGCTTCCGTAATTTGTGGGCGGTCTTTAGCTTGACCGACCGACCAAGGGGATTAGTCTCAGGCGAGATTGATCAAGTTGTCAACCAACCCTGCCCCTTGTGCGTTACAACTGGTTCATGCCCATTTGAGGGCAGGTGACCGCACCCGGGTAGCCCCGGCGGCAGTCGTTGCAGGCAGGAGCCGCTTGAGGTCGGCGGCCGGCTGGCGATGGTGTGGGTGTTTACTTGGATTTGTTTTGGTGGGTTACAGCAATGCCCGGGCTCAGGATGCCTGGCGTGCATCGCTGGCGGGACAGGCTGCCGCGGAGGCCAGGAAGCGATCCGCCAATCAGTATTACAACCTGAAGTTGGGACCGGTCATGCTCCGGCTGTCGGATCAACTGGCCATGACGGCGACGGACAATGTGAATGACACCGTCAGCAGCGAGGCTGAGAGGGATCTGGTTCTCCGGCCGCAACTGAATCTGGCGATGGTCTGGCCAGTCACGGAGAAGAACGAACTGAATGTGTCGGTGGGAGTGGGATACGAGAAGTCCGTGTTTACGACTGCGTACGACGGCCTTTACATCGCGCCCAATTCCGACCTTTTCTACGATTTGTTCATCAATGATTTCGTCATCAATTTTCACAGCAGTTTTTCCTATTCGCAGGATGTGACCAGCGACCCGACCGTCAACCGCTCCAGCGGCCAGACCCGGTTTCAGAACACGTCCGGGGTGGGGGTGACATGGGACTTGAACAAGCTGGTTTTGATGACCACCTACGACCACGATTTTTACGTTCCGACGGACAGCCAGTCTTCGGATCAAGGAAGGTCGGCGGACCTGGCAACGCTCAGCGCGGCGCTGCGGCTCCGCTCGACGCTTTTTGCCGGACTGCAACTGGGCGGGGGCATGACGCACTACGACGACCCAACCCAGCCGGACAACCAACACATCTCGCTCGGGCCTTTTGTCCGGGCGGAACTGAACGAGTACGTCAGCTTGCGCGCGGCGGCGGGCTACGTTGTCTATACCCTCGACACAACGGCCGACACGGACACTTCCAGCCATTTGGATGCTTTCTACTTCGATGTGAGTCTTGATCAGCAGCTTTGGAAGGGGTTTGCCCACTCGCTTTCCGTGGGACGGCAGATCCAGTCCTCCATTTACTCGACCACCAGCGAGGAATACTACGCGCGCTATGGAATCAACTGGCAGTTGTTTCTCAAGACCGGCTTGCATACCTACTTCTCCTATCAGCACATTGCGGAAAAGGGGGGAAGCGATGAAATCATCAGTTACTACAACTATACCCTGAGTTTTGACCGGCAGATCACCCGGCGCATCTCCGGCAGCCTGTCGTATCAGCTGTACCTCAAAAATTCCGATGTCAACAGCGACGATTATACGGAAAATCGGCTTGTGTTGACCGTGATTCATGCCTTTTAATAACGCTCCAGAATGAGTGGCAAACTGCTTTACAGCGTGCTGGGGGTTTTCTGTCTGACGATGGTCGTTCGACCGGGAGCTTTGGCCCAGGAGCCGTCGCGGGATTCGGCGGGTTTCCTGCCGGCACCCAAGGATTTGACTTCACCCACTGCGACCCCGGTGGCGAAACCGGCCGAGACGGTTCTGGGTCTCGCCACCAACGCGACTGCGGTCGAAGCCACGAACGTGCTCGGTTCGTATGTGCTCGACGACAAACACAAGCTTGTGCCCGGAGATCAAATCAGCTTTCAGATTCTGGAGGACCGGACGAATGCCGTTCGCCTGACGGTCGCTGAATCCGGAGACCTGGATGTTCCGTATATCGGGCGGGTCAGCGTCACGGGCAAAACGTGCAGCCAGTTGGCCGCGGAGGCCAAAGTCGCGTTGGAGAAGGACTATTATCATCAGGCCACGGTGGTCATCGGTTTGGACGCATTGAGCCGCGTGTTGGGGCGCGTTTATATCTACGGCCCGGTGCGCAACCCCGGGGCGGTGGACATACCGGCGAACGAGAATTTTACGGCGGGCAAGGCGATCATGAAGGCGGGCGGGTTTGGCGACTTTGCCAACCCCAAAAAAGTGCAGATCATCCGCAAGACGCCGGCCGGCAACGAGACCATCTTGGTCAACATGGTCAACGTCCTCAAGGAGGGGATGACGGAGCAGGATGTCACGCTCCAACCCGACGATTTCATCATCGTTCCGCAAAGCAAGATTAACTTTGGCTGGTAACCGACATGAACGAACCGCTTGCACCCACCATCAGCCGTTCGGAACGGTCCACCCAGTTCTACAACTACGTTCAGCGCTACAAAAACCTGGCGAAGAAGCGCTGGTGGGTTCTGCCGCTCGGAGTCGTGGCTGGTCTGATTATCCAGGGCTATCGCCTCTGGACCGCGCCGCCGGCCTTCATGTCCACGGGCCGGATGTACGTGGCGATCAAAATCAACCCGCAGTTGGGCGTCAATTACATGGAGGAGATGAGCCAGTTCCTGGGCACACAAATGGCGTTGATGACGAGTCCCAAGGTCCGCGAGAAGGCCTACGAGCGGGTCAAAGCGCTCAAGTCCGGCCTGACGCTCGGCTCGGTCAACCTGCGGGCTTCGGTCACAGCCAAGACAACGATTTTCAACCTGCAAGCGATTGGCGCCGAGCCGGAGTTCACCCGGGCGTATCTCGATGCGTGCATGGACGAATACCTTTTGCTCAAAAAGGACATGCGTACCACCACATCCGAGGCGACGCTCGGCGATTTGACCGATCAGGTCACATCGCTGGAACGCGACATCAAAAAGTACGAAGGCGAAGAGTTGAATTTCCAGACCACCAACAACATCGCGGCCGTTCAGGAGCAGGGCAATTACGCCGCCAAGTATCTGGTGAAGCTGACGGGTGACCTGGCCCAACTCAAGACGGAGCAGCAGTTGCTGACCCTCCTCGACCTCGATCAAAACCTGGAGCGCCAGCGGAACAAACCCCTGATGACAACCGGGGGCGGCGACGAGTCGGAGGCGGGCAACAGTCCCATAACGTTGCTCCACAACGATTACTTCAAGGCGAAACAGGAATTGCAGTTAAGGAAGGCCGAACTTCAGGAATGGTCCGAGTATCTCAAGCCCAAGCATCCCCGCATGGTCGCGTTGAGCGCGGACATTTCCCGGCGCGAAAAGTTGCTGGACATCTTCAAGGAGCAGAGCCAGGAAAGCCTCGAAAAAAAACGGAAAGCCGGCGCCCTGCAAATCGAAAACCTCGAGAAGGAGATGCGAGAGTGGGAAGCGAAGTCGCTGGAGTTGAGCAAGAAGATGGCGGAGTACGACCGTATTCGCGATGGCAAGAAGCGGGCGCAAAACCTTTACGATCGGTTGCTGGCCGCGATGCAGACGATTGGCGTGGACAAGGACATCAGCCAGGATAGCGTGGCCATTCTGGATCGCGCCTCGCCGGCGATTCCCGCGCGGGATAATCCCGTGGTGGTCCTCAGTGTTGGGGCGGCGGTGGGCTTGGCGGCGGCGCTGGGATTGCTGTTACTGATCGAGCGGCTGGATGACCGGCCCACCTCCTTCGCGGACTTGCAGGACTTGTTCGACGAGAACGTGCTGGCGCAAATTCCCATGGAACACCGGCCGGACCGCAACACGCCGGTCCCTTTCATCCGGCCGGATGATGAACGGCACACCTTTCTCGAGGCTTATCGCAGTCTGCGTTCTTCGCTGATTTTCATGGCAAATGAGGGCCGAGCGTCGCGAGTCATTCTGATTACGAGCGCCGTGCCCAGCGATGGCAAATCCATGACCGCGGCGAACCTGGCGATCACCCTGGCGCTGGCGGGGTCACGCGTCCTGCTGGTGGACGCCGACCTCCGAAAAGGGATGTTACATCGGCATTTCGGCGTGGAAGCGGTGCCGGGGTTGACGGAAATCCTCGCCGAGGGCGCGAACTGGCGCAGTCTGGTGCGTGCCACGGCAACTGCCAAACTTGACCTGCTGGCCCGGGGCAACACCGCGCATAGTCCGGGCGAGATGTTCCTGAGTGCCGTCACCCTCAAATTGATCGAGGAGTTATCAGCCGAGTATCAGTACGTCATCCTGGACACACCGCCCGTGATGGCCGCGGATGATGTCGCCAGCCTTTCACCCCACGCGGAGGGCGTGCTCTTTGTCATCCGGGCCAATTACACCTCGGGCCGGGTTGCCCGGGCCGCGCTGGATCTCCTGTATCAGCGGCGGGTGAATGTGCTCGGTCTGGTCTTCAACGGGGTCCAACCCAACTCCGCCGACTATTATTACTACCGCTACAACGAGTATTACGCTCCCGCCCGGCGCGCACGCGGGTAAATCGGATGTCTGCCGCGTAGGACGCGCGGTCGGTTTGTGGGTGGTTTGATTTCCGGAGGACCCTGTTTTGAGCAACTCTCAACCACAGAATGTAATCGCCTGGTTCTGCCTGCGGGCACAACCGAAACATGAACACATCGCCGCGGGCCACCTCCGTCAAATGGACGGGGTCGAAGTTTTTCTGCCGCGAATCCGTTTTCGTCGCAAGACGCGCCAGGGGGTTGCGTGGGTCACTGAAGCTTTGTTTCCCAATTATCTCTTTGCGCGCTTTGGCTGGGAAGCGTCCTTGCGCCGCGTCCATCATGCGCCCGGTGTCAGCGGCGTCATTCATTTCGGTGACCGGTGGCCGACGATTCCCGCCCCCGTCATCGAGGATTTGCGACAAATCTTCGGGCAGGAAGAATTGCGCATTTTGTCCGGCGTACCCGAGGTGGGAGAAACGGTGCAACTGGCAGGCGGAGCGCTCCAGGGATTGGAAGCCGTGGTCACGCAGGTCTTGCCGGCGCGCCAACGCGTCACCGTCCTCCTGGAATTTTTGGGTCGGCAGACGGCCGTGGAACTCCCGCTGAATCAGGTGCTGCGGGAGGGGGACGCACGGAGGCGACTCGGGTAGGACCGCCGTCGGGCGGCAGGAAGCGGGGGAAACCATAACGCTGAACTGGAGTGGAGGTCGAGCCGTTGCCTGAAGCCGGAGAGCCGAAATGGAAATGCCGCCGCAGCCGGTGCTTCAGGCGCACTTCGCCGGTTCGAGCGGGACCTTCGGGTCGTCGGTTGCCGGCACAATGGGATTGAATCGCAGCGGCAGTTTGGTTGCAGCCTGCCAGCGCGTCGCCGTCTTCAGCCAGCACTCGGCCGCCAACTCCGCGAGATGTTCAAACAAGCGGTGGGACATGGCATCGCGGTCCACGCCGAATCCCAGGGCCATGTCGCCGTTGAGTTCAAGATGGTGGGTGCACCGCCAGGACCGTGTGCTGTCGGGATGCGTTGGTGAGCGCCAACTGAGCGTCTCATTTTCAATCTTCAGTTCCACAAAGGTAAAGCCGAGCTTCCGGGCGGCGAAAACGAAATCCTCCCACAAGGCCGGCAGCGGTCCGCCGCGCTCGGCTTCCAGTTCCAGCCACCGTGCCAACGCCAGGGCGTAGTAGGAGTCCTTCCGCATGGCCAGCGAGTTTTCGAGGACCCGCCCCACGGCAAACCACTCTCGGCTGAAATGGAAGGAACGGGCGGACAACAGGAGCAAGACGCACAGGAATCCGAAGAAAATCGGCGCCCAGCGTCCCTGCGACCACAGCACCCCAAACCCCATGAGGAGACACATCGAAGAAATTCCGTACAGAATCAGCACGACGCGGCGGCGGGTGAAACCGGTTTCCAGAAGCTTGTGATGCAGATGGTTGCGGTCCGCCCGGAAGATGGGCAGGCCTTTCAGGGCGCGGCGCAAAATCGCCAGACTGACGTCCAGGATTGGGAGCGCGAGCGCGAACAAAGGGGCGATCAGTGCGGCGACGATGGTGCCTTTCTGCGAATTCACCACCGTCAGGATCGCAATCAGGAAGCCGAGGAAATAGGCGCCGCCATCGCCCATGTAGATTTTGGCCGGGGGAAAGTTGTAGCGCAGAAAACCGAGCAGCGCCCCGAACATGCCAGCGGCGCAAACGGTTTGAAAGTTGGTCTCGGCCCCGAGGCCGACATACACTAGCAGCCCCATCAGCATCAGGGCGATGCCACCGGCCAGGCCATCTACACCGTCAATCAGGTTGACGATGTTGGTCAGTGCGACCAACCAGAGGATTGTGACGGGCACGCTCCAGAATCCAAGGTGGTAGAGCTGTCCGGTGAGCGGATTCTTGAAGGTGTCAATCGCCACCCCGCACACGCAAACCGCCGTCGAAATCAAGATCTGCCCCATCAACTTCTTGCGGGCGCCGAGTCGGCGCAGATCATCCCAAAGTCCCAGTCCGAACATGGCCAGTGAACTCAGGAGAATCACGGCATTTTCGCGCAGGGGCAGCCCGGATGGCGCGAAGCTCACAGAGCCAACCACTGCCACCACGATAAAGGCCGTCGCGAGGGCCACGCCTCCCAGACGCGACACCGACGTATGATGCCGATGATGAAACTCGCCACCTTGCTCGTTGAGCAGCGCCCGCGCCGCCAAACGGCGGATGACCGGCACGATGACCAGCGTCGTGATCAGTCCCGTGATGGCGCAGATGAGTAACGGGAGAAGGTTCATCAATGGCCGTTCATTTGGAGTCTTCGGTTATCCACCCAGCCGAGGATTTAGGTTAGAACTTCTCCGGACGCAGGGCAATAGCAAACTTCCAGCGTAACTTTGCAAGCGGCTTCAAAAACCGGCGCGCTACGGTTACCGTAAAAGTACGGTTTGAACTCGTGCGGGGCGGCCTTGGCTCTTTTGCGTAAACAGCGGGAGTGCTGTTCAAACGGAAGGTGGCCTGTCACTCAGTTGAGTCAAACGCAACTCACGAAGCGGGGAGAGGCAAGGCGTCCTCTTTGGTAGTGCGCCGCCCCGAGCCCACGATCGAAGTGGCGATGGTTTCGCCACAGATTGGGCCGGCCGCTGCTGCCGGGCTTGGAATGGGAAGCTGCGGCGGTTGCCCGGCAATCCGGGCAGGATGCCGATTCTCCAATTGGGACAGGCGGTCGCTGAATCATACAGTGCATTTGCCGGAACCCGGCTTTGGAGGTCAACAACCCCGCGCGTTTCGGGAGTTATCCAAGGTCGCCAGAGCCGGCTCAGGCGGAATTGCTGATGTCCCGCCATTCGGGATATTCCCAGCTAACCGGGTGAATTACTCCCGGCACCCGCAATGCTTTCGATGGCGGCAGTCGAAGGTGCGAGGATGATCACGCTTCAAGCATGGGAGAGAAGGAGATGTTCAACCAGAGCGGAGATTCCACACCCAGGCGGGAATTCTAGCAGCGGAGCAGTTGTGTCCCAGAACTCGGAAGCGAACTCCGATCGAAACCGTTTCACCCTTCACCCAAGGAATGCTTTGTGAACGTTGCGAGCCGGCTCTGGGCGTGCGTGGCGATAACAGCGTTGTGCGGTGCCTTGGGTGCAACCGAGGAGTTGAGCCTCGAATACCTCAAACCTTTGCCCGAGGTCGAGGGGGACGGAAACCGGGAGCCATCGGGATTTTGGGAGCATTTCCAACAAGCCTTCGATAACCGGTCGGCCCAGGTTTTCACGGACAGCCTGCATCCGCTCAAGGTCATGGGCTGGCAGATGAATCAGGCGAGCGAGAGCTGGCATCAAGTCGTGGACCGCAGCAACCGGAAGATGAAGCATGCCTTGACGAAATCGCTCCAATACAGCTTCCGCGACGCGTCCGTGGTCATGCCCATCGCCAACTGGCTGGAGGGGCGACAGGACGCGTTGGCCGATCTCTTCCTGAATTCGGTGGATGCGGTGGAAGAGGAGGCCGTCCAACCGCTGAATCCCGGCTACCGGCCGGCCGAACGGCGTTGGTGGCAGGACTTGGCACAAAAGCGGGTGGTGAGTTACGGCATCCGGCCGTTTCGAACCAACCCTTACACGTTTCTTGGCGTACGTTTCCAGGAGGAAGACCGGCTGATTCTGCTGGGCCACGTGCGTTACTATTTCCAGGACCTGACGGATCACCGGTTTGATGTCGCGGTGTCCCTGCCGGTGGGCCAGGGGTTCGCTTTGGATGCCGGCACGTCCTATCAGTTTGGCCGGCACGAAGACGAGGCCCGGTTCGTGGTAAAGTGTTCGAAAGCCTTCAAGCAGGGCGGCATCATGCATCTCGGTTTCGAGGTCAAAAGCAGCCCGGTCGTGTTCGCGGGAATTTCCCTGCCCCTGTAAACTGCGGCGCTTCGATGGGGCGGGCGTATCGTCAACTCGAGCGAATCGGGCGACCGGGGTTGGGCCGGCCTTCAAATCCACTCTTCGGCTTTGCAAGCCATCTTCCGGTTGACCAGTCAGGGCCAGGCAGCGGAACAGGCGACTCGCTGCCAAAACAGAAGAGTCGCGACCAGGTGGAATCGCTCTCTACTCGCGCTGGCGCGCCAACCCTCGCCACGTCGAGCGGCCATTCCGGCGAATTACGGCGCAGGAAGGCGCTTGAATCTTCCCCTTTGAACCCGCACAGTCTGGCGCAGTTTTCAAAAACTGTGCCCCGGGCAACCGATTTTTTGCCGCATGAACGTCAAAGCTTTGCAACGAGCCGATCAATGGCTGGGGGTGCCGCTTTGTTTCCTGTTGTCGGTCCTCCGCGCCGTTTTTGGCCGCTCCACGCCGGACGGTTCGCAGCCGCCGCGCCGCATCCTGTTCGTCAAGCTGGCGGAGCAAGGCTCGACGGTGCTGGCCCAGGCTGCCTTGCGGCGGGCGGTTGAAATCGCCGGGCGCGAAAATGTCTATTTCATCGCGCTGGACGAGAACCGTTTCATCCTGGATGTCCTGGGCATCATTCCCGAACCGAATGTCATCACGATTTCGTTCCGGAGTCTTCCGGGGCTGATGGTCAGCGCGCTGAGGGCAATCCGGCGGTTGCGTGGGCTCAAGTTGGAGGCTGCGGTTGACCTGGAATTTTTTTCGCGCGGCTCGGCGGCCCTGACGTTTTTGAGCGGCGCGCGGCGGCGCGCGGGATTTCACTCGTTCCAGGGGGACGGTCCTTATCGGGGGGATTTGATGACCCACCGGCTGCTGTACAATCCGCACTGGCACACCAGCGAAACATTTTTGTCGCTGGTCGAAGCCGTGCGGCGGCCGGCGGATTTGCTGCCCGCTTTTGACTACCGTCCGGCCGCAACAACAGAGTCACCGCAATTCGCGCCCACGGCGAACGAGGTTGAGCAGGTTCGGGAACTGGTGAAGACGGCAGGCAGCGGGACGGAAGCGGGATTGATCCTGCTGAATCCGAATGCGAGCGATCTGCTGCCCTTGCGGCGCTGGCCGAGCGAGCGGTATGTGGAACTGGCCCGCCGTTTATTGGCTGCGTATCCGCAGGTGCGCATCGGCATGACCGGCGCACCGGGCGAAGCGGCGGCGACGACGGAACTGGTCCGGCAGGTCGGCTCGGAGCGGTGCGTATCGTTCGCCGGCCGGACGACGCTGCGGCAATTGCTCGTGCTTTACACGCTGGCCGACGTGCTGGTGACCAATGACAGCGGTCCGGCGCACTTCGCGACCCTCACGCCGATCAACGTGGTGACCTTGTTTGGCCCCGAAACACCGAAACTGTTTGCCGCCCGCACCCCGCGGAATTCCGTGCTGTGGGCCGGCATCGTTTGCAGTCCGTGTGTGAACGCGTACAACAACCGGCAATCGTCCTGCCGCAACAACGTTTGCATGCAGCTCATCACCGTGGAGCAGGTGTTTGCGGAAGTGTGCCGGGTGTATGAGCGGCGAAACGCGCCCGCCGGACGCAATGCCTGAAGGCTTAAATTCAGTTTGTGTGGTGATGGCAAAAAGCGAAATGGCCGGACCCGAAGACGGGCAGTGCAACTTCCTCCTTGCGAAGCACCGGATGGCGCTTCTGGGACTGGCGGCGCTGACGCTGGCCATGTTCGCGGACGTGCTGTTTACGACGCAGCCAGTCGTTCTTTCCAACCGTGATACGGACCTGAGCCAGCAATTTGTTCATTGGCGGACCTTTGGGTTCGACGAACTTCGGCGGGGCAACCTGGCTTTGTGGAATCCTCACCTGTTTTCGGGCGCGCCTTTTTTCGGCGGTTTCCAATCCGCGTTGCTGTATCCGCCGAACGTCCTGTTTCTGGTTCTGCCGTTGGCGAAGGCCGTCAACTTCAGCATCGCGCTACATGTTTTTCTGGCGGGGGCGTTCACCTATGGCTGGGCGGCCAACCGGGGTTTGCGTCCGCTCGCGGCCTTTTTGTCCGGGGCGATCTTCATGTTCTGTGGCGCGCACTTTCCGCACATTTTTGCCGGTCACCTGCCGAATTTGTGCACGATGGTTTGGGCGCCGCTGTTGTTCCTGGCGATTGACCGGTTGTTTGCAAAACCATCGGTTGGGTCTTGTCTGGCGGGAATGTTTGCCGTGGCCATGCAGGTGTTGGCGGGACATCCGCAATATGTTTTTTACACCGCCGTGGCCGCGGCAATTTATTCGGGACTGTGCCTGCTCAAGGCGGATCATCGGCTCAAAATCGTCGCCGGTCTGGCGGCGATGTATGGCGGCGGTGCCGCTCTGAGCGCGGTGCAACTGCTCACCGGAATAACTGAAGCGCGAGAAAGCGTGCGCAGCCTTGGCACGTCGTTTCAGTTCGCGGCGATGTTTTCTTTCCCGCCCGAGAATCTGCTCACGTTGGTGACGCCGACCGTATTTGGCGGTTTGACGGGCGTGCCGTATTGGGGGCGTTGCTATTTGTGGGAGATGTCCCTGTTTGTGAGCATCACAGGATTGGCGTTGGCGATTTTCGGCGCGGTCACGGGGGATCGTAAGACACGAAGATTCTCGATTACCATGGCGGCGATTTTGTTCGTGCTGGCGCTCGGGGCGCACACTCCTTTGTTCAAAGTGCTTTACAACGTCGTTCCGGGTTTCGACAAATTCCGCGGCAGCTCCAAGTTTATTTTTCTCTTGTCGCTCTTTCTAGCGTTGCTTGCAGGCATCGGCCTGGACCGGTTGTTGAGCGCGCGTCAAGTTCCGCGATGGTTGATGGCGCTGCCCCTGGTGGTGGGCGTGAGTCTCGTCCTCGTTGGATTGTGGGTGCGCACCTCTGCCGCCGATAGCCGGCCGGACTCGACGTGGAAGCGAACCATCGCCCGGTTCGCCGGACCGGAAAGCTATTTGTCACCAAAAGCGTACGAGGATGCGGTTTTTCAGTTGCAGGCCGGCCGCCATGCGTCCGACACCGTGTTCGTCGCGGCGGGGACGTTTCTGTTGACCGCGTTCCTGCTGTATGCGGGTCGCGGTTCGCCTTGGCTTGCGCCGGGATTGGTGGGGTTGGCGGTGCTCGAACTGTTTGTTTTCGCGCGCGGGTCGCTCGACACATTTGATTTGAACTCCGTGGACTCGCCAGCGGTAAAGAACTTTCTGGCTGAGCATCCCGGCGACTATCGCATCATGAACCTGATCAATCCGAACAGCGCGATGAGCACCGGAGCGCTGGATATGTGGGGTTACGATCCCGGCGTGCCGTTGCGTTACGCGCAGTTCATGGCGTTTACCCAGGGCTTGAACCCGGACGAAGCGACGCAGTATATCCCGTTTCGGCGTGGTCACCGCTGGTATGCGATGCTGCGTTGCCGCGAGGTTTTCATCCCGGGCCAGAACGGCGAGGTGCGGCAGATGGACGCGCCCGATCCGCTGCCGCATTTGCAATTGGTGCAACGCTTCCGGGTTCTGACCAACCGCAATGACATTTTCCGCGCCATGGATCAGGCGTCATTCAATCCTCGCGAAGAAGTGGTTCTCGAAAGCAAACCCGAGCCGGCGCCCGCGTCCACGTCCGGGCAGGGGACGGCGCGAGTGGTGGATTCATCCACTGATCATCTGACCATCGAGGCGAGCCTGCCTTCGCCGGCGATCCTGTTGATCACGGACGGTTACAGTCGCGGTTGGCGGGCCCGGGGATTGCCGGGCGCGGCGCAAACGGAATATCGCGTCATGCCGGCCAACTATGGTCTGCGTGCGATTCCGCTGGCCGCGGGCAGACACCGGCTCCGGGTCGAATACATGCCGGCGGGATTTGTCGCGGGCAAATGGGTTTCTCTGGCCGCCTGGCTGGGTTTCCTGGGATTTCTCATGGTGGCAATCCGGCCTTGGTTTCAAAGCGTCCGGAAAGTAGTCTGATGCGGACCGACGAAGGGCGACGGCTTGGAAGCCTGGCCCGACGAAAGCCAGACCCGCAGCGGGTCGCGAACACCTTTATGAAAGTGGTCATACTGTGCGGCGGCCGGGGAACGCGTTTGCGGGAAGAAACCGAGTTTCGACCGAAGCCGATGGTGCCGATCGGTGACCGGCCGATCCTTTGGCACATCATGAAGTATTACGCCCATTATGGGCACAAGGAGTTCATTCTGTGCCTGGGTTACAAGGGTGAAATGATCAAGGATTATTTCCGCAACTACCTTTGGCAGACGTGCGATGTTTCCCTGACCCTCGGACGTGAACCAAAAATGAAATTTCACGATCGGCACTCGGAGGAGGACTGGGTTGTGACGCTGGCCGACACGGGAATGGATTCCATGACGGGTCGCCGGTTGAAACTGGTGCAACGCTACGTGCCCGAGGCCGAACCCTTTCTTTGCACGTATGGCGACGGACTGGCAAACATTGATATCACGGCTTCGATCAAGGAACACCAGCGGGGGAAGAAGGTCTGCACGATTTCCGCCGTGCATCCGTCCGGCCGTTTTGGTGCGCTGGTGATTGAGCCCCAGGGGACGATTCATGAGTTCGATGAAAAGCCGGCGATGGAAAGCGCGTATGTCAACGGCGGCTTCATGGTTTGCGAACATCGCTTGTTCGAGTATCTGCCGGACGCTGACAACGTCATGTTCGAGCGCGAGCCGATCAGCAAACTGGTCCGCGCCGCGCAGTTGCACTCCTATCGCCACGAAGGTTTCTGGCAGCCCATGGACACCTACCAGGACTTTCTCTACCTGAACAAGCTGTGGAACGAGAACAAGGCGCCTTGGAAAGTCTGGTAACTCGCATTGGCTCATGTCGTTGAAAGAAAAAATAACAACGAACCGTCACGCCGGACGCACGCCGTTCGGCGGCAGCTACGCGGGCAAGCAGGTTTTTCTAACCGGCCACACGGGCTTTAAGGGCTCATGGCTGTGTGAATGGTTGCTGGCCCTGGGGGCGCGGGTGACCGGCTTCAGCCTGCCGCCACCGACCCGGCCGGCACTGTTCGATCAACTGGATCTCGCGCATCGCGTCACGCACCGGCTTGGCGACATTCGTGATGCAAAGGCGCTGGCGGCGGTCGTGGCCCGGGCCAGGCCGGATTTCATTTTTCATCTCGCTGCGCAACCGCTGGTGCGCGAGTCGTATCGCAGCCCGGTGGAGACCTGGAACACCAACGTGCTGGGGACGATCCATTTGCTGGAGGCGGTCCGGCGACTTCCCAAACCCTGCGCCGTCGTGTGTGTTACTTCAGACAAATGCTATGAGAACCGCGAGCAGGACCATGGCTATGCCGAAGCGGACCCGTTGGGCGGCCACGACCCCTACAGTTCCAGCAAGGCCGCCGCCGAAATTGCCATCGCGGCGTGGCGGCGTTCCTACCTCCACGAGCATTCCTTTCGGATTGCCAGCGCCCGGGCGGGAAATGTCATTGGCGGCGGCGACTGGGCAGACGACCGGATCATTCCCGATTGTGTGCGGGCGTTGCAGCGAAATCGTCCTGCTGTTGTGCGCAACCCGCGTGCGATCCGGCCCTGGCAGCACGTCTTGGAACCGTTGAGCGGTTATTTGTGGCTGGGTGCGCAACTGGCCGGGCGACGCCGGCCGGCCGACCCGCTTTGCTCGGCGTTCAATTTTGGTCCGGGACCCGACGCGAAACAGACCGTGCAACGACTGGTCCTGGAAATTTTAAAACACTGGCCCGGACGATGTGTCGTACATCGCGAGGCCAAGGCCGTCCATGAAGCCGGTTTGCTGCAACTCGACACGGCCAAAACCGCCAGGCTGCTCGATTGGTTGTCGGTGTGGAGTTTTGCGGACGCCGCGCGCGAGACGATGCGCTGGTATCGCGCCGCGGACCAGGCTGCTTCCAGGGCCGAACTCCAGCGTTTGACCCGGGAGCAGATTGAAAGCTACACGGAGAGTGCGCGCCGTCGCGGTTTGCGATGGGCAACCGCCTGACCCGCAGCATGGGCGTTTCCGCTGAACAACACCGGGTCGTTTTGACGGGCGCCGCGGGCATGCTGGGACAAGCGGTGCTGGCGGAACTGGCGGCCATGCCCGATATGAACGCCCTGGCTCTGCTTCGCCGTCAACATCGTTTGCCCGTGTCGGGTTCCGGTGTGCGCTACGAAATCGCAGATTTGTTCGATACCCCTTCAATCCACCGGTTGCTCCAGGCTTTTCGGCCTACGGTATTCGTGCATGCCGCGGCCACGGGCATGCAGACGCCGCGACCCGGTTGGGAGGAATTGGTCCGGACCAACGTGGAATTGGGCGTGCGCCTGTGCGAGCTGGTTGCCCAACACGCCGGCTGCCGGTTTGTTTTTGTGAGCACAGGCCTGGTGTATGCGGATCAATGCCGGGCTTTGCGCGAGGAAGATCCGCTGGACGCGCGACATCCCTACGCGGCCGCCAAGGCCGCGGCCGAGACTTTGTTGCGGGCGGCGTCGTTGGAATGGGGCGTGCCCCTGACGATTGTGCGACCGTTCTCCTTTTCCGGTCCGGGCGACACGGGGACGCGCTTGTTTCCCTTGCTGCTGCGCGCGGCGGCGGAAGGTCAACGGCTGGCCCTGTCGCCGGGGGACCAGCGCCGCGACCACTGTGCGGTGGCTGATATTGCCCGGGGGGTGGTTCTGGCGGCGCTGCGCAAAGATTCATCCGCGGGACCGGAGGTGTTCAATCTGGGCCGAGGCGACACCGCGACGTTGCGCCAGTTGGTGGAACGCGTCGTGGCGGAACTGGGATTGGACGTTCGCCTGGATTTTGGCGCGCGGGATTATTCGCCGTTCGAGCCGAAATATCTGGTGGCCGACGCCGCGCGCGCCCGGACCCAACTGGGCTGGCAGGCCGAAACGAATTTTGCCCATGCGCTCTGGCAACTGGCTCGGGAATCGTTTCCGTCCCTCAAACTCAAGGAGCCTGTCAAATGCTTGTGAAGTCAAGCACGCCAACACCGGAATTAAGCATCGCATTGCCCGCCTACGAGGAAGCGGACAATCTGGCGGTGCTGTTGCCGCAATTGCACCAGGTGGCCCGGGCCTTGACTCCCGAGTATGAGATCGTCGTGGTGGACACTGAAACCCCG
The DNA here is from genome assembly GCA_964458575.1 of uncultured Bifidobacteriaceae bacterium. Taxonomy (GTDB): domain Bacteria; phylum Verrucomicrobiota; class Verrucomicrobiia; order Limisphaerales; family JADLHS01; genus CAYWMD01. The sequence continues at coordinate 20,761 of CAYWMD010000030.1, read as the reverse complement.
CGCGATGCCACTCCGGAGGTGTGCGCGCGGCACGCGACCCGTTACGTATCACGGCGCGGCGGCAACCTGTATGGTCATGCCATGCGCACGATCCTCGAAGAAGTACGCGGCAATCAGGTCGTGTTGATGGACGCGGACGGTTCGCACAATCCGGGGTTCGTCGCCGAGCTTTGGCGGCATCGTGCCGAGGCCGACCTGGTCATCGCATCGCGTTACGTGGCCGGGGGAAGAACGGAAAATCCCGCGATCCTCATTTTTCTAAGCCAGGTTGTGAACGTGGCCTTTCGAATCGTCCTGCGCCTGAACTGCCTCGACGTGTCGAACAGTTTCCGGCTTTACCGGGGGGACGACCTGCGTCGCCTCCGGCTGCGGTGCGACCATTTCGACATCGTGGAGGAAATTCTGGTGAAGCTGGTGTTCAGTCGCAAAGGTTACCGCCTCAGGGAAGTCCCGTGCTTGTTTGAGAAACGGAAGGCGGGCCGGACCAAGCGCAATCTATTGCTTTTCGCCATGGGTTATGTTGTAACTTTGCTGCGACTCGTGAAATTGAAGTGGGAAGCCAAGCGGGAACGCGTCGAGCGAACATGAAAAAGACAGCCCTGGTCACGGGTGGATGCGGGTTTGTGGGTTCTAACGTCACCGCGCGGTTGCTGCGCGACGGATGGCGCGTGACCGTCTTCGACAATCTTTCCCGGCAGGGATCGGAGGAAAATCTGCGCTGGTTGCGGTCGGGCGGGCTGGCGAATTTTGTGCGCGCGGACATTCGCGATGCGGGCCGCGTGGCTGCAGTCGTCCGCCAGGCGCGACCCGCGGCGATCTTCCATCTGGCCGGGCAGGTGGCCATGACGACATCAATGGCAAACCCACGGCTCGATTTTGAAACCAACGCGGTCGGCACGCTGAATCTCCTGGAGGCTGTTCGTCAGCAGAAACTCGGCGCGGCCATCGTTTACGCGTCGAGCAACAAGGTATATGGCGCGTTGCGGGGCGTGCGTCTGGTGGCCGGATCGTTGCGCTACCGTGCGCCGGGTTTTCCGAATGGCATTGATGAGTCCGCGCCGCTGGATTTCCAGACGCCCTACGGTTGCTCCAAGGGCGCGGCTGACCAATACATGCAGGATTACGCTCGTGCCTTCGGGTTGAACACGGTGGTCTTCCGGCACTCGACGATTTTTGGCGGCCGGCAGTTTGCGACGTTCGATCAGGGCTGGGTGGGGTGGTTTTGCCAGCAAGCGCTGGCGGTGCAAAGAAATCCCCGCCGCGCGCGTTTTACGATTTCGGGCGATGGCAAACAAGTGCGCGACCTGCTGTTCGTGGACGATGCGGTGGATGCGTATCTGGCGGCCGCCGCGCGCATCGGCCAGGTCCGCGGCGAGGTGTTCAACCTTGGTGGCGGGATGAGCAACAGTTGTTCGTTGCTCGAGTTGTTTGAATTGCTCGAAGAATTTCTCGGCGTGAAGCTCCAGTATCGCCGGCTGCCCTGGCGTCACAGCGACCAGAGGTTTTTTGTGGCCGACATCGGCAAAGCCAAGCGCCTGCTGAAATGGTCGCCCCGCCAGGGGAAGCGCGCGGGCTTGAAACTGATGTTGGCCTGGACGGAAAAGGCGATCGCCGTATGAACCACCGCGACCCGCTGCGGCAACAAATCCTCGACCTCGTCCGCCAATACCACTTTGCCGGGCCGAAGCCGCCGTTCCGGCCCGGACAGGATTGGGTTCGTTATGCCGGCCGTTTCTTTGATGAAAAGGAGCTGGTGAATCTGGTGGATTCGTCGTTGGACTTCTGGCTGACCGCCGGGCGTTACGCGAACGAATTTGAGTCCGGCCTCGCCCGGCACCTCGGGGTTCGCCATGCGCTGTTGGTCAATTCCGGTTCGTCCGCCAATCTCGTGGCGTTCTCAAGCCTGACGTCGCCGCGGCTCAAGGATCGCGCGGTGAGACCGGGTGACGAAGTCATCACGGTGGCGGCTGGTTTTCCAACGACCGTCAATCCGATCATCCAGAACCGCGCCGTGCCGGTGTTTGTGGACGTGGAACTGGGGACGTATGTGCCCGCTTTGGATCGCATTGAAGCCGCCATCGGCCCAAAAACCAAAGCCGTCATGGCGGCGCACACGATGGGGGTGCCGTACGCCGTGCGCGAGTTGCGGGAACTCTGCGACCGGCACCAGTTGTGGTTGATCGAGGACAATTGCGATGCGCTGGGCTCGCGTTACGCCGGACAACTCACGGGCACTTTTGGCGACCTGGCCACATTCAGTTTTTACCCCGCGCACCACATTACGATGGGCGAAGGCGGGGCGGTGGTGACCCATCATGAAGACCTGGCGACGATCGCGGGCAGTTTTCGGGACTGGGGACGTGATTGCTACTGTGCGCCGGGCCGGAGCAACACCTGTGGGAAAAGGTTCGAGCAGCAGTTTGGTTCACTGCCGTTTGGCTATGACCACAAATATGTTTACAGCCACATCGGATACAATCTGAAAGTTACCGACATGCAGGCGGCGGTCGGGGTGGCGCAGTTGAAGAAACTGGACGAATTCGTGGCGACGCGGAAACGCAACCACGAGGCGCTGGCCGCCGGATTGAAAAAGCATGAGCAACACCTGATTCTGCATTCGGCGCCGCCGCCAGCCGATCCTTCATGGTTCGGATATGTCATCACGGTGCGTCCGGACGCGCCGTTCACGCGGGCGGCGCTCGTGGACGCCCTGGAGCGGGCGCGGATCGAGACGCGGAATCTGTTTTGCGGAAATCTTCTGCGCCATCCGGCCTATGCAGACATTCAGCATCGCGTCGCGGGCAATTTGAAGAACAGCGATGTCATCACGACCAACACGTTCTTTGTCGGGGTTTATCCGGGTTTGGAGCCGGCAATGATCGAGCACGTGCTGGCGAAGGTTGACGAGTTTCTCGCAGAATCATCAGCGTGATGATGACCATGGCCGCGATTCAGCGCTGGGAAGCGGGCGGGCGATTTCCTGGACTTTTTTCCAATTCGTCGAATTCATAGAATGACCGTGTGAACCGGTACAACTATCTCCCGTTCTTCACGTGCGCAGTCCTGTTTGTGATCACGTGGTTTTTGAAACTGGTTTGGGGCGGACCGGGCGGCGACCCCCAGGCGAAGTGGAACGGTGCGGTCAGATTCGCGGGGGTGACCCTTGCGATCGGCTTGATTGCGGGCTACGTCGGCATGGTGATCTACTACGTGGTATCTCCGACCCATATTGACCACGCCGAGCCGGCCATCGTGAGTTGTTCCCACTTGCTGCTGTCCGGCCAGCCGGTTTACCAGGATCTGGAAGCCGCTCCCCGATACAGCATGCTTTACGGCCCGAGCACCTACTGTTTGTATGCCATGGCCCTGTGGCTCCTGCCGTCGGGACTTTTCGCCTGCAAGGTGCTCGCCGGTTTGGCCGCGTTGGGCACGGTGGCTCTGGGCGGTCTGTGCTTGAGCAAGTGTGTGAAGGGCCGGCCGCTCGTCATCATGACGGGGCTGATGTGCGGGCTTTGCATGGCGAACGTGCCCAACACGTTTTGGACCCGGGCTGACCCGCTGATCGGCCTCTGCGTGGCGTTCGCATTATGGGCGGCCATCTCGCGCAAGGGAGTCGGTGCGTCTCTCGGCCTCGGCATTGCCTGCGGTTTGGCGGTCAACCTCAAGATCAACGCGGCCTTCCATTTCATTTTTCCGCTCCTGATTTTGTTCCATCGGGCAGGATGGCAGCCCGCTGTTCTTGCCGTCGCGGTGGCGATGTTGACTGCGTGCATCCCGTTTCTGCTGCCCAACATTTCCTTTTGGATGTGGCTGCGGATTTTGCTGGCTGCGGGGAAGGTGGGTCTGGGGGCGAACGAAATTCTTTGGAGCTCTCAGTGGTTGCTCTTTCTTTGCCTGCCGATAGCAATCCCTTGGTTGGTGTTGCATTTCTCGAGGTGCGACTGGCGGGCGCAGTCGCCGGGCATGAGGCTCGGTCTGTTGGGAATCCTCGCCAGCCTGACCGCGCAATCTCTCTTTGCGTCAAAGGCTGGCTCGGACCCGACCCAGTTCGTTCCGCTCATCCCGATCGTACTTTACGGTTGCGGCGGGATGGTCAGCGCAATGCCCGAAGCGCGTCGCGGCCTTTTATGGTCCCAGAGCAAATGGCTGCGACCGCTGGCACTGGCGTTCTTTCTGACGGCGGCGATTTTGGGTGCGTATCAGTGGACGCAGATTGCGGGCGCGATACGGCTCCAGAACCCCTTCTCGCGGGCGGTCAACGCGGACCTGAGCGCAATCATGACCAGGCTGCCCGGTCGAAGCATCGTCATGGGATGCGGCGGAAATGAAACGGAATTCGTTTCGAACCATTTTCTTCCGCTCGTGCTGAACGGACACCCGTACTTCATCGAGCCGGTGGCGTTGATGGAATTCGAAAAGGCGGGCGTGCCAATACCACAGGCGACCCGGGACGTGTTGCGGGCCGAAAAGTTTGACGTCTGGCTGATTCCCAGAAACAACCCGCCCTTTGCGATGCTCAATCTTTATCGCCCGAACCGTCCTTTGTTTGATCCGGCCTTTCGACAGGATTTTGAAGCCCATTACCAAAAGATCGGTTCGAGCAGCTTCTTCGACGTATATGTCCGGAAAACCGCGCTCAAGTAAAACAGCTTCCAACATGAATCTGCCCCCGCTTATCCTTGCGTCCGCCTCCCCGCGCCGGGCGGAATTACTGCGACAACTGGGCCTGCATTTTCAGGTCGTGCCGAGCGAGGCCGGGGAATTTGCCCACGAACATCTTTCGCCGCTGGAACTCTGCCAGCTCAACGCTCATCGGAAGGCGCGCGCCGTGGCCAAGAAATGTCCTGACGCCCTCGTGCTGGCCGCAGACACGCTGGTCTTCCTCCACGACGAAATCCTGGGCAAGCCGGCGGACCTCGGCGACGCGCAACGCATGTTGGGCCGCCTTCAGGGCCGCGTCCATCAGGTCGTCACGGGTGTGGTCTTGATTCATCTGCGCGCGCACCGGGAGCGGGTGTTTGCCGTCAGTACCGACGTCCGCTTTCGGGCGCTTGCGCCGGAGCAAATCCAGAGTTACCTGACGAAGGTCAATCCGCTCGACAAGGCGGGTGCTTATGCCATTCAAGAGCACGGCGAATTGATCGTGGAGGAAATTTCGGGTTCATACGGCAATGTGGTCGGGTTGCCGGTGGAACGGTTGCAGGATGAGTTGAACGCCTGGGCAGCCGGCCAGTAGCATCCTGGGCGTTTCACTCACGGCTCAAAATGGCACCCCCTGCCGCGGGTTTTTGACTCTAGACTTTGAACCCCAGACTTTAGACTTTACCGAAATGAACAGCGCCATCCTCGTCGCCGCCGGCAGTGGCACCCGCATGGGGCCGGGTGTGGACAAGCTTTTCCTCGAAGTCGCGGGCAAGCCGGTGATCGCGCACACGTGGCAGCGTTTCAACGATGCCGGGTGTGTTGATGAGATCATTGTGGTTGTCCGCGAGGGAATGCCATCGGCGTTTGCCGAACTTGCGGCCCAATACGGACTGCGCAAGCCGCATCGTATTGTAACGGGCGGGGCGGAACGGCAGGATTCGGTTTGGAACGGCCTGGCGGCGCTATCGGCGCAGAGTGAGATCGTGGCGATTCAAGACGCGGCCCGGCCGTGCACGAGTGAAGCCTTGATCGCGGCCACCATTTCGGCGGCCCGGGAAACCGGCGCGGCCGTGGCGGCGCAGCGGGTCACGGACACCATCAAGGAATCGGCCGATGGCAAAATCATCGCCCGTACCGTGGACCGATCGCGTTTGTGGTCGGTGCAGACGCCGCAAACTTTTCGCGTGGACGTCATTCGCCGCGCACTGGCGGAAGTGCGCCGGCAAAAGCTGCTGGTCACCGACGACACGGCGGCTTGTGAATTGATCGGGCAAGCGGTGAGGCTCGTGCCGGGTGGCAGTTTTAATCCGAAGGTGACGGTGCCGGGTGATTTGCCTTTGATTGAGGTACTGCTGCGCCATCCGGCTGCTGGTTGATCTGAATCGCAATCTTGCTTTTGAGCTGCTGGCCCAAGCGCGAGCCAAAGCGATTAAGATTAAGAAAAAGAGCAACATTATGAGGCCAAAATGGGAGCGCATCTTGCCTTCACGTAAAATCGCCCGTATGGTAGCCCGCAGAACAGACAGACAGTTATGAAACGACGCTTGATTTATGGACTGGTGATTGTGGTGCTGGTGGTGAACCTCGCCGTGGGCGCGCGGCTGTATCTGAGTTCCGCCCAGGCGGCCGAGAAGGATTCGCCCTACCCAAACCTGGAGTTGTTCTCCCTGGTCATGGAAAAGGTCCGCAAGGATTATGTGGACGGCAAGAATCTGACGTATCAGGACCTGGTTTATGACGCGTTGCGGGGGATGATTGACAAGCTGGACCCGCACAGCGAATTCCTCGATCCGGAGCAATACAAGGAATTGCAGAGCGACACGCAGGGGCAATTTGGCGGATTGGGAATTGTCATCGCCGTCAAGGACAACTACGTGACGGTGGTGTCTCCCATGGAGGATTCGCCTGCCAGCCGGGCCGGGGTCATGGCCGGCGATCGCATCGTCAAAATCGGCGGGCGGAGCACCGAACGCATGAATCTCCCCGAAGCCGTGAAACTCCTGCGGGGCGAACCGGGCACGGACGTGACCATCTCCATCAACCGGCCTTCCTCGGGCCTGATGAAAGATATTAAGCTGACCCGCGCCGTGATTAACGTGGACATGGTCAAGGACATCAACGGCAAGAAAGAGTTTCCCCTGAGCGACAACAAAATCGGCTACCTGCGCCTCACCCAGTTCGGGGAGAAGACCGGCGACGAACTCGAGGCGTCGTTGAAGAAGCTCAAGGCGCAGGGCATGCAGGCGCTGATCCTGGACTTGCGCTGGAATCCCGGCGGCCTGCTGGATCAGGCGGTCGAGGTGTGCGAGAAATTCCTCCCGCGCGGACAGTTGGTGGTCTCGACCGAGGGCCGGAGTTCGGTCCAGAAATATCCGGCGCGGGGCCGGGGCGACGAATTGAAGGGCATGCCCATCGTGGTTTTGGTGAACGTCGGCAGCGCCAGCGCGGCGGAAATTGTGGCGGGCTGTTTGCAGGACACCAAACGCGCCGTGTTGCTGGGCGAGAAGACCTTTGGCAAGGGCTCGGTGCAAAGCATCATTCCGCTGCCGCGCACGACGGACGGGGTGGCGGCGTTGCGCCTGACCACCGCCAAGTATTACACGCCCAGCCACAAGGTCATTCACGAGCACGGCATCACGCCGAACATCGAGGTCACCATGACGGATGACGAGGAGCGCGCGGTGGCACTCCGGCGCGCCCCCGGCGGCCTGGAGTCGCTCGACGAAAAGGACCGGGAAGCGGTTGAAAAACTGCGCGATCCGCAACTGGATCGCGCCATGGATCTGCTCAAGGGCATCAACCTTTTCACCCACCGCGCGCCGGAGGCGGACCCGCCGAAACGCGGGGCCGAACGAATGGCGGCGAAGTGAGTCGGTTGGAGTTCAAGCTTCAGCTTGCTCCTCCGTGACCGGGTACAGCGACCGAAAAGCTGAAGCTTGAACTCCAACGGCATGACCTTGCTCGCCTTTGAAACTTCCTGCGATGAAACGAGCGCCGCGGTGGTGCGCGGAGGCGAGGTCCTGTCCAACGTCGTTTCCTCACAAGTCGGGATTCATGCCGAATACGGCGGTGTCGTGCCGGAACTGGCCGCGCGCGAGCATTTGCGGAATTTGATTCCCGTGGCGCAGGCGGCCTTGCGCGAAGCGGCGGTGGCAGTTGAGCAACTCGACGCGGTGGCCGCCACGCAAGGGCCGGGGCTGCCGAGCGCTTTGATGGTGGGATGCAAGGCCGCGCAGGCGCTGGCGTTCGCGCTGAGCAAGCCATTTGTGGGGATTCATCATCATGAAGCGCACCTTTACTCGCCGTGGATTCGGAGCGCCGAGCGCCGCCCCGGCTCGACGGATCAGATATCCGGTACTGGCCGAGACGGCGCTCGACGCTCCGGGTTCTTTGCCGACTTGGGCGCGTTGCAACCGAACGTTTCGCTCATTGTCAGCGGCGGTCACACCATGCTGGTGCATGTCGCAGGCGAGTTGAAGCACCGCGTGCTCGGTTCGACGGTGGACGACGCGGCGGGCGAATGTTTCGACAAGGTGGGCAAGCTGATGGGCCTGGCGTATCCCGCCGGGGCGGAAATTGACCGGCTGGCCGAGCAGGGGAATCCCCAGGCGTTCGACTTCCCGCGCCCGATGCTGAACGACGCCAACGACGATTTCAGCTTCAGCGGTTTGAAGACTTCCGTGCGCTATTTTTTGCGCGACAATCCGCAACTCCTGAAGGACACGCAAAGAGTCCGCGACCTCTGCGCCAGCGTGCAGGCGGCGATCGTGGAAGTGCTCGTGACCAAGACCATCCGTGCCGCGCGGCGGTTGGGCGTGCGCTGCGTGACGGCTTCCGGCGGCGTGACGTGCAACCGCGCGTTGCGCAGTTCGTTGGCATCGGCATGTGAGCGCGAAGGTTTCACATTGCGGCTGGCAGAAAAGTCTCTTTGCACCGACAACGCGGCGATGATTGGCGTTCTGGCGGAGCGAAAGCTCGTGTTGGAGACGAGGGCTGTTGAGTACGACGCTGAGATTGCGCCGGGGTTGCAGCTTGCGTAGGCTCGACGCATATGGATGTCGCAAAACGCGAACCGTGAAGACGATCAGAAGATATTTACGGGCCGGGACATGGAGAATGGCGGTTTTGCTGGCGGGATTTTGCTTCCATGGCTGTGTTTCCAAGCCACGCGTCGGAAGAGTGGTCCCGCAGTCTTCAGCCCAAGTCGTGCAACGGTTGAGGGAATTGGCGGCATGCCTGACCAATGATTCGCCGCGATTTCAGTGGGATAATTACATAGCCGCGAGGATCGACTCACCACTTGCGTCACTCGGTGACCGCACCGAATTGGTCATCTTTGAGGGGATCAGTTCCATCGGGCCTTCGGCACACACCACAATCATAAAAATTGAAGCTCGGGGAAAGGATCACACCCTGCTGCGCGCACGCTCTGCTGATTTTGGCCGCTCGAGCGTTGCTGAAGGCGATCTCGTTCGGGAAAATGAATGGCTGGATCGGTGTGTTGCATTTATCGAGCATCGCTGGCAGCCGACATACGAGTTTCTGCAACGGCGATCATCACCACAGATTGGCGCCCAACCATCCTTGCTGGAGACGCAAGAAGTGGGGATGCAGTACTTCCTTCCCCCCGAGTACGTGCTGCCGCCAGAATACGTTCTACCGCCCGAACAACTCACGAATTATTGCCCCGGACTAAGATTCAAGCCTTGAACCGGTCGCGCTGAATGGCCACACGCGGCGGGCGCGATTACTTCACCAAACTTCGGCAAAACTTCTCTATCCGGGCGAGGCCCTTCTCGATGTTCGCCATGCTGGTGGCGTAACTGAGGCGGATGTAGTCGTCCGCGCCGAAGGCGATGCCGGGCACGGCGGCGACTTTTTCCTGTTCGAGCAGCTTCGCGCAGAACTCCGTGGACTTGAGGCCGGTCTTGGCAATGTTCGGGAAAAGATAAAACGCACCCTTGGCGTTCACGCACGAGACGCCGGGGATGCTGTTCAACTTCTGCCACGCGAACATGCGGCGCTTGGCGAATTCCGCCAGCCACTTGGGTAGGTGGTCCTGCGGGCCGGTCAACGCAGCCACGGCGCCTTTTTGCGCGAAGCTGGTCGGGTTGCTCGTGCTGTGGCTTTGCACGGCGTCAATCGCCTTGGCAATCGGTTCGGGCGCGGCGAGAAATCCCAACCGCCAGCCCGTCATGCTCCACGCCTTGGCGAAGCCGTGCACGATGATGGTGTGTTCGAAGTGCGCCGGTGAAAAACTCGCGACGCTCTTGTGGACCGCGCCATCGTAAAGCAGATGCTCGTAAATCTCGTCGCTCATGATGAGCACGCCCTTCTCGACGCAGATGTCGCCGATGGCTTTGATTTCGGCGGGTGTGTAAACCGAGCCGGTGGGATTGCTCGGCGAGTTGAGCACGAGCAATCGCGTGCGCGGCGTGATGGCGGCGCGCAGTTGGGCGGGCGTGACCTTGAATTCCGTTTTGTCCGTCGTTTCGATGATGACGGGTTTTGCGCCCGCGAGCTTGACCATCTCCGGGTAGCTTAACCAATACGGCGCCGGAATGATGACCTCGTCGCCTTCCTGGCAGGTGGCCAGGATGACATTGTAGCAGGAATGTTTGCCGCCGCAGGAGACGATGACCTGTGAGGGTTTGTAGGTCAGACCATTCTCGCGTTTGAATTTGTCGGCGATGGCCTGGCGCAATTCCGGGATGCCGGCGGCGGGCGTGTATTTGGTGAACCCGGCGGCGAGCGCCTGGGCGCAGGCGTCCTTGATGTGTTGGGGCGTGTCGAAATCCGGTTCGCCGGCGCCGAAACCGACGACGTCCTGGCCTTCGGCCTTCAGTTGTTTGGCCTTCGAGTCAATGGCCAGGGTGAGCGAAGGGGAGAGCGAAGCGGCGCGTTGTGAAATGTGATAGTTCATGCTCAAATTCGCGGTGAGATTACGAATGGCGGGCCGAAGCGCAAGAACGCAATTCGAACCGGAATGGCTATTGTTTTCGGTTGGTGGTCCGTTGTTGCAGCCAGAGAATGTCCGGGTTGTTGGGCGAGGAATACTGGTCCGGGATCAACCCGTTGGGGACGAGCGGTGGCATGGTCCGGTCGTCCCGCCAGCGTTTGATTTCGGCGTGCCCGTCCACGAACGATAGCCCGCCGGCGCGATGGTGATAGCTGGCGGGCAAATCGTAGAAACCTGCCTGCTCGGGAGCATCGGGCCAGCCGCGCATGTTCACGGCGAAGTTTCCCCAATCAATGCTGTCCTCCCGCATGTCCATCAGGAGCCAGACGCCGGAAGGGCCGGGATTCATGAATTCGGACATCTTCAAATACACGCGCCAGAGATTGCCGCCATAGGTCCAGTAGTCGCCGCCGGAAAGTCCGCCATCGTAACCGGCAAAACCGCCCACCCACAAATTCATGGACATGCTGCGGACGCGCGGCCGGCTTTCGCCATCCACGATCAACGCGGAGCGATCCGCCGGACATTTCCAGATCCCCAACGAGTTCCCACAATAATTCCAGATCGGACTTTTCTTGATGTCCACATCGGGATCCCAGTTCGACCGGTTCGCGGGATTGAAATCCAGGTCGCCGAGTATCCAGGAATAAGGGTTCATCTGCGGGTAAAGCGGATGCCGGCTGGCGTAAAGCAACCGTTCATTGTTGTCATCGCTGTAGAGCCTCCATGCCAGCGTCAACTGGTGATGGTTGCTCATGCAGGCGATGCTGTGCGCCCGCTGTTTGGCCTTGGCCAGAACCGGTAACAACAGCGCGGCCAGAATGCCGATGATGGCGATGACGACCAGCAGTTCGATCAATGTGAAAGCCGCCCGGGCGGATTTTTCCGTCAGCGAACGGTTGGTCGTGTTGGCTTTCACGGTCTGCCTAGTTTGTCCGTCATTTCCGCGATGGCGTCAACTGGGATTGTAACAGGTGCTTTGGCGGGCTGGGCAGGTCGTGCGTTGATGCGCTTGCGTCGTGGAGTGCGGCCGCCGGGATAACCGCGGCTAACGCCGCTGACCGCGCCTTTGGTCAAACCTGGAACGAACAATTCCTTTGCCAAACGTGCCGGAGCCCGCTACGAATTGCTCGTGAACCGCGTCGTAGGGACGGCGTTGCGCCGTGCGGCTCGGAGACCTGACTAAAATTCAAACGGGATTACCGATCATGAAACATACCTTCCTTACTTCACTCCTGCTCGCCACCCTCGCGGTCGGCTCGACTTCAACCGCACCGGCCGCCGACGGCCTGGATCTGGGGCTGGGAAATCTTTACCGCGTTTCCAAGGCCAAATCGCGCTCCATCAGTCCGGAGAACTTCACGGGCGAAAAGGGCAGGGCGGGCATGGCCACCGAGGGCACGGGCCAGGACGCCGCCACGGGTCTTGGCCAGGGTTGGAAAGTTTCGCCCTCCGTCGTGATCAAGGCGGGAACAATTTTCACGCTGGGCGAAATCAAGGGGCCGGGTTGCATCCAGCAAATCTGGATGACGCCGACCGGCAACTGGCGGCGTTCGATCATCCGGTTCTATTGGGACGACGAAACCGAACCCTCGGTTGAAGTTCCCGTGGGCGATTTCTTCGCGTGCGGCTGGGGCAAGTATTGCCAGAACAATTCGCTCGCGGTGAACGTGAACCCGGGCAGCGCGTTCAACTGCTACTGGCCGATGCCATTCCGCAAAAAGGCGCGCGTGACGATGGAGAACCTCGACAACAAGGACATGCGGCTCTACTACCAGATCAATTACACGCTCACCGATGTTCCGAAGGATGCCGGTTATTTCCACGCGCAATTCCGCCGCGAATCGCCGCTCAAATCCAAGGGCATTTACACCATCCTCGATGGCGTGAAAGGGCACGGCCAGTACGTGGGTACTTACCTTGCGTGGGAAGTTCACAGTCCCGGCTGGTGGGGTGAAGGCGAAATCAAATTCTTTATGGACGGCGACCAGGAATTCCCGACGATCTGCGGCACGGGAACGGAAGATTATTTCTGCGGCTCGTATAATTTCGATACCAAAGGCCCGGACGGGAAGAATCGTTACACAGTTTTTTCGACGCCGTACGCGGGCCTGGTGCAGGTGATTCCGGAAGACAAGGTCTATGAACCGGGCCAGCGTTTCGGGTTGTACCGCTGGCACCTGGTTGATCCGGTCCGGTTCGAGAAGGATTTGAAAGTGACGATTCAGGCGCTGGGCTGGCACAAGACGCCCGAAGGTTCCCGTTACCTCCAACTGGAGGATGACATTGCGTCGGTGGCGTACTGGTATCAGTTGGAACCGCACGCGAAATTCCCGGCGTTGCCGAACCGCGAGCAATTGAGTTTCGGGAAGTCGAGCTTGCAGTAGGGCAGGATAAAATTTCATGACTGGCGGCCAACGACGACTCGGACTGGTGGTGGCTGCGCTGCTGGTGTTGGCCGGTCTCGTTTTCCTTTTCTGGCCTGAAGCCAGGACCACGGCGTTGCGGCCGGTCAATTGGCGGGCCCAGCCGGATTTGATTCCCTTGGGCACGGTGCTACAAGGCAGTCGCGTGGAGATGAGCGTGGGCTTCATCAGCGACATCAAGCCGGCCGGACCGCCTTCGTGGGTCGCTCAACTCCCTCAATGGCTCAGACAATGGAGCGTCACTGGGATCCGTCACCTTCGCGCCATGCAGACCAAACACGCCTGGCGGATCGAGGTGGAGGCGCCGGATTACCTGCAGGTGGACAGGGCGTGGGTGGAGTACCATCAGGTGCACGGTGCGTTTCCGACCGTCAATCTTAACTTGCCCAGTGATCAGCCCGGCAACCATGATGGCAAAGTGACCGTCCGCCTGGCTCGCCGTGGCTACGTGACAACCACAATGACCATTCCGGTCCGGGTGAATGTGCTGGCCAAGCCGTCGCGTTGGCACGTGTTGCTGACCGACACTCCGTTCGAGCGTTATGCCACCGGCGACGGTCGTATCTTCGAACCGCTTGCCGGGATCAACACCCGGCTCGCGGAACAGGGTGTTCGACTCGACTTCCTCCATGACCTGCCGAAATCGCTCGATGGGTGGAACGCGATTCTGGTCGGCGGCACCACCCTGGTGCGCCTCGATGCGGCGCGCGTGACTCGTCTGCAACAGTTCGTGGCCAGGGGCGGTCGGTTGATCGTGTGCGCGGACGCGTTCTTCTGGGGTTCACATTCCAAGGCAAACGATCTTGTGAATCCCTACGGGCTGCGCCTCGCCGACCAGGACGCCGCCCCGGGCATACCGTCCTCCCGCATCTTGTCTGACCCCTTCACCACCGGCGTGACCAACCTCACTTTCCGGCGGCCCGTGTGTGTGTCGCTCGTGGACCCGCGGCAGGCCAAGTTCCTCGCCACCATGACGGAAGATGAACAATGCGGATTCATCGCCGTTTCCCGGGCTGCGGGTCGGGGCGAGGTCATTGTGCTCGCGCAGTCCTTGTGGTGGAACTGGGTCCGGTCGGAACTGGGTGATGGTGACAACGCGAAATTGCTGGAAAACCTGCTCGCACCGTGATGGCGCGCGGCCCTCCGGGCCGCAGCGGGGAGAGAGGTCACAGCGGGCGGGAAAAATCTCCCAGGCGCTTCCGCAGGCTACGTGCTGCGGCCCAGCGGGCCGCGCGCCGGTCCTAATCAAGCCAGCGGGTGCGCTCGTTCCTTCAAGGGGAAGCCCACGCGTTGCTTGCTCAATCCCGCCCGATACACGCCGCAGACCATTTCCACCGCCCACGCGGCGTTGCGCGCGCTGCATTGTGGCTCGCGGTTTTGCGCAATCGCTTCCAGCCAGTCCTGCACCGGGATGACATTTTGCGTCAGCGGTCGGGTTGATGTTGGTTCGAACGGCACCCACGTGTCCCCGGGAGTTTCCGCCTTCCAGCCGGTGGATCGTCGAAGAAAGACTTTCGGAACGAGGTCGCAGCAGATGCGCGCGATGCCCTTGCTGCCGTGCAACTCCAGTCCCCAGTGGCCGACGGTATCCTTCAACTTTGCGGCGCTGGTGAAGGTGGCATTGACTCCGTTCGCAAAGGCGAACTGGGCAAAAACTTCGTCGCCCGCCACCGGGCCAACGTCGTCTTCCACGCGCCGTGCGTCAGACGCCCGAATGTCGCGCCCCTGCCACAACACCCGCGCTGTGCACCAAAGCGGATCGCCCGCGAACAACCGCATCAAATCAAAGAGATGTGTTCCCAGGACCATCATGTCCTCACCGCCTGCCCGACGGTCCTGTTTGCCGTAAGCGCGGATTTCCGCCAGTTCGCCGATCTGGCCTTCGCTGATGACCTGTTTGAGCCGGACCAGGGTGGACGCCGTTCGCATGGTGTGGGCGACGGCGATTTTCAATCCGCGCTCCTCCGCTTCCGCCAGCAATTCATCCGCTTCCGCCGGGCACGTGACCAGCGGCTTCTCGCAATAAATGTGCGCGCCGGCCCGCAGCGTGGCGAGGACGATGTCGTGATGCTGGTCCGCGTGCCGCATGGCGATGCTGACCAGATCGGGTTTTTCCTTGGTCAGCATCTCGCGGTAGTCCGCGTATTGGCGCGGCGCTCCGATGCGGGCTGCGGTGCTCGCGCGACCGGCTGGATCGGGATCGGCCAGCGCCACCAGCTCGATGCCAGGTTGACCGGCGAAAATGGTTTCCATGCTGTGCCCGTAATCACCACGGCCCGTATGGCCAATCACGGCAGCGCGCCGTTTCGGGGCGCTGTCGTCAGCCATTGCCGGGCCGGTTGCCGCCAGGACCGAGGAAGCCATCGCGGTCGCCTGAATAAAATCCCGCCGCGTCCATTTATGATTCGAATTTGAATTCATGCGTCACCGGCGAAAATACCGCCGCGACGACTCGGGACGCAAAGCGGAATTTCACCGTAGGCCCGGCTGGAATGATCGGGGTTACGGCTGCTTGGCGCGGTAGAACAGGCCGGGGTTAAAGAGATTGTTGGTGAATTGAATGCTGCCGGCGGGATTGGCCAGGGCGCCCATGCTGCCCCAATTGAGCAGGTTGATCGAACCGTAAATCGTGAAGCTCTTTCCCGTCTGGCCTTTCACCTGCACGCGCATCTGTCCGTTGGGCAACTGTTCGATGCCGGTGAACTCCGGGATGCGGACCAGTCCCGCGCTGCCGGCGGCGGCGATGGCGCTGATTTCCGGGCCGCTCAAGGCGCGGTTGTAGAGCAGGATTTCATCCAGCCCGCCTTGCATGAAATCCACGAAGCGCGCCGACGTGTTGACGTAGCCGGCGCCAATGTAAGCCCGCGGCAACGGCAGCGTGTTGGTGAGCGTGGATTGCAGCGCGCCGTTGACGTAGAGTAGGGTGTTGCTGGTCGTGCCGACAAACGCGAGATGCGTCCAGACGCCAACCGGCGCGGTGTAACCGAAATTGTAGTCACCGACGCCGAATCGTGTGAACCCGACTTGTCGTGTTCCGTTATATTGCTCCAGTTTCAACTCGTAAGTCCCATCGCCCATCAAGGCCGCGCCGGTTCCTGGTGCATTCTGCCGGTTCACCCACATGCAAGCCGTCCACGGGGGCGGAATGCTCGTGGCTGTGATGCTTAGGTAGCCGGTCAGGCCATCGAAACGGAACGCCCGGATCTGCTTGCCGGCGACGTAAGAGAATCCGTCGTGCGGCGCTGCATGATTGGTGCTGAAAATGTCGTATGGATTTCCCTCGGCAGCCCACCAGCTCACCATGTTGGACGGCGAGAGGATGCAACCCGGCGCATTGGACAGGGGCGAATAAACGGAGAGGAATGCCTGCGTGCTGAGGGTAATGCCGCCGGCGTTGCTGATCGCGACGGAAAAACCGCCGGCATTGGTCAACTGAACGCTGGCGAGACTATAGTTGGTCGCCGTGGCGCCGGCGATGTTCGTCTGATTGAACCGCCATTGAAAACTCAGCGGGCCAACCCCGGTCGCATGGACGTTGAACATGGCGGGCGCGCCGAGATTCAGCGTCAGGCTTTGCGGCTGCGAGACGATGGTGGGCGGATTGGTCACCGTGCCCCCGATGACGAAGTTTGCGACAAGAGTGGCGTAGGTGCCATTGAACACGTCTTCGTCACAATTGCCTGAAACGCCCGCCACCGTGCCGGTGCTGCTGAACTGCCAGAAGGACCAACTGGACCACGGCGTCGCGGACGGATTGCCATTTTGGGGATCGGGAAAATAAGGGTACTGTGCGATCCAGACGGGCCAATTGGTGAGTGTGTTGTTCAGGTAAGCCGAGGCGAAGTACTGTCCGGTGTAGATGATGGGCGAGACGCCCTTGACCTGCTTGATTCGATTGCAAAAGGCATTCGCCCAGGTGGAAAGCACGGTCTTGTCGGGGTTGCCGCCGCTTTCCAGATCCAGCACGGGCCGCAGGTAACCTGCGGTCATGTATTGGCCGGCGCGGGAGATGAACCAGTCGGCCTCGTTGGTCGCCCCGGATGCGCCCGGATTGTCAAGCGGCCGGGCAAAATGATAAGGGCCAATCAACACGCCGACGGCTTTGGCCTTGGTCATGTTGGCGACAAAATACGCGTCATCGTAGGCGGGGTTGACGCTTTCGCTTGACTTGGCCAGCGCAAAGACTCTGCCGGCGTTGTAGACGTTGGTCCAGTTGACCGTGCCCTGATAATGCGATACGTCAATGCCGCGCGGACGCTGGGCCAGCGCCGTCAGCGGAAACGCCATCATGCCGAAAGCCATCGTGACGCTCCAGAAGCAGGCGGTTTCGAATCGAGCGCGTGGTCGCGCGTTAAGCCACAAGCAAAACACGTTGGCTCCTTTCAGTTTGATGTTTCAACGAAATCAAGGTCCGGTCCGATTGTTCGGTCGGGATGACTGTAGCCCGGTTGTGCCGCTTGTGCAAATCCCGCGTGGTTCGTGCATTTCCCGCGAGAAAGCGTCAATTCCGCGCCACGCTCACGGGGAAATTGACACCGCAAATCGGGTCCGGCTTAATGGCGCGGTGGTGCATGAACATCGGGTCTTTCTGAACTGAACTCTGTCGAAGTTATGAAGCATTCCAAATCGAACCTCCTCGCCGCGCTGGCCTTCGTGGGCACTCTGGCAAACCTCGTCGCCGCTGAGCCGGCCATTAAAGACTACACGAAGGAAAGACCCGGCGAGCGCGACCGGCGCATGGCGTGGTTCAACGAGGATCGCTTTGGCATGTTTATTCACTGGGGGCTCTACGCCGTGCCGGCGGGCGAGTGGCAGGGGAAAACCGTTCCCAGCATCGGCGAATGGATCATGGAGAACGGCAAAATCCCCGTTTCCGAATACGAGAAGTTCGCCCCGCAATTCAATCCGGTGAAGTTCGACGCGCGTGAGTGGGTGCGCATCGCCAAGGACGCCGGCATGAAATACATCGTCATCACCAGCAAACATCACGATGGCTTCGGCTTGTGGCGCTCGGACCTGACCGAATGGTGCATCAAGTCCACGCCGTTTCAGCGCGACCCGCTCAAGGAGTTGGCGGACGCGTGTCGCGAAGCCGGCATCCGGCTTTGTTTCTATCATTCGATCATGGACTGGCATCACCCCGACTGGGGCAAGCGCCGTCCGTGGCACGACCAAGCCACCGGCGAACCGGACATGGATCGTTACATGGAATACTTGAAGGGCCAGTTGAAGGAATTGCTCACACGTTACGGGCCGATTGGGATTCTCTGGTTCGACGGCGAATGGGAAGACCCGTGGATCGCCAAGCGCGGTGTGGAACTCTACAATTACGTCCGCAGCCTCCAGCCCGACATCATCATCAACAATCGCGTGGGCAAAGGCCGCGCCGGCATGAGCGGCATGAACAAGAACGTCGGTGAGGGCCTCGGCGATTACGGCACGCCGGAGCAGGAGATTCCCCCGACCGGCTTCCCGCCCGGCGTTTATTGGGAATCGTGCATGACGATGAACAAGACCTGGGGTTTTCGTAAAGACGATCAGGACTGGAAGTCCGCCGAGGTGCTCGTCCGCAACCTGATTGATTGCGCGAGCAAGGGCGGCAACTACCTGCTCAACGTCGGGCCGACGGCGGAAGGTTTGATCCCCGGCCCGAGCGTGGAGCGGCTCGCGGAAGTGGGCCGGTGGATGAAAGTCAATCACACGGCGATCTACGGCACCAAGGCCAGTCCGTTTGAACAGCTTTTCTGGGGACGTTGCACCCAGAAACCCGGCGGCATCGGCCAGACGCGGCTCTTCCTGCACGTCTTCGACTGGCCGAAGGACGGAAACCTCATCGTGCCGCCGCTCGTGAACAAACCGTTGAAAGCCTCACTGCTCGCCGGCGGTCAGAAACTGAAAGTGACAGCCGACAGGAAGCAAATCGTCATCCACGTGCCCGCGGCGCCGCCGGACAAAATCGCGAGCGTGATTGAACTCGTTATCGAGGGCGATGCCGTGGTGGTCAAGCCGCCGGTGGAAACCTCCGTGGAACGGGATGCGCGCATGAAACACTGGCGCGACGCGCGTTTCGGCATGTTCATCCATTGGGGCCCCGTTTCACTCAAAGGCTCGGAAATCGGCTGGTCGCGCGGCAATCAAATCCCGACCGAGGAATACGACCGGCTTTATCTCCAGTTCAACCCCACGAATTTCAACGCGCGCGCGTGGGCGAAAGTGGCCAAAGCCGCCGGGATGAAATACATGGTCTTTACCACCAAGCATCACGACGGCTTTTGCATGTGGGACACGAAGCAGACGGATTTCAACATCATGAACTCCCCCTTTGCGCGCGACGTGGTGAAGGAACTGGCCGCGGCTTGCCACCACGAGGGCATTGCCTTCGGCACGTATCATTCCGTGTGCGACTGGCATCATCCCGATTTTCCGTTGACCAGTCCCGGCGGAAGAGTTCGGCGCGAGCACAGCAACCTGGATCGCTATGAGCAATACATTCGCGAGCAAATGACGGAGTTGATCGGGAACTATGGCCCGTTGTGGGTCATGTGGTTCGATGTGCCGCAGGAGTTCGACACCATGCGCGGCCAACGGTTGATTGACCTCGCCCGTTCGCTGCAACCCGGCATCGTGGTGAACAACCGCAGCGGCGCACCGGGCGATTACGACACGCCCGAACAACGCATTGGCGCGTACCAAGACACTCGCCCGTGGGAAACCTGCATGACCATCGCCCGACAATGGGCGTGGAAGCCCAATGACGAAACCAAATCGCTCAAAGAATGCCTGCACAAACTGATCACCTGCGCGGGCGGCGACGGCAATTTGCTGTTCAACGTCGGCCCGATGCCCGACGGAACCATCGAACCGGTTCAAGTCGAGCGGCTCAAAGACATGGGGGCGTGGCTGAAGAAATACGGCAAATCCATCTACGGCACGCGCGGCGGCCCGTGGAAACCCGGCGATTACGGCGTGTCCACGCGCACTGGAAAAACCATCTACGTCCACGCGCTGAAATGGAACGGCGACGCCATCCAGCTTCCGCCCATCCAGGCGAAAATTGTCGCGGCAAAAGTGCTCACCGGTGGCAAAGCCGAAGTGCGGCAATCGAACGACGGTGTTGCGGTTGGTGTGACGCCCTCGGAACGTCAGGACATTGACACCATCATTGAGCTCAAGCTGGACAGCTCCGCGATGGACGAACCGGCAGTGGCGGTGAAGTAGCAGGGGACGTCAGTCCGCTCCATCTAACGTGCGAAAGGTCAGAGCCGACTTACGTCGGCTGCTACGGAGTATTTGATTCGGGCTACGGCGCGCGGACGCAATAAAAACGCTGCTCGTTCGTCGCCGCCTGCGGATCGGTAAATTGGAACAGGCCGGGAGCAATCTCCGCAAGCCCGCCCAGCGCCGTCCAGTTGCTCAAGGGCAAACTCACGTTTGTGGTGGTCAACACCGTGAAATTCGCGCCGGGCGTGTTCGTGAACGAGAAATTGAAAACTCCGTTGGACACCGCCGCGGAACTCAACTCGATGGGGAAGGATGGAAAGACCACGGTCAGCACAGCCACGGCACTGGTCACGCTGCCAAACGCGTTGGTGACAATGACCCGGTAATCACCGGCGTCCTCGGATTGGATATTTGCCAACGTCAGCGTGTTGCTGTTCACGCCGGAGATGTAGGCGGTGTCCTAACGACCAGTTCATGAGACCGATTTGAGGGTAAAAGTGGTTGACACTTC
>CAYWMD010000029.1:0-77296 GCA_964458575.1 uncultured Bifidobacteriaceae bacterium | reverse complement strand
TGAGCATGGTGAACCTCAAAAGCGTGAAGGTAAACCTGCCCACCGCCACCACGGCCACGTTGGAAACAAAAAATGACTTCGTCAGTCTCTCGGTGGACAAGGCCGGCATGGTTTTTTGCGACAAGCAGCCGGTCGGCCTGAATGAACTGGCGACGCAACTGGCCGCCAGCCAGCGCACCAACAACAACGTCCGCGTATTCATCAGCGGCGACAAGGACGCGCGCCACGGCGACGTGATTCACGTGTTGGACGTCGTGCGCGCCACGGGCATCCAGAAGGTGGCGTTTGAAATCCGCGAGCCGGCCGCGCCATGAACCGCCGTTTGCAGTTCGTGAATTTATTCGGCGTGCTGGCCCTGGTGGTTCTGTGCGTGGTGCAATGGCGCAACGACCGGCGCCTGAACCTGGACGTGAACCGGCTGGAAAAAATCCGGCAGACGCAGGAGCAAAAAATGTCGGAGCAGGACCGGACCATTCGCGGTTTGACCGACGATCTGGCCCGGTTCAAGGAACAATTCTCCCGCGCGCACGAGGAGTCGGGCGAAACGCAAAAGAAACTGCGCGACGCGGAGAAGGAGAACAGCCAGTTGCTCCTCCAACGCGACCAACTCCGGGAAAGCGTCACCAACTGGGCCAACGCCGTGGCCGAACGCGACGCGCAAATCAACGAAGCCAACGCGCGCATCACGGAATTTGCCGGGCGGCTGAACGATTCCATCGAGAAGTTCAATCGTCTCGCAACCAACCACAACGACGTGGTGGCGCGTTACAACGAATTGGTTCAGAAGTCGCAGGGGAAGTAATAGCGGCGATTGTCTCTTGCGGGAAATGCCCGCGCCGCGAAGCCACAACCAAAGCAGCGCCGACTTCCAAGTGTGCCGTATCGCGGGTTTCCCAACCCGCAGACGGCGCAAAGACCAGTGGCGGCCGATTTGATAAATCGGCAGCGACACAAAGCGACCGCTACCGCCAGCTTGTGGCCAGCCAGAAACAGCCCACCCCCATCGCGGCGACCGCGCACGCAGTCATCAAGCCACGGTAAATTTTCAAACCGCGATTGACGAAGCGCGTCGCCAGCCAACCCATACCCCAGGAAAAATTGGCCATTGCCCAAACCGTTCCCGCACCGAAAGCGATGAGATACGCGATTGCCCCCGCGCGCGTGGGAAACGCCAACGCCGGCAGCACGCCCAAAAAATGCGCGCTTCCCGCCAAGCCGTGCAACGTGCCAATGCCGAACGCGGCGTGCGCGTGCAGATGCGTCCCCGCGCCGCCGTGATCCTCGTGTTGTTGATGAACGTGAAAGTGAACGTGTTGTTGGTCGCCGTCGTGCTCGTGTTCGTGCGCGTGGACGTCATGCTTGAATGTGCGCCGCAACGCCCAAAGGCCGATGCCGCACAGTGTCAGGCCCACGAGTCGTTCGCCCCAGGAGGAAAGCAGGTCCACCGGAATCAACTTCCGCAGCCAGAGCGATAGCAGGCCAACGAGTCCCACGCCCGCTGAATGACCCAAACCCCAGCGCACGCCCGGCAGCCACGCGCGGCGCGGACGCCGCACGGCAAACGGCGCCACGGCGGTCAAATGGTCCGGCCCCGTGGCCACATGCACGGCGCCGGCAATCAATCCTGTAATCACGGAAATCATCTGGGTTTTTCCCGTTGCACGCGATGATCGTGCTTCATTCATGAGTATTACGCAAATATAATTTCTTCATAATCAAAGTCCGCGCTCGCCGCTGGCGCTACCGTCGCCTGCTCGAAGCGGAGCGCGAGTTGTCCTCAACTCGCTGCCTCAGCGTGTTTCGGGCCGCTGCGGATTGGGACAATCCGCGCTCCACCAAAATATTTCCGGCGGTCAAATCGCCGGGCGTTACCTCCTGAGCGAAAAAGCCAGCACCAGCAAGGAGATGGCGATGATCCATGAACCGAGCACCCGGATGCCGACTTTCATCCATTGCTTCTGTGTGCAGTGCGAAACGTAGAACGCGAGATCGAACAACACCACGGCCAGCGCAACCCAGATTCCCAACAACGTCTTGACCACGACGGCGGTCGTGCCGCTCTCCACCGCGGAATCAAATCCGATGCCGAGCGCGGCCAAAGCCAGAAGCGCACCCACGCCCACCGGTGGAAGGGCTTTTTCCAACGAGACCAAGATTGCCGCGCCGAGAGCGATCCCGATAAGAACGGGTTGGGGGACCGTCACCGCCAAACGCGTCGTGGTCAGAATCAATGCAACAGCGGAGAGCGGGACAAAGACCAGAACCGGCATTTTGAGTTTCAGCGGCGTGTGTTGGCCAAGCATCAAGCCCAGCGCCAGCAGAATGAGAACGTGAGAGGGTGTCATCAGCGGGTGCGCCAGTCCGCTCACGAAGTCGCCCATGCCCTTGATCGTCGTGTGGGCGTGCGCCGAGGTGGGAAAGCTGAATGGCGCAAGCACAAAAAGCGGCAGCCATCGGCTTGACCGCGATTGGCCTCGCCGCGCGCTCACAAAAGCTTGAACAGAAATCCGAACCCCACCAGCGCGATGGCCACTCCGCCGACCCGCACTGTGATTCGTCCCCACGGCCAGCGCACCAGCAAGCCCATCGCGATGCCGCTCAAATGCAGCAGCCCGGTGCAAATGACAAAGCCGACCGCGTAAGTCAATGCGTTCGCCGCGGCGGGCAGTTCCGTTCCATGCGCGTGGCCGTGAAAGATTGCGAACAAACCGACGATCACCGCCGCCACCCACAACGGCGGTTTTACCGCACAGGCCACCATCATACCCAGGATGACGCCGGAGATGGCAATGCCGGTTTCGACCGCCGGCAGCGGAACACCCAGCACGCCCAACGCTCCACCGAAAGCCATCACCACGGGAAACACCACCGGCAACAACCACATCGCCTGACCGCCCAGGAACGCTCCCCAAAGTCCCACGGCCACCATCGCCACAATGTGATCCAGCCCGCCGATCGGGTGACTGAAGCCGCTGACGAAACCGCCAATCGTCCCGGTTTCGGTGTGGGCCGAGGCGAGGGAAGGGAACAGGAAAAGAAATCCGGCCAGGACGACAAGGGTTCTCAATTTCAATTTCATGACATTCTGCGGTTTATCTTGCTGGGTTCTAAGCGCAGACAGGCGGGTGTGGCAAGAGTTTTTGAATATCGCCAGATGACGCAGCGCAGGTTGTCCCAACCTGTAGAGGCCCGTTGCCAAAGCAGATTCAAAGAACGCCGAATTTCCAGCGCACGATTAAGGTTTGGCCGGAACGGTTTCGCTGGCTTCTTCAAACATCGTGTGGCGGTCGAAGTTCAACCAGTGTTGCAACGACACGCCGCGCACGGCCTGGAAATACGCGGGGGTCGTTCCGCCGTGGCGTTTCGCCAGTTCGGCCATGTCGGTCGCAATGCGTTTGGCGAATTCCGGTTTCAGCCGCAACCGCAAACGCTGATCGTCGTGGATGAAAACTGCTTCGCAGCCCGTCGCGTTCGTAAGCACGGTGATCGTCCCACGACCCAAACTCGCGCCGGTGGCGACCTGCAAACCGTCGTTCACGCAACTCAGGGGCGGCTTCAGTCCCGCGTGGCTTTCCACCTGCAACTCATCCAAATCCACCTCGAAGAATTCGCGTGCCCGCAGGCCCATCTTCGCCCCGACAATCGAGTAGGTGCCGAGGTGCCGGTGCAATTCGCTCGTCAGCACGGTGGCCTTCCATTCCTCGACGCCGTGGCGCGCAATGATTTGCGGCGCAATCTCGCGCATATCGGGGAGCAGCCCCGACGGCTCGCTCGCGGGAAAATCGGCGAGCACAACGGTGCCGCGCGGGGGCAGCAACCGCAATGCGCCTGGCAGCGCGTTGCGCACGGTCACCGCATCCAACGGAGTGACTTCCCGCCAGAGCGCCTGTCCGTGAACCGCGACATTCGTGACGAGCGAGGGTTTGGTGAGACGCAATGCCACCAGGTCGTCCCACAAGCGCAAGTGCCGGGCGCGGACGAGTTCGCCGCCGCGTCCCGCGCTGTGCAGGCGAACAATCAGGTCCGCCGCGCGCGAGTCCATGCCGCGCAGATCGTTGAGCAGCGCGTCGTCGAGAACCGGCGCGTCGGCGGCGGCCCAGTGAACCGCCTCCACGCGGAGGCCGCTGGCCGCGATTTTCTTCACGGCCTCGAGGTCGCGCCGGGCGTTCCAATCCGGCCGGGCCGAGTTGGCCGGTGTGCCGGACCAGATCACGGCCTCGATGCGTTCGGCCAGATCGGGGTTCTTTTCGAGGGCGTCCGCCAGATTCGTGAGTGGTCCCAGACAGATGTAAAGCACGCGTTCGTCCGGGTGCTGCGAGACGAGTTGAAGAATGACGCTGACGGCGCCCGCCCAGCCGCTCCGGGGAAGCGCCGGCTCACCCAATTGATTCCAGTCCAATCCGACGGCATTGGCGCGAAACGGCGGCGGCACGGCGGTCAACGTGCGGCCCACGCCTACCGCCACGTCGTCGTGTTTCAGAAACCGCAAGATGCGGCAGACGTTGGTGGCGCCGACATCCGGCGGGCTGACCCCATCACTGGTCACCACCGCAACGACCTCAACAAATGGCGAGGCCAGCAGCAAGGCCAGCGCGCGGGCGTCGTCCGCCGCCATGTCCGTGTCCACGATGACGGGCGGGCCGGTGTGGGCGCGGACGGTGTGGCTGCCGATCAGAAGGAGCGCCCCCGCCACCAGCGCCAGGATATTCATACGTTTTTGTTGTTGCATAATACGAACAATACATTCACACTTCGCGACATGAACGTAACACTTCACATTCCAACCGGTCAACCGGCGATTTGCCGCCGGTCATTCACAGTTTTCCACCTCCTGCTGGCCGCCGCACTCATGTTGCCGTTGCTGGCCGCGCCGTTGCGCGCGGAGACGCATTGGAACGTTCAGGCCGTCAATGCCGTCGGCTCGAACGTTTGGGCCGGCCCGCCGCCGTTCACCGTCATCGGGGTGCTGGTGACGGATCCGGACGAAATGCTGGACGCGACCCCGAATTTCATCCCGTACACCGGCCCGTCGGACTTTTTCAAAATGGGTGCCGAATGGCAGATCGCGGTGCAGGCGGTGATGCCGGGTGACCGCTTGGGCACATTTTGTTACATGGGTCAGAACTATGGCAACATGCCGTGGAACGGCAGCAGCGATCTCAGTTACACCAACGGCGCGTGGACGGCGGAGCTGGACCGGTTGAATCACGACCCGGCCACGGGCCATGCGTTCCGCAAGGGCGATCTGGTGTCCGTCACCGCGAACTCGTTCGCGTTCTACGGCGGCAAACTCAACATCAATGAGACCCATCACGTTGACCCGGCCTACGACTTCACCATTTCGCTCGTCGCGTCCAACTACGGCCTGCCCGCGCCCGAAGTGCTTTCGCTGGCTTCGCTCGTCCGCACGAACGACAACGACGCGGCCACGTCCGAGGACATCTTCGATGCGACGCGCGCCACCGGCGGCGAACATTGGCAGGGGATGCGGGTGCGAATCAACGGCCTGACGCTCGTGACGACCAGCGGCTGGAACCCCGCCAATACGTGGGGCAATCGCCTCTGTTCCGCGACCGATGGCGCGAACCGATATTTCTCGCTGCGGCATCCGCGCTACAGTCTTGGGCCGGCACCCACGGGCAGTTTTGATGCGATTGGGATTCTCAATCAGGAGAGCGGTTCGGGCAACCAGGGAACAAACCGCTACGAACTGTTCGTGCAGGAGATCGTGCCCTCGGAAGAGCCCGTGTTGAACATCGCCCAAGCGCCGGTCATCACCTGGCCGGGGTCGTTGGCCAACTATCAATTGCAATACACGAACACGGTGGGCGGTCCGGGCGTCTGGCAGCCGGCGACCAACTTGCCGGTGCTGGTGAACGGACGCTGGACGGTTATCATTGACCCGGCGGAGGCGCAGACGCGATTCTACCGGTTGGAACGCGTGCAATAGCGAGCAGTTACTTCAAATGGACGCAGCGGCGGCAAATCAACGTGAGGAGCGCGGACAGCTTTGTCCGCGTGTTCCAGACCTTTGGTGCCAACGTGGGGACATGGCTGTCCGCGCTCCGGGTGCAAGTCCGGCCTTCACACTGATCGAGTTGCTCGTAGTGATCGCCATCATCGCGGTGTTGGCGGCGATGCTGTTGCCCGCGCTGTCGCGCGCGAAAGAGAAGGCCAAGGTGGTGAAAGTTCACGCGGAGCTGTACGGCATTGGCCTGGCGCTCCAAATGTATGCCGACGACCACGCGGGGCGCTTGCCGCCGGTGCGCGTGAATTGCAACACCGACATGGCCGAGCACTGGTGCGAATTGCCGGTGGAACTGGCGGAGGCGCGTTATCTGCCGCACGGCGACCAGCCCGGACGCTCGGCAAATCTGGATGACCCGTTCGATCCCGGCCACACGTATAAATTCGCTGCGCCCGGCCCGATCCTCCTCAACGGAACCCCCACCGGCGATTATTCGCTCTGGGTGCCGACGAATTATCCGAATCTCGACGGCGACTACGGCCAACGCTATTCGAAGCCCGCCGAAAGTCCGGTGCGCTGGGTCGTGTGGAGTCTCGGCCCGCGTTCCTCCAGCGGAAAGTCCGGCGGTCCCGGCGCTCCCATGAGCAGCAAGACCTGGTATCGCCGCACCGGCGACAGCGGTGTAATCATGCGCTACGCCGACCGCAACGGCACGCAGTTCAAGAGTCCCTGACGCAGACGTCCGCCGGTTTCAAATTCACATTGATAATTCAACCGGCTTCCCGCCGACGGTGCGCCCGGCGCTTGGCTTCCAACAAACGCGAGGTCGTGCCCGTCCCGGCCGGCGGAGTTTCCTGCGTTGGCAGCGGTCTTTCTGTCGGCCCGGCTTGAACCGGTGGTTGAGGAATGAACCGGGCCGGCGCGGTGATGATTTCGAAAACCGGCGCGGCCGGGGTTTGTTCGCGCAGCGCATTCCGGCGGGAAAGCAGCGTGGCCAGCGAGGGCTTGGCCGCGGCGGTCGGTGTGGGCTTCGGCCAGAACGGCAGCAGCCCCATCAGGTAACGAATCGCGCGCAACAGTTCCTCGCGCTCCAGTTGCACCCGGCGCACGCCGACATCGAGAACGAACGTAATCACGACAAAGCGCAGCAGCCATTCCCACAACTCCTGCGACTGAAAGGTCTTCTCGCGTTCGTGAAAGAACGGATTGCCCGCCGGTCCGGTGGGGTCAAGCACGCGCCCGCCCGTGACTTCGGCGATCCGCTTGAGCAACGGCAGGTTTGCGCCGCCCGCGTTGAGTTCCGGCGAATGGGCGAGGCTGGCCCCGACGATTTGTTGCGCGACCGGCCGGCCGTTTTCCATCTGCAAGACGTTAAGCAGATACGCGCCGGTTTCCGTCGCGGGGAAGTTCGCTTCGTAATGACCGGGCGCGGTCTGTTTCAAGGCGACGGTCTGTTTGCCGGCGTTTGGCCCGACCACGACGGCTTGCAAAGTGAGAAAGTTTTGAAAATCGCCCTGCGCATCCAATGCTTCCACGCTCACACGGCCCGCGCCGGATTCAATCGCCGCCCCGGCCACGAAGTCGGCGTTCGCCAGCCGGCGCAAACTCCAGCGCGCCACCTGCCGCCAGAATTGTTGGTATTGCGGCCACGTCGTCCAGTTGCGCGCCCACTGATTCCGCGCATCGGAAGTAAACGCCACCGTGCGGCCCAGCCCAAATTGCCAGTGCGCCAGCAGCGGATCGCCCTTCTGCGTGACCAGCGGCGTCTCGGCGCGCGGTTTGGGTTCGGTGGCCACGTAACCGAGCAGTTGGGGAAATGCCGCGACGCCCCGCACCGGTTCAGTGGCGGCAATGAGACGCGGGGTGAACGGTTCTTCGTTGATGGCGGACTTGAGAATGATGGCGGTTTCCTTGATGAAGATCTGTGGCAAAAGGGTCGGTTGCGGCACGAAGTAAAACCTCCCTTTGCCGAGGTCGGCGATCTCCCGCAACAGCGGTCCGTTCAAGTCCTCCCCCAGGCCGACCGTCGAAACCGTGATGCGATGCTCCGCCATCTTGCGCGTCAGTCCGCTGAAGTCGCCGCCGGTGGAAACGCCATCGGTCAGGATGATGCAATGCTTCAGGGTCGCCTTCACGTTCTTGAGCATCTCGAACGCGCGTTCCATGGGCGGATACATGCTCGTGCCGCCCCCCGCGTCAATGCGGCTGATATCGCTGATGATTTGTCGCCGGTTCTGACCCTTCTGCAAATCCGCCACCACAAAGGGCACACCATCGAACGCGATGACGCCGATGTAATCGCTGTCCGCCAGCGCCTGCACCGCGCCCATGGCCGACTGCCGCGCCATTTCGAGCTTTGGCCCCGTCATGCTGCCCGAGCGATCAATGATCAGCACCAACGCGCCCGGCGGCAGGACCTTCTTGCTGCTCAATTCCATGTCCACGGGCAGAATGGTTTCCAGCGGCGTGCTGCGATACGCGCCCGCGGCGTAGGTGTCCGGTCCGCCGACGCAAACAAAACCGACGCCGAAATCGCGCACCGCGCTTTCGAGCAGGCGCAGTTGCTCGCGGCTCACATCGCCCGCCGCGACGTTGCAGAAGAGCACCGAGTCATAACTGTTGAACTCGGCGAGCGACGCGGGAAAACCCTTGAGGCCGGTCAATTTGATTTCCAAGTCGGACGACTTCAACGCATCGGCCAGCAACCGGTCCGCCTCCGGGTCGGTGGATACGATCAGCACCCGCGGCACGCCGCGCACCCACACGAAACCGAACGCGCGATTATCCTGCGGCAGCAGGTCGCCCGCCGCCTCGACGCGCACGTCGTAGTTGTAAAACCCCGGCTCGGTCAGCGTCTGGGGAAAAGTGAAGAGATTCTTCCCGGCTTCGAGTTGCATCGAACTTTCGCCGAGATATTGCTCGTCACGGTATAGGCGCACCTTGGTCGCGCCCGGCCGCGCCGCCTGCACGAAGACCTTCGCCTCGAACGTCTGCCCCTTGGCGACGGACGACGGCAAATCCAGCCGGCGCACGGAAACCTGATTGTCGCGTTCGGCATCGAGCGGCACCACGTCAATGCTCACGCCGGAAGCGCGCGCGGACACGGCGGCGTTCAAGGCGTCATCGAGGTTTTCGTTGCCGTCGCTCAGCAAGACGATGCGCCGCTGGCCGGTTTCGGGAAACGCCGCCGTCGCCAGCCGGATGGCGCCGCCCAGGTCCGTTCGCTCCGTGGGAACCACCGCCTGCACTTCGGGCAATGTGAACGTGACGTTGGGCGAGGCTTCGATGGCGGCATCCGACGCAAACACCAGCGCGCCCGCGCGGTCGGTCAGCGGTTTGTCACGCACCATCTCATTGAGCCAGCGCAACGATTGTTCCTGTTGCGCCGTGGGCACGCTGTCGGAACGATCCAGGGCAAAGAAGACGTTCATGCCCTCGATCGGCCGTCGCCATTGAATCCCCGCCAGCGCCAGGATCAGTGCTGTCACAATCGCCAACCGCCCGCCGCAGGCCATCCAACGCCGCACCGGGCCGAGTTGCACGTCCGAGGTGCGGCTCAACCACACAATCCAACCCCAGGCCGGCAACAGCAGCCAGAGCCAATGCGGATGGGAGCACTCAAAACTCACGACCGGAACTTAATGTCAGCCGGGCAGTATTGCCAGAACGGTATCGCAGAGCCACCGGACCTGCAAAAGCCGGCTTGCGCCCTCGCGGGGATTGCAAATAATTAAAGTGCATGAAAAAAGAAATCGCTGCCCGCTTCACCGTTTCATTGCCGCCGGCCTTGATGCGGCAACTGGACGACATGACCACCGCGAAGGGCTACACCAACCGCTCGCTCGCCATCGCCGACATGATCCGCGATCAACTCGTGGAACACCGGCAGAAGACCGGTTCGGAGGAAATCGTGGGCACCATCACGCTGGTCTATGACCACCACAAGATGCACGTGCAGGAAACGCTCACGGACATCCAGCATGATCATCATGACGTGATTCTCTCCACCGTGCACGTGCACCTGGACCATCACAACTGCCTGGAAGTGCTGCTCGTGCGCGGCAAGGCGGCGTTGGTGAAAAGCATCGCCGATCAACTCATCGCCGCGAAAGGCGTGAAGCACGGCAAACTCACCGTGACGACGACGGGCAAGGATTTGCCGACATAAGTGGCCCGACGGGCGTTCCGCTTGACTTCGTTGCTCTGCCCTCTCCATGCTACCGGGTCGTGCATCCACTTTTAAGACTCGTCGCCGCGTTGGTGTTGGTCCTTTCCCTGGGCCTGCACTGGGCCGTGCTCCAGACGATTGCGTGGACCGGCATGATCGTGAAATATTCGCGCGATGCGTCGTTCACTGAAGCCGTCAGCAAGACTTTCGACGGCGAACATCCCTGCAAACTTTGTCTGGCCATCGAAAAAGGCCGGGCCGACGAGAAGAAACAGGAACAAGACCAGGCCCGGTCCGGTGCGAAACTGGATCCCGGCCTGATCTGGCAGCCGGTCGCTTTTTATTTCGACGGGGCGCACGCACGAATTCCCAACTTTGACGTTTGTGCTCCCGCGCGGCTCGAACCTCCTCCCAAACCGCGCCCGCGCCTCTTCCCCGCGGACAAGCCTGCCTGAAAACGATCCACGGTTTTGAACACTGATGCAGCCACTGGCTGTCGTCAGGGGTTGGCATCGTTACAGCGGGTCGTCTTTTCCCCAATCACATTTGTTGCCGACAGGTTGCGACGCGGCATGGCCTGGTGGCCGGCGCCGCGGGTCGGAATTCCCCCCTTTGGAATCCGCAACCGCAATGTTTGAAAACTTTTTAACCGAAAACGAAACGATGTTTTATGCGAAGATTTAAGTTTATTTTCCGCGCCGTTGCCGCCGTCATTGTGACCGGCGGGCTTTCAACGGCCACCGCCGCAGTGCTCACCGGCGTGCCCATGCAAGGCGGCATGGTGATGCCGATGATTTCCTACAACGCGGGCGACGGCCATTTGCACTCCATGATCATGCCCCCGGGCGAAATCCCGATTCTCACGCCTTTGCTCGTGAGCAATCCGGGCGACAGCTTCGACCCCGCCGATCCGTGGTACGATTCGCTCGATCCGAGCCGGCAGGGACTGTCGTTCAGCCGTCGCTATGGCTTTGATGCCATGCCGATCGGGATGGGCAGCGATCCGTTGCCGCCGAACACCGCCATCTGGCTGCGCAAACTGTCAGCCTCGCCGGAACTCGGATTCTATCGCTATGCCGGTTCGGCACCGAAAGCATGGGAACCCATCTTCGGCACGGCCAACACGACGAACACGTTTTATTGGAACGGTGACATGTTTCATCCGGGCGTGACCGCGCCGCCAGGAACCAACTCGCTCACCGCCACGTTTGAGGCCTTCCTGCGCAACACCCTGACGGGTGAGGAAGTGGCCAATTCCAGCACCGGCCCCATCGTGCTCGACTTTACCAACCTGTCGGACGGCCGGCCCGCCCTCGGGATTGGTCAACGCATCGTCGTCTTCTATCCGGCGAACACGACGGGTTGGTTGCTGGAAGGCACGGAGACGCTGCCGAACGGCATCTGGACCGACGTCACCAACGCGCCGGTCGTGCTTGAAGGCCAATCCGCCATCGTGCTCGAACCGGGCGATCCGCGGAAGTTCTTCCGGATGAAACTCGCCCCGTGAAGTCTGTTGGTACAACCACAAGTGCTCACCGCCCGCTCCCCCGCCGGGGGGGCGGGCCGGGTGAGCCCGCCTTCACTCTCATCGAATTGCTGGTGGTGATTGCGATCATTGCCGTGCTGGCGGCGATGCTGTTGCCGGCGTTGACGCGGGCGAAGGAAAAAAGCCGACAATCCGCCTGCCTGAGCAACCTGCGCCAGATCAGCTTGGCCGTGCGCTTCTACGCGGATGACAACGATGATCAATTCCCGCGCAGCCAGCATTCCGCCTTCAGTCACGGGCAACTGGCCTGGGGCGGTGCGCTCACGCCGTACCTGGGCGCCAATCCAGCCACCTGGACGAATTTACTTTCGGGGGTTTATCACTGTCCGACCGACCGGCGGACCGCACCGTGGAGTTATGGACTCAACGTTTACTTCGAACTCGGGCCGAATGACGACTATCGGGGCAAACCGGAAACCTGGCGGCGCGTCGGCGTGGTGACCAAACCGGTCACGACCATTCTGTTTGCCGAAAACGCGTCGAGCACCGACCACATCATGCCGAATTTCTGGGTGAGCGTGCAGGACACGACGGATGTCGCGTCACGCCGCCACAACCGGCGGGCGAACTACAACTTCGTGGACGGCCACGCCGAGGCGCGCGACTTCAAAACGATTTTTGACCCGGCGCGACAGGTGGACCTCTGGCATCCACTGCAATGAAAACCGCGCGCCCGCGGTTCAGTCAGGGTAACCGTCGGGATGCTTTTGGTGCCACACCCACGCCGTGGCGACGATGTCCTCCAGCCTGGGGAACTTTGGTTTCCAGCCGAGTTCGCGCATGGCCTTGTCGGCCGCGGCCACCAGTTTGGGCGGGTCGCCGGGGCGGCGCGGTTTTTCCACCGCAGGAATTGTTTTGCCGGAGATCTTCTCGCAGGTGGAGATGACCTGCCGCACGGAATAACCGTCGCCGTTGCCCAGGTTGTAAAAACCGGTCCTGCCCGGCTGCAATCCCAGCATGTGCGCCTGCGCGAGGTCAACGATGTGGATGTAGTCGCGAATGCACGTGCCGTCGGGCGTGGGATAATCCGTGCCGAAGATCTCGCATTGCTTCGCCCGGCCGAGGGCGACCTTCAGGATCGCAGGAATCAGGTGGGTCTCGGTGCGGTGATGCTCGCCGAATTTTTCCGTCGCGCCCGCGGCGTTGAAATAGCGGAAGGCGATGAACTCCAGTCCGTAAATCCGGTGATACCACTGAAGGAATTTTTCGACCATCAGCTTGGACTCGCCGTAGGGATTGATGGGACGTTGCGGGAGGTCCTCGGTCATCGGCACCCGATCCGGCGGACCAAAAGTGGCGCAGGTGGAACTGAAAACAAATTTTTTAACGCCGCACTCGACGGCGGCATCGAGAAACTTGAGGGAATTGACGACGTTGTTGTGGAAATACTTTTTGGGATCGGTCATGGACTCGCCCACGAGGGCGCTGGCGGCAAAGTGCATGATGGCGTCGGGCCGGGCCTGTTGGACCGATGTGAGAATGTCGCCGTCCTGTTCCGGCCGGCCGAGGAGGAAGGTGGCGCGCGCATCCACCGCGGACCGGTGACCTTCGGAGAGGTTGTCGTAAACCGTGACTTCGTGGCCCGCGTTGAGCAGTTCTTCAACGCAAATCGAACCGATGTAACCGGCGCCGCCGGTAACAAATACTTTCATCGAACGACAAACTATGCATCACCCGCCACTCCTTAAAGTCAAAACTGCCGGCGCACTACGCCGTTGCAAAAGGTTTGCGCCGGTGAACCGGGCAGGGCTAGTGTTCGGGCCATGAGAAACTGGCTGTTGGTCGCTCTGCTCGCGGGATGGACGCTGACGGGCTGCAAACCCACCCATGCCCCAATCGAACCGGTTCAACTGGGGAACGAAGTTCTTGCCGCCGACGACTTCCGGGTGTTGCAAGGCAAGCGCGTCGGACTGCTCACCAATCCCTCGGGCGTGAACCGGAATCTGGAAACCACCATCGAGGTGTTGCGCAAGGCGCCGGGCGTGAAACTGGTGGCGCTCTTCGCGCCGGAGCACGGGGTTTATGGCGACGTGCCCGCGGGGGACAGGGTCGAGACACGCACGGATGCGCGCACCGGGCTGCCCGTGTATTCGCTTTACCCGAAGCACAAACCCACGCCTGAAATGCTCAAGGAGATTGACGCCTTGGTCTATGATTTGCAGGACAGCGGTTGTCGTTCCTACACGTTCATCACCACGATGGGCGAGGCAATGGAAGCGTGCGGCGAAGCCGGAGTGGAATTCATCGTGCTCGACCGGCCCAACCCGCTGGGCGGGGTGCGGGTCGAGGGGCCACGGCTGGACAATCAGTTCCGCTCGGCGGTGAGCCGCTGGGATGTGACCTACGTTTATGGGCTGACGTGCGGGGAACTGGCGCGAATGATCAACGGTGAAGGCTGGATCAAAAAACCCTGCAAGCTGACGGTCGTCCCGCTCAAGGGTTGGCAGCGGACGATGACCTGGCGCGACACCGGACTGCCCTGGGTGCCGACCTCGCCGCATGTGCCGCACGGCGAATCGCCACTGTTCCTGGTGGCCACGGGCATCATGGGTGAATTGAGCGGCAAAGCCGTGAGCACCGGCATCGGTTACACGCTCCCATTTCAATGCATCGGGGCACCCGGCGTGGACATGCACGCGCTGGCTGAAACCCTCAACGCCTACCGATTGCCGGGCGTTCGATTTCAACCCATCACCTACCGGCCCTACTACTTCGGCTTCGAGAAAACGAACGTGAGCGGGGTGCAGGTTTTCTTCACCGATCCCGCCCACGCGCCGCTCACGGCCATCAACTTTTACGCGCTGGAGGCGCTGAAACGCGTCGCCGACCGGGACATCTTCCAGGAATCCGTCAAGGCCAACCGGGGCTTCGCCATGTTTGACAAGGTCAACGGCACTGATGCGACGCGCAAGGCGTTGCAGGCTGGAAAGACCGCGGCGGAAATTGCGGCGACGTGGAAACCCGGGGAGGACGCGTTCCGCAAACAACGCGAGAAATACCTGCTGTATTGAAGAAACGCGCGAGGTGAGATCGGTTTGGCCGGGACTCGATGGCTTTCCATCAACAAAGAAAAGCCCGGCTTCATCAAGCGAAGCCGGGCATGAAGCGATGCGGGATTCGATGTTGATCGCGGCCGGTTACGGCTGGCCGAAGCGGTAGAAACGCTGCGAGTTGGTCGCTTGAGCGTCGAGATATTGAATGACGCCGCCGGCGCTCGAATTCGTCGTGCCGAGCTTCCACCAATTGGACATCGGCGTCGCCACGTTGGTCGAGGCGTAAACACTGTAGGCACTGTTGGCGGCGCCCATGCCGCCCAGGCTGCGGCTCGTTGCGCCAACCGCTTGAACCGTCAGGTTGGTGGCTGGCACTGCGGTTGGCGCCAAAGCCAGCACGGCGATTGAGCCGTCGATGGCCAGCCGGTTGGTCCATGTCGCCCCACCGCCGGTTACGGAAATGGTGCTTCCGCTGGTCACCGCCTTGTTGAAAATCTTGAAGCTGTCATTCACCGCCAGGGCCGGCCCGAGGTTCGCCACCGTCACCGTGGCTCCGCTGCCGTGGCTCAAGCTTCCGGTCACCGTGATCAGGTCGTTGGAAGCCCCGGGTGAGAGTGATTTATCCACTTCGATGGATAGATTCCCTTTTAAGACAAGGTTGCCAGAATTGGTAAGGCTGCCGATCGAACTGCCGGGCGCAATGGCGCCAACCGCAGTCACGTTGCCGAGGACGGTGCCGTTGCCTTTGAGCGTCTGGGCCAGCCCCAGCACGAACCCACTTCCATTCGAGGAAACGTTGAACGTGCCATTGGTCCACACATCGATGACGGTGCTGTTGGAAATGGACCCGGTCACATCGAGGGTCAGGAAGCCGCCACGAACGGTGGTGGTGCCGGCGTAAGTGTTCGTCCCTCGCAGGTAAAGCGTGCCTGTATCATTGTTCTTGCTCAGGCCACCCGCGCCGCTGATAACGCCGTTGCAGATAATATAGGCCTCGGCATAGGAGTTCGGCCGGAACACCGGATTGGCGCCGGTTTCGAGCACAATGGGATGATCCCACTCCTGGCTGGGGCCGGTGGGGCCATTTCTGAATTCGCCGGCATTCGGTCCGACATAGATGGTCGCTGGCACATAGTCGCCCGAGGTCCAAAAGGCACCTTCCATGCCGAGATACAGGCAGGTGAACACGCCCGGAACGACGACCCGGTAGCAGAAATTTGTTCCCGGGCCACATCGTGACGTGATGTGCCCGCCGTTGAAGCGCACCTCACGCGCGACATTGGAATTTTCAACCCGCCACTCCACGGTTCCATCCTTGTAGAGCACGCCATCCCCGATATCAATGCAGGGACGGCGGAGGCTTGAGTCAGAGGGGTAAGGTGCGTTGATGTTAAACCGAAGGGCGTTGCCCGTGCCGCCGAGATACAAGTCCGCGCTATTGACGCCATTGGTAACCACAACCTGACCCAACCAATTCCACCAAGCTCCGTTGGTGCCGTACTTGTTAATCCTGGCATTCGAATTGATCACCGCACCGCCGTTCCATGTGCCCCCGGGGGTGTTGCCGCCGCTGCCGACGTTGCCATAGAGGGCGCCGTTGCCGCCAACGCCAAAGCCGTTCAAAACGACCGGCTCACCAAACGAACCGCCATAACCGGTCAACGGAAGGGTCACCGAGGCGCCGTTACTCACAATGGTCGGGGCCAAAGTGCTGCCCAAAACGATGCTGTCGTTCAGGGCGAGGGCACCTGCGGTAACGACCACCGTGGCACCGAAAAAACTGTTGGAACTCAACGTCAAGGTCCCCGTCCCGGTTTTCGTCAAGACCCCCGTGTCGTCACCGAGACCCCCGTACGTATCATCCAGCGGCGCGGCAATCGTCGCCGCGGCGCCGCCCGCCACATTGATAATACCCTTTCCCGGCGCGCCGCCGCCAACGTTCAAATATAAACCCACGTTGCCGACAATGGTGACGTTTCCCTCTTCCACCGTAAGGTTGCCTGCATTTTGCACCGGCGGCGAGGCAGCCGCATCCAGCGTCACGGCAAAAGCCCCCGTCGCATCCGTGCCGGCGGAGAAAACAGCATCGTCGCCCGACGCCCACGACGTTCCCGCGGCAGAACCCGTCGAACTGGTTGTCCAGTTGGCGGTGGCTCCGGTATCCCACGTCCCGGCAGGGGTCGCGCCACCCGCACCAGGGGTGGCACCGTCAATGTCCCAATATTTTGTGGCGGCGCGCAGGCCGGCTTCCGACAAGGCAGCGCAGATCAACAAGGTCAATGGCAGGGTTGGTTTCATAACTTTTTGGGTTGGCTGAGTCCCACCCTCACAGTTGCAGCCACCTGGCACGTGCTCAGAAACCTTGGGCGAAACCGGGCGTGCCGTTTCAACCTGCACGAACAGAAGCAAGGAGTTACGAGTCGCATCTGTGAAGGTGATTTAAGTTTCGCCAGCCTTTGTATCGTCTGGAAATCCGCCTGTCAAGAAAGGTTTTCCTTGGCTTTCATACGATTGCCGGCTGGATACAGAACACCTTTGTCGTCATGACCGGTCGAAGAAAAAAGCCCGACCGTTTCCGGTCGGGCTTGAGCAGATCTGGTTAAGCCTACGGGGAAGGCTGGCCAAACCGATAGAATCGATACGCGTTGGTCGCCTGCGAATCCACAAACTGGATCACGCCGCCCGCGCTCGAATTGGTCGTCCCTATCTTCCACCAGTTCGACATCGCCGCCGCCACGTTGGTATAGGCGTAAACGTCGTACGCCGCGTTGGCCGCGCCCTTGCCGCCCAACCCGACACTGTTGGGCCCAACGGCGTTAACCGTCAGATTCGTCGCCGGCACCGGTGGCGGCGTCACTGAAACCGATAGCACCTTGATGGAACCGTTCGCCGTCAACTGGTTGGTCCAGTTCGCCCCACCGCCACTCACGATCAACGAGCCGCCGCCCGAAACCACCTTGGGGTTGCCCACATCATCCGTGAACACGTAAAACGTGTCGCCCACCGCCAGCGTCGGTCCCAGATTGTTCACCGTCAAAGTCCCGCTTCCCGCGCTCAAGGCGCCAATCACCTTGATCACGTCATTGGAGGGCGAAACCGATTTGTCCACTTCGATCAACAGCTTGCTCACCGTCAGACTGTTGCTGAACAGGAGACTCCCGATGGAAGCACCCGGCGAAACCGTTCCGTTGGCCGTGATGTTGCCCGCCACCGCGCCATTGCCTTTCAGGGTTTGGGATGAGCCGAGCACAAAGGGGTTGACGTTTGTGGAGACATCGAAGACGGCGCCCGCCCAGACATCAATGGCCGCGCTGTTGGAAATCGAGCCGTTGGCACCCAGGGTCAGCACCCCTCCCTGGACCGTGGTATTGCCGCCGTAGGTGTTGGCGCCGCCCAAAACCAGCGCGCTCGCGGGATTCGTCCCCTTGGCCAGCCCTCCGGTGGCACCACTGATCACGCCGGGCAAGGTGATCTGGCTGTTGCTGACGAGGGTCACCAACAAATTGGTGGCGT
The DNA here is from genome assembly GCA_964458575.1 of uncultured Bifidobacteriaceae bacterium. Classification (GTDB taxonomy): domain Bacteria; phylum Verrucomicrobiota; class Verrucomicrobiia; order Limisphaerales; family JADLHS01; genus CAYWMD01. The sequence continues at coordinate 59,108 of CAYWMD010000029.1, read as the reverse complement.
TGAGCGTCAGGTTATTGGCCACCGTGATGTTGTTGGCCAGAACAGTGCGAAATTCGTCGGCGTCAACTCCGACCGTGAACGGCACCAAATCCACATTCGCCGCGTCCCTGAATCCTCCGCCGGGAAGCTCGCGAAACCGGAAGATCCCGTCCTTGAAGTCAACTTCGCCGCAGGTGTAGGTCACGCCTTCAGTTTGAACATAGCCAGCGCCTTCCTTGATCAGCTTGCCGGTGCCAAGTTTGAAACCGCCGTTCACATTCAGGCGGTGGTTGCCGTCCCCTGCGAAAGTGCAGTCAAAATTTCGGTCGGGAGCGAACACGTCATAGCGGAATTCGCCGAAGACAGAATACAGCCGGGAAGCACTGTCCAGCGTCACCCCGCTGCTTCCACCAATCCGGCAACCCGCGATGCTGCGCACGGCCCCGCCGTTGCCGAAGCCTTGACCATTGACATAAAGCGGTTCATTCCGGAAAGCGGTGGCGGACGCATTGTTCGTGGTAATCACCAACGTCGCCCCATTGCTCACGATCGTCGGGGCCAACGTGCTGCCCAAACAAGCTAAGTCGGTCACAGCCAGAACTCCTTCGGCGATGACCACCGTCGTGCCGTAAAAACTGTTGGAACTCAACGTCAAGGTCCCCGTCCCGGTTTTCGTCAATATTCCCGTGTCGTCACCGAGACTCCCGTACGTATCATCCAGCGGCGCGGCAATCGCAGCCGTGGCGCTGCCCGCTACATTGATAATCCCCTTGCCTGCAGTTCCGCCTCCCACATTCAGATAAAGCAGATCACCGCCGACAATGGTAACAATCCCCTCTTCCACCGTGAGATTCCCCGCATTCTGTACCGGCGGTGAAGCCGCCGCATCCAGCGTCACGGCAAAAACCCCCGTCGCATCCGTGCCGGCGGAGAAAACAGCATCGTCCCCCGACGCCCACGTTGTTCCCGCGGCAGAACCCGTCGAACTGGTTGTCCAGTTGGCAAGGCCACCCGTATTCCACGTACCGGCGGGTGTCGCGCCACCCGCACCAGGGGTGGCGCCGTCAATGTCCCAATATTTGGTGGCGGCGCGCAGGCCGCTTTCCGACAGGGCAGCGCAGATCAACAAGGTCAATGGCAGGGTTGGTTTCATAACTTTTTGGGTTGGCTGAGTCCCACCCTCACAGTTGCAGCCACCTGGCACGTGCTCAGAAACCTTGGGCGAAACCGGGCGTGCCGTTTCAACCTGCACGAACAGAAGCAAGGAGTTACGAGTCGCATCTGTGAAGGTGATTTAAGTTTCGCCAGCCTTTGTATCGTCTGGAAACACGCTTGTCAAGAACGGTTTTCCCGGTTTTTCGACGGTGGTGCACGAACGACTTTGTGAAAAGCAGAAGTGCGTCGTTTCGCCCGGTCGAAGAAGAAATGCCCGACCTTTTCCGGTCGGGCTTGAGCCGATCGGGATAAGCCTACGGCGAAGGCTGGCCAAACCGGTAGAACCGATACGCGTTGGTCGCCTGCGGGTCCACAAACTGGATCACGCCGCCCGCGCTCGCATTGGTCGTCCCAAGCTTCCACCAGTTCGACATCGCCGCCGCCACGTTGGTATAGGCGTAAACGTCGTACGCCGCGTTGGCCGCGCCCTTGCCACCCAACCCCACGCTGTTGGGCCCAACCGCGGTAACCGTCAGATTCGTCGCCGGCACCGGTGGCGGCGTCACCGAAAGCGTCAGCACCCCAATCGAACCGTCGAAGGCAAGCCGATTGGTCCAGGTGGCCCCCCCACCCGTGACCGAAATTGTATGTCCACCAGACACGGGCTGGTTGAAAATTTGGAACCGGTCGTTGACGGCCAGCGTCGGTCCGAGGTTCACCACGGTCAGGGTGGCGCCTCCGCCATGGCTCAAAGCCCCGGTCACTGTGATAAAATCGTTGGATGAACCCGGCGAGAGCGATTTGTCCACGTCAATCAACAGACTCCCGGCCAGGATCAGGTTGCCAATGTTCGTAAGGCTGCCGACGGACGCTCCGGGAGAAATCGCGCCCTTGGCGATGACGTTGCCCCAAACGGTCCCGTTCCCCTTGAGCGTTTGGGCCGCTTCGAGCACAAAGCCGCCCGGGAGCGCGAGCACGTCGAACGAGCCACCGGCCCACAAGTCAATGACCGGGCTGTTGGAAATGGAGCTGCCACCGCCCAGGGTCAAAGCACCCATTTTGATGGTTGTGTTGCCTTGATAGAGGTTGGTGTTGTAGAGGACCGCGACACCCGCATTCGTCTTGCTCAAGCCGCCGGGCCCGCTGATCACGCCAGTAAAGCTAAGCGGACCGTTGGTTTCGATACCGTTGGGGGCTTTGTCACCCACGTTGATGGCCGCAATGGCGCCGGTGGCAAGCTCGATGTTATTGTTATTGGTCTTGTTTACCGCGGTGCATCGGATTTCACCGGCGGTGGCTGCGACGTAAACCACACCCGTGCCACCCCCGCCGGACTCGCGCCAGTTCAGGTGACCCCGGTTGAAATAGATGGCGCCGATATCGTTGACCACTTCGAAGTTGTGCTGGCAGAGCCCCTCCTTGATCAACACGCCCTTGCCCAGCCGGATCGCCGGGCCGGCAATGTTGAACCGATGAAACCCCGACCCATCGCCGCCAATGGTCAGGTTGGCAAAGCCATTCGCGTTGTTCGTCCCATCCAAATATTGCGCCGTGAACGAGAAGTTGGCATTGCCACTGTGCTCCACCCGAGCGTCCGAGCCCAGAATCAGTTTGCCGCTGAAACTGCCCGCGCCCGGCAGGGCATCACGAAACGCACCGGAGTTGGTCGTCCCGCTGCCATTCAAGATCACCTGCTCGCTCGCGCCCGATACGGTGACTTTTAGCGTGGCGCCGTTGCTGACGATGGTCGGGACCAAGGTATTACCCAGCGCGGATGTGCTGCTGATGGCGACCTCACCTTCAGCAATGGTGTTGGTGCCACTGTGACCGCTCGCGCCGCCCAAGTTCAATGAACCCGGCCCGGATTTTATGAATCCGAACCCCGCGCCGTCTTCCAGGCCCGCTGTAATGGTGGCATTGGTCTTCGCCACAATCGGGAAATCCGGCGCATCCATCGTGATCGTGCCGCCGACAACGGTCGGCATGCCCTCTTCGAACACCATCCCGCTCGCGTTCACGCTGGCATTGACGGTTACGGTGAAGGCATCAACGGCGGTGTTGCCGGCCGAGAAGACCGCGGTGTTGCCGGGCGTCCAAACGGTCGTGGATGCCCCGCCGGCCGGGTCCGTGCTCCAGAACGCGTCCACGTCCCACGTTCCATTCGGCGCCAGGCCGGCGCCGAGGCTGGACGTGTTGCCGTCCCAGTAGTTCGTGGCGGCCTGCACGAAGGGGTGGCCCAAAAGCATGCAGGCCAGCAAGGTGATCCGTAGAGTGGTTTTCATAGGTTTGCTTTTGAATGACACGAGATTTCGGCTGAACGCACGAATGGGACTGATTGAGTTTCGACCCCAGTTTGACTCTGCGTAGCCGGTCGGTCAAGTCCAGCTTCCGGTCTGGATTGGGACGCCGCTGCCTCGAGGCGGAATTGTGGTCGGGTGAAAACGGAGTGGGTAGCTGGCGAGGATTGAGTGCCAACGAATATCGGGCGGTTAAGTCGGGCAAGGCAGAACTCGGGATTGCCAATGCGAATGGCGCATCCGACGTCAGCCACATTTTGAATGCTCAACTAGCCACCGCCATCGGTCCAAACCGGCAGAAGAACTAGCGCTTCGCCGAGTTGTAGATTCGCACGATTTCGCCGGGTCTCAACGCGCGACCGAAGACGGCCACCTCGTCCAGCTTGCCCTCCAAAGTGTCTCCATCCTCCGCGCGGCCTCCGAAAGCTATGACCGGGTCGTTCGGGTTGGCGGGAACTTCGTTGTCCAACTCTGGCTGGCCATCGAGGAAAACGCTGATTCGACGGTTCTCACGCACAAACGCGACATGATGCCAGTCTTTAAGCCGCAATACCGTCTTCCCAACCGCCGCAGCGCCCGCAGCGGTTGCACCGAAGAAGAGCCGGCCGGGTTCGCTGTTCGTGCCGGTGATGCCGAGTCGCTCGCTCCCGCGCAAGCACACAATGCCCGTGGTCGCGCGAACCCTGGGATCAAGGCCATTCCAAAGCCAGAACATCACGGAATAATTCGCGGCGAGCTGATTCAACTCGGCCTTGAACGATCCGCCGGCGAACTGCGGCGCGCGGTTGATTTGATTTTTGTCGGAAAACGCCGTCGGCGCGAGTGCCGGTTGGGACGACGCGCCGACACCGTTGCCGGCACCGAGGAGGTAAAACGCAACGCCATGTTCCCAATCGTAAGTTGCGGTGTTGCCGTGTCGGGTGGCATCGAAAGCCGTCGGTGGGTTGAATTCATTCAGCCGCCAGTACGCGAGCGGCTTCGCGCCGAGGACCGCTTTGGCATACGGCCCGTTCGCCTCGGCTGGTTTGCGCCGTTTCCGGCCCGCGACTTCTTCGAGCAGGCCCAACACGGTTTCAACAATGCGCGGCTCGGCTTCCGGGACGAGCGCGGCGGTGCGCGCGGCCCACGTGGTATAACCGCCGAGCTTGTGCTGCTCGGGCGGCGGGATGTAACCCTCACCGCCGTTGGCCAGCTCGATGTTGAAGGTTGGTTGCAGCGGGCTTTGCGCCTTCAACTTGAGACCGGTGATGGCAAAGACTTCGTTGGGAATGGCCGTGATGCCAAGGTCGCCAATGCGTAACGCCTGAAGTTTCAATTCGCGTTCCGGCTCCGCCGCGATGAGCACCTGTTCCTGGGCATAAACCTCCGGCAGATTTTTCGGTATCCGATCGCCCATCTCGTGGACGAGTTTGCGCGCCCAGGCCAGCCGCGCTTCATCGGCCACCCGGCGACGCAACCTGATTTTCGTTTCCGCCATCGCGAGCGAAACGTGCTTGTGATATTTGATTTTGGGAAACGCCGCCGCGGCGGCGCGCAGCATCGCTTCGGTATAGCCAACAAGCGTGATGTCCTGCTTCGGGTGGCTGTAATCCATCCAATGTGAGTCGCCGCTGGTGCCCTGCGACATGATGCCGACAAATGCCGGCGCTCCGTCCCGCGCGCCGATGAGTTTGCCGATGCCCTCGGCAAACCGGCCGTAGTAATCGGCGGAAACCGCCGTCGCGCCGAAATAGTGCATCGAATAATTCGCCAACAGCGCGAGCGGGCGGCCATCCAGCGCTTGCACCGCCAGCAGCGAAAGACCGGGATCAATTGGACCGGACGGCCCGACATAATCCGGATTTTGATAGCCCGGATGCATCATCGCCCGCACGCTGTTCACGCCGAACGGGTCGTCTTGCATCTTATCCGGACGTTTGATCCAGCGGCGGCAGTTGGTTTGCTCCCAGTTGTCGGCAACCGTCCAGCCAATCCGCGCGGGCCCCAGGTTATTCACGGCGCGCGCGATACCTTCTGCAATCTGACCGGGTAACTGCCGTGCATACACCTCGTCCACCCGGCAACCCAGACAACCCATCGCCGCTGGCGCGGAATGCGTGTGCGTGGCGGAAACCAGCATCCGGTCCGTGGGGATACCGGTGGCCTGGCGCGCAAGTCCCTTGGCCTCGTCAATCAACTCGCGCGGCATCATGCACGAATCCACCACGACAATCGCGAAGCGGGTTTTGCCATCGTCCAGCACCAGGCAACGCGCATGCAACCGGTCGGTGACGCCCGCGACGGTTCTTTCAAGAAAACCGCCGTTGATAATGGTGGGGAAATTGGTCGGTGTGACGTCCATCGCGTAGGCGCCCGCGCGGAAGACTTTTCCCGCCGCGTTGGCGGTGACCACGGTGACCGATGCGAGCGCAACGAGTGACCCACCAAAAGCAAACCATCCAAATCGTGGTAGCAATTTCATCAAAGGCAGGATTACACGGGCCGGCGACAATTTCCTAAACAAAATCTTCCGGCCCGGCGTGATACTGACGGTGAACTGCGCCGTTTCAGATTGTTTCGGACGGCGGGGGCGGGTCCGTTTCAATCTTGAATTTCCTCGGCCCCGGACGGGGCTGCTTCAACCTCAGGTCCATTTCCATCTGGGTAAGCCGGCGGCGTGCGGTGAAGGCGAGGGCGGTGTTGGGATACTCGCGAATCAAGCGTTCCATCACGAACCGCGCCGCGTCGGTGTCCTGCGCGATGCGGAGGTGCCAGGCGGCAACGAGACCGAGCCAATGCGCCTGCTTTTCTGGCGGCTGACCCGGCAAACCGGCCATCCAATTCACCTGCTCGATGGCCTCGTCCACCTTGCCCAGTTGTTCGGCCAGGACGCGCGCCATTTCTTCGCGCGTCGGAATGTTGCTCGGGTCATGCTCAAGCCGTTCGGAAAGCTGATTCACGCGCGCAGCAGCCTCCGCCGGTGTCATCGTGGGCCGGTTCGAGGTTGTTTCATCATCGAGTGGATCGCCGAGCGCGGGCAGATGGACGGGTTTGTTGAGCTGTTGCTCACGCCACTCGTCGGCGGTGCGCGGCAGGTTGTTCGCGCGCAGCCGGGCTACCCGCGCGAGGTGCGTGCCCGGCAGACGGTCGCCAATCACCTGTAACGCCCGGCGCGCGGCGTCGGGATCGCCCGCCAGTTTCAAATGCCAGTCCGCCAGCCGGTGCAGCGCAATGGAAAGCTGCGCCGGGTTGGTGCTCGCATGATCACAAAGCTCCAGGATGGTTTGCTCGGCTTCCGGCAGGTCATGGAAATGGTTCGCGTAAAGATCGGCGAGCATCAGCCAACCCTCGAAATCGTCCTCGCATTTTTCGAGTTGGCGGATGACCTCCGCCTCGGCCTCGGCGTACTTGCCGAACTTCACCCGCGCGATGGCCCGGGCGTACATCGGCGGCGCTTTCTTTTCCTGCAAGATGCCCGGCGCGTATCCGGCAATCGGCAGCAACAGCAGCAGCGCCGCCAGACCAAGGCCCATCCAGCCGCCAAGCCACACGATGCCCGCCGCCGGCAGGCACAGCCCCACCAAGCTCGTCGCGCACAAGCCTCGGAACTGGTCGCGCATCTCGCCGTCGAGATTCTGCCCGGCGCGATACAAGATCCAGCCCAACGTTACCGCCGTCCAATAAGTGCAAATGGCGTAAAGCCCGAAGACCACATAGGCCAGGAAGGCCCCCAACCAACGACCGGCGGCTTGCGCCAGTTGCACTTGCGGCATGAACGGTTGCAGTTCGAACGAAAGGCCGAAGTTCATGACAGCCCAGATCACCAGCGGCAGGCACAGGCCCTTGAGCGACCACGGCAGAAGCCAGCGAAGCAAGCGGGAATGCTCCTGCTCCCGCGTCAGGCGATAGGCCGCAACCCAGGCAAACGTCACGAACCCGGCGCACAACAACGTCAACAGGACGGCACTGGCCAAAGGCACGTTCATGTCTTAAAGGTCGTGTTTCCTCTCACGCCCGCTACCTGCAGGCCACGGCGACATTCACCGCCACCGGTTCGGCTCTTTCCGCGCCACACTGCATGCTTGATTCGCAGGTTCGCGCACGAGATTAGTCCTGATTGGGATAATAGTCCATCCTTCCTGCATGGCTGCGCGGCTGGCCAACGGCCGCACTCGTCGCCGGGGTTTTGTTCAAAGCGCCCGGCTGATGCATCCAAACGCCGCATCGCCGCATCGGAAAATAATCGGGAACCAATCCCATCGTCCGTCCCTCTCAATTTGCGAAAGCCCATTTCCGCTTTTGAACGCGGTTCACTACTGAATGTAAAACTATGAAACCGTACCTTGCCGGCATCCTCGCCAGTATTCTCGCTGTGTTTATGGCGTTGCAGGACAGCCACGCGGCCACCGTCTGGAACGGTCCCTCGATTACCTTCACCCAGGCGGCGCCCTACCCCAGTCCGCCCGGGGATCGGGATCAACTCACCGCAAACGTCGCCCTGACCCGCGCAACGGGCGGTGGGGGCACCGTCAACGGTGGCATGTTCAACGCCGTCACGGAATCCGCTTTCGACAAGTTTGTCAGCCCGGCGGATACCGAATGGGCCGTGGGATCGCTCGAGGACTACGCGACGTTGACCTATTCGGACTGGACCACCGCCGCCGGCGGAAACCCGGTGCACAACCTTCCGAATCAGCAACTCGTGGTGCATCTCATTTCCGATGACATCTACCTGGCGCTGAAGTTTACCTCCCTGCCTTCCGGGTCGGGGTTTTCATACATCCGTTCCACACCACCCCTCGTGCCGCCCAGCGTGACCATCACCAACCCGGTGCACGGCACCACCTTGAGCAGTTCCGCGAACCTGATCATTCGGGCTTCCACCAGCAATGGCGACGGCGCCGTCACCAACGTCCAGTTTTTCTCCGGCCTCGTGTCGTTGGGCAACGATGCCACCAGTCCGTACAGCGTCACGGTCAGGCTCGATCCCGGCGTGCATACGCTGACCGCCGTGGCCACGGACAACCTCGGCACCACGGGCACCTCCGCACCCGTGGTGGTCACCATGGCCCGATACCTGCCGCAGCTCACCAACGGAAACATCGCTCTCCTGCTCCAGCCCATTGCCACCAACCTGGCTGCGCCCCTCTACGCCATCAGCCCACCCGGTGACACTCACCGGCTGTTCGTGGTGGAGCAGAATGGATTGCTGCGCATCATCCGGAACGGAACCTTGCTGCCCGGGGTGGCGCTCGACATTACGAACCGCGTGACACCGCCCTTCAACCCGGGCAACGCCAATGACGAGCGCGGCCTTCTTGGCCTGGCCTTTCATCCGGGCTTCAGCAACCCCGCCAGCCCCGGTTATCGCACGCTGTACACTTACAACAGCGAAATGATTCCGGCCGCCACCTCGCCCACCTACCCGGTGCCGACCACCGCGACCAACAATTACAAGAACGTGGTTAATGAATGGAAAATCTCGAACGCCGACTCGAACGTCGTGGATACCGCCTCGCGTCGGGAGATCATCTCTTTCGGCAAGACGGCAGGCAACCATAACGGCGGGACCATCGCCTTTGGCCCGGATGGCTACCTGTATCTCGCCCTGGGCGATGGCGGTGACGCCAATGATGTCGGCGCCAGCCACATCGAACCCGGCGGCAACGCGCAAAACCTCAGCACGCCCCTCGGCAAGATGTTGCGCTTTGATCCGCTGCATCCATCGCTCACGCCCGGCAGTTCCGACCCGGTCAGTGCCAACGGCCAATACCGCATCCCGACCTCCAATCCGTTCCAGGGCCCGGGTCAGGTGCCGGAGATTTATGCCTTCGGCTTTCGCAATCCCTATCGCTTCTCCTTCGACACACTCAATGGTGAATTGATCGTTGCCGACGTGGGGCAGAACAACATCGAGGAGATTGATCGGGTCACGCTCGGCAGCAACTTCGGTTGGGCCATCAAGGAAGGCGACTTTCTTTTCAACCGCACCAACGGTCCGTCGGGCAACGCCGGCACCATCGGGACACCGCCGGGCAACCGCAGTCCGGGCCTCCCGGCGGGGCTGATTGATCCGATCGTCGGTGCTCAAGGAACGCTCGAATACGACCATAACGACGGCATCTCCATCACGGGCGGATTCGTTTATCGCGGCACGGCCATTCCCGAACTCTATGGCAAATACATCTTTGGCGACCTGGCGTTGCGAACCCAGCCGGTGCGGGCGGATGGCCGCCTGTTCTACGCGGACCTGCAAACCGGTTTGATCAACGTGTTCTATCTGCCCCAGTTTGGTTCGCAGGTTCTGGCCAACGGCCTGACGGTGCATGGTTTCGGGCAGGACGCCGACGGCGAACTCTACGCGCTCGTGACCAACTCCTCGGCCAACGGGACGGGCGGCATCGTTTACAAGCTGGCCTCGATGCGTCTGGCGGCCAAGTTGTCCGGCAACGCGCTTGACCTTTCCTGGCTGGTGGCCGGTGGCCGCCTGCAAACCCAGACCAACGGCTTCGGCGGTGTCTGGCTCGATGTGCCGGATTCCACGACGACGAATCGTGTCATCGTTCCGATTGGCCCGGTCAACGCGAGCGTGTTCTACCGTCTGGTCTGGCCGTGAGTTCGCCGTTCGCCGCTCAGAATCCAAAATCCCACAGCGTCCATTCCTGAATTGGCCAGGTCGTGGAGGTTATGTGCCCTACAACGGCGATTCCAGCCTCCGCTTTCTCCCGTTCAAACTGCGCAATGCCCCGGTCGCCTGTACGGAACTGTCTCGGTCTAACAGCAAGAGGCAAACGGCTGCTGGTCATAGAACCGACACCGCGAAAACTGGAAACGGGACGACGCACGGTTATCATCCGACCATGTCGCGACCTCATCGGAAAACCGGCGCACGCTCCGCCAGCGGGGAATTCCTCGCCCTCGAAAACGTGAGCATCCGCTCCGGCGAGTCGGTCGTGTTCAAGCATACGAACTGGATCTGGCGGACGGGCGAACAGTGGGCCATGCTCGGCCCGGACGGCGCGGGCAAAGCGTTGCTGATCGAAGCGATCCGGGGCCGGGCCCCGGTCGTCCACGGCGACGTGCGCGGCCCGTTGGGAGAGCCTGGCGTTGAGGATTCATCGTCGGCGGATGACATCGCCCATCTTTCGCCGCAGACGCAGCGCGAACTGGCCATGCACGAGAGTTCTTTCTACCAATTGCGCTGGCACAGCAGCCTCGACCAGTCTCCCCGCACGGTCGCGCAGTTTCTTTCGCAGGACAGCGTTGAAGATCGCAATCCGTTTGAAGTGGATGTCCGGCGCGGAAATCGCCGCCGGTTCCTGCAACGGCGGCGGCAGTTTGTGAGCTGGCTGGGAATCAAACCGCTGTTGCGCCGGAGACTCATACACCTTTCCAACGGCGAATTGCGCAAGACGCTCATGACCCACACGCTCCTCAAGTCGCCGCGCCTGTTGATTCTGGAAGACCCTTATGCCGGACTCGACGCCGCCACGCGGCGAAAACTTGCGCACGTCATCTCCCGCGTCATGCGCCGCGGCTGGCCGGTCATGGTGGCGACCAATCGCGTGGAGGAAATCCCCGCGGCGAGCACGCATCTGCTCTTGATAGACAAGCATCGGGTGATTGCCCAAGGACCAAAGCCGCAGATGCAAGTCGTCTGGCGCAAACGATTCGGCGCCACGACGGCGGCAACGAGTCGCCAATTTGACCGCAAGCCTGCCGCGCGGAAGCATCGCCGGGGCCGAGGTCTCAGCAAACCGCTCGTGGAGTTCCGGGACGTGACCGTGACGGGCGCGCGCCGGCGCATTCTTCAAAACGTCAACTGGACGCTGAAGGAAGGCGAGTGCTGGGCGTTGCTCGGCCCGAACGGCGCGGGCAAGACCACCCTGTTGAACCTGATTCAGGGCGATCATCCGCAAGTCTATTCGTCGGACATCCGGCTCTTCGGCCGACAAACCGATTCCACCCAGGCGCTGTGGCACGCGCGCCAACAGATTGGTTGGATGTCCCCGGAATTGCATCAACATTATCCCGCAACCTGGGAAACCCTGGAAGTGGTTTGCTCGGGCCATTTCAATTCGGTGGGGCTTCATCAAACGTGCTCGCGGCGGCAGCGTGCGATGGCCCGGCAGTGGTTGCTGGACCTGGGACTGGCCCGGCAAGCTTCCACGCCGTTTGGCGAACTTTCCTTCGGGCAACAACGTCTCGTTCTGCTCGCGCGGGCCGCGGTCAAGCAACCGCGCCTGCTCATCCTGGATGAACCTTGCCAGGGCCTGGACGCAACCCAACGCCGGACGTTGCTCGCTGCCGTTGACCGGGTGGTGTCCCAAACCGGCGCGGGCCTGATCTTCGTTTCCCATCACGAAGATGAACTTCCGCGTTGCATCTCGCATGTCCTGCGTCTCTCGGGCGGACGCATGAAGTCAGCGATGATTCGAGCATGACGATTCCCGCCGAGCTTTTGCAGCGACTGGCCAAAGCCACGCGCGTCACTGCGCTCACGGGCGCGGGCGTTTCCGCCGAAAGCGGCGTGCCGACGTTTCGCGACGCGCAGACCGGCCTTTGGGCAAAATTCAGGTCGGAGGATCTCGCCACGCCGCGTGCGTTCCAGCGCAATCCGCGATTGGTTTGGGAATGGTATGCATGGCGGCGCAAGCTGGTGGCCGAAGCAAAACCCAATCCCGCTCACGTCGCACTGGCCGAAATGGAAAAGCTCTTCCCGCAGTTCCACCTCATCACGCAAAACGTGGACGGCCTCCATCAACGGGCCGGGAGTCAACAGGTCATCGAATTGCACGGCAACATCACGCGGACAAAATGTTTTGACGAGGGAACCATCATTTCGAACTGGCGGGAAACGGGCGACGTTCCCCCCAGGTGCCCGAACTGCGGCGGCCACTTACGGCCCGACGTGGTGTGGTTCGAAGAGCCACTACCGGAAGCGGAGATGACCTTGGCGGCGCACGCGAGCACGAGTTGTGAAGTCTTCCTCTCGATTGGCACATCCACGGTTGTTTATCCCGCCGCCGCGTTGCCAGCGGAAGCGTTGCGCAGCGGGGCAACGGTCGTGGAAATCAATCCGGAGCGAACTCCGTTCACGGCGCAGGCGCATTTCGCGCTCGCGGGTGCCGCCGGCGTCGTGCTGCCGGAATTGGTCGCGCGCATCACAGACCCGCGACGGTCCTGACGTCGTTTCACTGCCGCGCGCCGCCGGTCATCAAATCATCCACGACTTTTGCCAGCTCGACGAGATATTCGTCTCCCTTCGGATGCCTGGTCAGGGCGACCAGTATGTAACGCCGGCCGCCGCCGGTGACCACGGCGGTATCGTGCAGCCAGTCCTCCCAGGAACCCCATTTGCGGATGATCTGCACGTGGCGCCCGGCGAGTCCTTTGACGAACTTGATGTCGTCGTGCGGAATGTCCGCGGACGCGAAAATCTCGCGCATCATTTTCGACGCCGCGGGCGAAACCAGTCGGCCCTGTTCCAACAGGAGAAAATAACGCAACAACTGTCGCACGGTCGCCGCATGGGAGTTGTCGCCCACTGGCGAACTGTAACGCTCGCCGGTCCGGCCGTAATGTTTGCCCACCCAGATGCCGCCGCCGTGGTTGGTGTCGTAAAAGTGATATGAATCGAGCACGGCTTGAATCTTCTTCAGTCCAAGTTCGGTTGAGAACTTCGCCGCCGTTTCGTTGTTCGACGCCTTGGCCATCAGCCCAAGCTCGTGCCGGATTTGTGCGTCCAGATTGGTTGCCGCCGCAGGATGCAATTGAAAATAGGCGAGCAGGATTCCGATCTTGGGCACGCTGGCCGCGTATTCTTCACGGTCTGGATGGATCATTGCCAGCCGCAGTGTGTTCAAATCGAGCAGTCCCACGGCGGTTTGCGCGGTCGTCATATCGAACTGCGCACGCAACCGATTATCCACGGCTTCGAGCCGGGCCTGCAACGCCGCCTCCACGCGTGAATCGTAATCCAAAGTGTAATTCTGAAACATGGCGTTTGTGTTGGACCACGCGGTCGCACAGCCCAGCCCGAGCACCGCGGCGGCCAGTAAACCGGTCACCGGATTTTGAATCGGCATGCCGGTTTTTCTAATCGAATCAGCGGGGAGAACAAGGAAGAAACGCCGCCTTTGCCGAGGCTGGGCGAGTATCACCCAATGAACCGAAAAGAAATCAAGACCTGCGCTTTGGTCGCGTTGCCGGGGAAACCCTCTGCAATTTGTGACCGTATTTGCGCCGGAAATTGTGACACGAGTTGAAGTCGGTCCGCCCCTCGTCGTTTTCCCAAACCTCGTGGTACAACGGCTGGCGTGGCTGCCCGCGCAACGGGCGTTGTTTCGAGATGTTGCCGCGGGCATCGCATTCCAGTTCCAGGAAACGCGCCTTTTGGGTGCGGTTAAAGCGGTTGGAGAGGATGATCAATATCTTGCGCTTCATTGCAGTTCGGAAAATGGTGCCGGCGGAGGGGGTCGAACCCACACACTCTCACGAGTACTAGATTTTGAGTCTAGCGCGTCTGCCAATTCCGCCACGCCGGCATTACTGTAATGCGAGTTTACGAAAGCGCTCGACCGACGCAAGCAACCAATTCGCGGCCTCGGGAAAAGGGCGTTAACTCCAGGCGAAATCTTTCCGCAATCTGCCATTGATGCGACCTGGAATTTCCAACGAAATGCTGGTGCGTGCCGGCGTGCGGCGCCGTGTTGGTGGCACAATAGAGCCGCGCGGAGCTCTTGACGCTTGTCGCAAAGCAACGCGGGCGATACCATCAGTAATTCAGTTATGGCGGCGGGATTGTCCAAGACGAGATGGCGTTGGGTCGGGCTGGGATTAATGCTGGCGCTGACAACCTGTTTCGCTTCTGCAGCCACACCTAAGCGCGTGCTGATCCTGGACTCCTTTGGCCGCGATATCGCACCGTTCAACGCGGGTGCTTCCGCCTTTCGCACCACGCTGGCGCGGGAATTGGGCGAGCCGGTGGACATCTACGAAGCCTCCCTGGACGCCGCGCGCTTTGCCGAGCCGGAAAAGGAAGAGCCGTTTGTGGCCTTTCTTAAGTCGCGTTTTGAAAGCCGCCAGCTGGATCTCGTGGTGCCGATTGGCGCGCCCGCCACCCGATTCATGGCGAAGTACCGGCAATCGCTCTTCGCGAACACCCCGATCGTATTCATGGCCACCGAACCGCGTCTGATCCCCCCGGCACTGCTGCAGACCAACGCCACCCTGGTGACTCAGCGGGTAAATGTTCCCGGGTTGGTTGAGGATATCCTCCAGTTGCGACCCGACACGACCAACATCGTGGTCGTGTTCGGAGCTTCGCCGCTCGAGAAGTTCTGGGTGAACGAATCTCGCCGTGAGTTTCTGGCCTTCACCAATCGCGTCGGCTTTACCTGGTTGAACGATTTTTCCCTGGAACAAATGGAGAAGCGCGTCGCGATGCTGCCTCCGCGCTCGTTCGTTCTCTTCGTAATGTTGGTGATGGATGCCAGCGGCGTGCCTTACGATGGTAACGCGCCGTTGCAACGCCTCCATGCGGTCGCGAATGCCCCCAGCTTTGGCTATTTCGCCAGTCAATTCGGGTCGGGCGCCATCGGCGGGCGGCTTTATCAGGAAACCGAAGTGGGCGCGCGGGCAGCACGCGCGGCGGTTCGCATACTGCGCGGTGAACGGCCGGAGGGCATCGCGCCGCAGGTGCTTGAGGCGGCGAGTCCCGTGTATGATTGGCGCGAGTTGCGCCGCTGGCAGATTCCCGAATCGCGGCTCCCGGCGGGGAGCGAAATCCGGTTCCGCGAGCCGACGCTTTGGGAAGCTCATCGGTGGCAAATCATCTCGGCCACGGCGCTTTGTCTCGGCGAGGCTGCGCTCATCGGTCTCCTGGTCATAAACCTGCGGAAGCGGCGCAGAGTGGAGCGTTCACTGCGGGAAACCGATGGCCGGTTTCGGCTGGCCGTGGAGGCGTCGCCCAATGCGATGATCCTCGTGAATCGAGAGGGCCGGATTGCTCTCGTGAACGCGCAAGTGGAAAAAGTTTTTCAGTACCAACGTGCGGAGCTGGTCGGGCAGTCCATCGAAACTCTGGTTCCTGAGCGGTTCCGTGCTGATCATCCCGCTCATCGCGCCGGTTTCGCCAGTCATCCCGAAGCGCGGCAAATGGGCGCGGGCCGGGAATTATGGGGCCGGCGCAGGGACGGCAGTGAAGTGCCGGTGGAAATCGGGCTCAACCCGATGCACACTTCGGAAGGACAATTCTTCCTGGCCTCCATCGTTGACATCACCGAGCGAAAGCGCGCGGAAAAGGAAGCTCGAGAACTGCGCAACAATCTCGCGCACATGGGGCGGGTCGACGCGCTAGGGGCATTGTCTGGCTCCCTAGCTCACGAGTTGAACCAGCCGCTCGGCATCATCCTCAGCAACGCCGAGGCGGCGCAGGAACTCCTCGGCCAACAACCGCCGGACGTGGCCGAGGCGCAAGCCATCCTTTCAGACATCGTCGCGGCGGATCGGCGGGCGGCGCAGGTGATTGAACGATTGCGCGCCTTGCTGAAACGCGGCGAGATGTCCTTCCAATCCGTGCCGCTCAATGACGTCATCGAGGAGGTCATCAACCTCGTTCGCGCCGATTTGCTGGCGCGTGGGGTTGTCGTGGTCCGCCAGTTGGCCGACGATCTGCCGCCAGTCAAGGGCGATCGCGTGCAACTTCAGCAACTGGTCCTGAATCTGATTCTCAACGCCGCCGACGCCATGTCCAACAACCCCTCCGACACACGGCGATTGCATATTCACACCGTGCGTCAGCAGGACAAAGTGCGGGCCTCGGTGCGGGATGAAGGCGTTGGTCTGCCGGCGAACCCCGAGCAACTGTTCCAACCGTTTTACACAACCAAACCGAAAGGCTTGGGCCTCGGCCTGCCCATTTGCCGGTCCATTACCGACGCGCATGGCGGCCGGCTTTGGGCAGAACCTCATCCGGAGCGCGGCGCGGTTTTCCATTTTGAAATTCCCGTCAATGGCGCACCGGAAAAATCATGACCAAACGCAGCGGCACAGTCTATTTGCTCGACGACGAGCCGGAGATGGTAAAGGCGCTTACCCGGCTGTTGCGCAGCAAGCGCTTTGAGGCGCGCGGCTTTACCTCCGCGCAGGAGTTCCTGCAAGCCTTCAATCCGCAGGAACTCGCCTGCCTGGTGCTGGACGTGGCGATGCCGGAGCTGGATGGATTGGAATTGCAGCGGCGGCTCACGCATCAGGGCATCCTCATTCCGATTATTTTTCTCACGGGCCACGGCGACATCCCGATGAGCGTCCGCGCCATCAAGGCGGGCGCCACCGACTTTCTGACCAAGCCGGTGAACGCGGTTGCGTTCGTCGCCGCCGTGAATACCGCCCTGCAAACGGCCGAGTCGCAACGCCAGACGATTTCGGAAACCGCCGCCCTGGCGGCGCGCCTGGCCACCCTCACCCCGCGCGAACACGAAGTGATGAAACACATCGTGGCCGGACGCCTCAATAAACAGGTCGCCGCCGGCTTGGGGACCGGGGAACAGAACATCAAGTTCCACCGTGCAAACATCATGAAGAAGATGGGCGTCGAATCGCTCGCGGAACTGGTGCGTGCCACCGAGCGGCTGGGCATCAGGAAATAAGCGCAGCCCCAATTCCTGCTCCGGGCTACGAACGAAGGGTCTCTCAGTGCGACCGAACGTGGCGGTCAATCGCCGCGCCATAGCTTTTTGACTCTCTCTCCCCACGAGGAACGAATGGGGAGAGAGCCGGAGAGAGGGGCGCTCACAAAAACCAAATGCCTCCTCTCCCCAGCCCTCTCCTCCACTCCACGTGGAGGAGAGGGAGAAGCTCACTGACGGCCACTTCGAGTCATACCCCAGCTCTATCCCAGCGGCTGGTGGAAAACTATACCAAGGTCTAGTAGCCGTGCCGGCCTCCTTGCTTCACGATGCGGCTTGGATGGAATCGGAAGCATCAGTGATTGCGGTGCTGGATGATGAGCCGGAAATGCGGAAGGCGCTTCGTCGGTTGCTCCTTTGTTGCAAATTCACGGTCGAGGAGTTTGCGTCCGGCGAAGATTTCCTCGCGTCCTTGGCATCACACCAGCCGGATTGCCTGTTGCTGGATTTGCAAATGCCCGGCGTCAACGGTTTTGGCGTCCTCCAGGCGTTCCAGTCCCGACACATTCATGTGCCCGTCGTGGTCATCACCGCCCACGACGAACCCGGCACGGCCGAGCGTGTGAGTGCGCTGGGTGCTTCTGCCTATCTCAAAAAACCCGTGGACCGCGTGACGCTGCTGGCGGCCATCGAGACAGCCGTCTCGTCCGGAACAACGCGAACGGGCACAAACGGACACGAACCTGAAAACCAGGCATGACTACCGCCACTAAACGAGTCGCGATCAACCTGGGCGGAGGCTACGTGCCGGGGTTGAATGCCGTCATCCACGGTGCCGTTCTCGCGGCTAGTCAACTCGGCTGGGAAATCATCGGCATCCGCGACGGCTACGAAGGTTTGTTGTTTCCGGACCGTTATCCCGATGACGGCAAGTTGAGGCTCACTCCCTCGCTGATGGAAAGCCTGGCCGGTTCAACCGGCTGCGTTCTCGGCACGGCCTCACGGACCGATCCCTTTCACGTTCGCACGGTGAACGCGGACAATGGGGTCGAGGAAGTGGATCGGTCGGACGATTTGTTGCGTTTGCTCAACCGGGAGAACATCGAGGCGGTCATCTCGATCGTGGACCTACAGGCGTTGGGAATTCTTTTGAAGCTGCATCGCAAGGGACTCAAAACCGTCTGCGTGCCGAAGTCCGCCCAGAACCAGATTGCGGCCACCATGCTGTCGTTCGGCTACAACAGCGCCCTGAGTTTTGCAGTCGAGCTGTTGGAGCGCGCCGGCCAGGCGGCGCAGTCGGCCCGCAGAATTGGCGTGGTGGAAGTGCCGGGCGAACACGCCGGCTGGCTCGCGTTGCAGGCCGGCATCGCCGTTTGCGCGGACGGTGTGCTCATTCCCGAAATTCCCTATGACCTGAGGAAACTCGCCGCCAAGTTGAACGAGAAGCTGAAAGCGGGGCGGATGCCCGGCCTGATCGTGGTTGCCGAAGGCGCGAAGCCGGCCGCGAGTTCTCAGTCCCCCACGCCAGCGGCTTCACCACACCCGCTCAAAGCCTCGCTGGCTCCGGGCGCGACGGGAGAAGCGAGCACGCACGTCATCCAGCAGTCCGGTCAGACCGCCGAAATCGTGGCGCTCCAACTCCAGCGCCTCGTCAACCATGAAACCTACCCGTTGGCGCTCGGCCAACTCGTCAAAGGCGGACCGCTCACCGCCGTGGATCGCCAACTGGGCCTGGCTTACGGCGCGGCGGCCGTGCGCGCCCTTCAGGAGAACCAATCGGGTGTGATGGTGGCGTTCCAACCGCCGGACCTGAAATTCGTGCCGCTCGCGGAAGCCCTGAACAAGATTCGAACCGTGCCCGCCGACAGCTTGTTTGTGCAGATTGCGCGCTCGCTGGGCATCGCCCTGGGAGACTAACGCCATGGAAGCTCCAACCAACCATTCGGCGGCGTTAAAAGGGATTGTGCTGAACATCCAGCACTTTTGCACCCACGACGGTCCGGGGATGCGCACGAACGTTTTCCTCAAAGCCTGCTCGCTGCGCTGCAAATGGTGCAGCAACCCCGAGAGTATCCATCCGAAACCGGAACTCGCCTACAACCCGTCCAAGTGCATCGGACAGAAACAGTGCGGCCTGTGCCTGAAGCCGCCGTGCCCGGAAGGCGCGTTCTATGTCGTGGACGGCCCCGACGACCGGGTTCACGTGAACTGGGATTTGGCCGGCGGTTGCGGCGCCGAGACGGCGGCGGTGTGTCCCACGCAGGCGTTGTATCTGTTCGGCGTGCCCATGACGGTGGACGAGGTGCTTGCGGAGGTGGAGCAAGACGGCAGTTTCTACCGCGACTCAGGCGGCGGCATCACGTTGAGCGGTGGCGAGTGTCAATTGCAGGCCGATTTTGCCGCAGCCCTGCTCGCAGAGGCGCACCGGCGTGGTATCAATACCGCGATTGAAACCGCTTTCAATGTGCCCTGGGCAAACGTTGAGAAAGTGCTCCCGCATGTGGACGTTTGCTTGCACGACCACAAGCTCACCGATCCCGAACGCCACAAGAAATGGACCGGCGTGGACAACCAGCGGATCCTCGAGAACTTCAAGAAAGCCTACGAGACGTTTCCCAACACCAAGTTCATCGCGCGCACACCGCTCATTCCCGGCGTGAACGACGACGAAGCGCACATCCGCGCCGTGCTGGCGTTCATCCGGCCGCACCCGAACGTGATTGATTACGAGTTGCTGCCCTATCACCGCTTTGGCGAATCGAAGTACGGCTTCCTCGGTCGCGTCTATGAGCTGGAGGATTTCAAATCGCCGACGCCCGAATCGGTCGCGCACTTGCAAGCGATCATTGATGAGGCGTTCGGTCGCAGCGGCAAACCGAATGACCCTGCCGCTGCTGAAAAATCAACCTGACCAAAGAAACTCGATCACAGACCGAAGAAACCACCCGGAGAATTTATGACTGCCACCACTGAACCTACGACCCAGCCAACGACAACGACCACCGCCACCGCGCTTTCCGCCCAGGAAGCGGCGATTGCCGGGGGCAAGAGTGTAATCCACGGCGCAGTTACCGACCGGGTGGTGCGACTGTATGAAGCCATTCGCGCCTACGGCCCGCCGCGCGTGAGCCTGGATCGGGCGGTGCTCTTCACCGAATCGTTCAAGGAAACGGACAACCAGCCGTTGGTGCTGCGCTGGGCGAAGGCGCTCAAGAATTTTGTCGAGAAAGCGCCCATCGCGATCTTCCCCGATGAACTGATCGTCGGCCGGCCCAACACTTGGCTGGGGCGATGGGCCATCGTTTATCCCGAACTCGACGGCAGCATCATGCCCTCCGGCGTCGAAATGTTCCGCAATCTCAAGGGCAAGCCGGGGGAGGTCGCCGTCACTGACGAGGATGCAAAAATCATCAACGAGGTGCTCACGCCCTATTGGGCTGGCAAGGACTACGCAACGAACTTTTTCCGCGCGCTGCCAGAAGAGACACGGTTCAAGTTGATGGGGCCCGACCCGAAAAATCTGCTCTTGTACACCTGCGTGGTTTTGTCCACGTCACCGATGCGGCACTCGCAGAACTGGACGCCGGACTTCAAGAAGATCCTGACGCGCGGCGTGAAGGGCATCCGCGAGGAGGCCCAGGCCAAACTGGCGGCACTCACGGAACCACGGGACATCGTTTACAAAAAGCCATTCCTTGAAGCCGTCATCATTACGTGTGATGCGATGACGAGTTGGGCCAAACGCTACGCTGCGTTGGCCACGGAGTTGGCCGGCAAGGAGGCGAATCCGCAGCGCAAAAAGGAACTCCAGGAGATCGCCGAGGTGTGCAACTGGGTGCCGGAAAATCCAGCGCGCACCTTTCGAGAAGCGATCCAGTCCCAGTGGTGGGGACAATTGTTCAATCGCGTCGAGCAGACCAGCAGCGCGATGGGTCAGGGCAGGATGGACCAGTACCTGTTGCCATTCTACCGCAAGGACCTGGCTGAAGGGCGGATCACCAAAGATTCGGCGATGGAATTGTTCCATTGTCTCTGGCTGGCCATGTCGCAGGTCACCGAGATCAAACTCAATCCCGTGGCCGCCGCCGGCACGGAAGGGTTCTCCCAATTCTCCGATGTCTGCGTCGGCGGCCAGACGACCGATGGCCGGGACGCGACCAATGAGCTTTCGTATCTCATCCTGGAATCCATGCGCGGCTTGCAAATCACCAGCCCCGATCCGTGCGTGCGAATTCACGCCGGCACGCCCGACGCGTTTCTGCATAACGTGGTCGAGTGCATCAAGGATGGCAAAGGTTATCCCAAGTTGCTCAACGACGAAGACGTCATCCCGTTCTACCTCGCCAACGGCGCCACAATGCAGGAGGCACTGGACTGGCACATCTCGGGTTGTTGCGAGAACCGGCTTCCCAATCGCGAAACCAACGTGACCGCGGGTGGCGGCATCAACTACGGCTCGGTCACGGAAATGACGTTTCGACAGGGCAAATTGAAAGTGCTCCGTGACATTCAATTCGGCGTGAAAACAGCCGACCCGCGCACCTGGAAAAGCTTTGACGAAGTGTGGGCCGCCTTCCGCACACAACTCGAACACCTCGGGCGCCACGCGTTGGTCCAGCAGCACGTGGCCATGAAACTGAAGCCGCAATACTTCGCCGCGCCTGCGACCTCCATGCTGCATGACCTGGCCATGGCCGAATGCCGCGATCTGCACACGCACGGCGAATGGTTCGAGGGTGCGATTGACCACAGCACGTTCGAGGCGATCGGCAAGGGCACGGCCATTGATAGCCTTGCAGCCGTCAAGCACCTCATCTTCGAGACCAAGAAGCTCAGGTGGGATCAGCTGCTCACCGCGATGGAGGCCAACTGGGAGGGACACGAAGCCATCCGGCAGATGTGTTTGAACGCGCCGAAGTACGGCAACGGCATTGCCTGGGTGGATGCCATCGGATTCGACATCGAAACCGCCGTGCTGGAGTTGCTGCACCAGCATCCCAAGCCGCACAACCAGGCCTTCCTGCTGCGCCAGATCCCCATCACGTTCCACGTGCCGCTCGGCAAGGTGACCTGGGCCACGCCCAATGGGCGCAAGGCCAGCGAGTATCTCGCCGAGGGAATCTCCGCTTCGCATGGCATGGATGTAAAAGGGCCGACCGTCGCCTTGGCGTCCATTGCCGCGGCGCGCAACCGCAGCTATCGCGAGAAAGGCGGGGACTTGATCAATATGAAGTTCAGTCCCGCCAATGTCGCGGGCGAGGAAGGCACGCGGCGGTTGATGCAGGTCATCCGCACGTGGAGCGAACTGAAGCACTGGCACGTGCAGTTCAACATTCTCAACCGCGCGACGCTGCTCGCGGCGCAAAAAGAGCCGGAGAAATATCGCAACCTCATCGTCCGCATCGCCGGTTACTCGGCGTATTTCGTGGACCTGTCCCCGATGCAACAGGCCGAGATCATCGCGCGGACAGAAGAGCAAATCGGCTAACCACTCAATCCCATGAAAAAGCAGGCCAGACAAACCACGCGTTCAACCCGTCAGGCAGTCCCGTCGGCTGGCGATGTCCAAGACCAAATTCGCCGCCGCGCTTACGAACTGTGGGAGAAGGACGGGCGGGAACACGGGCGCGATGCCGAACACTGGCTGCAGGCCGAGTGGGAAGTAATTCAACAGACCAAACCAACCAACAAATAACTACTATGGAACTTACAGGTAAAACCGCAATTATCACTGGATCAGCCCGGGGAATCGGAGCCGGCATCGCCGTCGCTTTCGGACGCGAGGGCGCGAACGTCGTCGTCAATGGACTCACCGCCGAATCGTGCAACGACACGGTGAAACAAATCACGGACGCCGGCGGCAAAGCCATCGGCGTGGGCGCCGATGTGAGCAAAGCGGCGGACGTCGAAGCGATGGTTGCGACGGCCACCCAGCAATTCGGCGGCGTGGACATTCTTGTGAACAACGCCGGCATCGAGCGCGCGCCGTGCCTGTTGCACGAGATGAGCGAGCAACAATGGGATCTGGTGCTGGGCGTAAACCTGAAAGGCGTTTTCTTGTGCTGCAAAGCCGTGCTGCCCTCGATGATCGCCAAAGGCAAAGGCAAGATCGTCAACATCGCCTCCACTGCGGGCATCCGCATGACCTTCTTTGGCAGCGTGGATTACACGGCCTCGAAGCATGGCGTCACGGGGCTCACGCAACACCTCGCCTGGGAAGTCGCGGATCATCACATCAACGTCAACGAAATCTGTCCGGGCGGCGTTGTGACGCCACTGATGGAGAAAAACACGACCCCGGAGTTCCGCGACAAGCTCATCAAGCGACTGGTGCCCCTTGGCCGCTTCTGCAATCTGGACGACATCGCCGAGGCCGCCCTGTTTCTCGCGAGCGACAAGTCCGACATGATCACTGGCCAGTTGCTGGCTGTGGACGGCGGGTTGCTCACTGGCTTCGGTGAAGACTTGCGTCCGATCGTTCGCAAACGCATGGCCGAAGAGCAGGCCAAGGCGGCGGCCAAAGCGGCGGCCCCGAAATAATGAAGTGACCGGAAGCGAACACCCGGGAAAACTTGAACATGGAACTGCTCAACGTCCTGCTCAAGATCACGCTGGTGATCTTCATGGTCGGCAATCTGCTCGACATGGGGCTCCGGCTGAAGCTGACCGAGGCATTGGCCGGATTGCGGAATCCACGCTTCGTGATGTTCAGTTTGCTCTGGGGATTCGTCGTGTGCCCCGCACTGGCTTGGCTGCTGGCGCATGTCATCCCCATCGCGCATCCCTACGCCGTCGGCATGATCCTACTGGGTATGACACCGTGCGCGCCGTTCCTGCCACCGATGGTCGAGCGCGCGCGCGGTGACCTGGGCTATACGGCCGCGTTCATGTTGCTGGCGTCGGTCGTCACCGTCATTTACATGCCGATTGCGGTTCCACTCCTGGAGAAGGGGTTTTCCGCGAGCGCCTGGACGATTGCGAAACCGCTGCTGTTTCTTTTGCTGCTGCCCCTGGCAATCGGAATGACCATCCATCGCCGGTCAGAACCGGTCGCGGTGAAGCTGCATCCGTTCGTCAAGAAAGTCACCGGCTTGGACACGGTGGTGATGCTCATCCTGTGCGTCGTCGTTTACGGCAAGGAGTTTCTGGGAGCCGTGGGCAGTTACGCCATCGGCACGCAGATTCTGTTTTTCGGCTTCGCCACCATCGCTCCCTATTTTCTCAGTTTCGGACTGCCGCCCGGGCAACGCAGTGTGTTGGCGCTGGGAATGGCGACGCGCAATCTCGGCGCCGCGTTCGCACCGTTGTTTGCGGTTCCCGGCGTTGACCAACGCGCGATCGTGATGGTCGCGCTTGGCGTCATCATGCAGACCATTTCCTCGCTGGCGGGGGCGACCTATTACGGACGCCTCGCCCAGGCGGGCAGCTTAACAAATCAACCCAAGTAAGAAACAAAACACAAAATATGAAAGCCATCACAGTTGAACCCATGAAACCAGGCAGCGCCCGGCTGGAGCAAATTCCCGAGCCGGACCCCCACTACGGCTCCGTGTTGGTGGAAGCCGTGGCGGTTGGCGTTTGCGGAACCGATGTCGAGATCAGCGATGGAAAATACGGGTGGGCTCCTCCCGGCCAGACTCGCCTGGTCCTCGGACACGAATCGCTGGGCCGGGTCCTCGATCCGGGGCCGACCAGTGGTCTCAAGGAGGGCGACCTTGTGGTCGGCATCGTCCGGCGCCCAGATCCAGTTCCGTGCCCGAATTGCGCCGTGGGCGAGTGGGATATGTGTCGCAACGGCCAGTACACCGAGCGTGGCATCAAACAGATTAACGGTTACATGTCGGAACGTTGGCGCATCGAGCCTGAATACGCCATTAAGCTTGACCCTACGCTGGGTATTCTGGGCGTGCTCTTGGAGCCCACGACGGTCGTGGCGAAAGCGTGGGAACACGTCCTGGCCGTAGGCGAGCGCGCCTTTTGGGAGCCAAAGACCGCCCTGGTCACCGGCGCGGGACCGATCGGTTTGCTCGCGGCGCTGCTCGGCAAGCAACTGGGACTCGAGGTTCATGTGCTGGATCGCGCCCAGTCCGGGCCGAAGCCCGAAATTGTGCGCGCGCTGGGTGCGACCTACCACTCATGCGCCATTGGTGAAATCGGATTTCAGCCGGACATCGTCATGGAATGTACCGGTGTCGGCCAGGTCATCACGGATTCGATTCCCGCACTCGCCGGGAGCGGCGTCCTTTGCCTCGCGGGGGTTGGCCATGGCGGCTCGGTTCCCAAGATTCCGTCGGCGGACGTGGCCTCCGGCGCGGTGCTGAAGAACAACGTGGTGTTCGGCAGTGTCAACGCGAACAAGCGGCACTGGTTCAAGGCTTCCGAAGCGCTCGCGCGCGCGGACCGTACCTGGTTGGGTCGGCTGATTACGCGGCGTGAAACGCCCGAGAATTTTGGAAAGGCACTGTCGAGGACTCCGGACGACATCAAAGTGCTGATTCAGTTTTCCAAGATTTGAACTTCACGAGCTCGCGCCAACCGGCGGCAGCCACCGCCGCCGGTTGGCCGTAAAGCTGTCATAAGCCAAGATCAAACCACGCAAGCCGGAAGCTCCTCCATGCCGACCAGCGAGCAACGACCCGCCGAGGTGCTGCCTTGGCGACCTTTCGTGTCCGAAGCGATCGGCACCGCTCTGCTGGTGCTTGTCGGCCTTTCCTTGGTGATCTTCATGTTCGGCACCGGTAGTCCGATGCCGGCGGCGGTGCCGAACGAAGGACTTCGCCGGCTCATCACCGGGTTTCTCTTCGGCACGACCGGCGCCCTCATTGCGCTCTCGCCGGTCGGAAAGATCAGCGGCGCTCACATCAATCCGGCGGTCACCCTGGGCTTCCGGTTCATGCAAAAGATCAGTACCCGTGTCGCTCTCGGTTACATCCTGGCCCAGTGCGTGGGAGGAATCATCGGCTGTATTCCACTGTTGGCTTGGGGCTCGATTGGCCGGAGCGTGATGTTTGGTGCGACCATACCGGGGCAAGGGTGGTCGGAGTTTTCTGCTTTCGTCGGTGAGGTGGTCACAACCTTCGTCATGGTGGCGCTGCTGACGGTGTTCCTTGCTTTCCGGCGGATCCGTTCCTTCACGCCGGCCATTTTTCCGCCGCTGTATAGCCTCATGGTTTTCCTCGAAGCTCCCATTTCCGGGACGAGCACGAATCCCGCCCGCAGCCTCGGTCCGGCGGTCGTCTCGGGACTGTGGAATGGTTGGTGGATTTACTGGGTTGGGCCGCTGGTAGGGATGACCCTGGCCCTGGTTGCTTGCAGTTTCCTGGCCCGGCGGATTGAGGTCGCCAAGCTCTACCACTTCGATGCCGACCACGATGGCATCTTCCGAAGAAAATGAGCCAACGGATGGACAGGATGAGACAGAATTGGCAACGGCAAGCTGCCCGAGCATTCGTCACTGCGGTCACGTTGGCTACACTGTCGGAGACTGGAATCGCGGGCGCGCAGTTGTCGGCTGCGACGGCAAACAGTAGCACCAACCTGCTGCTGATTGATCGTTTCGGGAATGTTGTGCGCGCTTCGACCAACGAAGTGAGTCCCTCGCTCTACCCGCCGGCAACCACCGGCTTTCGCAATCAGATCCCCAATACTCCACCTGGCACGCCGCAACCAGAAGCGGTGCGACAACGCATCGAGGAAAGCAAGCCCGCCCGGGAGTGGTTTCCGCCCACGCCCCCGGTGCTGATGCCCTACCTTGCCGGGCTGGATGAAAAGGGCAACAGCGACCTTCAACCCGGAGCGCTTTTTCCTGGCGACCCACTCAGCCGGTACCCGCAGGTGGCGAAGTACCGGTTCAGCGATCTGGGCCTGCGCTACTCCTTCAATCAAGCAGTGACCATCCTCAGCATGACGGACACCGCGAACGGCGCGAGCGCCCTCGATTACTACACCGCCTCGTTCGCCAGCAAGTGGGCCCTTACGGAAGCGCCAAGCGAAGGCCGAGCCACATGGCTGAGTTTTCAAGCGAACGTTCAGCTTGGTTTGTCCGCCAATAGCCGGGACCAACTTCCGCAGTCAAACCTCGGCGTCATCGCCAGCCCCAACGCCAACATTTACGGACCCAACGGCATTTGGGTTCAGGAACTGGCCTGGCAGCAGTCGTTGCTCGACGGCCAGTGGGTGTTGCTCGCCGGGATGGTTAACCAAGGCAACTATTTTGACGCCAACACCTATGCCGGTAACAGCTACGGACAATTCCTCAATTTCGCCTTCAACAAGAACATCGTGCTGCCGTTGCCGTACAACAATCTCGGTCTGAACCTGCAGTACCAGCCCAGCAAGAATTGGTACGCCATGTTTGGCATGGGCGCCTTGAATCAGAAACCGGGGGAGTCTCCGTTCGACGACCTGAGCTTTCGTGATTGGGCTTACCTGCTGGAGTTCGGCTTGACCCCGGCGAATGTCTTCGGTCTTGGCCCGGGCGTTTACCGCGTGCAGCCATTTCTTGCCACGGTGGATGGCGCCACCCAGGTTGGCGTGGGCTTCAACGCCCAGCAGCGGCTTGGGGCGGACTCTCCGCTTGGGTGGTTCGGACGCTTCGGTGTCGGCGGTTCGAGTGTGACGGTGGACGGTGCCTCTGCGCAGGCGAGCACGGGTCTCGCTTTGCAGGGGCCGTTGAAAGCGGCTGGGCTTTCCGATGAGCGAGGCAACGATTATCTCGCCGCAGGTTTCGTTTGGAACCGGGCGGCAGCCAATCGGGAGCCGGTCGCGCACGCCACCGAATATGGCGTGGAGACTACCTACGCCTTCCAGTTGACACCCTTGGTTTCAATCCAGCCGGATTTCCAAGCGATTTGGAACCCCGTGAACAACTCGGCATCGCACACTCTCATCTGCCAACTCCAACTCAACATTATATGGTAGGACCACCTGCGAATCCCTGTCTCTATCAGATCAACACTCGGGTCTGGCTAACGGAGCTTGGTCAAAATCTGGGTCGCACGGCGACTCTCGACGATATCCCTGACTCTGAGTTGGACCGGCTGGTTCAATTGGGGTTCGACTGGGTCTGGCTGTTAAGCGTCTGGCAAACCGGTCCGGCGGGGCAGCAGATCGCACGCAACAATCCCGAATGGCGCGCGGAATTTCAGGAGACCTTGCCCGACCTTCGCGACGAGGATATCGCCGGCTCCGGCTTTGCCATCACTGGTTACCTGGTGCCGGAGGCTCTTGGTGGAGACGAGGCTTTGGCGCGACTGCGCAAAAAACTACGCACGCGCGGCTTGAAGCTGATGCTCGACTTCGTCCCCAACCATTCAGCCATGGATCATCCCTGGGTGGTGACGCACCCAGAGTACTATGTCGCCGGCAAGCCGGAGGACTTGGCCCGGGCGCCGCAAAACTACACCACGGTCCAAAGGAAAAATGGCACTTTGATCCTTGCACATGGCCGCGACCCTTACTTCCCGGGCTGGCCGGATACGCTGCAACTCGATTACAGCAATCCCGCCACTCAGACCGCCATGATCGGAGAATTGGCGGCGGTTGCCGCCCGTTGTGATGGCGTTCGCTGCGACATGGCCATGCTGTTGTTGCCCGAAGTTTTCGAGCGTACCTGGGGCAGGTCCATGCAACCGTTCTGGGCAAAAGCGATCCAGCAAGTGCGCGCGCAGGCGCCGGATTTCTATTTTATGGCCGAGGTCTATTGGGATTTGGAGTGGACTCTCCAACAACAGGGATTCAATTACACCTACGACAAGCGGCTCTATGACCGACTGAAAGACGGCCACGCTCAACCGATCCGGGAACATCTCTGCGCCGGACTGGATTACCAGCACAAGCTCGCCCGCTTCATGGAGAATCACGACGAACCGCGAGCGGCGGCGACGTTTTCGACTTCTAAGCACCAGGCGGCCGCCGTGGTTACCTATCTCTCCCCCGGGCTGAGGTTTTTCCATCAAGGTCAATTCACGGGATACCGGAAACGAATCTCTCCCCACCTTTGTCGCGGTCCCAAAGAGCCTGACGATCCGACGCTGGAAGCGTTCTACCAGCAACTCCTCACCGTGCTTCGCCAGCCACTCGCGCGCGATGGTCAATGGGAGTTGCTCGATTGCGCAACCGCTTGGGATGGGAACTGGACTTCCAGTTGTTTTCTGGCGTTCGCTTGGTCTCTCCCCGCTGGTGATCGGTTGCTCGTCGCGGTAAACTACTCTCCCAACCAAAGCCAGTGTTACGTCCGCCTGCCGTTCAATGATCTCGCCGGGAGCCAGTGGCGCTTGCAGGATCAGATGAGCGCCGACGTTTACGATCGTGACGGTCATGACCTGTCTTCCCGCGGCTTCTACTTGGATATGTCTCCCTGGAAAGCTTCGGTGTTTTCCTTGCACCCATTGAAACAAAGCGAACCCCACTTATGAATATCTACGACAGGCGCGAAGGCGCCCGACTGGCTCAGAACCGCAAACGCGAAGGACATTGGAATCGTTGGGGGCCGTATGTTTCCGAACGGGCCTGGGGCACGGTGCGCGAGGACTACAGCGCTGACGGCGAGGCGTGGACCTACTTTCCGCACGACCACGCCCGCTCCCGGACCTACCGCTGGAGCGAGGACGGGATCGCCGGCATTTGCGACCGGCATCAGTATCTGTGCTTCGCGCTTGCGCTCTGGAATGGCCGCGATCCCATTCTCAAGGAGCGGATGTTCGGTCTGGCCGGAGCGGAAGGCAATCATGGTGAGGACGTCAAAGAGTATTACTTCTACCTCGACAGCACGCCGACCCATTCCTACATGCGGACGCTCTACAAATATCCGCAAGCCGAGTTTCCGTACCAGCGGTTGATCGAGGAGAACCGCAAGCGCGACAAACTGCAACCGGAGTTTGAATTGGCGGACACCGGCATCTTCGACGACGGCAGGTATTTCGACGTGGTGGCCGAGTATGCGAAGGCCGACGCGGAGGATTTGCTGATCCGCATCAGCATCACGAATCGCGGCCCCGAGCCGGCGGAGATCGACCTGCTCCCGACGCTTTGGTTTCGCAACACTTGGAGTCTTGGCCGCGACGACCAACGCCCAGCCATCACCAAAGCGGCAGGCGGAAACAAGCAGTCAGGCGCACTGCTCACCAACCATCACACCCTAGGCCAATACGCGTTGCATTTCTCGGGCGCTGACGAATTGCTGTTCACCGAGAACGAAACCAACACGCAACGGTTGTATGGTACGCCGTCGCCGACGCCTTACATCAAAGATGCGTTTCATCGGTATGTGATCAATGGCGAACGCGAGGCCGTGAATCCTGCCGCAACCGGCACCAAGGCCGCCATCCGCTTTCATCGCACGGTGAAGCCCAACGAGACACTGACGATTGACCTGCGTCTTGCGTCTGTGAAAAACGGAAATCCCCTCAAGAGTCCTTTCGCCGACTTCAGTCAGACGTTCAAGCAACGACAGACAGAAGCGGACGAATTCTACGACACCGTTCTGCCTGGCGGACTTTCCGCTGACGAGAAGCTCGTAGCTCGCCAGGCATTCGCTGGATTGCTCTGGTCCAAACAATTCTACCATTACGTGGTGTCAGACTGGATGGACGGCGACCCGTCCAAACCAACGCCTCCTTCCCAACGTCGTGCGGGCCGCAACCACGATTGGCCCCACGTTTACTGCCAGGACGTCATTTCAATGCCGGACAAATGGGAGTTCCCCTGGTTCGCTTCCTGGGATTTGGGATTTCATTGCATCGCGCTCGCCTACATTGACCCCCAATTCGCCAAGGAACAAATCCTGTTGATGCTCCGCGAATGGTACATGCATCCGAACGGCCAACTGGCCGCCTACGAGTGGGATTTCGGCGACGTGAATCCCCCGGTCCTGCCACTCGCCGCGCGGGCGGTCTTCGAAATTGAGCGCCAGAAAACCGGTGTGGCCGATTACCAGTTCCTGGAGCGCGTCTTTCACAAAATGGTTCTCAACTTCACGTGGTGGGTCAACCGCAAGGACGCGCTCGGCAAGAGCGTCTTTCAGGGCGGCTTCCTCGGCATGGATAATATCGGGGCTTTTGACCGCAACAAACTTCCTCCCGGTTATTTGCTCGGCCAGGCCGACGGCACCAGTTGGATGGCCGTCTTTGCCAAAAGCATGCTTTCCAACGCGCTGCTGCTGGCCGAGAACAACCCCGCGTATGAGGACATGGCCAGCAAGTTCTGGGAGCATCTCATCTACATCGCCAACTCCCTGATGAACGAGACCGACCCGCGCCAGTCGCTCTGGAACGAGGAAGACGGTTTCTTCTACGATCAACTCATCTCGGAGAAAGGCGACTTCATTCCCATCCGCGCCCGCACAATGGTTGGATTTGCACCGCTGTTCGCCTCGTCGGTCGTGTCGGCGGAGACATTTCAGCGCCATGCCGCCTTCGAGCGCCGCCGGCAATGGTTTATCAAGAACCGACCGCACCTGGTCAAATGCATACCGACCATGGTGACGCCGGGCGCTAACAACAACTACGCGCTTGGCTTCGTGCAACCCGACCAGTTGAAGCGCATGCTGCACTACATGCTGGATGAAAAGGAATTCCTCTCCCCGTACGGAATTCGGGCCGTTTCGCGCTTTCATCAGGATCATCCGCTCATCCTCAACGTCGGCGGCCAGGAACATCGTCTTGATTATGAGCCGGGCGAATCCCTGACCAACCTGTTTGGCGGAAACTCCAATTGGCGTGGGCCGATCTGGATGCCCGTCAACTTCCTCATTCTGTTCTCGCTTCGCCAGTATCATCAGTATTTTGGCGACGACTTCCGCGTCGAGTGTCCCACCGGCTCGGGCAAAATGATGAACCTCCATGAGGTGGCCGACGAAATCGGCAAGCGTCTCAGTCAAATCTTCCTGCCGGATGAGAAAGGTCAACGCGCTGTCTTCGGAGGTCGTGCCTTGTTCAACACGGACCCGAACTGGCGTAACTTGATCCCCTTCCATGAGTATTTTCATGGCGACACTGGACGCGGCTGTGGGGCCAGTCATCAAACCGGCTGGACCGGGTTGATCGCTCAAGTGTTGATGAACCGCGGATCCAAACCAATAACCCCACGATGAAGCGACCAGCATCAGCGCATCGCTGAAACCAGCAGCATCAGCCATGGCCCTGGCGGCGGCGGTTCTCGTTTCGTCCTACGTCGTGCGCCAGCAGGTCATGTTTCGTCAGGCGCCAATCACAGCGGCGATTGTCATCGCCACAGGCTTGGAGAAACACTCGAAACTCTCCGGCGTGGAACTCGGTCTCCGGCGCGTCGGCGAAGTGTTGCTGGGCTGTGTCGTTGGCGTGCTGGTGAACTGGCTCATGTCCAAACTGTGGCCTTTGCCGGAGTCGCGACTCGAAAGCAAATCTCCGCAAGCCACCAACCTCTCGCGGCGCACAGATAAAAAATCAACCACCCCACCATGACTAACACGATGCCTGTAAATCCGCCGCCCTACGTCACCTCGATGGACGAAATGTTTTGGGGAGCGATCCTGGTGGTCGTCAGCCTGACCATGCATGGATTTGGGATGCTCGGCACGTTGCGTTTCAGTGAGTCTTACAAGGGGCGGTTTGGCAGTTCATGTTCGTTTGCGATCGGAAAGGCCCACCGCATCCTGGCAAGCTGGATGATTACGCTGTCGCACATTCTGGAGGTCATGATGTGGGCGGGTTTCTTTCAATGGAAACACTGTTTCGTGAACTAAAGCACCGCCGCCTACTTCGCCCTGAACGAAAACACAACCGTGGGTAGTAATTTCAGTTTGCCGCAAAACTGGCGGTTGGTCGAAGGCATGATCGCCACCGCCGGCTTGCTTGGCTTCGCGTGGCTCACTGGTGTTTTGCTGACGCTGGCACAGGGATTCCAGGAGCAGCGCTTGCAGCTCCATCGGAAGCGGGTGGAACGGCAGAATCAAAAGACGGCGACTCACAAGCCTGGCGGCGGCGGATGAGCATCGTTCGACCAAGGTCCCCTGTTCGCTGGTAAGCCATAAAGTCCGTCGCGATGATGTAGACAAGGTTTTGGCGCGCGGGACAGGGCCGGCATCGCGCAAAACCGGCGCGCCTCTGAAAACGCCGTTCGCAATCATCAAAATTCTTCTTGGCAAACCTGCGCGCCAGGCGTAACAACGACTGGTTCTTTGAAACCGACGGATCGTTTATCCGTCACCCACACAGTCAAACGACAGGGAACCCCGTGAAACTCGGGGACGGTTGCGCCACTGTAACGGATACAAATTCCCAATTGCCACTATCCGGCTAGTGCCATGAGCGGGTGGGAAGGCGGGAACGAGGTTTGAGTCCGAAGTCAGGATACCGGTTGGGCTGTGCTCGTCAGTCCCGAGCGTTTCGGGACACTTCTCCGCAAAGAGAAGGATGAGGCCAGCCGCGTCGAACTGTCTTTCGCGCGGATCCGCTGAATGCCTTCATTCTCCGCTTGTGGAGGGTGAAGGTTTTGTTTTTTGGGATCGTTGCGACGGTGAACCGTTAACACGGTTTCACGTTTCAACGATTCGACCTCCCCCTCCCGCTGGTCTCCAATCGAAAACCACGCCTCGTCTTATTTACGATCGAGGCATCGAAAGAAAGATCAGCCCATGAAAATCCGTCTGCCGTTGCCGGCTCTCGCCGGCTTCCTGTCCGTGTCCCTCAACGTCGTCCACGCGGTGACCATCACCGAAAACTTCGCCACCAACCCGTTGCAAAACGGCTGGCAGGTTTTCGGCGACACCAACCTGTTTCAATGGGATTCCGTCAACCACCAACTTGCCGTGGAGTGGGATTCAACCAGGTCCAACAGTTATTTCCATTATCCGTTGGGAACGGTGGTCACGCGCTACGACGATTTCAGCTTCTCGTTTGATTTGCGCTTGAGCGACATCGCCAGCGGCGTTGAAACCAATAAGACCGGGCCGATCCAACTGGGTTTTGGTTTTCTGAATTCGGCAGTTGCCACCAGTAGCGGTTACGTCCGCAACTCTTATGCTAACGCGCCCAACGTGGCTGGTTTCGATTATTATGCGTGGGGTTACTTTGATTTCGGCGGGATGATTTACGAGTCGCCGGCCGCGACCACGCCCGCCTTCATCTCCGGCGTCAACAGCTTTGCCTACTCGCCGGCCATCGTGTCGGTTTACAACAACGAACTCCCTACGAATCAAACAGTCCACGTCACGATGACCTACACCGCCAGCAACCAAACCGCGGTGATCACCGTCACGACCAATGGTGTGCCCACCACCACGCTGCCGAATCTGGTGTTGAACGACGCAAACGGATTTGCGGACACGGACGATTTCTTCGTGGACATGTTTTCGGTCAGCAGCTTCAGCAGCAT
This sequence comes from uncultured Bifidobacteriaceae bacterium, assembly GCA_964458575.1. Classification (GTDB taxonomy): domain Bacteria; phylum Verrucomicrobiota; class Verrucomicrobiia; order Limisphaerales; family JADLHS01; genus CAYWMD01. The sequence continues at coordinate 24,715 of CAYWMD010000029.1, read as the reverse complement.
CGGTGACGACTACAATTCCATCCTCGCCCACGGCGCCGTGGATAACATCGTCGTGACACTGCCACCACCGGTGCAGAACGTGACCGGCGGCTTCAGCAACAGCGTCTGGCTGGTGGAATTCGACAGCCGCCGCAACTGGCTTTACACGCTCCAACGCACGACGAATTTCATTTCGTGGACGGATGTTTCCGTTCCCGCCGGCGGCAACGGAACGAATCTGTTCTTGCAGGACACGAACGCAATTATGGACAAGGCCCTTTATCGCGTGCGCGCGGCGAGGCCATAATAATCGGACGCATTGACGTAACGCTCCAATGAAAACGCAGGAAAGTGGGAAAGTGGGAAAGTGGGAAAGTGGGCGCACGGGCCCGTCGACCTGCTCACTTTCTCACTTGCTCACCCGCCCACCCTCTCACCGGCGCGCATTCACCCTCATCGAACTCCTCGTGGTCATCGCCATCATCGGCATTTTGGCGGCCATGCTCCTTCCGACGCTCTCGCGCAGTCAGGAATCGGCGCGGCGCATCAAATGTGCCAGCAACTTGCGTCAGCTTGGACTCGCCGCCCAGCTTTACTGGAATGACAACGAGGGAAAATGCTTCACCACCAGAACCGTCTCCACCAACAGCGGCATCATTCATTGGTGCGGCTGGCTCGACAGCAGCCGGCCCGAAGGCGCGCGCTTGTACGATTTCTCAACCGCCAAGTTGTTTCCGTATCTCCGCGATAGCGACGTGCGGGTTTGCCCGTCGTTCAACGCGCTGCTGGGCCGGCTCAAACTGAAGGCCACCAACATCATTTTCTTCAGCTACGGTTACAACGGCCTGTCGCTTTCGCCACCAGCCGGCGTGCAAACACCAGTGAATATCAGCCAGATCAAGCGCCCGACGGAGATCGCGCTTTTTGCCGACGCGGCCCAAGTTAACGATTTCCAATGGCCCGCTTCGCGAAACAATCCCATGCTTGAAGAATGGTATTACCTCGACAACCCGACGAACACTTCCAGCCCCAGCTACTATCCGCACGGCCATTTCCGCCACGGACAAAGGGCGAGCGTGGTTTATTGCGACGGCCATGTGCGGCCGGAAGAAATGGTCCCAGGCTCGCTCGACCTCAAATTGCCGGCACAATTCGTCGGCAGATTGCGATCGGAGATCTTGACACCTCCCTGAACCTTACGATCTGTTTTAAGCGAGTATTTTTTGGTGCTTTCGAGCACGGGCGAATTGATGCAAGTGACGGACTCGAAGGCGACCAACGCGATGCGGTTTCACCGGGTGCGCACGCAGTAGCCGCTGGCTAGGCGGTGTGACTTTTCTCCTGCGTCCGCAGCGCCTGTTCGTAGCACTGCAACGCTTCCTCGTAACGCTCCAGCCGGTTGAACAGCCCGCCCTTGTGCAGGTAGGCCACCGTCAGCGAACGCCCGGCGGCGATGGCGCGGTCGTAGCAATCAATCGCATCGTCAATCTTCCGCAGGCGTTCCAAGGCGTCGCCTTTTTTCACCAGCGCCTCGGAATGCTCCGGTTCGGCCGCCAGGATTTCATCGAAACACGCGAGCGCCTCCTCGGTTTTGTCGAGGCTCAAGAGCGACTCTCCTTTCGCCATCAGGACGCGAAAGCGATCGCCCGCGCTGGGGGCCGGGTTGGCCGGTGGCGTTTCGGCCGCAGTGCGTTCGGCGAGCGGCGGACGGGCGGTGTATTCGAGTTCGAGGATGCGTTTTTCCAGGCGCTCGATGGCCCCGAGCAGGCGGGTGTTGACCTGATCGGTCAGGGCGGCCGCGCTGGGCGGGGCCTCCACCGTGCCGGGCGATGTCACGCCAGCGTGGCCCATGGAGGGCCGCGACAAGACGGAGAATTCCGTGAGGCGGTTCACCGCGCGCCATTGGAAGTAGGCGGTCAGAAACACGGCGAGGAAGGCGGCGGCGGCGCACGCACTGCCGATCTTGATCAGGAGCAGGTTGGTGTTTTGAATCGCTTCGATGGTGGTGCGCTCCTGCGCGCTTTGTTCCGCGAGCGACAATTCGAGGGCCTTGAGCCGGTTGGAGATGGCCTCCGCACTGCGGGCGGCGGCCTGGGCGGCCTCCTCCTGACTGCGTTGAATGGCCAGTTGCGCCGCATGAAGCTGTTCCTGCAACTGGAGGTAGGCGCGCATCACCTCCTGCGTCGAGTCCTTTTCGATCCGGGTCGGCGTCAGTGAGGTGAGGTTGGTGGCGGCGGCGACCGGCCAAGGGGCGAGCGGCAACAGGACGAGCAGCAAGGTGCCGCCGGCGCGCGCCAGCGAAGCCACGCCCGACTGGCGGTGGCGACAAGAGTTATTTGACGGCAGGTGCATTGGTCCGGGTCACAGGGTTTCCGTTGTTGCCCATGGCTGGCGGGAGCGCGGACGGGGAGCTGAGCGCATCCGGTCCGGGACTCCACTGGATGTTGAACTCGCGGACAATCTGGTCGGCGGCGGCGTTGGTCTTGGCGACTTGAATCAGGTCCATGGAGAGCGCCTGCAACCGGGCTTCAATCTGCGGGAGTTGCACCAGCATCGGCTGCATCTGGCCGATGTTCTGCAACTGGACGCGCTCGGCTTCGTCGAGCTGCCGGCGTTGCTGGACGGAACTGGCCAGGCGAAAACCAGCGTCCACGGCGAGCAGACTGAACACCACCACGCAGGGCCAAAACGGGTTGCGGCGGGTCAGTTCGAGCAGGGCGCGTTCGCGGTCCGGGTTCACGGCTTGGCTTTCGTTGGTTTTTTGTTGGATTCCTTCGGCTCGTTGAGCGTGACCTTCAAGTCCTGCCGGGTGAGGAGCGCCTGCAATGCCGGCTCCGTCTGGCCCGCCTGCGCGATGCGCACGGCGAGGTTTTGCATGGTCTGTTTGAGCTGTTGCGCGCGGGCCAGTTGGTTTTGGGTATTGACGAGGGTGCGGTTGGATTCCTCGTTGAGCTGGGTGAGGATGAGATTGAGTAGCAGCAGCAAGCCGCACGCACCACCCACGATGTTCAAGGTCCAGAATTGCGCTTTGCTCATTCGGTTCGGCGCCAGAGTGGGACGCGGGCGCGCAAAAGTCAAGTTCTCCGCGGCGCCATCCCTCCTGCGCCGCTTCATTGACAGGCTGGCGGCGGCTTGTCTAGCCTCCGCGCATGTCGCGACTGCCGTTTGAACTGCTCCTGGCCCTGCGTTACCTGAGGCCCAAACGGACATTTGTCTCCATCATCACGCTCATTTCCATCATCGGCGTCATGCTGGGCGTGGCCGTGCTCATCATCGTCATCAGCGTGATGAGCGGGTTCGACCGCGACCTGCGCGAAAAGGTGTTCGGGTTCAATGCCCATTTGAAGGTCCTGGTCCGCGGCCGGACAATGGAAAACTATGCCATGGTCTCCCAGATTGTGGCCACAAACCGGTTGGTGAAGGGCGTGAGCCCTTTTATCGTGGGCCAGGTTTTCATCGAGACCCAGCCCGCCAACGGCCAATCCATGGTGCTGGCGCCCGGCCTCCGGGGCATTGACTCAGCGACCGAAGCGAACGTGAGTACCATCGCGAGCAATATCGTCGCGGGTAAATTCGACCTCGCCGGCCGGGGCCTGCTCATCGGGACGCAACTGGCCGAGTCCATGGAGTTGCGCGTGGGCGACAAGGTGTCGGTTTTTTCCGCGCGGGAACTCAAGAAAATGAAAGATCGCAAGGGCGACGTCGCAATTCTGCCCGACGATTACGAGGTGCGCGGAATTTTTGACGCGGGCTATTACGAATTCAACGCCATGTTCGTCATCACTTCCCTGCACAGCGCACAGGTGCTGCAGGACCTGGAGGAGGACGACGGTGTTCACGGTTTGATGGTGGCTTTGCGTGATCCTTACCAGGCACAGCCGGCGGCGCGCGCGTTGGAAGACGCGTTGGGGAACGATTTCAAAGTGACGACCTGGATGGAGGACAGCCCATTGATGATGGCGGTGATGGTCGAGAAGAACGTGATGCTTTATATCATGTTCTTCATCGTGATCGTGGCGGCGTTCGGCATCACCTGCACGTTGATCACCTTCATCATGATGAAGACGCGCGAGATCGGCATGATGAAGGCGCTGGGCGCGACCAGCCGGCAGGTCATGTGCGTGTTCCTGGCGCAAAGCCTGATCGTGAGCGTGCTCGGCGTGCTGGCCGGGCTGGCCGCAGGCCTGCTCCTGATCGAATATCGCAATCCGTTCCTGCACCTGATGCGCAGTCTGACCGGCGCCGAACTGTTCCCCGCCAGCATTTATGGTTTCAGCGAACTGCCCGCGCTCGTGTTGCCGCGTGACGTGGCGATCATTTGCGGCGGTTCGATGCTGATCTGCCTGCTGGCCGCGCTGTTCCCAGCCTGGCACGCGAGCAAACTGAATCCCGTGGAGGCGCTGCGCAATGAATAAGGCCATGGGGAACATTCAACGTTCAACATTCAATGCCGCACATCGAACGAGGTGTTGGTGGGTGCGTCATGGCGAGTTGAGCGTTGAATGTTGGGCGTTGAAGGTTTTTGGCTCTGCCGGAGGTTTGTATGAGTGAAACCTTGGTCTCCGCGAAGGCGGTCACGAAGTCCTACACGATGGGCCAGCGCAAGCTGGAAGTGTTGCGCGGCGTCACGCTGGACATCGCGCGCGGGGAGTTTCTCGCGTTGCGCGGCGCGTCGGGCGCCGGCAAAAGCACGCTGCTTCATCTCATCGGCGGCCTCGACTCCGCGAACGCCGGCGAAATCTGGTTCGGCGGACGGAACATCGCCGGGTTGAACGAGACGGAACTGGCCGAGTTGCGCAACCGGCGCGTCGGTTTCATTTTTCAGGCCTATCACCTGTTGTCGGACCTGGATGCGCTGGAAAACGTCTGCGTCCCGGCGCGCATCACGCGCATGCCCGCCACGGAGGCCGAGCGCCGCGGCCGGGATTTGTTGAACCGCGTCGGCCTGGGCGAGCGCATCGAACACAAGCCGTACGAACTTTCCGGCGGCGAACAGCAGCGGGTCGCCATTGCCCGCGCGCTCATCAACGAGCCGGAATTGATCCTCGCCGACGAGCCTACCGGCAATCTTGATTCACACACCGGCGGCGAGATCATGGACTTGCTGCTCCAGTTGCGTGCCGAACGCAACACCACCTTGATCGTGGCGACGCACGACGCGAACGTCGCCACCCGCGCACCGCGCGAAGTCCACCTCGCGGACGGAGTCGTCCGATCATGAGCCGCTGCGCCTGGGAAGCCCGCTACCAATCTGGCGAAATGCCTTGGGAAAAGGGCGCGCCCGCGCCCGGGCTGGTGGATTTTCTGGCGGCGCATCCGCAGCTCCCGGGCGAGACGGTCTGCGTTCCCGGCGGCGGCACGGGTCACGACGCGTGCGAATGGGCCAAGGCCGGTTTTCGTGTTTACGGTTACGACATCGCACCCAGCGCGATTCACCTGAGCAGCGAACGCGCGCGCGCCGCCAACCTGCGAGCCGAGTTTCGTCAGGCGGATTTCCTCCGGACGCCGCCGCCCTTTCCGTTCGACTGGGTTTTCGAGCACACGTTGTTTTGCGCGATCCAGCCGGACGAGCGCGAGCTCTACGTGCAGGCTGTTCTGCGCTGGCTCAAACCGGAGGGCCATTATCTGGCCGTGAACTATTTGATCCCGGACACGGACGGCCCGCCATTTGGCACGACGCGCGGGGAGTTGTGGCAGCGTTTTTCGCCGCACTTCGAATTGGTGACGGAATGGGTGCCGCGTTCGTATCCGAACCGGACGGGTTTGGAACGGATGCTGTGGTGGCGGCGAAGAGCCGTTGAATTGTTCAAACGTTGAACCGTTAAAACGCAAGTTGCGCGAACCAATCCGGTTCGTTTGCCGCGATGCAACGTTTTCAACGATCCAATTTGAATGATTGACCCCGAATTTCCTTCGCCTATTTTTCGTCAGACCAACGACGACAGGCTTTTTATTTAAATGAAACCATTGCCATCCTCCTCCGGCCCGGCCACACGCCGGGATTTTATCAAGAAAACCGCCACCGTCGCCGCCGTGGTGGCCGCCAGCCCGCTGTTCCGACCCACCGTTTATGGCCAGGCGCCGGCCGCCGGCAGAGTCATCGGCGCCAACGACCGCATTTCGGTCGGCTTTATCGGCGTCGGCGCACAGGGAAAAAACGCGCACGTGAACATCATGAAAGCCAACGCGTCGGCGAACAACGTCGCCCAGTTGGCCGTGTGTGACGTGTGGCCGAAGCGCACCGGCGCGGCCAAGGATTTCATTGAAGCCGACGGCGGTCCAAAGGTGGAAGTGTTTGGCGACTACCGAAAACTGTTGGAGCGAAAAGACATTGACGCGGTGGTCATTGCCACGCACGACCCGATCCACGCCGCGGCCACCATCGCCGCCATGGAATCCGGGAAACACGTCTATTGCGAAAAGCCGCTGACGCGCTATCTCGGCGAAGCGTTTGCGGTGGAAGCGGCGGTGAAGAAGACCGGGAAGATTTTACAGGTCGGCTCGCAGGGTTGCTCGGCAGCGGCGTGGCACAAGGCGGCGGACATGATCAAGTCCGGGAAGATCGGGAAGCTCATCTGGGCGCAGGGTTATTACTGCCGCAACAATCCCAAGGGCGAATGGAACTACCCGATTGACGCCGACGCCACGGCGCAGACCGTGGATTGGGAGAAATGGGAAGGCCAGGTGAAGGACCGCGTGCCCTTCGCGCCGCAGCGTTATTTCCGGTGGCGCAAATTTTATCCCTATTGCGCCGGCCTGCTCGGCGATCTGATTCCGCACCGGTTGCTGCCGCTCATGCTGGCGACGGGCAGCCCGGAATTTCCCTCGCGCGTCGTGTGCCTCGGCACCAAGAACGTGCATCCGGACAAGCAACAAACCGACGGCACGCCGGAGCGCGATGTGCCGGAGCAGGTCGAAGTGCTGGCGGAATTTCCCAGCGGCGTGTCGCTGGTGCTGGTCAGCAGCACCATCAACGCGCGCAGTCCCGGCTTCACCCTTTACGGCCATCACGCTTCACTGGAAGTCGGCACGTCCGGCGAACGCATCGAACTCAAACCGGAGAAGGAATTTTCCGAGGAAGTGGACCCGGAAACCTTCAATGGCCTCAAACCCACCGAGGACATCGGCGAACATCACAAGAACTGGTTCGAGTGCATCCGCGCCAACAAGCAGCCCAATTGCGGCATTGACCTCGCCGTGCGCGCGCAGACGGTCATCTCGCTCGCCGAAATGTCCGACCGGCTCAAGATCGCCTGCGTGTTCGACGAGAAGACGCGGAAGATCACGACCGGCGACGGGAAGGAAGTCGCGCCGATCACCTACGGCACGCTGCCGCTGTCGTAAACTTGGGGCGCTCGCCCTCGCGGGCGCTCCTTCTTAATCATAATCTTTATCTTGTTCTTAATCTGTCCGGGTCGGGGGGATTAAGATTAAGCACCAGCGACCATGCAAACCGTCACGCTCGCCCGCCACGCGATGGCGACGCGGTTCGAGTTCGTGCTGCACGGCGATAATCCGGTCGCCTTGCGCGCCGCGGGGGAGGAAGCGCTCGAGGAAATTGACCGGCTCGAAAAGCGGCTGAGCCTCTACCGTCCCGGCAGCGAAATCGCCCAACTCAACACCCGCGCCGCGCGCGAGGCGGTGCGCGTGACGCCCGAGGTGTTCGCCCTGCTCGAACATGCCCAACGGTTGCAGGCCGAGACCGCCGGCGCCTTCGACATCACCATCGCGCCGCTCGTGCGCTGTTGGGGATTCATGGGCGGCACGGGAAAGCTGCCCGCGCCGGAGGAGATTGCCGACGCGCGGTCCCAGGTCGGCATGCAACACGTTCAACTCGATCCGCACAATTGCACGGTGCGTTTTCTGCGCGAGGGCGTGATGCTGGACCTCGGCGCGATCGGCAAGGGCTACGCGGTCGGGCAGGCGGCGGAAATCCTGCGCGCGGCGGGAGTGATGAGCGCGTTGATTCATGGGGGCACGAGCACCGTGTTTGCCATGGGCTCCCCGCCGGGGGAGGCGTTTTGGAAGGTTGCGATTGAAACGCCGCCCGCCGCGGCCGGCCTCGCTGGTTTCCCTGAGCTGCCAGCCATCCCGTTGCGCGACGAGGCGATGTCCGTTTCCGCGATCTGGGGACGCTGCTTTGAATCGGGCGGCCGGAGTTTTGGCCACGTCATTGACCCGCGCACCGGCCAGCCCGTGAACCGCGCTTTGCTGGCGATGGTCGCGTTGCCCTCGGCCACGGACACGGACGCGCTGTCCACGGCCCTGATGACCTTGGGCGCGGCGGGGCATGACTCGATCTACCGGTCGCGACCGGACATGCGGACGGTCCTGGTAACGATCACTGGCCAGGACATCAAAGCCGAAGCCCGGGGATTTGAGGGATTCCATGGCGGGTGACTGGACAAAAAAACCGCGTTGAAAAAATGGGGCTTCGCCTCTAGGTTTTGCCTGCCATGCTTGAAAACCGTGACTACATGCGCGACGACTCCTCGAGCGGAGGGCCGTGGCGTTTTCACTGGTCGGCCAGTGTTGTCATCATGGTGGTGCTGGTGGGGGCGTTTGCGCTCCAGTGCATCAACGACGTTTACGGAAACGCCTCGGGCGAAAAGTGGCTGGCGTTGACCCCGCTGGCGTTGACCAAAGGCTACGTGTGGCAGTTTCTGAGCTTTCAGTTTCTTCACGTCAACCTGACACACCTGCTGTGTAATCTGCTGGGCATCTGGTTTTTTGGCCGGTTCGTGGAACAGGTTCTCGGAACGCAACGCTTCCTGGTGGCTTATTTCGGATGCGGCGTCGCCGGTGGATTGCTGCAATGCGTGTTGATGGTCTTGTTCCCGAATCACTTTGTTCCGTTTGTGTTCGGCGCGTCCGCCGGCGCCCTGGGCATCTTCGCCATTTTTTGCCGGCTGCAATCCGACGCCACCATTCGGTGGTATTTTATCCTGCCGATTCGCGCTGATGTGGTGCTCTGGATTACGGCGGGGATATCGCTGTTCTTCACCGTCGTTCCGTCCCTGCGGGGCGGCTTTGTCGCCCACGCGGCGCATCTGGGCGGCATTCTCGCTGGACTCGCCTGGGTCAAACTGGGCTGGCATCGCGACTTCGTGACTCTGCCGTGGGAAGGGTTGTTCTCCCGCTGGCGGCAATGGCGGCCGTTGCGGAGTCGCGAACGCAAACGCGAACTAGTCCGGGCCGCGGCGGTCCGCGGCCGGCCGTGGCGAACCGCTTCTCCCGAGGCCGAGTTGCCGCCCGAGGAATTCATCAGCAGGGAAGTGGACCCCATCCTTGACAAGATTTCCGCGCACGGCATCCAAAGTCTCACGGAACACGAACGCAAAATCCTCGACGCCGCCCGCAAGAAAATGGCGAAGCAATGAAGCCGCATGCTCGCCCGGCGCAACTTTTTCCCCGGCGCGGTGTCTGAAAGCAGCAGTAGCGTGCGCCACCAACCATGATGTTCGACTCCCTCATTGTTGCTGCCCGGCGGCAAGGCGCGAGTGATCTGCACCTCGAAGCCGGCCTGCCCGCGGCCATTCGCGTGCGCGGCACCTTGCGGACGGTCGGCGAACCGCTCACCGGCAAGCTGCTGGTCGACCTGGCCCACGAGGTCATTGGTGCGGAGGCCTGGCCGCATTTCGTGGCCCGCCGTTCAATTGATTTCTCCCGAACCATCGGCGGCGTGCGTTGCCGGATCAACGTGATGCACACCTCGCGGGGCATTGGTTTCGCCATCCGCCTGCTCGCCGGTTTCCAGGCGTCGATCGAACAGCTTAATCTGCATCCGGAGTTGAAGAAGCTGGTGGCGCCTACGACCGGTTTGATTTTGATCAGCGGTCCGACCGGGTGCGGGAAATCCTCCACGATGGCGGCGTTGATTCAGGAGATCAATCTGGCCGAGCCGCGGCACATCCTGACGATCGAAAGTCCGATGGAATATGTCTTTCGTCCGCGCCGCGCGTTCATCCGGCAGCGGGAGGTGGGGCGCGACACGCCGTCGTTTGAGCAGGGCCTGCTCGATGCGTTGCGCGAGGACCCGGACGTGCTGATGGTCGGTGAAATGCGCGAACCGGAAACGATGCGACTCACGCTCAACGCCGCCGAAACCGGCCATCTCGTGCTGGCCACCGTGCATTCGGGCAGTTGCGCCGAGGCGTTGCAACGTGTCGTGCTCGCATTCCCCGCGGACATTCAGGACAACATCGCCGCGCAACTGGCCGATTGCCTGGTCGGCGTGGTTTGTCAGCGGCTGCGCTATCGTCCGGATTTGAATCTGCGTGTGCCCGAGTGCGAGATTCTCCGGCCCACCGGTTCCGTGAAAACGTTCATCCGCAAGCGTGATTTCTTCAAGCTGCCGCAAGCGCTGGAGACCGGCGCAGATCACGGCCTGTGGACCTTTGAGCGCTACCAATCCTGGATGGCCCGACGTGGACAATGGCACGTTCCGAACCTCGAGGATGAGTCGCCGGATCCTGAAGAGGCAACATCAGTTGACACAACCCGGCCGCTTCCAGTTTCGCCGCCGAGTGCGGTGGTTTCACCCGTCGCTTCGCCGATCAACTCGCCGGTCGAACCCAAACGGACGGCTCCGGCCATCGAAATCGAACCGGTCGAAGGTGGCCTCTCCGAAGTCATCAGACACCTGAAGTAGCGGCGCGGGCATGTTTCATCCGGCCGTGTCCGCCGACCGCGAGTCAGCGACGACTCGGAAACCGCGGCCAGCAGGGGGTTGCCAATCCGCGACACCGCCGACGGTCAGTCTGCGCTTCGCATTTCGTCACGGCGACCTCGGCGTTGCGGCGGGCGAGGACGCCCGCGCTCCGGGGACAGGCTCATGAAACGGCCGGCCCGCGGTATAAAGCTGGAGCAAATGTTGGTTCATCGCGGCGAACCGGTCGTTGCCCGCCGCACGCGCCAGTGCAACGGCTTGCTCCGCTGTCGCCGTGGCTTTGTCAAATTGTCCCGCTTCGGCATACGCCGCCGCGAGGACCCCGACCTTTTGCGCGTCCTTGAAATGGGTCAGCCCGCAGGCTTTTTGCGCGCACCGCACCGCCTCCGGGCCATCACGCAATTGGTCATCCGGCGTGGTGGCGAGCATCCAGGCCAGATTGCTGAGCACTTCGGGTTGGTCGGGATTGGCGGCGAGCGCTTCCCGGCATTGCGCGATGGCTTCGCGGGTCCGGCCCGCCGCGCGGTACACGTTCACCAGTTCCAGCCGCCGGGCAGTGTCCGGTCGCAGCCGGATCGCTTCGTGCAACTGCACCGCCGCTTCGTCAAAGCGCCGCAGCCGCGCCAGCATCGAACCGTAATGGGTGCGGACTTCCGGATCATCGGCCTTCATCGCCAGCGCGGTTTGGAAATTCTTCTCGGCCTCATTGAAATCGCCCAGAGCCATCCGGGTCTTGGCGAGATTCACCACGGCTTTCACGTTGCGCGGATTGAATTTCAGCGAATCCTGGAAATGCCCCAGGGCCTCATTCAGTCGTCCCTGTTCGGCGCGGATGCAACCAAGGTTGTTGTGCGCGTTCCACGCGGCGGGGTTTTTGGCCAGCGTGTCGGCCCAAAGTCTTTCGTCCGTGGAAAAAACCCGCGCCCGCTGGCAGGTCAGCACGCTCAACCCGGCAATCAAGACGGCGGCGGCCCCGCAACCAATGCTTCCCGGCAGCCACCGGCGCAACGTCGCCCCCGCCAAGGCCGCGAGACAAATAAAAGGCAGGTATTGAAAGTGATCTGACACGCGCGAAAACGCCATGTAATACATGTCGAAAAAGCCCATCACCGGGAAGAGCGTCACCGTGAAGCAGCCCAGCGCGAACAATAACGGCCGGCCGCGACCCTGCCGAAACCGCCAGCCGGCGGCCAGCAGCAGGATCCAAAACAGCAACGGCAACCAGTTCCGCCACGAGACGGCGTTGATCTGCCAGCGCGGATAAATGATCGAGAGCGATCCGGGCCAGAACGCCTTGCCGACATAAAACCAGAGCGCCATGCCGGCACCGGCCAGCCGGTCAAAAACCCCCTCCGTCTGCACGATCTCGCCGCCGATGATCTGGTGCTTCTGAATCCAGACCGTCGCCAGCCCGAAGCCCAACGAAAGCGCGAAGAACGGGACGGTCCGCCAGAGATCACTGCGCGTCAACCCGCCCTGCCGCCACCAGACGCAAGCCAGCAGAACCACTGGCAACATCACGGTGGAGGTCTTGCTCAAGAGGGACAAAACGAATGCGCCAAGCGAAAGCCAATAAAGCAATGTCACGTGCGAGGGGCGAGGAGTCAGGTTGGTTGAACCCGCCTCGGAGCTGACACCCGATACCGGAGACCGGACACGCCGATCCTCCTGTCGCAACCACAAGCAGAGACTTAACAGAAAGAAAAAAAGCGACAGGGTGTTCTTGAGTTCAGAAATCCACGCCGCCGAGGCCACGCCGACGGGATGCACCGCGAAAAGCGTCGCGCCAATCCAAGCGCCCGGAATCTTGAGCGCTGCCAGCACACGCCAGACGAGCAGGGCATTGAGGGTGTGGAGCGCAACGTTGACGATGTGATAACCCGTGGCGTTTTCGGCCCAGAAGAGATGTTGCAGCCAGAGCGCGACCGTCGTGAGCGGAAAGTCCGCCTGAAACCAGAGCGAATACCACCGGCCCTCGCCGGTCACGAGCGGATTTTTCTGCACCATCAGCAGGTCGTCCCAAACGAATCCGCCTCGCAACACCGGCCAGTACACGCCGAACGTCAGCAGAACGATAAACGCCGCGCCGAGTGCGATTCGACGCGCAGACGCTTTGGAAGCCGCATCATGGATTTCGTTCACGCGCGAAGAATAGGCAGCCGGTTTTGAATGACAAGCAACCCTGTCAAACGACCTGAGCCATGCGCAGACCTCACCGCCCCGCGCTTCAATCGCCCGGTTTCGCAGGTGAATTCGTCCGCACCTTCTTCGCAATTTCCTTTTCGGTGTCGAACCGCGTGTAAAGCCCGGCTTCGAGCGATCGAGGGGTGTGAACATTCTGGTAAGCCTCGACCCAACCTGCTCGCAACCGTTCACTCGCGGATTCAAGGACAGAAAAATGGTCCGGGGTTGGGCGATCCCCGCTGTTGGGAACAATGCAAGGGGCCACCGTTTGCAGCCATTCGAGGCGATGCGCCAGATGATCCACAGCCAGCTTCCATTTCCGGAGCTCATCGGCATTTCGAGTCGGGGTGGTCGTTTCGCTCAAGCGTTTCGCGACGGATTCGGCCTGCCGCTGCCACGTTAGCCATTGCTGCACTTTGCCTTTGGGATCTTGTTTCAGCGCGTCGCGGATCTGCCGCAACTGATGTTCGCTGCCCATCACCCACGCCCCACGCACGTCGTCGAGCGAAGGTTGGGCCAGACATGAAGGAGGGACGATTGGCGCGAGGGCCATAATTGCCGCGCCCAAGTCGGGGTCAGTGATTCCAAAACGCTGGGCGAAAAATCGCGACATCAACTCCGCCGCTCCGGGCGTGGCCCGATTCCAGGCGCTGGCAACGCACACGTATTCCGGCAGGCAAACTTCCTGCGGCGATCCGCGATACGACCAGCTCGTCACGATCACGCCGGGCAAACCGAACTCGGCGGCTTTGCGCGAGGCCACCTGGATATTGTCCATGTGCGTATCGAAGCGCGGCAGGTCGAAACTGTCGCCGACGCAACGGGCCGCCGGCGAGGCGAAGGCGTCAAAGCCCAGCGTCTTGAACCCCAGCGCGTGCCCGAACGCGACCAGTCCACCGCGCTTTTCCGCGTCGGCCAGCCCGATGCCCGCGCCAAAATAGCGACGGTATTCCGGGTCAACTTTGTTGAGATAGCGCATGGCGGCTCCATGCAACAAGTTGGGTGTCGGGTCGGTCCGCGTGAAATAATCCCAAACCACCCAGGCCACGTTCGTCGGCATTTCCGTAATGGCGGCCGGGTGTTTCAAAATCATGTCCGACCACAACAACGGCGTGACGCCCCTGGACGCGCAGTATTGCGCGACCTGCGAGTAATGGCGCACGTAAAGCGAAGAGAAACCGTGCTGTTTCAGATAATCCGGGCAGCGCGAACACTGGCCGTGTTGTGTCGGGTCGGCCTCGTCGCCGCCAACATGCAACCGCTTCAGGCCCGGATGTTGCGCGACGATTTCGTCAATCAACTCGCGGACGAACGGCATCGTTCCGTCGCTGCCTGGACACAACATGTATTGGTCGTGGTCTTGTCCGTAACGTTCGTAACCCGGTTTGTGAAGAATGTATTCCAGGTGCCCAAGGCACTGAAGGAACGGAATGATTTCCTGATTACACGCTTCGGCCGTGCGGCGAATGGCAACGATATCCGACTCGGTCAAAGCATCCGGACGGCGAATCCCCTTGTGCCGGCGGAAGGGGAACATGTCCGAGTATTCCATCAGGATGGCGTTGACCTTGTAGCGGGCCAGCGTCCGCATCAGCCGCTGAACGTAGCTGGCCTTGAATTGCTGTGTCGTCAGGTCAATGTGCACCGCCCGTGTTGCGACCTCCGGCCAATCGCGAATCCGCCCGCGCGGCACTTCGATCGCTTCGTTCCCCGACGACTCAATCAACTGGGCCAACGTTGCCAATCCATTGAACACGCCGCCGGGGCTGGCCGCCGTCAATTCGATCCGGCTTTTGCCAATCTCCAACTCGTAGCCGTCGGCTGGCAGGTCTTTCTTCGTGTTGCGCAAAACGCGAATGACCGCCTCGGAGCGTTTCTTGGTTAACGCGACGGGCTCGATCTTCCGCGTGTCCAGCGGTTCGTTGAGCAGCCACAGGTAATTGCCAACCGCACCAGCCCATTCCTCGGGCACGCTCAATCGGATGACTGGTTCAAGCCGCAAATGCCTCGCGTCCCGCTTTAGCTCGTGCGGTGCGGGCAACAGCAAATCCCATGGGGTGTTGTTCGTCCCTGCCGTGGCGGTTTGGGTGATGCTGACGCCGGCGAGTATCGCGGTCAGGAAAACAGTCAGCCGGTGCCGAACGTCGAGCCTACCGTTGCCTGGTCTTACTGAAAACACGTTCCGCCAGATCTGCCGATCACTTGCTCGGCGACTTGAGTTTCCAGATCAAATACTCCTGCGCGGTTTGGTGCATCACATCCGGCGCCCCGGGATAAACGAGTTCACACGGCACGCCCACGCTGCGGAGCTTCTCCTGCAACTTCACACCGAAGTTCGCCGTGTGCGTTGGATCCGGCTCTTCCTTGCCGAGCGCGGGT
Source organism: uncultured Bifidobacteriaceae bacterium (assembly GCA_964458575.1). GTDB lineage: Bacteria > Verrucomicrobiota > Verrucomicrobiia > Limisphaerales > JADLHS01 > CAYWMD01. Next base: position 9,504 of record CAYWMD010000029.1, on the reverse strand, counting down.
GGTCTGGTGTAGCTCATCCAAATTGGCGGGTCATCGGCGGTCACGAGCGCGTAGGGCGAATATTCCGCAATCAACGGCAGCAACCTTTCGCGCGCGGCAAAGAACTCCGCGAATTGTTTGTCCCGCGACGCGATGTCGTTTGCGTTCATGAAACCAAACGCGTGTCCGCCGTAACGGCTGTTGGGCGTCCATTCCTTCATTTGCGCCGGATCGAGCGTCGTCTGCGCGCCCATCACGGCGGCGCACCAGAGCCGCGTGGACTCACGCGCGACCGGGTCGCTGCTGTTGGGATCGGCCAGGTCGGGATGAAACGCCAGCCACAAACTCGAACACGCACCCGCCGAACCACCTGAAGCGCCGACACGTTGCTTGTCGAGGTTCCATTCGCCGGCCTTGCCGCGGACGAATTGCAACGCGCGCGCGGCGTCGTGCAATGGAGCTTTCACCGGCGGTTCGACTCCTTCGGCGATGGCTTCAGTAATGAAACGGTATTCGACGGATACAACCGAGATGCCCGCTTTTAACATATCGGGAAGCAGCGGCGCCAATCCGCTGGAGCGGTCGCCCGCCTGCCAACCGCCGCCGTGGATGAAGAAAAGCAAGGGCGTTGGCTTGTCCGACACGGCCTTCCAAAAGTGCAGCACCTGTTTCGGATGCTTGCCGTAAGCGACATCGGCCAGCGTCGGTCTGGGCGTGAAGGATTCGGGCGCGTCGGCTTTGGCTTTCGGTTTTGCCTCGGCTTTCTTTTTGCCTTTTGCCTTGGGGGCCGCCGACGCGGGCGCAGGCTGCTTGATCCCGGCGGCGATTTTGTCTGCGGCCAGTTTCGCCTCCGCTTTCACGTCGGGGTCGCTGAGCAACGGCTCAACGAGTTTCAGCGCCCCGGCATCGGCGACGTTCGCCAGCCCGGAGAGAATGACCTTGCGGTCATCGGCGCGTTGCGTGCCGGCCAGCAGTTCCTCGTAGATTTTGACCTTCTCCGCCGCCGGTTGCGTGTCGTTGTCGAGCAAGCGGACACAACCCCGCAGGATGAGGAAACGATGCGTCTCATCCCGGGTCGTGCGATACACTTCAAGCAGCGCCGGCAACGCCGCCGGCTCGGACCAGTCGGCGAGCACGCGAATCGCGGCGTCGCGCACCGCCGCGTCATCACTGGCCGTGGCGGATTTTACCGCGTTCAACGCCGCCGGTGTTGCCACGACCCCGAGCACGTGGAGCAAGGCGCATTTTTGCGGCGGCGCGCTGGTCGCCAGGAGCGGAACGATCTGCTTCGTGCACGCCGCCTTGTCCGCGATGCGCCCGCAGGCGGACTCAAGCCCGGTCTGCACCGCAGAGATGTCGGCTTCAGTTTTGGATTTGGCGAGCAGGTCGGTCAACAGGCCCAATTCTTCGACGCTGACGGTTTCCCCCAACGCCTTGATCGCCGCCGAACGAATGCCGGAGTCGGAATCAGTTGCCGCCCGGGCCAGTTCGGGCACGGTCGCGTTGACCTGGCGTTCGCCGGCCAGTTTGATCAATGCTCGCCGCGCGCTCCCGGCCGCTTGCGGCAAGCGGGCTTGCAGTTGTCGGTTCACATCATCGGCCGGCAGAACGCCGAGCGAGGTCTTCGCCGCTTCCGCAACCTCGGGATCGCCGTCCACCGCGGCGTCCAACAGGGCCGCCACGCAACCGGCACCGCCCAGTCGCGCCATCACCTCGATGGCCACGAGCCGCAGTTCCTTTGATCCGTTTTTGGCCGACTGGATGATCACCGGCAGGCCCGCCGGGTCGTTGCGATCCGCGATCGCGACCAGCAACGGCCCTTGCCGCTCAGAGGGAGTTCGACCCAATTCAGCAGCCAAGGCTTCGGTAACTTTGCTGCCGGGCAGCTCGCGCGAGGTGCGGAGGCCAATGGCGAACATCGCCTTGTCTGGCGAGCTTAGTGTTTTAATCAGGAGCGGGAGTCCGGCGGATTGACGGGCAAGAATCGCGGCGCGCGTGACTTCCAGGAGGCTTTGCTTGGTGGGCAGTTCGGCCTTGCTTATGCCATCGAACAACTTTGCGGCTTGCGAGAATTGTTTCCGCGCCATGAACTGCTCGGCACAAAGGACATAGCCTTGGGCCGCTGCCGCACGAACTTCCGTCGGCGCATCAGACATCAGGGTCCTCCGCAATGCTTTGGCCGGCTTGTCGCCGCCGATGTGGCCCAGCGCAATCGCGGCAGCGCACGCAACCTGGGAATCGCCGTCCTTTAACTTCGCCGCGAGCGCACTGACCGCTTTCACGTCGCGCCGAACGCCGATCGAATTGATGAGGCCGACGAGCAGCCGGCCGTTGGCTTTGACCATCGCGTCGCGCAGGGCCCGGTCGGCGGCACTGCCGGGAATCACTTCCAACGCGATGCGCGCCCAGGACGAGAGCTGATCGTCCAACAGCAAGGGCGCGAGCGCCGGAACGGCGTCGGCCTTGCCGTAAACGGCGAGGGTTTTGCAGGCAAGCGCTTTGTCGGCGGGCGCGCCGGATTTGAGAACGGCGATGGCTTCGCGCGCTTTTTCCGTGGATGCGGATTGTTTGTCGGCGGCCAGGGCGGTGGTGGTTAACGCGACCAGGACCAGACTCCAGACGAACCGTTGAATCGTCAGTTTCATATTCTCTCTTGTGATCAAAATGTTTCCTTTGATTGCGTCGCGTCAAATTCTCCACGGTTCGCGCAGCGCTTCGGAGCGCAGCCGGTTGGCTTCCTCGTCGCCGATGAATTCGCACTTCACCGGATCAAATTTCACCTTGCGATTGAGGAAGAGCGCGATGTTCGCCGCGTGACACGTGATGTGCGACCAGCAGGCGACCTCGGCGTTGGCGCGCGTCTGGCCGCGTGTGCGCACGCAACCCAGAAAGTCGCGCACATGGAAGTTCGCGGGATAACCGGCGATGCGCGGACGCGGGCCGGCGATCAAATCCTTCGGGCTGGCTTCGATCACGCCGTTATCGGCGGTTTCAACCCAGCCGGTCGTGCCTTCAAACCGCACCGGGCACGACCCGAGCGGCAGCCAGTTGTCGTCGCGCATGATCAGCTTCACGCCGTTCGCATACAACGCGTGCAGTTGTTTGCCCTCCGGCCAGTATTCCACGGCGGCGGTGTTGTCCGCGTCGTTGGCCCATTGGCACAGGTCCACGCAATGCGAACCCCATTCGAGACAACCGCCCGCGCCGAAAGCGCCCATGAAGCCGCCGCCTTTTTCAAAGTTGAATCCATCGAGCAGCTTCTTGTTGTACGGCCGCCAGGCCGCCGGGCCGAGATAAAGGTCCCAATCCACTTCTTCGTTGGGCGGCGGCGTTTCGGCGGGCAGCCAGCCGCTGGGCCTGCTTTCCAATCCCCGGGGCTGCGCGTATAGTGTCTGGAGCTTTCCAAGCTTTCCGCGTCGCGCCAGCTCGATGGAATAGGCGAAGTTCGGCAGGCTGCGTCGTTGCGTGCCGGCCTGGAACACGCGCCCCGTGCGGCGAAAGGTTTCCGCCAGCGCCAGGCTCGCCGCGATGTTCTTGGTGCAGGGCTTCTCGCAATAAACATCCTTGCCCGCATTGGCCGCGAGAATGGACGCGAGCGCGTGCCAGTTCGGGCCGGTGGCGATGAGCACCGCATCAATGTCCGGGCGCGCGAGCACTTCGCGCAGGTCGCGATACAGGACGCAATCTGTGTTGCCGTTTTGTTCGTCCACTTTTTTCTTGGCCGCGACGCGGCGTTCCTCGCGGACATCGCAGATGGCGACAAACTGCACGCCCGGTTCGGGCAGGAAGCAGCCCAGCACATAGCTCCCACGATGGCCGATGCCGATGCCGGCCATCACGATGCGTTCGCTGGGCGCCACGGCGCCGTCGCGACCGAGCGCGCTGGCGGGGATGAAGTAAGGCAGTGCGACCGCTCCGGTGGCGGCGGCCGCTGTGCGTTTAAGAAATGATCGGCGATTGAGAGCTTTCATGGAAAGAGACGTTTTCAATTTCGCGCGGCAGCGTAGTTGAAGTGGTTTCATGGGTAAACAAAAAGCGGCGATTGGATCAATTACGCGGCGCGCGGCACTCCGGGCCGCAGCATCTGCAAACGGGAAATGTCCCGGTTTGTGACTTCATCTGAGCAGGAGGTGCTGCGGCCCAGAGTGCCGCGCGCCGACCTGTGTTGACACAACTCTGCGGAAGGCACAGTTTCGCCCCGTGCCGTTCAATCGGGACCAGATGAAGCAATCCGCAGCGGAACTCGCCGTCCACGGCGTGTTCATGGGCACGTCGAGCTGGAAGTATGAAGGCTGGCTGGGACAACTCTATTCGCCGGAGCGCTACGCATATCGCGGCAAGCTGGCGAAGACCCGCTTCCAACGCGACTGCTTGGCCGAATACGCCCAGGTCTTCAAGACCGTGTGCGTGGACGCCGCCTATTACGATTTCCCCCGGCGCGAGTATCTGCACAAGCTCGCGGACGCCGTGCCGGATGATTTTCAGTTTGGCCTGAAAGTCACGGACGCCATCACGATCAAGAAGTATCCCCGGCTCGACCGGTTCGGCGCGAAGGCCGGCCAGCCGAACCGGGATTTTCTAAATGCGGATTTGTTCGGCACGGCGTTCCTGAAGCCGTGCGAAGAAATACGGAGCAAGATCGGCGTGCTGATGTTCGAATTCTCGCGTTTCTGGCCGAGTGACTATGAGCACGGCCGCGATTTCGTGAGTGATCTGGATGGTTTTCTCGGCAAACTGCCGAAAGGTTGGCCATATGCGGTCGAGTTGCGGAACAAACATTGGTTGCGCGAGGAGTATTTCGCCTGCCTTGCCGGCCACGGAATCACGCACGTCTTCAATTCCTGGGAAGCCATGCCCTCGGTGAGCGAACAATTGGCGATGCCCGGCAGCCGCACAAATCCCAGCCTGATCACCGCCCGGTTTCTATTGAAGCCCGGTCGCAAATACGAGGAAGCGGTCAAGACGTTCCAGCCCTATGACAAGGTTCAGGACGCCAACCCGGACGCACGCGCAGCGGGACAGGAATTGATCCGGGAGGGGAAATCGGCAGGGGGACAACGCAAGACGTTCATCTACGTGAACAATCGAATGGAGGGGAATGCGCTGGAAACGATCGCCGCCCTGGTTGTGGAAACATAACCGGCCCTGCCCGCAGCAATCCAAGCCCGCGCCGAAGAATCGAAAGAGACTTTGCTTTCGACAGTCCTCGTTGGTTGGGATATTTTTTCAAGGATGAACATCACGGCACAATCACCGATGAGCACCGTGCTGGAGGCTTTTCCCGGCGCGCAGCGCGCGCTGTTCCGCCGCTATCACATTGGCGGATGCAGCAGTTGCGGATTTCAGCCGACGGAAACGCTGGCGCAGGTGTGCGCGCGCAACGGCGGGCTGGATGTGAGCGAAGTGCTGGCGCACATCCAATCCAGCCACGAACAGGACGCGAAAATTCTCATCGCCCCGCAGGAACTGGTCGCCTGGCGCAAACGGGACGCGTCCGTGCGGTTGCTCGACGTGCGCTCGCGCGAGGAATTCGAGGCGGTGCAGATCGAAGGTTCGGTGTTGATGTCACAAGACACGATGCGCCAGATCATGGGTGACGGTTCGAACACGAGACCGCTGGTGATCGTGGATCATCAGGGAAAACAGGCACTGGATGCGGCGGCGTATTTCATGGGGCACGGTTTGCAGAACGTGCGCTGCCTGCGCGGCGGCATTGATGCCTGGGCGCGGGAGGTCGAACCGGGCATGCGACGATACGTTGTCGGCTGAACATCGCAACATCAGCACTCCAACGGAAACAGGCCGCACGGATGCCGCCCTCACCGGCCCGCGGGGAAGCGCGCCGCCACGGTGGAGGCGGGCATCCTGCCTGCCGGTGAGCGCGGCTTCCCAGCCGCGTGTTCCCAAAGCGCCGTTGGTGGCACGATGCTGCCCCCTCGACTGAACGACACGCGGGTTTTGGCTTTACGCGGCGGACGCGGACGGTAAAGTCTGCCCTGCGTGTCCAATCCGAGTCATCCAAAGAAAGCGCCTGAACCTGCCCGTCCGCGGGACGAGGTCTTCACCAGGAAGGCACCGGCCGCCGATTTCAAATTCGGCAAAGAGGTCGCGGTCGTGTTCGACGACATGCTGGAACGGTCCGTGCCGTTTTACGCGGAAATGCAGCGGATGATCGCCGAGATGGCGACGGACTTCGCGGTTGAAGGTACAAACATTTACGATCTCGGCTGCTCCACCGGCACGACCATGTTGAACCTGGACGCCACCATCCGCCCGCAGGTCAAGTTCATCGGCGTGGACAATTCACCGGAAATGCTGGATCGCTGCCGCGCCAAGCTCAAACAGCACGGTTTCCAGCGCGATCATGAGTTGTTGTGCGCCGACCTGAACAGCGGGATTTACATCGAGAACGCCTCGATGGTGCTCATGGTGCTTACGCTGCAATTCATCCGGCCCCTGTATCGCGACAAACTGGTGGAGCAGATCCTGCACGGGTTGAACCCCAACGGCTGCCTGATCCTGGTGGAGAAATTGATTGGCGAGGATTCGCTCTTCAACCGGCTTTTCATCAAATACTATTACGAGATGAAAAAAAACCACGGCTACAGCGAGTTGGAGATTTCGCAGAAACGCGAGGCGCTCGAAAACGTCCTCGTGCCTTACAAGCTGCTGGAAAATCGCGAAATGCTCATTCGCGCGGGCTTCCGTTACTGCGACGTCTTTTTCAAGTGGTATAACTTCTGTGGCATCATCGCGGTGAAATGATGGTTCGCATCGGCAACTTCTTTTTCCGCTACCGCAACGGGCTCTTTCCGCTCATGTTCGTGCTGCTGTTTCTCAACAGCCCGAAATTGATCCCCAACCAGACGGTCGCGGTCATCGCCGGCTTCGTCGTGGCGCTCACCGGCCAGGGTTTGCGCGCGATCACCATCGGTCTGGCCTACATCATTCGTGGCGGGAAGAAACGCCAGGTCTATGCGGAGGAACTGGTGCAGGACGGCGTCTTCGCGCATTGCCGCAATCCGCTTTATGTCGGCAACCTGCTGGTCATCCTCGGGCTGGGTTTGATTTCCAATTCGATCCTGTTTTTCGTCATCGGAATGCCGTTCTTCATTTTCGCCTACATCGCGATCGTCGCGGCCGAGGAAAATTTTCTCCGGAATAAATTCGGCGCGAGCTTCGACGCTTATTGCCAGCGGGTGGGGCGGTTTGTTCCCAATTTCACCGGCTTCGGCAAGACGTGGCAGGCGATGGAATTCAAATGGCGGCGGCTCATCGTCAAGGAATACGGCTCCACCTACGCCTGGCTCGCAGCGGCGTGCGCGCTGCTCATCAAGGAACGCTGGATGCACACGCGCACATTTGCCGAACCGCAAATCCAGGTGTTCATTGGCGCACTCGTGCTGGTGACGCTGGGCTTTGCCGCGGCGCGCTATCTCAAGAAGACCCGGACGCTGGTGGCCGAGTAATGCCGCGGCGACCGACTGTTCACTGGACACGCCGGCAGACTGACTTAACTTGAGGCCATGACCAACGATTTACAGAAGCGCATCGAAGCCGTTTTGGCCAACCCGCAGAACATGGGCGAGCTGGCCAACGCGGACGCCGTCGGCACGGTGGGCAACGCCGATTGCGGCGAGATGCTGCGGATGTGGGTGAAGTTCAAGGAAGAAAAAGGCAAGAAGGTGATTGACCGCGCCACCTTTCAGTCGTTCGGTTGCGAGACGGCCATCGCCGTGGCGAGCCTGGCGACGGAATTGATTCGCGGCAAGACGGCGGATGAAGCGTTGTCGCTCAAGACCGAGGAACTGGCCGGCGAACTCGGCCCGCTGCCGCCGATGAGAATTCACTGTGCGCAACTTGTCGAAGGCGCACTGCGCTCGGCGCTGAGTCCGCAGGCCGAAACGTGCGCAAAGCCGGTTGCGGCGAACCCTGCGGACAATCCCGCTTCCGCGCCGACCTTGCTAGACAGCTTCGCGCGGCCCAATGCGGGCGGCATCAAACTCACCTTCATTGATGGACCCGAAGCGAAGGACTAGCACCACTCCCTCCTCCCCCGGCCGGGCCGTTCCGGTGAACCCGCCGATTGTCATCCGCCCTTTGCGGGAGGACGATCTGCCGGCGGCGGACCGCATTTTTCGTCTGGCCTTCGGCACCTACCTCAAACTGCCGGACCCGATGCAGTTCGAATCCACCCGCGACTTCACGCTGGCCCGCTGGCACTCCGACCCCGACGGCGCGTTCGCGGCGGAAGCCGGTGGTGAACTGGTTGGGGCGTGCTTTCTGTCCCGTCGCGGCAGCGTGGCGATTCTGGGCCCGATCATGGTTCGGCCGGATTTTTGGAATCGCCGGGTCGCCGTCCGGTTGCTGGAAGCCACGGTGGCGTTGCTGCCAAAATGGGGCATACGACACACGGGCCTGTTTACGTTCGCCGACAGCGCCAGACACGTTGGGCTTTACCAAAAGTTCGGTTTCTGGCCGCGGTTTCTGACGGCCATCATGACCAAGGCGGTGGACCGGGTTGCATCACCGGCCGAATGGCGGTGCTTTTCCGAAACGGCCGCCGGCGAGCGGTCAACGGTGCTGCAAGCGGCGCGTGAATTGACCCACTCCGTTTACGCGGGGTTGGATTATGAGCGGGAAATCCAGGTCGTGGCCCGGCGGCAACTGGGCGAGACGGTGCTGTTGTGGCGAAACGGCGCGTTGACCGGCCTTGCCATCTGTTATTGCGGCGGAAATACGGAGGCCGGGGAAGGCAACTGTTTCATCAAATTCGGCGCGGCGCGTTCCGGCCCGGATGCCGCAGCGGGTTTCGGCCGGTTGCTCGACGCCTGCGAAGTCATGGCGGCGCGCAAGGGCCTGATCCGCATCGAAGCCGGCGTGAACACGGGGCGGGCCGAGGCGTACCAAGTGATGCTCAGGCGCGGATTTCGCACGCACCTTCAGGGCGTGGCCATGCATCGCCCGAACGAACCGGCTTATCACAAGCCAGGATACTTCGTGATGGATGACGGGCGGTAGATTCCGAGAGCAAATTCTCAGCGGGCTTCCCAGTCCCGGCGCCCTTTGCCGCTACGGATTACGGGTTGACTCCCAAACCACTTTCCCACCCACCATCGTCAGCAACACCTTCGTTGAGCGAACGTCGTCCACCGGGCATTTCAAAATGTCGCGGTCAATCACGACGAGGTCGGCGAACTTGCCGGGTTCGAGCGAGCCCTTTTTGTATTCGTCGAAGGTCAGCCACGCGCCGTTGATGGTGTAGAGACGGAGGGCTTGTTCGCGGGTCAGGCGCTCGCGCGGATTGAGCACGCCGCCGCGCTCCGTCTGTCGGGTGAGCATGATCCACATGCCAAGCCACGGATTCCACGGGTTGGTGCTGTCGAAGGAGTCCAGCTTGACCATGTGGTCGCTGCCGCCGGCGAGCATCACGCCATCGCGCCACCAGGTTTTCCCGGGCATGAACCATTTCATGCGGCGTTCGCCCAGGGTCTGGAGCAGACTCGCGCCATCCTTGTAAAGCCA
>CAYWMD010000028.1:0-77971 GCA_964458575.1 uncultured Bifidobacteriaceae bacterium | reverse complement strand
AGGTCGCCTTCGCCGGGAGGACGTATTGGGGATAGGCGTCGAGCACGAGATGCACGTCGGCCCCCTCGGCAATGCGTCCGGCGGTGGCCGTCGGCAGGTAGAAGGTCATGTACACCTCGCTGAGATCAACCAGGTTCAGCACCCGGCCCCCGGCAGCGACCACCTCTCCCGCCTCCGCTACCTTGTACTGCACGCGCCCACCCTTGGGCGACTTCAGATCGCTGTCGTTGATGTCCGCCTGGATGCGCTGGATGTTGGCGCGGGCGCCCTCTACGTTCGCCTCCGCCGTTGCGACCTGCGAGCGAGCCGAGCCGATCTCCGAGTCGGCTGCCGCCGCCTGCGCCTTCGCGGAGCTCACGGCCGCCTTCCCGGCCTGCACGCGGGCGCGATCATCGTCCACTTGCAGGGCCGTTACGGCTCGCTCCTTCACGAGGGGCTCGGTGCGGGCGAGTCGTTTCTCTGCCGCGTCGAGTTCCGCCGCGCGCTGCTCCACCACGGATTGAGCGGCTTCCTTTTCGGCCTCCCGTTGTGCCACCATCAGCTTCGCTGTGTCGACTGCCACAAGCGCGACTTTGAGTTGTGCTTCCGCCTCGCGGCGCTGCGCCTGGAGCACGCTCGTGTCCATTCGGGCCAGTAGTTGCCCGGCGGTAACGAGGTCGCCTTCCTTCACCAGGATCTCCTGGATTCGGCCCGCAATCTTGGCGGCGACGTCGATCTCGGTCGCCTCAATGCGGCCATTGCTGCTCGCGAAGCCCTCCGGGAGGCCGTGCGGCCTGAGCGAGTGCCACGCAAAAAACGCGGCACCGGCGGCGAGCACCACCACGACGGCGGTCGTCAAATTCTTTTTCTTTTTGGGATCAGGCGTTGTCATATCAGTTTTCTTTCAGTTGGGTTCATTTGTGTGCGATTGTCTGCATTTGTGTTTCATCCCAGCCGCCCCCGAGAGCTCGGTAGAGCTGAACCAGGGAAAGGACCTCATCGAGCTTGACCTGAGCCAGGCTCAATTCAGCCGTGAACAGATCCTGATCCGCAGTGAGAGCATTGAGCATGGTATCGACTCCCTCCTGGAACCTCCGGTAGGCCAGCTGTTTTCGATCCTGCACCGCCTTGACCAGCAACTCGCGCTGAACACGGACCTCCCTGACTTTTTGGTACGCGATCAGCGCATCCGAGACATCGCGGAAGGAGGATTGAATGGCCTTTTCGTACTGTGCCAGCGCGCTCCGCTGCTGCGCTTCGGCCAGCTTGACACCTGACTTGGTCCTTCCGGCGGTGAAGATCGGCATTGTGGCATGAGCGGCGAAGTTAAACATGCCACTCGGTCCATCGAATAGAGAGGACAGAGAGCTGCTCGCGTAGCCCGCATCTCCGGTGAGTGTAATCCGCGGAAAGTAGGCCGCCTTGGCAACGCCGATGTTGGCATTGGCAGCAATCAGGTTTTGCTCTGCTGCCTGGATGTCCGGACGCCTCTCGAGGAGCGAGGAGGGTAATCCAGCCGGCACTGCCGGGGGTGTTTGCTGCTCCGTTAGCGAGCGGCCCCGGGTAACGGGAGCGGGGTTCTTGCCCACCAGCAAACTGATTTGATTTTCGATTTGCTCTACTTGTTGTTCCGTGCCCGGTATCGACTGCGCTGCGCCATAAACCAGTTGCTCTGCCTGCCGCAAGTCCAAGTCCGTCACAAGACCGGCATCCGCTTGCAGTTTGATGATCCGTAGCGATTCCTCGCGCGTCGCCAGCGTGGATTTTGCAATGGTGAGTTCCAAGTCCTGCTCGAGGAGGTTGAAATAGGCAGTAGCCACATCGCTGACCAAGAGGGTGATCACGGTCTTTCGGTTCCACTCGGTAGCCAATAACTCAGCCCGCGCCGCTTCCGTCGAGCGGCGCAGCCGGCCCCAGATGTCAACCTCAAAGGGGAAAGCACTGAGAGCAACTGATCCCCACTGCCGTTGGCGATTTCCGGTGGGGATACTCAGGGCTCCGTTCCGTGACAACTGAGCGGTGTTAATGTCTCCCCCGACGCCGAAACCAGGATACTGATACGACCGCGTGATTCCGAGGTTGGCTCGCGCCGCATCGACCCGGGCGACGGCATCGCGGAGGTCGTAGTTCTCTACCAGCGATGTCTGGATCAATTTCTGGAGCTGTGCATCTGAGAAAACCTCGAACCATTTGAGGTCGGCAAACGACTTGGCATCATTGGTTCCCACTGGCGAAGCGCGAAATACCTCCGGCGTTTTTACCAAAGGTTTTTGGTAGTTTGGACCGACCTTGCAGCCACCCAGCAAAAATATCAGAGGCGCTGCTGGCAAGAGGCGTAGAACGCTCTTTTTGAATTGTTTTGCTTTCATGGTGAATCTCAGGTCGTCGCTTGCGGCCCTTTTGTTTTTTGCGGGATGCATAATTATTTTGCTTTTGGTTGTCCAAGCGGGGATTCAATACTTCTCCGGCACGAACTTTCTGCCCTTGAGCGTGGCCTGGTCGTCGTACGAGCCCTTCATCGAACGCTTCGGCAGTTTGATCTTTTCGCGCGGGACTTTCTTGTAGGGAATGAGCTTCAGGATGTGGTGGATGCAGTTCAGCCGCGCGCGCTTCTTGTCGTCCGAATGCAGGATGTACCACGGCGCCCATTTGGTGTCGGTGGCTTCGAGCATCTTGTCGCGGGCGCGGGAGTAATCGAACCACTTGGTGCGCGAAAACAGGTCCGTCGGGCTGAGTTTCCACTGGCGCAGTGGATCTTCAATCCGGGCCTCAAAGCGCCGCTTCTGTTCCGCGTCGCTCGATTCGAGCCACACCTTGATGAGCTGGACCCCAGCGTCCACGATGTACTTCTCCACCTGCGGACAGACTGCGAGAAACTCCCGGTACTGCTCCTTGGTGCAAAAGCCCAGCACGTGCTCGACGCCGGCGCGGTTGTACCAACTGCGATCGAAGATCACGATCTCGCCCGCCGCCGGAAAATGCTGCATGTAACGCTGGAGGTACATCTGGGTCTTTTCGCGGTCAGACGGCGCGGGCAACGCCGCCACCCGGAAAACGCGCGGGCTGACACGCTCGGTAATGGCCTTGATGGTGCCGCCCTTGCCGGCGGCGTCGCGGCCCTCGAAGACGATGATGACGCGGAGTCCCTTGTGTTTGACCCACTCCTGGAGATGGCACAACTCAGCCTGGAGTTTGCGCAGTGCCTTGGCGTACTTTTTGTTCTTCAACTTGGCTTCCTTTTTGGCTTTCGTTGTTTTGCTCATAATGTCTCGTGTAGGTTGATGGTTAATGCTTGGCGGGTGCTGCGCCTGGGATGGGTGGGTTTCTTTCAGAACACGTTTCGGAATTTTGCCAGGTCGAGCGCGGTTTTCCGGGTCTGCAAGGCTTTTACGATGGCCACCTCAGCTTGGAGGACAGCGTGGGCAGCGACCACCATCGCATCCAGGGCGAGACTTTCCTCCCGATCCGCCTGTTGCTCGGCTTTGATGACCTCGCCATCCAGATCCGAATCGTCGAAGGGAGCTTTTGTCCCCTTCATCAGTTCCTCCATCCAGACGTTGACCCGCTGGCCGGCTTGCTGGGCCGTTTCACGCTTGGCCATGCATTCGGTCGTGGCCTCCTGCAACAAGGCTTTCCAGGCGGCCAACGGAGTTGTCTCAGGAGAAACCAGATGTTGACCGACGCGCGCCAGGCACGTTTCGGCGATCTTGGCCTCTGCCCGCAGTCGGTCGCAGTATTGGTTCAGTTCGTCATTCATGATCTTATTCCTTTGGTTTGATTGGGGTTCATAGTTTTGTTTTTTTAGGGCGTCGCTTTATTTGTTCATTGGCGTCGCAGAGTGAGATTCTGACGCGGTTCTCCTTTGCATCCAGTTGCTGTGCCACCGGGTGACGAGCGCGAAGAAAAGTCCGGTCGAAAGTCCGCACATGAGAAGACTCGTCATTGCCTGAAGGGGCGCGAGCATCCGCCACGGCGTGGGCAGCACCACATCGCCATAGCCAAGGGTCGTGTAGGTGACGGCGGAAAAATAGAACGCCGACTCCGCATCCGGCAGGCAGCCCTGCCAGAGATAGAAGAGTCCCCAGACGGCGATCTCGGCCAGGTGGATTAGAATCAGCCAGCACGTCAGGCCGATCACCAACAGGGTGACGGGCCGGAAACCCGACTGGTCCAGAGCGCGCGAGGGTATCATAGTCCGGAGCAGGATGGCGAACCCGACGGCATGAATGGCCACAGTGAGCACCACCAGCAGACACGCGATGAGAATTTTTAGGAGCATTGTGTGGAATGGCCCATCAGACGGGGGCACGTGGTGGAGTGATCAGTAATCAGCGATCGGTAATCAGTGATCACCAATCCGTGATTTGTGAGCGTGGCCGGTGAGCGGCTTGCCAAGGGCAGCGCGCTGTGGCAGCCTCGATGTATGAAACTGACTGCGGTCTTTGAGCCGGCCAAAGAGGGCGGATACACCTGCTTCGTGGAAGAAGTTCCCGCCGCCATTTCGCAAGGTGAGACTTTAGCTGAAGCGAAGGCGAATCTGCTGGATGCCCTCAAACTGGTGCTGGAGTGCCAGCGCGAACTGGCGGAAAAGGATCTGTCACCCAACGCCCTGCGCGAGCCGTTCGAGTTTGCCGAGGCATGAAGCTCCGCGACCTGGAGCGGCACCTGCGCGCGCAGGGATGCGTCTTTTATCGCGAGGGCGGCGCGCACACGGTCTGGCTCAATCCCGCCAACCGGAAAATTACCAGTATCCCACGTCACCGGGAAATCAAGGAAGGAACGGTCCGTGGCATTTGCAAGCAACTTGAAATCCAGCGGCCTTGAGACAGAGAAAAGCCTCTTCTCCGTTCCCTCTGCTGGCTTCTGTTGAATTCGGTTCGATTTCATGGGTCGGCTCGCTGTCAGACGATGAGAATTTTTAGGAGCATTTCTAAAAGTCGAATTGGACTCGCGTTCCAATCACCACGGCCGTGTCCACGGCGGGCGATGCGGACTTGATTACTTCGAGGTCGAGCGAAACGTGCGTGGCCGGAGTCACCGCGAAGTTGTAGAATGTTTCAAAGGCATTCTCGAACTCGTTGGCCGACCTGCCAAGGACTCTGAGGTCGTTCCTCACCTCGCTGGAGATGTGGGTGCCGGCCCAGCCCAAGCCCCATTGATCGCGATCGCGTCCGGGAATTCCCCCGTAACCACCGATGCCGAAGCTGTAGAACTGGTCAATCACGTTCCGGTCCTCGGGCTCCCAGCCTGCCCGGAAAAAGAGACCGAGGCCGACCGGAGGCAGGCCTTTACGGGAGGGCGCATCGGCCGGCGCGTGGGCAGCGTCCCGCGTCCAGAGGTATTGGTCGAAGTCGAGCAAGACGCAATAATTGCCGTCTTTTTTGCTCACCGGGACGGTACCGATGATCTCTCCGATCAAGTCGCGGGAATCCACGTTGAAATCGGTGAATGACTTGGTGGAATACGCCGCGAGCAAGCGATAGTCGCCCGGCAGACGATCGGCGATCGTCGGGGAATAACCATATTGAACTCCCACGCTGTAGTTGCCGTTGAAGTTGTCGAACCCGCTCGTGCTTCCGTTTCCGTCGTTCTGACAACCCAGCACCGCCAGGTTGTGTTCCTTGGAGGGCGCCCAGTCGAGGGCGGCCCCGATGGGTGTGTAGGGGAGAAATGTCCCGAGGATCGGATTGTTGACCAGCGCAGTGTAGAAGAACTCAGTGCGTTCGTTGTTGGCAAAATAATTTTGGTCGCCGATGCCCGCGAAATCCAATTTGCCCACCAGGGCCAGCATGTTGCCCGGCAGACCCTGAGCCAGGTAGAGCTCAGGCAAGGCGATGCCTTGGGATTCGCCGTTCGAGGGCATGGTGGCGTCGAAGTTGGCCGGCACCAGCGAGCCGGTGTCTCCGTTGACGTTCTGGCTCTTTTTGGCCTGCCACGACGATCCGGCGTGCATGAAGAGCGCGCCTCCGGGCCAGAGTCCCGCCTTGCCGCTGTCGAGCGCCAGCCAGTAGTCCGCGGTGCCGTTGTAGCGCGCTTGACCCTGGTTCTTGCCGCCAGTCACATTGCTCTGGAGAAACTGCGTGAGGCTGGCGTCGAAATAAATTCCGTGGCCGATCGCCTGATCACGCAGGCCGCCCCAATTACCGAACAACTGGGTTCGATCCCACAGGCTTCCGACTTCGGTGTTGGGGTCGCCGTAGAATTCGGAATTGCGGCGCATGGCGTGGTAAAGCTCCGGGGCCGCGTCAGACAGCGCGATCATGCCGTCCTTCCCGGCGGGCGCGTTGGTTGCTTGGCCGAAAACGGAGGACGCCACCGCGCTGGTGGCGGCCAAAGCGGTCACGAGTTTGCGACTGCGGGTTTTATTTTTGGTTTTGTGTTTCATAGTCAAGCGATCGGTGTCTTCACTTCGCTGGTGAAGTCGCGGGCCATCCCGGAGGAACGGGGATGGCCCGCGTGATTCACGAGCGTGGCTTACTTCACCCAACTGCCGACCTTCTGGCTCGGCGGGTATTCCTTGAATGTGGCCATGAAGTTCGCGATCACTTCCTGCACCGGCACCATCACGAACATGCGGTCCACCCGCCAGTGCCAGTATTCGCTGGAATGGTCGGCTTCTTCGAAGGGATCCGAACGGAGGTTGTAGAGCTTGGGAATGTTCAGATTCGAATAGTCCTCCTGCCACATTTCCGGGCCATGGGCGCGCTGCTCCTTGAAGACGACCTTGTATTGGTCGTAACGGACCGCGGCCAGGTCGCCCCGGTCGTTGAAGTAGAAGAACTCGTGGCGCGGGCTGGGTGACTTTCCAGCGAGCGCATCGGTGACGTCATAGCCGTCGAGGTGGACCTTGAAGGTCTTGTCGCCGACTTTCATGCCGTTGAGCAGCTTGGACTTCACTTCCGGATCGCCGGCAGCGGCGAGGAGCGTGGGCAGCATGTCTTCATGGGCGAAGAGGTCATTGAGCACCGTGCCGGGCTTGATGACGCCGGGCCAGGTGATCATGCACGGTACGCGGAAGCCGCCTTCCCATTGGCTGACTTTCTCGCCACGGAAGGGCGAGGCGGCGCCGTCGGGCCAGAAGCATTTCTCCGCACCGTTGTCGGTGGAATACATGACGATGGTGTTGTCATCGAGGCCCAGTTCTTTGAGCTTGGCGAGGATCTGACCGACCAGCCCGTCGTGCTCGACCATGCCATCGGGATAGACGCCCAGACCGGTCTTGCCTTCGCTTTCCTTCTTGAGGTGCGTGCGGACATGCATGCGGGTGGAGTTCCACCAGAGGAAGAACGGCTTGCCGTCGTCCTTGCGCTTTTGCAGGTAGTCGAGCGTGAGCTTGGTAAATTCCTCGTCCACGGTTTCCATGCGCTTCTTGGTCAGCGGGCCGGTGTCCTCGATCTTCTGGGTGCCGTCCGGGTTGGCCCACGAATGGAGCACGCCGCGCGGGGCGTATTTTTTGATCATCGCCGGATTCTTGAAGTAGTCGGGGTTTTCGGGCTCTTCACTGGCATTGAGGTGATAGAGCGGACCGTAGAACTCGTCGAAGCCGTGGGCCGTGGGCAGCGTTTCATCAGCATCGCCGAGATGGTTCTTGCCGAACTGCGCGGTCGCGTAGCCCCGGGCCTTGAGCAATTGGGCGATGGTGACATCGCGCGCCTGCAAGCCTTCCTTCGCGCCGGGCAGACCGACCTTGAGATTGCCGGTGCGGAGGCCGACCTGGCCGGTGATGAAGGACGAGCGACCGGCGGTGCAGCTCTGCTGGCCATACCAGTCGGTGAAGATCGCGCCGTTCTTGGCGATGCTGTCAATGGCCGGCGTCTTGTAGCCCATCATGCCCATGTTGTAGGCGCTGATGTTCCAGATGCCGATGTCGTCACCCCAGAGGATGAGGATGTTGGGTTGCTTCTTGTCCGCCGCCTGGACGGAAGTCGTGACGCTGTAAAGCGCCGCGCCCGCCGTCAGCAGTGACAAGCCGTAGCTGAGGAGTTTGTTTTTTGGTTTCATGTTTGTTTTGTCGTTTTGTTTTACTGCTCTGTCCGTGGCGCGGATTGTCTTATTGAGCGGCGGACAAATTTTATTGATTACTGGTTACTGATCACTGATTACGGTTTAGGGCGTCACGATGTTGAACCAGAAGGACTGGTTGAGATCCACCAGCATGCCCATCAGTTCGGCGAACTTCGCCTGATCGCCGGTGAACTTGACCTTGCCGGCCTTCGTCGCGTCCTCGAAGCTCTGCTGCTTGGAGAGCACCAGATTGAGCGTCGCACGGTCGAGAGTGACGGTGACGTCGGGCTTCTCGTCGGCGTAGTCGGCGATGTGGTTCAGCACCGAGTTCTCGAGGTAGAGCGCGTGCTTTTCCTTGATGTCGGGGAAGACCCAATTCACGGTAATCTTCTTGCCGTCGGCCTTCTTCGCGTCGAGTTGCACGCCCATGTAACCGAAGGCCAGATCGAGCGACATATTGGCGATGGTATCCTGGCTCGCCACCTGGGTCGTCGTCAGCTTGCGCACGCCGTTGCGCAGTTCGGCCGCAGCGGACAGGTACCAGCCGCGCCAGGTGCCGGCCTCGGCCTGGTAGCCGAGCTGCTCGTGGCAATCGGCCGCGAGGTTCTTCGCCGCCTGATTGTCGGGCTCGGCAAAGATCAGGTTGTTGAGCACGGTCACGCCCCAGCGGTAGTCGCCCGCGTTGTAGGCGTCCTGGGCGACCTTCATGACCTTGTCTGCGCCGCCGATTGCCTCGACGTACTTCTTGCCCAGCGCGGTCGGTTCCAGCGGAGAAAGGTTGGCCGGGTTGCCGTCGTAGTAACCGAGATAGTAGTTGTAGACGGCGCGCGAGTTGTGGCTGGTGGTGCCGTAGTAGCCGTGTGTCGCCCACTGGTCGACCAGCGACTTGGGCAGCTTCACGAGCTCGGGTATCTCGTTGATCGTCGCGCCCATATTGGCATGGTGCAGCGTCTGATCGTGGATGTACTTGTAGGTGTCGCGCTGCGCCTTGAGCAGCTTGGTCACCTCGGCATTGGACCAGGTCGGCCAGTGGTGCATCGTGATCTGCACCTCGTACCGGTCACCCCACCGCTTGATCGCTTCGCTCAGGTAGCCCGGCCACTTCTGCGCGTCGCGCGTCTTGGCGCCGCGCAGGGTGTAGAGGTTGTGCTGGGTATGCACCGCGTCCTCGGCGGTTGCGAGCAGCTTGAACTTGGGCAGGTACCACAGCATTTCGGCCGGGGCCTCGGAGCCGGGCGCCATCAGGAACTCGTACTCGATGCCGTCGATGGTGCGCTTCTCGCCGGTCTTGGAGATGATGTCGGTCGGCGGGATCAGGCTCACCGTGCCAGCTGCCGTGTAGGGACCGAGCCCGGACGACACGGAGCCCTTGGGTCCCGGGAGGGCCATGAAGCCGTACTGGTAGGACGCGCGGCGGCCCATCACGGTGCCTGCGTAGACGTTTTCCGCGATGTATTCGTTCAGGAAGCCTTCGGGGGCGTAGATCTTGACCTTGCCGGACTTGACGTCCTCCTCGTTGACAACGCCACGCACACCGGCGACGTGGTCAATGTGGGAGTGGGTGTAGATTACCGCCACGACGGGGCGCTTCGGCCGATGCTGGTAATACAGGTCGAGCGCCGCCTTGGCGGTTTCGGTCGAGGTCAGCGGATCGTAAATCGTGATCCCCTTTTCGCCCTCGACGATGGTCATGTTCGCCAGATCCTGACCACGCACCTGGTAAACCCCGGGCACCACCTCGAACAGGCCGGAATACCGCATCACCTGCGACACGCGCCACAGGCTGGGGTTCACGGTGTCCGGCGCGGGGCCGTCGATGAAAGCGAAGGCGGTCGGATCGACCACCGGCTTGCCGTCCTTGATGATGGTGCCCTTGTTGATCAGCGGCGCGATGAGACCGCGCTTGGCGTTCTCGAAGTCCACCTTGTCCGACCAAGGGTAATCCGCCGTCGAGGACTTGTTTGCCTCGATCGTATGCTCGGTTGCTGGTTTAGGTTGCTGAGCGATTGCGATCGGCGCGACCAATAGCAGCAACAGGGTCGTGCATTGAGCACCCTGGTAATTCAACTTCAATCGTTTCATGATGGCTCTCGTTGGTTGGTGATTGCGGATGGTGTGCATGTTGCAGAGCCCGAGGACAGCGGCGCACAGGCCGCTTTTGATGCTTGTGGTTGTTGGATTTTTCATAGGGTTGCTTTTGTTGTTTGTTTGCTCTACCCGTGGCGCGGTTTGATTGAATCAGCGGCGGACAAATTTTATTGGTTACTGATCACTGATTACGGTTTCAGATCCCACATCTTGAGTTGTTTCGCCGCGGTGCCGTACGGGCCGAGTTGAAAAACAGCCGCGCCGGCCGGCGAGAAGGTGAATGACGCGAACGTCTCCTTGACCATCTTGTCGAGGTAGCCTTTCTCGGCGACGCCGATGCTGACGTGCGGGTTGTAGTGCGCACCGGACATCTTCTGCGCGAAGGTGGACACATACTGAATCATGGCCGCGTCGGTGGCCGGGCTTTCGTGTGGAGCGGTGAACGCGCCGATGGTGGCGGTTTCCTGCATGAAGGGCCTCGCCGCAGCGATGACGTCCGCCTGGAGTTTGAGGATTTCCGGCGAGGGCTTCGCGCAGATGCCCGCCACGCCGGTCGTCGCGTCCGCCGGGGCATAGTAGTATTTGAACGCCTCCAGCTTCATCGCGTTGAGGTTGGCCGCGGCGAACACTTTTTCCTGGGCCGCATAGAGCTTGTCGAGGTCGGCGGTGCGGACGAAGCACTGGAGCAGTGTGATGTGCGGAGCGTGCGTCGCGTCAAAGGTGAATCCTTTCGGGTAAACCTTCCGCAGCCGCTCGTTGCCCGCGGCGGCATGGCTGAGCATCGTGGCGTCGGGTTGCAGCAGGATGTCAATGGCGGTGATCTCCGGCTGCGCGGGGAAGACGGTCTTCCAATCGTTCTTCATGCTCACGACGGTCCAGCCCTTCGCGGCGGCTTCGTCGAGGCCCTTGTCCAGTTTCGCCAGGTGATCGGCGCGGTCGTAAGCGTATTCGCGCTCGGCATCGTCGTGGTGGACGTAGAGACAAAAGCGCGTGCCGCTGCCGGCGCCGGTGTATTGCAGCATTTGCAGGTCGCCATCGGAGTTGCCGAATGCCGCGATGGGCCGACGCCCGATGTGTTGGTTGATGCCGACAGGCTTGCCGCCCTTGTCGTCGTTGAAATTCACTTCCGGCAGGCGCACGAGCACGGGCTGGCCGTCGCGCAGTTCAAACTTTGTCTTCACGCTGCTGCCGACGACCTGCTCGGGCGGAATGCCGTAAGCCTTCTCCGTCCACGGGCGCATGAACTCGATGCCGCCGCCGGAGACGATGAAGGTCTTGAAGCCGTTCGCGCGCAGGTAGGCGAGCACTTCGAGCATGGGCTGATACACCATTTCCGTATGCAGCTTGCCGGTCTTGGGATGCTTCGCAGTGGTGATCCAGTCCTTGACGATCTGCGCAAACTCCTCGGTGGTGTTGCCCGCGTGCGTGGCCATGAATAGTTCCACAACCCCGCGTTCGCCGCCGGCCATCAAGCCCTTTGGGTCGCCCTTCAGGATGGAGGCGAACGGTTCCTTGGTCTGCCACTCGGGATGCTGCGGCGCGAGCGTCTTCACCCGATCCAGCGCGAAAAAGACCTGCACGGGCAACGGCTTCTCGCACCAGAGTGTGCCGTCGTTGTCGAACGTGGCAATGCGTTCCGGCACGGGCACAAAGGCCGGCGAGCCGGGTTTGGTCACCTTCTCGACGAAGCTGATGACGGATTGTTTGGCCGGGCCGTCGTTCCACGAAGGCAACGGGTCGGCGGCGCGAGCGAGGGTGGTGGTGAAAGCCACCGCAGCGAGGAGCGCGATGGCGGAATTGCGTGTGGTCTTCATGATTTCAGTGATCAGTAATCGGTAATCAGTGGTCAGTGGTCAGTGGCTCAGCCTTTTTTCGGGAACAGGAAGGTGACCGTGAAACGGAGCCCCCAGTCCGGGCCGCCGTCGGGTTTCTCAGCGTAGTAGCGGTAGGCCAGTTCGAATTGAAGGGGTTGGTTGCCGATCTTCACCATCTGCTTGACGATCGCGTGAAGCGGCACCGTCCACTGTTCGGCCTCCCAGTCGTAGGTGGACTCCGTGTTCACGGCGAAGGTAGTGTGTTTCTTCGTGGTGTAGGAGAAGAACGGCTGGAGAAACGTGGCGCTGATGTTGTCATCAGTCCAGCCAGTGACGGACCAGATATGGTTGGCCAGGGCGCCGTAGGTGAACCCGTGCTTTTGCTGCAACGCGATTATGGTCGGACCCGCGCCCCACTGGCCCGCGCCCAGCGAGCTGTCCGTGGCCGAGGGATAATAACCCACCGGTCCGCCGCCCAAAATCCAGCCGCCGACCGGTGCCTTGGGCGAAAAGAAGAAGCTCTGCGTGGTGTCGCCCAAGCCGGACTTGTCGCCGAATCCCTTCACCGGCTCTTCGGCATAGATGACCGGCAGAATGGTGCGCGTGATGAGATTCCAATCCTTGCTGATCGAAAACGGAATCACCGGCTGGATGTTGGCGGTGTAACGCATGGCGTCCTCCGGGCCGATGCCAAAATCCCAGTTGTTCTGGATCGGCACGCTGATCATGGCGGCGATGGGGTTCTGCAACTTCATCGCCAGTTCTGAATCCGAGGATGCCTGGTCAGCCCCCGCGCCGCCGCCGCCGGAGGAGGAAGTGGCGTCGACAGGTGCCAGTGTGAGCCGGCTGTGAAAGACCGGATTGTCTTGAGCTTGTGTCGGCAATGCCGCCAGAGTGCAGACAACGACAAGTGCGACGGCGATGAGGCTTTGCCCATCGCGCCGAAGCACTGCGACGGAGGAGCTGCGTATGACTTTCATGGTTTTGGTTTTGTGTTGTCTTAGCATTCTTGTGTTTTAGTTGTTCAGTTGTGAGTTGCAGGATGCGCGAGGGCATCACGGATGGCCTCCAGCAGTTGAGATTCATTCACCGGTTTGAGAAAATAATTCAAGCCACCCAAGGCCCGCACCCGCTCGGCATTGCCCGGTTGGTCGTGGCCGGTGACGACGAGCACCGGCACGTGCCGCGCCGCAATGCGTTCGAGAACCTCGAAACCGCTGAGGCCCGGCATGTGCAGGTCCAGCAACAGGCAGTCGGGCAGCCGCGACGCGCAAGCCTCCAGGAACTCTTCGCCGCGCGTAAACGTCGCGACTTCGAAGCCGTGGGTCTTGAGGAGACGGGCGAGCGCCTTGCCGAACTGCGGCTCGTCGTCCAGCACGCAAATAAACGAACGCGTTTGATCCATGCCTCCGAGAATGACAGACGCCCAAAGGGCTGGATATGTCACCTTGGTTACATACGGCGGGAGGGAGGGGGAAAGTGGGGTGATCGGTAATCAGTATTCAGTTATCAGTAACCGGTAATCAGTCGCCCGCCACTGATCACTGACCACTGATCACTGATTACCTCTGCCTCAGGCCCAGTCGCTCGGCGGCGCGGACGAGGTCGGCCAGCGATTCGACCCCCATCTTCTCCATCACGCGGGCGCGATGCACTTTGATGGTGTGTTCACCAGTGCCAAGTTCAGCGGCGATCTGCTTGTTCAAGAGGCCGGCGACGACATGAGCCATGACTTCGGATTCTCGGGGAGTGAGGCTGGCGTAACGCTGGCGGAGCGAAGCAGTTTCTGAAATCAATTCGCGTTGTTCGGCGGCGCGTTGGAGGGCGGCGCGCACGGCTCGCAAGAGGTCGGCGTCCTTGACCGGCTTGGTGAGAAAATCCACCGCGCCGGCCTTGATGGCCTGCACGCTCATGGGGATGTCACCGTGCCCGGTGAGAAACACGATCGGCACCAGGAGGCCGGAGCGCGTGAGACGCTCTTGCAGCTCCAGGCCATTAAGTTCGGGCATCGAGACATCGAGCACCAGACAACTGAGTGTCTCCGGGCGATACGATTCGAGGAAGGTTTTCGCCGAGGTGAAGGCCTGCACGGTGAAGCCCTCGGCCTTCAGCAGCCGGGTGAGCGCCTTGAGCATACCCGGTTCGTCGTCCAGGAGGAAAACGGTGGCAGGTAGCAAGTGGCGAGGGGCGGGGGGCATGGGGTCAAAAGTAAACAGTGATCAGTAATCGGTAATCAGTTTTCAGTCATCGGTGGGGGCGGTGGTGAAATACTCGGTTGTTGCTTCGCGCAGAGTGCCGTCGATCGGCCCGCAGAAGGAATCGGCCTTTTCCATCATCGAATTCAACATGCGGCCGATCTCTTCGAGGCCGGAGTTTAATTGGGTCGCTTCCGCGTTTGAGATGTAGCCACAGTCCAACGCTTCGCCAACCCAATGCTGTGTTTCCATTCGTTCGGCATCCGCATCGGTCAGTTTACTCACGAAATGTTTTTCATAACGGAGCTTGCCCCAGGCCTCTGCGATCTGCGCGCCGACGGAACGCGCCGCGCGGCGCACTTGATCGGTCAGAGAATACGTCTCCTCTTTGGGAAAAGCTCTCGAAAGTTGGAATACGGTTCGAGAAACCTCGCGAGCCTTCTGATAGACCCGCAGATCTTTAAAACTTCTCGCATAGTATGTCGTCATATTTCGCCTCGTTACTGATTACTGATCACTGGCCACTGGTTACTGATCACTGATTACTCCCCACTCGCCGGCAATTCTAGGTGAAGCGTGGCTCCCCCGTCCGCCACCACACGCACTTCCGCCCACAAGCGTCCTTGGTGGGCCGTGGCGATCGAGCGGCAAATGGGCAGTCCCAAACCCAAACCGTCTTTCTTGGTGGTGTAGAACGGCTGGAAAATGCGCTCCGGTTCTGGCGGCAAACCGCAGCCGTTGTCAGAAACGGAAATACGCACCAAGCCATCGCGGTGCGCCGTGGCAATGGTCAGGTGCCGTTGCGCGGGCGGATTGGCTGCCATCGCGTCGCTGGCATTGAGAATCAGATTCAGGAGCACCTGCTGGAGTTGGATGCGGTCGCCCAAAATCTGCGGCGCGCTCTCAACCAGCGCAGTGTGGACGGTGATGCCGCGCCCGATCAGGTCACTGCGGGCAATGCGGAGCACGTCCTCAATGATCTCATTCACGGAAAGAGGCAGCCGTTGGGTCTGGCCCGGCTTGAGCAGGGCGCGCAATCGGCGGATGACTTCCCCCGCACGCTCATCCTCGCTCACGATGTCCGCAAGAATGTCGCGCGTCTCAGCGACATCCGGCGGCTCCTGCGCGAGCAGGCGCTGCGCCGCCTGAGCATTGGTGAGAATGATCGCCAGCGGCTGGTTCAATTCGTGCGCGAGCGAACTCGACAATTCGCTCAAGGTCGTGACCCGCGAAAGATGGGACAATTCATTGCGGTGCTGCGCGAGTTCTGCTTCGGCCACCTTGCGATCCGTGATGTCCACTACTGCGCCGACCATCCGGGCCGGCTCCCCGTTCCCACTGAAATACAAACGACCCCGGCTCGCGATCCAGCGCGCGCTGCCGTCCGCCAAAATGATGCGGTATTCGGTCGAGTAACTCCCTCCGGCCCGCATCGCGTGTTCCCGTGTGGCCGCCACTCGTTCGCGGTCGTCGGGATGAACGCGCTGGATGACCGCCTCGAAACTGACTTCCGCATCCAGAGGAAATTCAAACATCCGATGCGCCCGCTCAGACCCCCATACGCGGTTGGCTGCGATGTTCCAGATCCAAACGCCAATTCCCGCCGCTTCCGACGCCAGGGCCATCCTCGCTTCGCTATCGCGGAGGTCGTCGGACAATTTCGCGGCCCGGAGTGCCTCGCGGCTAAGCTCATAGCCCATCACCACGACGATGCCTAGGAAGAAGAAACTCTGTGTCAGTGGCATGTCCGCTATCCGCCAGAGCACCAGGACGGCTTCCACCATTCCGGTCAGCGCAAAGAACGCAATGCTGCCACCCGTGGCCATCGCCAGTCGCCGGTCGCCGCGCCGCCACACGGTCATCGTGGCGTCCACGGTAAAAATCACGAACAGGAACAAACTTAACTGACCGACCAGCATCCACGGATTCGAAACCCCGTCACCGAGGGAAACCGTTTCGCCAAGAAACGGGACGTGCCGCAAGGTGGTGACCTCCCGATAATTGAGATTCTGCCCCACGAGAAAATTCAACAGCAGCGCCAATGAGCGCAGGGCAATGACGCTCCAGGCCAGCCAACGCCGACCCGCCCGCAGATGAAGTCGGACAAAACCAACGAGCGACACGACGATGACCCACGTCGGAACTTGAATCCAGCGCAACGCGGCGGCGAATTGTTCCGGCGTCTCCGCCAGCATCAGCGAAAGCTCGCATCCCGCGAAAACGGCGACTCCAACCGAGGTCAGCGTGAACACCAGTTCGGCCCACGCCGAGCGCCGCTGCCACCAGACCAGAAAATGGATCGCTGCCAGCGTGAGACACGCGGCTGCGATCATGGACCAAATGACAGTGACCCAGTTCATAGGGCGATGAGAGCCGCGCGGCGTGGTGCAACCAGATCCAGCACGGCATAGCCAGCAGCCGCTATCGCGCTAATTAAGAAGACCAGATTCGCCCACTCGTCGCGGCGGAAAGTCCAAATGAGAAGATGCACCGCCCCGAAGGTCAGGCAGATGCCCGCGGTCAGCGACCAGATGAAGGTGATCCAGCTCATCGGTTGGGAGAGGCTACTGATTCGCGGCAAGAAAGCCAGTCCGACAGCACGAAACCCAAACTCCCGGGCGGGGAAACGCTTCCATGATCAACTTGATTCGCGGACCGCTTCTTACGATGTGGATGAATCACCCCAGCACTAGGTAAATTGGTTCCATGGGTTGTGGTTGTTCAAAACGGAAACAGTGCTGACCAAGGAAACAGGATGGTCGGGTCCAACTTTATCTCCACTGCTGGCTTTGGTTCTGGTCGTGGTTTCACGTAAATGACTTCAACGCAAGCTCCAACCGGGCCTGCGCGTCAGCAAACGAGTATCCCTGCACCTGCTTTTCAAACTCCGGCCACGTCGCGTTGTTAAACAAAGAACACAATGCCGCGCGATTCGCCTCCACAAAATCCGCCGCGCCCGGATCGAATTCCGAAAGCAGCTTGAGCAGTTGCGTCGCGGCCTCGCGAGATTGTTCCGGGGTTGCGGTGGCGGCGGGCTGCGTCGGAGCTTCTAGTGGCAACGCAATCAACGTGGCTTTCAATTGCGCGGCTATCGGATCGAGCACGTCGGCCACGCGCTGCTTGGCGGCCGCTATTTCTTCCACCTTGGACTTGCCGCGAATGAGTTTCTCCAAGTCGCCGGCGGCGGCCTGAACGGTTTTTGCACCGATGTTGCCGGCGACGCCTTTGAGAGTGTGGGCGAGGCGTTCAGCCAAAGCGGTGTCGCCTTTTGCCATCGCGTCGGTGATTTCGGCAACGACCGGCCCCTGTTGCTCGACAAATTGCCGGAGGAGTTTCAAATACAACTTCCGGTTTCCGGCGACGCGGCTCAGGCCGTCCTTCGTATCGAGGCCAGAGATGGTAGCGCCGGATTCCAAAGCTGCCGGGTCGCCGATTTCCAAATCGGCAGTGCGCGAGGCAGGTTGAGGCGTCACAGGTTTGGAAACCTGTGAGACAGCAGACTTGGAAGTCTGCGGCACGGTTTCAGCCACGCCGGGCTTGTAGAATTTCCCCACCGTTTCAAACAAATTGCCCGGATCAATCGGCTTCGAGATGTGATCGTTCATGCCGGCAGCCAGACAACGTTGCCGTTCTTCAATCGTGGCATGAGCCGTCATGGCGATGATCGGCAAATTCGCAAAGCGCGAATCGGCGCGCAGCTTGGCGGTGGCCTGGTAGCCGTCCATCTCCGGCATTTGCAAGTCCATCAGCACGACGTCGAAAGGCGGCGGCGGCGGACTGTTCGACAAAATCTCGACCGCCAGTCGTCCATTGCTGGCCACGGTCACGGTTGCGCCCACGCCTTCGAGCAGCTCGATGGCGATCTGCTGGTTGATGTCGTTATCCTCGGTCAAAAGTATGCGCGCTCCGCGCAACCTCGCGGCTTGTTCAACTTCGGCTGCAACCTCGGCGTTGTCACTGGCCTCGGAGAAAACATTCACCAGCGTATCCACGATCATGGACTTGGTGATGGGTTTGACCAGGAACCCGTCGAGATGCAAACGTTCCGCCTCCTCGCGCACCTCCTCGCGGCCAAACGCGGTGACCAGCACGATGTGTGGAATGTGTTTCAGCGTCTCGTCGCCCTTGATGAAGCGGCTGGCCTGCAAACCATCCATGCCCGGCATGCGCCAGTCCATGAACACGATGTCGTACGGCTCGGTGGCGTCGTGTTGCTGGATCGCCGCGATGGCTTCCTTGCCCGACGCGACGGTGTCCACACGGGTCGCGATGCTGACCAACGGCTCCTGCAGAATCTCGCGCGCGGTGGCGTTGTCATCCACGACCAGAACGCGCAAGGTCGCCAGCTTCTCAGGCACAATCTTGCCCGTGCCGGTGGCCGAGCCCACGCCGAGCCAGACGGTGAAATAAAAGGTGCTGCCCACTCCCGGTTCGCTCTCCAGCCAGATGCGCCCGCCCATCAACTCGACGAGCCGCCGGCAAATCGTCAGCCCCAAACCCGTGCCGCCGTGTTTGCGCGTCGTGGACATGTCGGCCTGCGTGAACGGTTGGAAGAGTTTGGTTGCCTGCTCTTTCGTCATCCCGATGCCGCTGTCGCGCACCGCGAACTTGAGCTGCACCTTTTCGCCGGTACGTTCGAGCTGCTCGATCTCCAGGCGAATTTCGCCGCGCTCGGTGAACTTGACGGAGTTATTGACGAAGTTGGTGAGAATCTGGCCGAGGCGCAGCGGATCGCCCAGCAGCACTTCGGGAATTCCGGGAGCGGCGTGCGCGAGGAACTCGAGTCCTTTTTCGTGCGCCTTCTGAGCCGTGAGCGTCGTCACCGAACTGATGACCTCGTCCAATTTGAAGTCGGTGCTTTCCAGATCGAGCTTGCCGGCCTCGATCTTCGAGAAGTCGAGGATGTCGTTGATGATGGACAGCAGCGACGTGCCGGCGTTGTGGACCTTGGAAACGTAATCGCGTTGCTTGGGCGTGAGCTGGGTTTTGAGGGCGAGGTGCGAAAGGCCGATGATGGCATTCATCGGCGTGCGGATTTCGTGGCTCATGTTCGCGAGGAACATGGATTTCATCTGCGTGGCTTCCTCGGCTCTGGCCTTGGCTTCGCGCAACTCCTCGGCAATGCGCTTTTGGTCGCTGATGTCCACCAGCAGGCCAATCAAACCGCCCGGGTTGCCATCGGTAAGTTTGAATCCGTCCACCGAGTAAAGGGTGACGTGCGTCTGGCCGTCGGCATATTTGATCGGCAACTCATAACTGCGGCGACCCGCATCGCGGATGACCGCCATGTCCTCCTCGTGGAACTTGCGCCGGTCCGCCTCTGGGATGAAGTCCAGTTCCAGGACCGTCTTGCCCTTGAGCGACTCCAGCGTGGTACCGAACTCGCGTTCATAAGCCTTGTTACATCCAACGAAGCGGGCCTGCGCGTCTTTAATGAACATCGGATACGGGATCGTTTCGATGAGCGCGCGTTGGAAGGCGAGCCGGTAGGCAATTTCCTCCTCCGCGCGCTTGATTTCGGTGATGTCCTGATAGACCCCATACATGAAGCGCGCCTTGCCATCGCTGTCGCGCACCAGCGAACCCGAGGCGTGCAGCCACACGATGCGGCCGTCGTTGGGTCGCTTGTAAGCGTAAATCGCGTCGTAGTTCTTGTACTTCCCTTCGATGGCCCCTTGGTATTTCTCGGCCGTCTGGCGCGCCAATTCCGGGTCGGCTGCCATCACCCGCGAGAACCACTCGTTCTGGAGGTGATAGCGGCCATCGGCCCGGATTTCTTCGCCGACGATCCGGGCCGCGCGTTCGGATTGGTAATAGTAATCGGGATCGCTGTAGTCCACATGCCAATAGCCCGAGCTGGTCAACTCCAGCGCCATGTCCGACAAGAAGTTGGCCCGCTTCATTTCCTCTTCCGTGCGCAGGCGCTCGGTGATGTCCTGCTTCACGGCCACGAAGTGCGTGATCTTTCCGTCCCTGGTGCGCACGGGCGTGATCGTCATTTCCTCCTGATAAAGCACACCGTCCTTGCGCTTGTTGGTGATCGTGCCTTGCCAGACTTTACCGGCGAGAACCGTTTCCCACAGATTCCGGAAGAACTCGCGATCATGCACTCCCGACTTAAGGACGCGGGGATTCTGGCCGACCGCCTCCTCGCGGGTGTAACCCGTGAGCCGCGTGAATGCCGCGTTGACCCACTGGATGATCCCTTTATTGCTCGTGATGACAATGGCATTGGCCGCGGACTCCAGGGCGCTGTGCTGGGTGAGCAACTCTTCCTCGGCGCGCTTGCGCTCGGTGATGTCGGTGAAACTGATGACCGCGCCGACGACCACGCCGTCCTTGATCATTGGGGTCGCGCCATACTCCACCGGCAGGCTGGCGCCGTTCTTGCACCAGAGGGACTCGTCGTCAATGCGGCTGGCCTTGCCGTATTTGTAGGCCGCATACATCGGGCACTCTTCCTTCGGATATTCGCTGCCATCAGGCCGGTGATGATGAAACGCCGCGTGCGAAGGTTGCCCGACCAATTCTTCGGGCGTGAACCCGAGCATCCGGCAGGCGGCGGGATTCACAAAAGTGATGCGGCCTTCCGTGTCCGTACCAAAAATTCCCTCGGCGCTGGCTTCCAAAATCAGCCGGTTCCGTTCCTCCGCCTGGCGCCGCTCTTCACTTTCCAGAGCAAACCGCAGCGCGTTGGCCACCGTTTCGGACGCCTTCTCCAGCCAAGGGCTCTGGGACTCGGACAAAGGCTGGAACAGGCACAACTCCAGAACGCCGATCGCCGCATCGTTGGCCAGCAGCGGACACGCCACAACGTGCGCCGGCGCCACCGGCCCAAAGCCGAAATGCACGCGCACCGCGCTCTGGCCGGGTTCACTGACGATGAGTCGCCGGGATTGCGCAGCCTGTCCAACGATGCCGCTGCCCAGCGCGAACGATTTTGGCTGTTCGGCTTCGGCCGGATACGCGTGCGCCGCCAGACGATGAAGATGGTCCTCGGCGCCAACGACGAACAACGCGCCCGCCGGTGCTCCCAGGAACTCGATCGCCCCCGCCAATCCGTGCTCGGCCACCTGCGCCACGGTGAGATTCCCGCGCAGACGGGAGTTCAAGGCGGAGAGGCTCGACTCCACCACGACCCGTTCCTGCGATTGCCGCGTGAGCTTCTCCAATTCACTGGCGCGGGCCGTCAATTCCGCCGTGCGCTCGCCGACCGTTCGTTCCAGGTTTTGATTCAGCTCGGCCAGGTTCTGCTGGCGCGTCCGGATTTCCCGCGCCATTTTTTGGAAGCTGCGCGCCAGTCCGCCAATTTCGTCCCGGCGTTGCGGCAGGTTGCCCAACATTTCCTCGTGGAAGTTTCCCTGTTCGATGGCGGCCGCCGTATGAGTCAAATCCAGCAGCGGATGCGCCAGACGCCGCGCGATGAGGGAGACAATCACCAGCAGCGCCACCAGGCCGGCCGCGCCAATCAACGCCGAACGCAAGGTGAGTTCCTGGACGGGCACCAGAACTTCGTCCGTGGAAATGCTCAGGACGACCTTCCAGCCGGTCAACGGAGAGGTCGCCCAGTAAACGAGTTGCGGTTTGCCATCCACCCGTACTTCGGTGAAACCCTCCGGCTTGGACGTCACCGCGGCACCCCCGGGCTGGTCGCTCAGCTCCGCTCCGGCGAAGCCTTTGCGGATCATCAGTGCTTCATTGGGATGCGCAATAATCTTGCCGCCGCGGCTGACGAGATACGCAAATTCGTTGGTGCCGGCGCGTCCGCCTTCCACCGCCCGGCTGTAACGGGCGGCCCGGACCATTTGCCGGATCCGGTCCAACGCCAGATCCGCCCCTGCAACACCCACGAAGTTGGACGCGGAATCAAAGACGGGCACCGTGAGGCTCACCATGGTGATTTCGGATCCGCCTTCGTCGTAATAAGGTTCGGTGACGTAAAATGCCCCGGTGGACTTGGGACCGTTGTACCATTCCTGCTTCGGGTCATGATAATCGTATTGCACGCGCGTCGTATTCGGCCAGCTCTTCCGGTCCACCCAGGGCATCGAATCCTCATCGCGCCAGTCCTTGTGCTCGAACGCGATGTAGGTGCCATAAACCTCCTCCTCGGGCATTTGTTTGAGCAACTGGCGCAGGTAGGGGACAAGGCCGGGATCGGGCTTGTCCCCGATCGCCTCCTGCCGGCTGGCGCTGCTGCGCGGCAACATGCCAATGCGGGCGATGAAGTCGTCCAATCGGCGCGCGGCCCCGCGAATTTCCGCAATGGCCTTGGCGTTGGCCTGTTGCACCAACTCGGTGCGGGCCGTGCGGTAATTGAACCAGACCGTCAACCCCAGCACCAAACCCGCGGCCAATCCGACCCCAAGTTGCAGCCGACGCGCGATGCTGTGGTTGGAGTTGAATGTTTTCATGCGCAAAGCGGCCGAAGCGAACGGCACAGGTCACGTCCGCCGCCGGTTCGGGGAAAGTTTCGAACACCGCCGGCATCGTTCCGTTGGGTTGGCCGTAAAAACATGAGTGGTTTAATCGTTGCCTCCAGTTTTCTCGGCAGCCCGCCCATTTGCAACACCCGCTTTTGCCATCTCCTCGCGGAAGGCCGCCGCGCCCGCGTGAACGGACGGGAACAGATTGTGTTCGCCCAGATGTTCGCCCAAGCCGATGCGCGCGAGCCGTTCCCGCAACGGCCGGTTCGCCCGCGCGATCTTCAGGGCAATCCCGCGCTGCTTCAACTCTTCGCGCAAGCGCGACAACGCCTCCGCCGCCGTGATGTCAATGTCCGTCACCGCCTGCATGTCTACCAACACCCAGCGCACCGGCTCGGCGCTCGCCGCAATGAGGCCGCGGATGCGCTCGACAAAATAATCGGCGTTGGCAAAGAACAGCGGTGCGTAAAACCGGTAGGCAATCAGCCCGGGCAAGGTCTGCGCTTCCGGCGCATCGCCGACATCGTGGAATTTGCCGGTCTTGGTCACCTCGCGAAGCAGCGCGTCCGTGGGCCGGGCGAGGCGTCCCAGCAGAACCACCAGCGAAAGTGCCACGCCGAGCAGAATTCCGGGAATAACCCCCACCACCAGCACGCCGCCCGTGACCAGCACCGCCAGCGCAAAAGCCAGCCGACTGATTTGAAACAGGCTGCGATAGGCGTTTACTTCGACCAGATGAATGCCGGAAAAAACCAGGATCGAAGCCAGCGCCACCACCGGCAGGGGCTTGAGCAGCGGCGTCAGAAACAGGAGAAACAGAACCAGGGCAGCCACGGCGACGAGACTCGTCATCTGCGTTTTTCCGCCCGTCGCGTCGTTCACCGTCGTGCGCGACTGGCTTGCGCCGACGGAAAAGCCCTGGAACAATCCGGCCGCCAGATTCGCCACCGACAGCGCCAGCAATTCCTGGTTGGGCCGGACCTCGTAACGGTTCTTGGCGGCGAACGCACGCGCCAGCAGGATTCCCTCGGGAAAGGTCAGCAGTGCGATGCCAATCGCCGCGGGGAGCAGCTCGCGAATCATTTCGAGCGAAACCACCGGCACGCGGAAGCCGGGCAAACCGCGCGGAACTTCGCCGATGACCGCCACGCCGCGCGCCGGCAGGTCAAACACCGCGGAAACAACGAGCGACACGACGAAGATCACCAGCGCCCCCGGAAGCTTCGGCGCAAACCGGCGCAGAATTTCCAGGATGACAATGAACCCGATTCCCAGCATCAGCGTCAACGCGTGCGTTTCCCGCAACCGCCCGGCCAGTTCCGCCAGCAGCGTGAAAAAATTATGGGCTTCGAGTTTGATCCCGAAGAGTTTGCCCAACTGCGTGGACAGCAAAATCAGCGCGGCGCCCGTCAGGTAACCGATCAAAACCGGTTTGGATAAAAAATCGGCCACCATGCCCACGTTGAGCCGCGACGCCAGCAGCATCAAGGCGCCGGCCAGCAACGCCACCATCGCCGCCAGCACGGGCGCGAGTTCGGGTTTGGCCCCGGCCCAGGTACCCACGGCGATGCCCACCAGCAGCGAAACCGCCGCGTCCGGACCGGTGATCACTTGCCGCGAACTGGCGAAAAAGGCGTAGCCCAGCATCCCCGCAAGCGCGGCGTAAAGCCCATGCACGGGCGGCAACCCCGCCAGTTCCGCGTACGCAATGACCGACGGAATCATCACCACGCACACGCTGATGCCCGCCAGAAGGTCGGGTCGAAACCAACGGCGCTGATATTCACGTCCAAGCTGCGCTAACGGCAGCGAGGAGAACCACCGCTGGCCGACCCGGTTCGCGTTTTCGGAACTCGCGTCGCTCATCGGTCATTTGTCCGGCACCGATGGCGTTCCAGCCGGAGGCTCGCCGGATTCCGTGCTGGCGATCACGGTTTTGGTGGATGCCCATTCCGCGACGAGCCGGTAAGTCACCGCCAGCAACGTCGGGCCGAGAAAAACACCGATGAAACCAAACGCCAGCGCCCCGCCCAGGACGCCAAAGAAAATCAGGATGAACGGCATGTTACTGCCCTGACTGATGAGCCAGGGTTTGATGATGTTGTCCACATTGCCGACGCCGAGCCCCCAGACCACCATGAAAATCGCCCAGCCCGTCGAGCCCTGATTGAACAGCCAGAGCGCGGCCGGTCCCCAGACCAGGGCGGTCCCCACCACCGGCACGACGGAGCAGAAAAACGTCAACAACGCCAGCAACGCGGCCGCGGGCACCCCAGCGATGAAAAAGCCAATCCCCGCAAGCACCGCCTGCACCAGCGCGGTGCCGAGAATTCCGTAAACGACCCCACGAACGGTCTTGCCCGCCACAATCAGCAGGTGCCCGCCCCGCTCGCCGGCAATCCGGTTGACGGCGCTGGTCAGGCGTTCCGCCGCGGCAACGCCATTCCGAAACAGGAAAAAGGCGATGAAGATGCTCAACGTCAGTTCCAACAGACCGTGACCGAGCATCAGGCCGCCCTTCAACAATCCCGCGCTGACGGGTTGGATCCATTCCTTGGCCTTTTCCAGCAGTTGCCCCGTATCACTGGCGAACTCCTGCCAGTACCCGACCGCTTTCGCGCCGACCACCGGCACCTTGTGCAACCATTCGGGCGGGGCGGGCGGCCCGGCATCCACCCACTTCCTGACCGCCGTGGTCAGGGCGCTGACGTTGTCGGCGAGCGTCACGCCGACGATGACGAATGGCAGCAGGACAATCAGGATCATGCCCACCGCCATCAGCAGCGACGCGAGCGTGCGGCGGTCGCCGGTCCACTTGAGCAGGCGGGCATAAACCGGCCAGCTCGAGATGCACAACACCACGGCCCAAAGCATGGCGGACACGAACGGACGCAGCACGAGCAGGCAGCCGAGCAGCAACAACAACAAAATCGCCAGGCCGATTTTATGTTCCAGTTTGGAGGCGGGTTCGGTCGTGTTCATCAGGTCAGGTCTGCGTCTGCATCGCTTCGCTTAGTGTCATTTACCGCCGTACGCGCGGTCGGCTTCGCATGCAAAGAGTAAGCGATAACGAAGTAAAACTGAAACTCCTTTTCGCCGGTATCATTGCCTGAGACACGCGAATAGCGACGACCTGACCGGCTGGTTCGCGGCAGAGTTTCAACGTTTGGGACTGCTGGCTCCGCCCGCAGGCACGATGGGAATCGTGCTGGCAAGTTGCAGGCGCAACCCGAGATCCATCCGGTTTTCCAGTTGCGCCCAGCGCAATGCCTTGTCGGCGGGCAGAATCTTGGCCGCGCGTTTCAAATACCAAGCCCGCTTCTTCACGAGCTTCTGTTCCAGTGCGAGGTATTGCTTGAGCAATCGTCGGGCGTCGGCCTCCGAAACCTTCGGATAAAGGTCCGCGTACTCCAGGACCAGCTTCACCAGTCCGTCTCCCAGCTTGTCCACGTCGACGCGATACGACTGATAGAGCGGCCAGAACTTCTTGCCTTCGCTTTCGGTGAGCTGCAACGCCTCGGTCACGAACGCCTGACGGTCCGTCTGGTAAATGGACCGCACCAGGTCAATGGCATCGGTGGGACTTTGCGTCGCACCGGCGCGCGGGGTTGGCGCGAGCGTGGTCAGGAGCGCAACGAGGAAACATTTGAAAACAGGATTGGATTTCATGGATGGGTGTGGTTTGTGGTTTAGGTAATGGAGAATTCATCCGCGATTCGTCACGGAGCAACGTTGACGGTCACCGGCTGCTGCAAGCGGAACTCCAGCAGCGTGCCGGGATTGACGGCGAGCGATTCGCCCTTCTTCAGGCCCGAAGCCAGCGCGCCGATGGCCGCGCCTTTGGCGGCGCCGTCCCCGCCGTCAGCAATTGCGCCAATCCCGGCGCCCACCGCCGCGCCCTTCACGGTCTTGCCTCCCGAACGCGCGCCCGCGTCGGTGTAGCCGTTCGTCATGATGGGAACCAGATTCGGCCCCGCCGCCAATTCCGTCAGTTGGAGGTCGAGCTTGCTCTGGCCCGCGAAACGTCCGGCTTGTTTGGCGCTCTGCACTCGACCGTAAATCTTCGTGCCCGTCCTGGCCGCCACCACGCCGTTCACCGTGAGGTCGGTATCGAGTGTCGTGGTGAACCGCTTGCCTTGGGGGTCCTTCGAGGAGACGGGGTCCACCATCCGCACCAACAGCGTCATGCCGGCGGGAATCGTCACAGTGCTCGCGGTCGGGGCCGCCGCCGGAGCCGGTGCCGCAGCGGCAGGCGCTGAAGCAGCCGCGGGCGTGGTTGTCGCCGCGCCACCGCCGGTGAAGGTCAACGCGAGCGCCTGGCCGGTTTCGATCACTTGCAGGCCCTGACCGGTATCAAAGCGAATCGTGCCGGCGGTGCCGCCGACATATTTTCCGTTGAGGGTCTGGCCGTTCTTGAGTTCAAGCACGTCCGCCCAGGTTGGCAGCGCCGCCACGGAGAGTAGCGCGGTGATGAGGAGTTTCTTGTATTTCATAATTGTGATGTTTTTGTTTGAGTGAGTTTGCGCAAAAGCCAGATCCCCGCGATTCAAGCCGGCACGTTTTCCACCGCGTCGGCCACGGTGGTGTGACGGTCAATCCCGCCAAGTTTCATGTCCACGCCCTCGTTGCGCAGGCGGTCGCGCACGGAGGAACGCGCCTCGACGGCTTGGAAGCGGATGCCCTTGGCGGTGATTTCCTCCGCCATCCCGGCGAGCGTGTGCGCGCTTTGCAGGTCCACCCGGGGCGCGGCGGACAAATCAAGCACCACCAGCTTCGGCGGCGTCGCTTCGGCGCGCACGCGATCCAGGATCGTCTCGCAGACGTGGTCCACGTTGAAATAGATGAGGCCCGACTCCGGCCGGAAAATCAGCACGCCGGGGATCAGTTCGTTGTTCGGATGCCGTTCGCGATCTGAAAAACGCCGCGACCCCGGAATCCGACCGAGGAAGGCGACGTGCGGCCGCGAAGCGGCGCGCAGCAACTGGACGAGCGAAATCACCGCGCCAATCATCACGCCGCGCAACAAACCCGAACTCATCACGCCGACGATGGCCGCCATCGCCACGACGAATTCAGGCCGGTCACTGCGCCAGAGTTGCTTCAGAGTCGAGAGCTTGAACAACCCCGCCACCGCCACCAGCACGACGGCGGCCAGCACCGGTTGCGGTAACGCGCTCAACAGATGCGAGAAAAACAAAACAACCACCAGAATGATG
This sequence comes from uncultured Bifidobacteriaceae bacterium, assembly GCA_964458575.1. Lineage (GTDB taxonomy): Bacteria > Verrucomicrobiota > Verrucomicrobiia > Limisphaerales > JADLHS01 > CAYWMD01. The sequence continues at coordinate 50,249 of CAYWMD010000028.1, read as the reverse complement.
CCGCCCGCAAACGCCGTGGACAGCGGCGTCTTCGCGCCGCCGCCTTCATTCACCAGCGACTGCGACATGCCGCCGCTCACTGGAAAACCGCAGCCCAGGCCCGCGGCGAGATTCGAGCCGGCCAGCGCGAGAAACTCCTGGTTCGCATCCAGCCGTCCGCCGTGTTTGGCCGTGAACATGCGCCCGATGGCCGCCGTCTCCACCGCACCCAGCAGGAAACACGCGATGGCCAGCGGGAGAAGTTCGTTCAAATCGGACCATTGAATCGCCGGCAGTCCGATGGGCGGCAGACCCTGCGGCACTTCCCCGAGCAGCTTCACGCCGTATTTGTCCAGCGACAACAAGGAGGAAGCCGCGATGCCGCCCACCACGACGAACAACGCCACCGGCTTATTTTTCAGAAATATTTTTCCCAGTACGAGCAACGCCAGAGCGATGCCGCCTACGGTAATGGAAGCCGTATTGGTTTCGTTCAAGTGCTTGAAGAAATGTCCGCTGTTCACCCAAAAATTTCCGTGCTCGCCGTGAAAGCCGAATAGCTTGGGCAATTGCGTGCTGGCAAGGAAAAGCGCCACGCCGCACTTGAAGCCGGTCATCACGCTTTCGGAAATGAAATTCACCACGGCACCGGCCTTGACGAGCCACATGATGAACGCGATGACCGCCACGAGCAGCGCCGTGCCCGCCGCCAAAGCTCCAAAACGCGCGGTGTCGCCACCGGCAATGTCACCCAGTGAAGCGCCGATGAGCAGTGAAATCGCGGAGGTCACGGAAATGGCGGTGTGGCGCGAACTGCAAAACAGCCAGAAGACCAGCCCGCCAAACAGGCACGCGTAAAGACCCGCTTCGGGATTCAGCCGGGCCAGCGACGCATCGCCCAGCGCGGCGGGCAGCAGATACGCGGCGAGCGTGATGGACGCGATGAGGTCGCCGGACAGCCAGCTTTTGTTGTAGGTGCGGAGCCAGGTCAGCGCGGGAACGGGCAGCTTCATAAAGCTCCGCTTTAGTCAGGCGAAATCCGCCACGACGGATCCGGATCATAGGCACGCATTTTTTCGACAAGCTTCACCGTGTTTTCGCCGAGGTCTTTTTGATATACGCGTCCCTGTTGGTTGACGATGAAAGTCATCACGCCGGAGTCGCCGTAGCTCGCCGGCCATGCGACCATCGCAAAACCGCCGATCATGTTTCCGTTGATGATGTAATCGTATTTCCCGCCCGGCGCATGTTTGCCCTGCCGCGTCAGAATTTTGAAAAGGTAACCGTGGAATGGCTGCGGCTCTTCGTCATCGGAGCGCGTTTTTTTGAAGTAACCCTCGCCCTGGGCGTCCGCCACCAACGGACCCAGCGGACTGAGCTCGCCATTCAAATCGGGTGGCCAGTAAAGTCCGTCCATTTTGCCCGGCGAACTGGCAAGCTTCTGCGCGTATTCCAGCACCTGGTCGCCGTCGCGGTCGCGGCTGGCGTATTCGCGCTGCGCATCCACGTAAGCCCGCATGGTATTTAACGCCTCGAGTTCATTGCGTCCGATACGGCGGTTCAACAGTTCATCCAAACCCGCCCGAGTGTCGAATTGCCAGCCATTCGACACCTTGATGAGCGGGATGGGAAAAGGCCAGTTGTCCGACCCGACTTCAAGCACCATCTTGGATTCCGATTCCGATACGAGCCGATGGTGCGCGTTGAACGCGGCGGCGAAGTTGGCCCGCTCCTGTGCGCCCTGCACGGCATCGGGGTTCACCAACGATTCGGAATCCGGGCCAAACAACCCGCGCAACGCGGCGTGATTGGTGGAGTTGACGGCCTGATCCAGCGCACTTACTGCGTCCTGCGGCGTGACAAAAACGCGACCCGCCTGGTCCGCGCTCAAAGCCGACGTTGCTGCAAAACCGAGCAGCAGGAGAAACAGGGGCAATGCTAAAGGTTGAAAACGGAAGGCTGAATTGCGTTCGACCTTTCGGGGTGCATCAACACAACGAACCGATGACGTAGTTTGATGGGAGTTCATGAGAAAAGTGATTTTCATGGTTGCAGTTGATGGTTGAAGTTTAGCGTCGTCCGCCACCACGCCCGCCACCGCCACGCCCACCGCTGCTCCGGCTGGCCGCGCCGCGATTGCTGAAATCACGCGCACTGCTGCCGCTGCCGACGCCACTAAACGCGGAGGAAGGTTGACTGCTTGGACGATTCACGGAGGATGACTGTGCCGGACGCGCACCCCCCGCAGGTGACTGCGCCGTGCGATTGGCCGCGGACGGTTGCTGCCACGTAGAGGTAGTGCGGGCGCCGGCGCCGGTGGCCGGTCGGCTTGCCGCCGAGGGTTGCTGCCATGTGGAGGTAGTGCGGGCGCCGGTGGATGGCCGGCTTGCCGCTGCCGTACCGGCAGATGGCCGCGCGCCAAAATTGCCGGTTGAAGGCACGCCGACGGCTCCGGTGGAAGGCCGCGTGCCTCCCGAGCCCCAACCGCGCGCCTCGCGCGTGCTCGCCGAGGGCCCGCCCGCGCCGCTGCGGCTCAGGCGGCTTTGGTCCGGTTGCCATTTTCTCTGTCCGCTTCCGGCATTGGCGGGCCGATTGGAGACCCGATCGCCGCGGTTGATGGTCGTATTTCGATCAATATCAATGTTCACATCACCTCCGCCGTAGTAACAACCACCGTGGTGCCAGTCGCAGTTGTTCCAAATGATAGCGCCCACGGCCACTCCCGCCGCAAAAGTGATCAACGGAGCATACGGGTCATAAACGTACGTGGGTGGCGGATAGTAAACGGTGTACGGATAAGTCGGCACGTAAACCACCTGCGGGTTGGCGGGCTGAATCTGCACGATCGTGTTCGTCACCACCACGACCTGCTGCTCCACGACTTTTTGCACCACTTCGTTCGTCACGATGACGACTTGCTGTTCCGTGGTCCGAAGCGTGCCCGCCGTTTGTGCCTTGGCGCGGAGCGACTGGATTGTGTCCATCACGTCCTTGTCCTGATTCAGAAACGCTTCGCCCAGTTGAATCGTCCATTGCAGGTCGTCATTCAGTTTCTTGAGCGCGGCCGGAATGCGGGCCAGGGCTTTGACACTGTCGTCCCACGGCTGCTCGTCGAGTTTCGCCAGGTTGTTGGTGTCCGTCACGAACCGCGCCGCCTGGACAATCTCCAGTGGATAGACGGATGCCGGCAGCATCGTCGCGATCAAGGCATCCGGATAAAGCGCGATCGGCATCAGCAGCTTCTCGAGTTCTGCCGCGCCCAATTTCGCCGGGGCGGACGGCGGCGGCGCCGAGTTCTCCGGCAGACTTGTGGCCGCGTTCGCCGGCGCAGTTCCGGTCGCGATTTGCGACAAACCCAAACCCGTGGAGGTCACAAACAACATCAGCCCGACGCTGAGTTGAACGATTGCAGGTGTTAAAGTTTTCATAACAAGGATTTCGTCCGCAAGCGGGGGCGGATGGATTGTTCTTCAGTTCGCTTCATAGCTGGGTCGGAAGCATCAGCAAGCACCAGAATATCCGCGAGCTTGAATTGAAGCGACTGAAGTTCCTTGGCCGCCGAGCTGCGGCCCGCCACGGCGGACTGGTTCATCGTGCGTTGCGACACACCACCCCAGACGGTCGCTTCGTAGGAACACCACGCCGTGCCAACCGTGGCCAATGACAACAACACCAGCGCGACCGGCTCAAAGAATGCGTGCTTCGCCGCCGGGTTCGGCGTTGCCGAGGTGGTGGAGTCCGGCGGTTTCATGCCCGCAAAAATCTATCGCCTCCTGCCACCGCCACCGCGTGGCGCGGCACGCGGAGTTGAAGGAATGGATGGCATCGGACGGGCCACCGGTCGGGGCGCGGCAGTGGGCGGTCGGGGTGACGCCACCGGCGGACGGGCAATCGGATGCGATGGACGCGCCCCCTGTCCCGGAGGCGGGATGGTGCCTGGAGGCGAGCCTGGCGGTGGCGTGACGACGACATCGTAGTCGTAATCGAGATCGCCGTGATACCATGGGTCGTAGAATCCAACCCCGTAATAGACATTGCTCGTGACGTGCGTGCTGCCGCTGTCTGTACTTTCGCAACCGATGAATGTCGGCAACGCCAGCAAACCGGTGATCGCGGGGATGAGAAGGAATTTGAAGGATTTCATATCACTTCCCTCCCTTGAAGATTCCTGCCTGCCACTCCATGATGCCGATGACCGCGCCGGTCGGGTCGGCGAGGACCGCCAATTTGCCGTTGTAAATTTCGGGTTTGGGTTCGAGCATTGTCCTGCCGCCGAGCTCCTTGGCCCGTGCCACCGATTCACCCACGTTTTTCACGCGAACAAACGGCAGCCAGGTGGGCTTCACCTGCGGATTCTCGCTCCGAATCGTCCGCACCGTGCCGCGGGCGTAACCTTCGCTGATCAAAATATAATCGTTCACCCGGTTGTCTGCCGTGTTCTCGATGATTTCGTAACCGGCGACGTGGCGATAAAATTCCGCGGCCTTGCGCGCGTCCCGGCTTAACAATTGAATCCAAATCCAATCACCCGGATCAGCCAGGAAATCCTCCGGGTCGCCGGAACTGGATTTGATCGCGCCGAAGACCGCGCCTTCGGGATCGGCGAACACCGCCTGCTCGCCGCGTTTGGCCATTTTTTTTGGTGCGGCCAGGACGCGTCCACCCGCTTCCGTCACGGTGCGTTGAACACCCGAGACGTTCTTGACCGAGATGTAACCAAACCAACGCGGCTCGGCCACCCGGTCCTTGGGTCGCGTTCGTTGGAACATCCCACACAATGGGCGGTCGTCATTCCGGCCAATGAGGTAACCGCCGTAATCATGGAACGTCCAGCCGAACAACGCGCTGTAGAACTGTTGCGCTTTGAGCACGTCGTCGGTGACCAGGTCCGCCCAAACGAACTTGCCGGGCAATCGCGGGTTGCCCGCAGCCGCGGTTACCGGTGGTAAAGGCGGCGGGTCGGCCGCGTAGCCCTGAATGCCAAAGGCCATCAGCACAACCGCGCTGAGCCAGAGTCCGGCGTGTCTCGGGTGCATTGTTGCTCGGTCGGCCATAGGGTTTGCGTTGATTCAGCGTTTGAGTGGTCGCTCTACGGCGCGATTTGTACATCGCGGAGGATTTCGTTTACCACCTCCTGAATGCGCGCCGCGCGGGCGTCGTCCGGCAGGTTTTTGAGCAGTTGCCGCGAGGTATAACCGCGCTTGAGCAGCTTGTAACTCCTCGAATCAACGATGTCGATGACCAATGTCCCCGCCTCGAAGTAGTTCGGGTTTTTGCTGCCGGTGTAAACTTCATGCGCCTTGTCGTGGAGCGCCTGGGCATCCTCGCCGTAGCCAAAATAGTCATTGATGGCGGTCGTGGTGGCGCCGTTGCCAACAATGATCAGATAACTCACGGTCACATCACCGCCGCCTTCCACCTTGGCCACACCCCGGTCGGCGAGATTCTTGGTGATCGCGGCTTGAATCATCTGGTGGATCGGCTGGCGCTTGTCCGCGTAGTCGGGCATGGGTTGGCTGCTCCGGTTGACAAAGCTGAACGTGCGCGCGTGGATCGGGCCGCTGTCAACCTTGGTGGGTGTGGACGAACAACCCGCGAGCACGAGTGCACCGGCGGCCAATGTGAGGAGTGAGTTGATTTTCATGTGTGGATTGTGTTTGAGGGTGTCAGTTGATTTGGTTCTTTTCAATTCCATCAGGCAATTACTTCTTCCCGGCAAAGTCAGCGGCCAGCAGCTCGAACTCGACTTCCACCTGCATCAACGACCGTTGCACGTCCGTGCAGCGCCAGTTTGCGCGCATGAACAGGTCCTTGGCCGCCGCGATCTTCTCCGGGCTGCGCTCGCCTTCCAGCAATCGCTGGATCTCCTGCAATGAGGCGAGCAGCGGCTTGAAATCCTTGCCCGCCTGCTGCATGAATTTGGTGATTCGATCGTAGGACTTTTTGCGGTTGGCGTAGCTGGCCTCGGCGTCCTTGCGCCGTTCTGGGTCCGAAATGCCCGTGATCCGGACTTCCCAATCCGCGAAATACGCGTCGCCCCGGCTTTTCATGGCGAGGGCGCGTTCGCGGGTGGTATTCGCCCGCTCCGCCATGCGCGCCAATTGTTCGGTGAACTTCTGAAACTGCGCGCGGGGATCGGCGGAGTGCCGGACGAGGTCCAGCGCTTGCACGGTCTGGACGATGTTGCTCCGGGTAATGGCTACTTCCATCCGCGCGGTCTCCATTTTGGCCGCGGCCGCTTCGGGCGTGAGTGGTGCTGTTGAGTTCGCGGTCGGCTCTCCCGCCCGCCCGCGGACGACAGGACCGGAAACGATCAGGACGCAGCAAAGAATGGTGGTGCGAAGGGCGTTGTGCATACAAATGTCGTTCGGTTTGGCCTTATGGCGTCAGCGGCAACAGGTTCAGACCGTTGGCCAGCGTCGAATCACCAATTGATTTATTTGGCTTCCGAGGAGAGGGATTTTTCCATTTTGTCCATTTCCTTCAGGGCGGTGTTGATGGACGAGTTGACGGATTTGATGTTCCACTCCGCGCTCCGGACCGTGCTTTTGATGGCTTTGACGCCACCGGGAGTCACATCCGCGGCCAGCGACTTTTGCATGTCGCCCAAGTCCGAGAGAAACGGCTTAAACTTCTCGCCCGCCTTCTGGAGCGCGGCTTCAACTTTGTTGTAGCTCTCCTTGACCTCATTGAGGCGCTTCTGTGATTTTTTGCGCAAGGATTTGTTGGCGATGCCGTTGACGGTGGTCTGCCAGTCCTGAAAATACGCCCGTCCGTCCGTGGCCATCCACTGAATGCGCAATTTGGTCATGTTGGCCGCCGCCTCGGTCTTGGTGATTTCACCACAGAAAGTGTTATAGGCCGGACGCAAGTCGCCTTTCGTTTGTTTGGTCAGCGCCGTGATTGAATCAAGCGTGGTCTTGAGTTGCGCCGAGGTCTTGTCGGTTTCAGCATGGGCGTCACGAATGCTGCGGGCAAGTTGCTCCTGGCTGGCTTGCGTGGCGAATGCCAGCAAAGTCGTCAGGCCGATGGTTGAGAGGATTCGATGGTTCATGGCTTTCGAGGGTTTGGTGTTGGTGGTTTTGGTTGTGTTTCCCGACAGCCTCCGGATGTTCCGAGGCCGCCGGAAGATTGGCCACTAATACTTGTCTGCCACAAATTTCCGGCCCTTGAGCGACGCCTGATCGTCATAGGCGTGCTTCATCGAGCGTTTGGGCAGTTTGATCTTGTCACGTTCGATTCGCTTGTAGGAAATCAAATTCAATATGTGACGGATGGCGTTGAGCCGCGCGCGTTTCTTGTCGTCAGAACGCAGGATGTACCACGGTGCCCATTTGGTGTCGGTGGCCTTGAACATCTTGTCGCGGGCGAGCGAATACTCGAACCACTTGCTGCGCGAGGGCAGGTCCATCGGGCTGAGTTTCCACTGGCGCACCGGGTCGGTGATGCGCGCCTCGAACCGGCGCTTCTGCTCCTTGTCGCTGACTTCCAGCCAGAGCTTGATGAGGATGAAACCACCGTCCACGATGTATTTTTCGATTTCCGGGCAACGTTCGAGGAAGAGGCGGTGCTGTTCCTTGCTGCAAAACCCCATCACATGTTCGACGCCGGCTCGATTGTACCAACTGCGGTCAAAGATCACGACTTCACCCGCCGCCGGGAAATGCGCCATGTAACGCTGCAAATACATCTGGGTTTTTTCGCGGTCGGAGGGCGCGGGCAACGCCACCACGCGGAACACGCGCGGGCTGACGCGCTCGGTGAGGGCGCGGATGGTACCGCCCTTCCCGGCCCCGTCGCGCCCCTCGAAAATGATGATGACGCGAAGCCCCTTGTGCTTCACCCAATCCTGGAGCGCGCACAACTCGCCTTGAAGCTTGCGCAACTCTTTTTCGTATTTTTTGGTCTTCAGTTTCTTTTCTTCGTTGGATTTTGATTTTTGGCTCATAGCTTTGATGGCTTGTGGGTTATTCGGTCGGTTTGCCAGCTTTACCTGCAAAAGTTTGCGGTTCACTCCAGCCGCCGCCGAGCGCGCGGTAAAGTTGCACGACGCTCAGGAGTTCATTGCGTCGCGCCTGGGCAAGGAGCAATTCGGCATCGAACAACTGCTGCTCGTTGTAGAGCACTTCGAGATAGCTCGTGACTCCGCCTTCGTAGCGGACGTTGGCAAGGTTCGCCGCGTCGCGGTTTGCCTGGGTGAGGTCCAACTGCTTGGCGTAGAATTCCTGATTGCGTTGATAGCCTATAAGCGCATCCGACACTTCGCGGAATGCGCCTTGCACCGTCCGCTGGTAAACCGCCAGCGACTCATCGAACCGCGCCTTCGCGTATTTGTATTCGCCCTTCAACCGGCCGCCGGTGAACAGCGGCATGGTGACCGCCGGGCCGAATTGCCACATCTTCGCCGGTCCGGTGAATAGGTCCGAAAGCGCCGTGGTCTGGTAACCAAACATGCCGGTCAACGTGACCTGCGGAAAGAACGCGGCCTTGGCCTGGCCAATGTCCGCGTTGGCCGCGACCAGGTCGTTTTCCGCCGCGCGAATGTCAGGTCGGCGTGCGAGCACTTGCGACGGCAGGCCGGCGGGCACGCTCGTGCGGAGCTTCTGGTCAACAAGCGGGATGCCGCGCGCGATCGTCCCCGGGTTGCGGCCCAGCAGGATGTTCAATTCATTTTCCGTCTGCTCGATCTGGCGCAAGGTGTCGGCGATGGACGCCTCGGCGGTCGCAACAAGAACCCTGGATTGATAAACGTCCTGCATCGAGGCGACGCCACCTGCTTCGCGCGCCGAGGTGAGTACGAGCGAGTTGGTGCGGCTGATGTAACTGGCCCGGCCAATCTCCAGTTCCAAGTCAAGTTCAAGCAGCCGGAGATACGTTGTCGCCACCTGCGCCACGAGCGTCTGTCGCACGGTGCGCTGCGCGTCCTCGGAGGCCAGCAGGCGCGCGCGCGCGGCCTCGTTCGCGCGGCGAATTTTACCCCAAAGGTCCAGTTCGTAGCTGGGAGCGAACACGAAGGCGTCGCCGTACTTTGCGTTCGGGTCGGAAACCGGCGTCGGACCGCGCTCGGATGCGCGGGCGTTCACGAGGTCGCCGCCGGCGTAAGCCTCCGGGAAGAACCGCGAGCGGGTGACGCGCGCCTGCGCTTCGGCTTGCAACACGCGGGCTGCGGCAATTTTGATGTCCCAACTGTTCGTAAGCGCTTCGGCGATGTAGACCTTGAGTTGCGGATCGTCGTACACGTCCCACCAGCCCAAATCGGCGAAAGACTTGTCGCCGGACGGCGCATTGGTGTCGGACTCCGCGGTGCGGTAGGCCGCCGGCGTGTCCACAGCGGGGCGCTGGTAGTTCGGGCCGACGGCACACCCGAACAACACGAGCGCCAACATGCAAGGAATTCCTGCGGCGACTGCAAATTGTTTAATCACAGTTTTCATCAGTGCGTTCCTCCTTTCTCCGGTGCGGGCGCTGGTGGTGTCGTTGCGGGCGCAGCCTTTTTGCCGCCGCGTTCGACGAGCTTTTGCACGAACACGTAACAAACTGGGATAATAAACAATCCCACCGCCGTGGCGATGGTCATGCCATAGACGACGCCCGTGCCCATCGTGCTGCGCGCCGCAGCGCCGGAGCCGGATGCCAGCATCAACGGCACGCAACCGAGGATGAACGCGAACGAGGTCATCAAGATCGGTCGCAACCGCAAACGTGAACCATCGACGGCTGCCTTTAGAATGTCCTCTCCTTCCTCCCGTTTCATCTTGGCGAACTCGACGATTAGGATTGCGTTTTTTGCCGCCAGACCGATGAGCATGACGAGGCCAATTTGCGCATAAACGTTCAGGTCGTAGCTGCGCACCAACATGCCGACCATCGTGCCCAGGATGACTGTCGGCGTGGCGAGCAGCACGGCAAAGGGCAAGCCCCAGCTTTCGTATTGTGCCGCGAGCAAGAGGAAGACGAACAGAATCGCCATGCCGAAGATGATCGGCGCCTGGCCTTCCGATTTCTTTTCCTGCAGCGTGAGCCCCGACCAGGCGTAGCCAGTTTCAGACGGCATCGTTTTCATGACTTCTTCGATGGCTTTGATCGCCTGGCCTGAACTGTAGCCGGGCGCGGGGGCGCCCATGATTTCGGCCGCGTTGTAAAGATTGAACCGGGTAACCAGATTCGGCCCCGACATCTTGCTGACTGTGACCAGCGTGTTCAGCGGTACCATCTGGCCGCTGTTATTGCGGACGTAGAACTGGCCGATGTCATCGGGCTTGTCCGTGAACTGCGGCTCGGCCTGAAGGAAAACTTTATACACGCGACCGAAGCGGACAAAGTCGTTCACGTAGAGCCCGCTCAAATACGTCTGCAACGTGGCGAACACGCTGTCCACCGTCACGCCAAGCGTGCGGCATTTCTCGCGATCCAACTCGACCTTCACCTGCGGCGTGGACGGGTCGAAGGTGGTGCTGACGCGACCGATCTCCGGGCGCTTGGCCACCGCTTCGGTGAATTGTTTCACGTAGCCGGCGAGTTGTTCGATGGTGCCGCCCGAGCGGTCCTGGAACTGCATGCTGAAACCGGAGACGTTGCCGTAACCGGGCAGCGGCGGCGGGCCGAACGCAAACGCCTTGGCCCCGGGGATGGCGTAGAATTTCCTCGTCCATTCACGGGCAATGGCGCTCGAGTGCTGCGCCGGATCCTTGCGCTCCTTCCAATCCTTGAGGCCGACGAACATCAGCGCCGAGTTCGGGAAGTTAAGCGAGTTCATGATGTTCATGCCGGAGATGCCCAGGGCTGAGCGCACACCGGGCGTTTTGGCCACGATGCCCTCAATCTGCTTGAGCACCTCGTCGGAGCGCTGCAACGATGCGCCTTCGGGCAACTGGATCGCCACGAACATGTAGCCCTTGTCTTCATCCGGGATGAAACCGCCGGGCACAAATTTGCCGACGAGCAGAATCCCGCCGACTACCGCCACCAACAGCAGCATCGAACGCGTGGCCTTGCGGGCCAGTCCGCCGACAATGTTCCCGTAATTGGTGCTCAGCCAGTCAAAGAACCGGTTGAATAATTTGAAGAATTTTGCGACCGGCCCCTTGCCGGGCGTCGGCTTACGCAAGAGCATCGCCGAAAGCGCGGGGCTTAACGTCAGCGCGTTGATGACCGAGAAAATCACCGCCACGGCGATGGTGAGAGCGAACTGGCTATAAAGCGCGCCGGTGACACCGCCCATGAACGCCACGGGCACAAACACGGCGCACAATACAAGACCGATGGCCACCACCGGGCCGGACACTTCCTTCATCGCCTGTCGCGTTGCTTCCACGGGGTCCTTGCCGTGCTCGATGTGATGTTGCACGGCTTCGACGACGACGATGGCGTCGTCCACGACGATGCCGATGGCGAGCACCAGCCCGAACATCGTCAGCACATTCACACTGAAGCCCAGCACTGGGAACATGATGAATGCGCCCAGCAACGAAACGGGCACGGTCAACATCGGAATCAACGTGGCGCGGAAACTTTGGAGGAAGACATAGACGACGATCAGCACCAGGATGACCGCCTCGAAGAGCGTGTGAACGATTTCCTCCATCGAGGCTTTGATCGGCAGGGTGGAATCCAGCACGACGTCGTAATCCATGTCCGGCGGGAATCGGGACTTTGCGTCATCCAAAATCTTGCGGACGTTGTTGGCGGTATCAATCGCGTTGGCGCCGGGCGCGAGGTAAATGCCGATGGCGCCCGAGGGTGTCCCGTTCAGCCGCGCACGCAAATCGTAAGTCTGCGCGCCCAGTTCCACGCGGGCGACGTCCTTGATTTTCACCTGCGAGCCGTCGGGATTGGAACGAATGATGATTTCTTCAAATTCTTTCGGCTCTTTCAACAATCCGAGGGCCCGGACGTTGAACTGGCTTTCCGTCCCCTTGGGCGCGGGCTCGGCCCCGATCCGGCCGGCGGGCGCCTGGGCGTTTTGTTCTTTGACCGCGTTTTGAATGTCCTGGGGCGTGATGCCGAGCGAGGCCAGCTTGTCCGGCCGCAGCCACATGCGCATCGTGTAGTCCTGCGCGGTGAAATTCTTCACTTCGCCAACGCCTTTCACGCGTTTAATGGCGTCCACCAGATTGATGTCGCAATAATTTCCCAGGAAGATGGCGTCGTAGGTGCCCTTGGGTGACGCGAGTGCGACCGCCATGAGGATGTCCGGACTGGAACGGTCCACGACCACGCCTTCCCTCTTGACCGCCTCGGGCAACTGCGCCTCCGCCTGGCCGACGCGGTTCTGGGCGTTGACCTGCATGATGTCCACGTCCGTGCCGACGTCGAAATAAACGTTGAGGGTCAACTTGCCGTCGTTCGCGTTGAACGACTGCATGTAGAGCAGCTTGTCCACGCCATTGACCTTGGACTCGATGGGTGTGGCAACGGATTCCATGACCGCCTCGGCTGCGGCGCCGCGGTAGGTAGTTGTGACCTTGATCAACGTCGGACTGACGATCGGATACTCCGAGATGGGCAGGCGGGAAAGCGTGATGACACCGACAATCACCGTCAGGATGGCGATGACCATCGCGACGATGGGGCGGCGTATGAAAAAGTCGGCCATACAATTACTCCGTGGCGGGCTTGGCTTCGGCCGATTTGGCCGCTTCAGCCTGCTGGGCGGCCTGCGCGGCCTGGGCCATCTGTTCCGCGGTCATGGGCTTGACCTCCGCGCCGTCGCGGACTTTCTGCAAACCTTCGACCACGAGGCGCTCGCCCGCTTTCAGTCCTTCGAGGATCAGGAGCTTGTCGCCGATCTGTTTGCCGACTTTGACCGGGCGTTGCGAAGCCTTGTTGTCCGAACCGATGATCCAGACAAAATTCTTGCCCTGCAATTCCGCCACCGCTTTTTCCGGCACGAGGATGCTGTTGGGCTGAACGCCCAGGTCGGCGACGATGCGCCCGAACATTCCGGGCCGGAGCGTTTTCTTGGCGTTGGCGAACTCCGCCCGCACCCGCAACGTGCCGGTCTTCGGATCCACGGCGCGGTCAATGAAAACAAACTTGCCCATGTCGGGGTGCTTGGAGCCGTCCGCGAGGATCAGCGTCACCGGCACGTCCTCGACGCGTTTGCCCGTGTGCTCGGTCTCGGCCTGCGCCCGCAGGTAGCTTACTTCGCTCACGTTGCAGTAGAACCAGATGGGATCGAGCTTCGAAATCGTGGCGAGCAACGTCGGCTGGCCTTTACCCACCAGTTCGCCGATCTGTACGGCGGTCGCACCGATCAGACCGCTGAGAGACGCGCGAACATCGCAATAACTAACGTTGAGTTGGGCGGACTGCACACGCGCCTCGGCGGAGAGCACGGACGCCTTGCCGACGTCCACGGAAGCCACGGCGTTGTCGAGGTCCTGCTGCGGGACAGCGCGCTTTTCAGCCAGCGGCTTGAGGCGGGCGACGTCCTTCTCGTATTTGTTCAGCGCCGCCTTGGCCTCGGCCAGCATGCCGTTGGCGGCGGCGAGCTGTTCCTGATACGGCCGGTCGTCGAGCTTGAAGAGCGGATCGCCTTCCTTCACCTCCGTGCCCTCGGTGAAGAGGATCTTGTCCACAAACGCCTCAACGCGCGCGCGTACCTCGACGTTCTGCGGCGAATCAAGCTGCCCGATGAACTCGGCGGAGGCCGGCGCATCGCTGGCAACAATGTCCAGCACTTGCACGATGGGCGGTGGGGGTGGCGGCGCGGCTTTCTTGCAGCCACACAGCATCGCCAAAGTCACGAGACACATTGGCAAGGAAATAATGCCGCCGGCCGCAAAGTGGCGTCGTCGCAACATAAATCCCGCGGTCAGGACGGGGGTCTTGGTTGTTGAATTTGGATTCATATCGTTGATTTCAAAATGCTGTCCGTGCAATCGGAGTGGCGTCATTCTCCGCAATGCAGCTTTACCAGCCCGTTGGCGAAGACGCCACCTTAATCGGTCGCGGTCCGAGGCGTCTTCGGGTCTCATCGCTTCCCGTCCACCGACACTATACGTTTGGCTGTCTGCTTTCATTTCACCTGAAAAAGTAGGTCATTGCGAAATTGACCTGATAATCCTTGTTGGCGGTGTTGAAGGGTTTCTTCACCGAAATCGTGAACCCCAGTGCCGGATCCCTGAAGTGTTTGGCCAAGTAGAGCTTGCCGGACTGTGTCACGTAATTGTCGGCTTCAAAGTCCACTTTGGCCTCGTAACGGGCGGTCACGGACCAGTTGTGCGGGAGAAGGACCGTCGCCGGGGCGAACAATTCCACATAATGCTGCGGGCTGGCGTCATTCTCCTCAGCCACGGATTCGTTGTATTCAAACGTGGGCGTAAACGAGAGCCAGCGCGTCGCGTCCCAAGCGAGCGTGCCGAACTCCTGCAGTTTCCAGACGTCGTCGCCCAAATCGTCCTCGGCGGTGGGCATGCGCAGTTCCACGCCGCCGCCCGCGCGCAAAGATTCGTTGAAGCGGACGGCCCCCCCAATCGCCGCTTTGATGTCGCCAAATCCGTTATCATCCGAATCGCCGGGGTTGTGGCCGGCAAAGTGCCACTCGTACGGCAGCTTGAGCCGCACCGCCCAGTCCGCGTTGTCGGTCAACCGCCACGCCCAAAGTCCGCCCAGCGTCTCCTCCCAGTTGTCGCTGCCGTCGCGGTAACTGTTCCATTCGGTTTCGAGCCAGACGCGGCGCTTGAGGATCGTGGGGTCCGTCTCGGATTTGAGCCGCTCGCCGGCGACCTGCTCCTCGGATGCGGTCGCCTCGGCCGTGGCATCGGCGGCGCGAATCGGCTGAACGACGCACGAAATTGCCAGCATGCCAGCCACCGGCAGCGTTGGTATCAAACGCTTGAAGGGTTTGGCGTTCATGGTTGGTGCTATTGGCGGTTCAATCGCGGATGCGTCATGTTTTCGGGCTTCAAGAGTTCATCGAGCTTCTCCCTCATCAGCCAGCCCTTGGCGATGACAAGGTCATAAACACTTCCGCCGGTTTTGAGCGCTTCCTTGGCAATGGCCGCGGACTTTTCGTAACCGAGGACCGGATTCAGCGCCGTGACCAGGCCGATGGAATTCTGCACGTAGTCGCGGCACCGCTCGCGATTTGGCTCGATGCCGGAAATGCAGCGCGACGTCAGCACGATGGCGGCGTTGCGCAACAGTGTGAGACCGAAGAACAGGTTGAACGCGATGATCGGCTCGGCCATGTTCAACTCGAGTTCACTCGCCTCGGACGCCATTGAAACCGTCACATCGTTGCCAATGATCTGGAAACAAATCTGGCTCACCACCTCCGGCACGACGGGATTCACCTTGCCCGGCATGATGGACGAACCGGGCTGCATCGCGGGCAGGCGGATTTCGTAGAGGCCACAACGCGGGCCGGATGAAAGCCAGCGGAGATCGTTGCAGATTTTCGAGAGCTGCACGGCCGCGGTCTTCATCGCGCTGCTCATTAAAGCAAACTCGCCGGAATCCTGGGTAGCCTCGACCAGGTTTTCCGCCAGGCGTACGGGCGCGCCAGAAACTTCCGCGAGTTTCTTCGTGCAAAGCGGCGCGTAACCGGGCGGGCTGTTCAGGCCCGTGCCGATGGCCGTCGCGCCCATGTTGGTTTCAAGCAGTTCCTTGCCGGCATGTTCCAGGTGACGCAGGCCGTCGCCAATCATTACCGCGTAGGCGCTGAATTCCTGGCCCAGCGTCATGGGCACGGCGTCCTGGTTTTCCGTGCGGCCCATCTTGATCACGTCGGCAAATTCTCTCGCCTTCGCTTCGAGCGCCAGCTTGAGTTCGCGCAACGCTGAAAGCGTGTCGCGCAACGTGAACCACACGCCAAGCTTGATGGCGGTGGGATAGGCGTCGTTGGTGGATTGCGAACAATTGACATGGTCGTTCGGATGGCAGAACTGGTAATCGCCCTTCTTGTGCCCCAGCAATTCGAGCGCGCGATTGGCGATGACCTCGTTCGCGTTCATGTTCGTCGAAGTGCCCGCCCCGCCCTGGATCATGTCCACAACGAATTCATCGTGCAGCTTGCCGGCGAGGATTTCGTCGCAGGCTTTCGCGATGGCGTCGGCGATCTTGCGATCCAGCGCGCCGAGTTCGGCGTTGGCAAGCGCGGCGGCCTTCTTCACACAGGCCAGCGCGCGGACGAATTGTTCGTAATGACTGAGGCGCACGCCGGAGAAGCAGAAGTTCTCCATCGCGCGCACCGTTTGCACGCCGTAATAGGCGTGATTGGGCACGTCGCGTTCGCCGAGCGAATCATGCTCGCGCCGGACGTTGCTCAACACGGGCGCGCCGGTTTCCCTGGCGACACGCTCGGACGCGGCCTTCAGCCGTTCGCTCAACCGCCGCGCGATCTGACCGACGATGCGATAGAACACTTCGGGTTTCTCGGCGCGGACCTTTTCCAGTTCGGCGCGCGGAATCTGCCAGACCGTCGCGCCTTGATGGGTCACAGCGGACGTGCCGTGCGGCGTGTCGTCGAGCATGACTCCCTCACTCAGCATCGCCCCCGGTTGGGCCAGGCCAATGAGCACGCTCTTGCCTTTCTGGCCGCGCAACAGGTCAATCTCCCCTTCCATCACCACGCCCAACCACTGGCGCGGCGTGGATTCGTGGAAAAGATAGTCGCCCGCCTTGTAGGCGACGGCCGTGCCGCGCTGGAGAACGGCGGCGAGTTCCTCCGTTTTGATGCCGATGCGTTGGGCAGCGTCGGCGATGGTGTCAGGGTTGAGTTTCATGAATCAATTGGTCTGCGTGAAAAACACTTTTGCGATCAACAATCCGAAGCCCACGCCGCCGCCGGTGGCAATCAATCCCGGCAGCATGAACGAGTGATTCAGGAGATACTTTCCGATGCGCGTCGTTCCGCTGCGGTCAAACTGGATGGCCGCGATGATCGTGCCGTAGTTGGGGATGAAGAAGTAACCGTTCACGGCGGGAAACATGCCGATCAACAGCGCCGGGTGAATCCCAAGGGTCAAGCCGAGCGGCATCAACGCCCGCGTTGTGGCTGCCTGGCTGTAAAGCAACACCGAGGCGAGGAACAATCCGATGGCGAACGTCCACGGCGCAGCCTTGGCCATGTTGCCCAGCGCGCCGATGATCGTTTCCTTGTTGGCGGCGATGAACGTGTCGCCCAGCCACGCAAGACCGAGAATGCCGATGATCGCCGTGACGCCGGACTGGCAGGTTTTGCATTTGGGCACTTCGCCGACCGGCGCCTTGGTCACGGTCACGATGACCGCCGCCACCGCCAGCATCATGATTGCAATGGCGATGGGCATGCCGATGACGACCGGTTCCGCCTGATGGCCCGGAACCGTTCGCATGGACGGAAAGATCCCCGCTAGGACCACCAGGGCCACACCGGCGAAGAAAATATACGCGCTGGTGCTCGCCCCGCGCTTCAACGGAGGCAACGCCGCACCGCCGACGGCGCGGCCGGATGGCGGCGTCAATTCACCGGATTTCAACCGCCGTTGATATTCGGGGTCGTCCGCCAGTTCCTTGCCCACGCGCAATTGCGCGATTGCCGCCACAATCACCGACAGCACGGTGGCTGGCACGCAGATCAGAAGAATCTGAATCAGCCCCAACCCGTGACTTGCCAGCAACCCAATCATCGCCGCCGTGGCCGCTGACACCGGACTCGCCGTGATGGCCTGTTGCGATGCGATGGTGGCCACGGCCATCGGACGCTCGGGTCGGATGCCCGCCTCATGCGCCACTTCGTAAATCACCGGCAGCAGCGGATACACGATATGGCCCGTGCCCGCCGCGAAGGTGAATCCGTAAGTGACCAGTGGCGCAACGATGGTCACCTGCTTCGGATTCTTGCGGATGATCCGCTCGGCCACGCGCACGAGGAAATCAATGCCGCCCGCCACCTCCATCGCCGAGGCCGCCATGATGACGGTCAGCACGATAAGGATTACCTCTCCGGGAATGGCCCCCGGCGGCACCCCAAATCCCACCACGAGCACGAGCAGACCCACCGCACCCCACAAGCCGAGCGCCACGCCGCCCGACCGCGCCCCCATGAACAGCGCCCCGATCAGCACCGCAAATTCGAGAATGAGTTTGATGTCCATGATGGCCGGAGGTCGAATTGGTTTATTCTGGCATCATGCACGGCGCGACCCGCCAGATTTCTTTTGCATATTCCGCAATGGTGCGGTCGCTCGAAAACTTTCCCGAGGCGGCGATGTTCAGGATTGCCTTCCGCGTCCAGCCGTCCTGATCTGCATAAAGCTCGCCCAACCTCGACTGTGTTTCGGCGTAGCTCGCCATATCTGCCAGATGCAGGTAGTGGTCGCCCTCGCGGAGCAAGGTATCGAGAATGCAGTTGAACACACCCGGTTCGTTCTTGCTGAAGTGATTGCTGGCGATGAGCTCCAACGCGGCGCGCGTTTCCGGCTCATGGTCGTAATGCCATTGCGGACTGTAAAATCCGCGGCTTTGCGCGACTTGCTCGGCGCTCAGGCCGAACAGGAAGAAGTTCTCCTCGCCCGCTGCCTCGGCCATCTCGATGGTCGCGCCGTCACGCGTGCCGATGGTGAGTGCGCCATTCATCATGAACTTCATGTTGCTCGTGCCGCTGGCTTCGTAACCCGCCGTCGAGATCTGTTCCGACACGTCGCTTGCGGGGATGAGCCGCTCCGCGACCGAAACACGATAGTCAGGCACGAATACCACCTTGAGCCGCCCCTTTACCGCCGGGTCGCCGTCAATCGTGCCGGCAAGATTGTTGATGAATTTAATGACGAGCTTGGCGAAGTGATAGGCAGGCGCGGCTTTGCCACCGAAGAAAAACGTGCGCGGCGGAACGTCGAGCTTCGGGTTCGCGCGCAGCCGGTTGTAAAGCACGATGATATGCAGCGCGTTGAGGAGTTGCCGCTTGTATTCGTGGATGCGCTTGATCTGCGTGTCGAAGATGCTGTCGGGGTCAACCCCCCGCCCAGTTGTGGTCTTGAGCCAGTCAACGAAGCGGAGTTTGGCTTCACGCTTGGCTTTGCGGACGGTGGCGCGGAAGCTCTTGTCGTTGGCAAGCGGTTTGAGTTTCTCAAGCTGGTCGAGGTCGGCAATCCAGTCACCGCCGATGGCCTCAGTGATGACCTTGGCGAGCGGCGGATTGGCCAGAAGCAGGAAACGCCTTTGGGTGACGCCATTGGTCTTGTTGTTGAACCGTTCGGGAAATAATTCCGCAAAGTCCGGGACGACCGTTTTCTTCAGCAAGTCCGTGTGAATCGCCGCCACGCCATTCGTGCTGTGCGCACCGACGATGGCCACGTGCGCCATGCGGACTTTCTTCGGCGCGCCTTCCTCAATGAGACTCACGCGAGACACGCGGGCGTCCTCGCCAGGATACTTCGCGCGCACGTCGTCGAGAAAACGCCGGTTGATTTCGTAAATAATTTCCAACTGCCGCGGCAGCATCATCTCAAACCACGGCAACGGCCATTTTTCGAGCGCTTCGGGCAGCAGCGTGTGGTTCGTGTAAGCCAGGGTTCGTTGGGTGAGATCCCACGCTTCATCCCAACCGCGTTTCGCCTCATCCAGCAAGATGCGCATCAACTCGGGCACCGCGAGCGTGGGATGCGTGTCATTCAGTTGCATCGCCACCTTGTCGGGCAGCGCCGACCAGTCGTTGCCGGCGGCGCGGAAACGGCGGATGGCGTCGGCCAGCGTGCAAGCCACGAGGAAATATTGTTGCAGGAAACGGAGGCCCTTGCCCTGGGTCGTCGAATCATCCGGATAGAGGACGCGTGTCAAAGTTTCCGCGGTGAGTGATTCGGCGAGGGCGCCGACGAAGTCGCCGTGGCTGAACTGTTGGAAGTCGAAGTAATGCGGCGTCGTCGCGGCCCAAAGACGAAGCGTGTTTACGGTCTTGCCGCCGTAGCCAATGACCGGCCGGTCGTAAGGAATTCCGAACAGCGTCGAGGGCTGGTTGCGCGCGACGCAGAGAGCGCCGCCGCGGATATCGAACGAACAACCCAGATGTACCTCCACTTTTTCCTCGGGTCGCGGAACCTCCCACGGGTCCGGGCGTGCAAGCCAGTGGTCCGGTTGTTCGCATTGCCAGCCGTCGCGAATGGATTGTTTGAAGATGCCGTATTCGTATCGGAGACCGCAGCCCATACCGGGAATGCCCAGCGTCGCCATCGAATCCAGGAAACACGCCGCCAGCCGGCCCAGTCCGCCGTTGCCCAGTCCGGCGTCCGGCTCCTGCTCGATGATTTCCAGCGGATCAATTTTGTGTTTCTTGCAAAAGTGGCCCAGCACCGGGTCGAGCATCAGGTTGGTGAGGTTGTTCGCCAGCGCGCGGCCCATGAGGAATTCCAGCGAGAGATAATAAACCCGCTTGGCGTTGCGCTCCCAATAGGTCTGCTCCGTCTTGAGCCAGCGTTGGGACAACACGTCGCGGATCGAACGCGCGATGGCCTCGAACTTGTCGCGCGCCGAGGCGCACGCAACGGGGATCACCTGGTCAAATGTCAGATGGCGCTCGTAGAGCGCGTTCTCGCCGCCGGTGAATTTCACCGGGCCGCAGTTGTAACGAGCGAGCAATGTGCCTGGTGATTTATCTTCCATGCCGGAGAAGTCAATTGTTGGGCTTCGGGCGACCCGCCATCAGCGGATAGACGACGCCCGCCAACGTGGCGCCGATCAACGGGGCGAGCCAGAAGAGCCACAACTGCTGCAACGCCCAGCCACCCACGAAAACCGCGGGACCGGTGCTGCGGGCGGGATTGACCGAGAGGTTGGTGACCGGGATGCCGATGAGATGAATCAGCGTCAGCCCCAGACCAATGGCCATCGGCGCGAAACCCTGGGGCGCGCGACTGTCGGTGGCGCCCAGAATGATCAGCAGAAAGAAAAAGGTCAGGACCACCTCGGAGACGAAGCCGGCGGTCAAAGAATACTTGCCGAGCGAGTGGTCCCCGTAGCCGTTCGCGGCGAAACCCGCGGCCGTGCTGAAACCGGCCTGGCCGGACGCGATGATGGAAAGCACCCACGCAGCAGCCAGCGCACCCAGAACCTGCACGACAATGTAGGGCAGCAATTCTGTCACCGGGAAACGCCGGCCCACGCACAGACCGACCGAAACCGCCGGGTTCAGATGGCACCCGGAAATATGGCCGATGGCATAAGCCATCGTCAGTACCGTCAGCCCGAACGCCAGCGAGACGCCTAACAGGCCGAGGCCGATATTGAGCGGGGTCGCGCCTTCGGTGATAACGAACTTGCCCGCCAGCACGGCGCTGCCGCAGCCGCCGAATACCAGCCAGAAGGTACCAAAGAATTCTGCGAAGAGTTTGTTTTTCATGGTGTTTGTTTAGTTAATGGTTCCATCGAGGATGCGTCATATTCTCCGGCTTTAAAAGCTCATTCAAATTGTCCCTGGTCACCCAGCCTTTGGCGATGACCAGATCGTAAACGCTGCCGCCGGTCTCGAGCGCGCCGTCACCGCGACGCATGACAACCATGCGATGCCCAAAAACACGCCCGCGCTCCTCAATGCGCAGGAACCGCCCGTGACTCGTACAATAGTTAATTCTCATTGTGGTGATTGAATCCCCAGTTGAAGTTGATCGGTCATTGGCCAGCCCCCAATCGCTGGCTGCATTTGTTGAGTTCATCCTGCCAGACATTCAAAGCCTCGTTGAGAACCTGGCACATGTGGACAACGTCGTCCCGATTGAATGAGCCCGCCTGAATCTCCTCCTGCACCGGTGTGAACGCCTCCGCGATGATCCCCAATCCGGATTCCAGTTCGGTCGCAGCATTGGCTGCGCCCGGGCTGTTCAGTTGCATTGCGAGATTGGCGACGGCGTTGAAGGTCGTTTGCAGGTTCTGAAACTGCATCTGCAAATTCTGATAATCCGTGAGCAGATTTTGCATCTGGTAGGCGAAGTCCTGCGCGCGATCGCCCATCCGGCTGGCGGTTTGGCCGGTGACGCGTGATTGGGCGCTGGACGCCTGCACCCCGTTGCTTATCGTCGCTCCCAAAGTCGGCCCCTGCAGGAAAGGCGGCGGCGTACCTGGCGCCCACGGGGAAACCACCTGCGCAATCGGATGCAACGGCGCCAACGCCAGCAACCCAACGCAGACCAACGACACCACGCTCGCCGCAGAAAAGTGATTACTCATGATTTACCTCCGGATTTCGCGATCGGCGCGGGAACGGACATCACCGCCCCCTCCGCCGCCTTCAAGCTGTTCAGCAGTTGGCCCATCGCGGTCTCCGCCTGTCGGCCTTCCGTCACGATTTGAGCGAGCGTGGGATTTGCCTGGGCGATGGATTCGGCGGCCGGCTTCGCGCCCAGCTTGGTCCGCAATCGCCGGCCGTCGTCAAGAAACCGGCGAAATTCCTGACGCACCAGGCGGCCGTCGCTCAAGATCGTCTCGAAGTGCGTGTGCAACTCGGCGAACCGTTGCCGGGCCGCACGCCGCGCGGCTTCGTCCTTGGAACCCGCGATTTCCTCGGCCCACTCCTCGAAGTAAGCTTCGCCGCGCTTTTCCATCGCGTCCGCCCGCGCCCGCGCCTTGAAGGAGAACACTTCAAGCCGGTGCAGGGATTCTTGGAATCGTGCAAACGCCGCGTCGGATTTTTTTGGCGTCGCAGCCATCAGCGCTTCGGCCGCCTGCCGGGTTTGCGTCACGTCCTTGCCCAATTCCTGCACGAGCCGCTGATATTCCCGAAGCCCGTCGCCCGGACGCGGTGCTCGCGTGGCCGACCCGGAGGTTGCGCAGCCATCGGCACCGAACAGAATGGCCAGGAGGCCGCCAAAGGCCACGAGGCCAATTGCCCCGGGCAGTGGTGGTTTGTGGATTCGGGATAAAAGTCGGGTCATGTCTCGGGTCGGGGTTTCACAAATTGATGATTTCCATCCGATGGTTGCCCTTGGGATCTTCGGCCGGGACGCGCTGGGTCAGGATGGCGAAAGCGCCGGTCAGTTGATACTCGCGCAAACGGTCCTTCACATATTGATTCCACGCCGACGGCGAGGCGGTTTCATGAACCGGCGTCACCCCATAGGAGAACAACAGATTCTGACAGGTCTTGGCGCGCGAGCTGATCGCCATCACGCACACGGGCAGGTGCATCGCCGCCAATCGGCGCGCGGTCGTGCCGCTCGATGACGGAACAAAGATGGCCGCCGGCTGGAGATATTCGAGGCTGGCCTCAATGCTCAGAGCGATCAAGTGTTCGGGTCGGATGCGACCCGTGAGATCCACGCCGGCATACGCTTCTTTCACCGTCACACGGCGGCGTGTCGGCTCCACCGTTGCGGCAATCCGCGCCAGCATCGCGACCGCCTCGACCGGGTAAGCGCCCATTGCCGATTCGCCGGAAAGCATCACGCAATCCGTGCCGTCGAGAATCGCGTTCGAGACATCCGTGGCCTCCGCGCGCGTCGGCAGCCGATACGTCGTCATGGATTCCAGCATCTGGGTCGCGGTGATGACCGGTTTGGCCCGGCGATTGGCGCGCCGCATGATGTCCTTCTGCACCACGGCGATCCGTTCGATGGGAACTTCCACACCCAGATCGCCGCGCGCAATCATGAGTCCGTCGGCCGCTTCGAGAATTTCGTCCAAACGATCCAATGCGCGCGAACGTTCGATCTTCGCGATGATGAAAGGCTCATGGCCAATTTCGCGCGCCGCATTGCGAACGGCTTGGATGTCCGCCGCGCTTTCGACAAACGACTGGCTCACGGCATCCACGCCGTTCTCCAACGCGAACTTCAGACACTCGCGGTCGCGTTCCGTGAACGCGCTGATGCCTAGGTCAATCCCCGGCAGATTCAGCCCTTTCTTCGAACGCAACTCGCCGCCGACTTTCACGACACACACCACGTCGCCGCCGCGGACTTCAGCAACTTCAACCTGGATGTAGCCGTCGTTGAGCGAAAGCATGTCACCGTGCTTCACGACCTTCGGCAGACGATTGAAGCTGACCGAGACCCGTTGCTCGTCGCCAATGATGTCGTCAGTCGTGAGCGTGAAGCGGTCGCCCGCCTTCAAATTAATCTTGTCCACGCCCAGGTTGCCGATGCGCATCTTCGGGCCGGACAAATCGGCCATAACGGCGACCGGCCGGCCCGCGGCTTTTGCCGCAGTCCGAATGGTTTCGATGTTCTGCTGATGCGTCGCGAATTCGCCGTGCGAGAAATTCAACCGCGCGACATTCATGCCGGCGCGGATCATCTGCTCCAGCACCGCGGGCGCACTCGACGCCGGACCGATGGTGGCGACGATCTTGGTCTTGTTGCGTGGTAAACTCATGGTTTCTGGATTTCAAACATTGTCCGCCTCGGTGGAGCTGCGGCGCGTAATCGGGCCTTTCTCGCCCCATTTCCAGCCAAGGACGAACGGATGGTCCTCGCCGCGCTCCGCGATGTAAGCTTTGTGGTCGAGCAACGCATCGCGGATGGCTTGTTTCGCGTAAGCCGCCCGCGAGCCAAGCTGCGGCAAACGGTCAATGACATCTTGCACAAGATGAAAGCGGTCAATCTCGTTCAGCACGCACATATCGAACGGCGTCGTCGTTGTGCCCTCTTCCTTGTAACCGCGAACGTGGAGATTCTTGTGATTCGTGCGGCGATAAGTGAGGCGATGGATGAGCCACGGATAACCGTGGAATGCAAATACAATGGGCTTGTCCTTCGTGAAGAGCGTGTCGAAGTCGTGATCACTGAGGCCATGCGGATGTTCGCTGCCCGGTTGGAGTTTCATCAGGTTCACGACATTGATGACGCGGACTTTCAATTCCGGCATGTGCCGGCGGATCAGGTCCACAGCCGCGAGCGTTTCGAGCGTGGGCACGTCGCCGCAACAGGCCATGACCACGTCAGGTTCCCCGCCCTTGTCATTGCTGGCCCACTCCCAGATGCCAACCCCGGCGGTGCAATGCTTGATCGCCTGGTCCATCGTCAACCACACCGGCGCGGGTTGTTTGCCAGCGACAACGACGTTGATGTAATTGCGGCTGCGCAGGCAATGATTGGTGACCGAGAGCAGGCAGTTGGCGTCGGGCGGCAGATAGACGCGCACAACTTCAGCCTTCTTGTTCACGACGTGGTCAATGAAGCCGGGGTCCTGATGCGAAAAGCCGTTGTGGTCCTGCCGCCAAACGTGCGAGCTGAGGAGGTAATTCAATGACGCAATCGGCCGGCGCCATGGAATGTCATTGCACACCTTCAACCACTTCGCGTGCTGGTTGAACATCGAGTCCACGATGTGAATGAACGCTTCGTAACAGGAGAAGAAACCGTGGCGGCCTGTGAGCAAATAACCTTCGAGCCAGCCCTGGCATTGGTGCTCGCTCAACATCTCCATCACGCGGCCATCGGGAGCGAGCTTGTCGTCGTAGTCAAATCGCTCAGCCATCCACGCGCGATTCGTGACTTCGAGCACGTCCTGCCAGCGGTTCGAATTGTTCTCGTCGGGACTGAACAGCCGGAAGTTTTTGCTTTCGAGATTAAGCTTCATCACGTCGCGCAGAAACTTGCCCATGACGCGCGTGGCCTCGGCTTCGACTGCGCCAGGCATCTTCACTTCAATGGCGTATTTGCGGTAATCGGGCATCCGCAAGTCGCGCAGGAGCAAACCGCCGTTGGCGTGGGGGTTCGTGCTCATCAGCCGTTCGCGACGCGGGGCGATTTCGGCGAACTCGGTCTTGAACCGGCCGGCCTGGTCGAAGAGTTCTTCCGGCTTGTAGCTCTTCAACCACTTCTCGAGAATTTTGATGTGCCCGGGTTTCTCGTGCATTTCGCCCATTGGCACTTGATGCGCGCGCCACGAGTCCTCGGCGCGCTTGCCGTCAATTTCCTTCGGACACGTCCAGCCCTTGGGCGAACGCAGGACGATCATTGGCCAGCGTGGGCGTTCGGTTTTCTTGTTTTTCCGCGCGGCGGATTGGACGCGCTGAATCTCAGCAACGGCCCGATCCAGCGCCGCGGCCATGAGTTGATGCATCTTCGCCGGCTCATGGCCCTCTACAAAAATGGGCGAATAACCGTAGCCCCGGAACAATGCTTCCAATTCATCGTGCGAAATGCGCGCCAGCACGCAGGGATTGGCGATCTTGTAGCCGTTGAGATGCAGAATGGGCAGCACCGCGCCATCGCGCGCGGGATTCAGGAACTTGTTCGAATGCCAGCTTGTGGCCAGCGGACCGGTCTCGGCCTCGCCATCGCCGACGACCGCGGCCACGATGAGGTCGGGATTGTCGAACGCCGCGCCGTAGGCGTGACTGAGCGCATAACCCAGTTCCCCGCCCTCGTGAATCGAGCCAGGCGTTTCCGGCGCGACGTGGCTCGGGATGCCACCAGGAAAGGAGAATTGTTTGAACAACTTTTTTATTCCCTCCTCGTCCTGTGAAATGTTCGGATACGTTTCGCTGTACGTGCCTTCCAGGTAAGTGTTCGCCACGATGCCCGGCCCGCCGTGTCCGGGGCCAATGATGAAAATCATGTTCAGGTCGCGCTCCTTGATGACGCGATTGAGATGCACGTAAATGAAGTTCAACCCCGGCGTCGTGCCCCAATGACCGACGAGCCGCGGCTTTACGTGTCCCTTCTTCAGCGGTTGCTTGAGGAGCGGGTTGTCGTAAAGGTAGGTCTGACCAACGGAAAGATAATTGGCCGCGCGCCACCAGGCATCCAGCTTGCGGAGCAAATCGGTGTCGAGCGGTCTTGCAGTCTTTTTGTCGGACTTCGTCATGGCTGGGCCTTTCTCTTAGAATGACAGGTTATCCGGTTTCATCCCTCGCTTTGAATTCCCTCGATGCAGCCGCGCGCTCCCGTCTGGACGTTTGCGGCGTTGGCTTCGTCGGTGTCAATGTGCATGGCCAGTGCAAAATTTGGATCTACGCGCACCAGCACATCGCCGAATACGAGTTCGCGGTCACCGGCAATGCGCACGCGCACCACGGACTTGTCGCGAACACCATAGCGAAGCGCGTCGGCGGGTGTCATGTGGACGTGACGCAACGCACAGATGACACCGCGGTCCAGTTTCACGCTGCCCGCCGTGCCTTCGAGCGTGCAGCCCGGCGTGTCGGCAATGTCGCCGCTTTCGCGAATCGGTGGATGCACGCCCAGCTTGAACTGCTCCGTCATCGAAATCTCGACCTGGGTGTATTTGCGCGCCGGTCCCAAAACGCGAACGCGCTCGACGCGACCTTTTGGGCCAACAATCGTGAGTTGTTCCTTGCAGGCGAATTGACCCGGTTGTGAGAGGTCGGCGTGTCTGGTGAGTTGATGCCCCTTGCCGAACAACGCCTCGACGTGCTCCTGCGTGAGATGGATGTGATGCGCGGAAACCTCAACCAGGAACGGCTGCTGCTTCTGCGCTTCGAGCACACTGGAAATGTAGGACCGGCTCAATGTGCGCAACGCCTCCCGCGCCATCATGCGTTCCTCGTCCGTGGGCACGACCAGCACCGCGACTTGGGAATCGTCAGTGGTAATGCGGCAGACTTCATCGAAGCCGCGCGCGTCGTGATTGCGTTGTGCGTCGAGCCGGATGCCCATGCATTCCATGCCCTGCAACGCGAGTGCGCGCACCTCCGCGCTGCCCTGACCGATGCCGCCCGTGAAAATCACCGCGTCGAGTCCGCCCATCGCCGCGACGTACGCTCCGAGATATTTGCGGACGCGGTAGCAATACGCCTTGAGCGCCAGTAACGCGCGGTGATTACCTTCATCGGCGGCCTTGAGCACTTCGCGCATGTCGCTCGAAATGCCGGACATGCCGAGCAGCCCGCTTTTCTTGTTCAGCAATTCCTCGCACTGGGCGGCGGTGAATTTTTCCGTGCGTTCAAGAAACGCGAGCACCCCGGCGTCCACATCGCCGGAGCGCGTGCCCATGATGAGGCCCTCGGCGGGCGTAAATCCCATGGTCGTGTCCACCGAGCGTCCATGGTTCACCGCGCAAAGCGACGAGCCGTTGCCGAGGTGACAGCTTACGAGCCGCAGTTCATTCGGACGGCGCTTGAGAAACTGCGCGCCGCGCAACGAAACGTAGTGGTGGGATGTGCCGTGGAAACCGTAACGCCGCACGCCCTTCTTCTCGTAGTATTCGTAGGGCAACCCGTAGAGAAAGGCGTAAGGGGCCAGCGTGTGATGAAACGCCGTGTCAAACACCGCTACCTGCGGCACCGCGGGAAAAAGTTTGCGCATCTCGCGGATGCCTGCGGCGTTGACCGGATTGTGCAACGGCGCCAGCGGACTGAGCGCTTCGATGCGGGCGAGCACCTCGTCCGTGATGAGCGTTGCTTCCGTGAACTTCTCGCCGCCATGCACCACGCGGTGAACCACCACGCTCACTTCACCCGGCGAGCCGATGACTCCCGATTCCTTTGCCGTCAGAGCCTCCAGCATCGCTCGGAACGCTGCGGCGAAGTCGGTCTTTGGCAATTCCCGCTTCACCTCGCCCTTCGGTCCGCGATGCACGAGCCGCGTACCTTCAATGCCGATGCGTTCGACCAGTCCGCGGGCCTGTCGCGATTCATCGGTCGTGTCGTAAAAGCTGTATTTCAAAGATGACGATCCGCAATTGATAACCAGAATCTTCTCCGGCCGTTCGCCCTTGAGTTTGAGGCCGTAGGGATCGTCGGCTTTATGCAGCGCCGCCGCCGCTTTTGCGGGATCGCTCAACACACTTTTCATCCGTTCGGCGATGGTTCGTGAAATGTGCTGCACCGCGCGCGGCTCGGCGACAATGACCGATTGAAAAAGGGAAACTGGGATGAGCAGCACCTCGCAGCGCGTTTCGGCGATGAAATCCGCCACCAGCGGCTGGTCAGTCATCAAGGCCGCCTCGCCGAACGTGTCACCGGCTTTCAATTGACCGAAGGGCTGTCGCGCGCCGCCGTCGCCGAGGGCGGAAGCCTGGAGTGAGCCGCTCAACAACACGCCGAAGTGCGCGGCTGCGTCGCCGCAATGGGCGATGGCTTCCTGAGGTTCGTAGCTCGCGATCCGCGATCCCTTCACCAATTGCGTGAGGCGTTCGTCAGTGAAGTGCCGGCAAAGCCCAACCCGCTGCTTCAAAAACTCGATCAACTGCTGGCCGGTCATACGTTTGGAGCTCAGACTCATTTCGGTGGATTCGTGAGCGCCAGAGTGACATGGACGACGCCGTCCGCACAATGTTGTTTCATCGGCAGCCCGCTGCGCGCGAAGACGGTGAGCATCGCTCTGTTCTGCGGCAACACGTCGGCTTCAAACTGGCGCACACCCTTTTCCCGCGCGACTTGGGCGAGGTGCTTCAGCACCCGCCCGGCAATCCCCTGCCCTTGGAAATTTTGCCCGACCAGAAAAGCGACCTCGGCATTGTGCGGCGTACTGGAGGAATCAAGCCTCACGTAGCGGTCGCCGCCGATGACGGTTTCGTTCTCGCCGTTGCCGGTAGTGACCACAAGTGCAACGACGTTTTCGAAATCAACTTCGGTGGCGGCTGCCAGTTCGCGATCGGATAACGATTGCTTGGGCTGAAAGAACCGGGTGTAAACCGATTCCGGGGCAAGCCGGTTGAAGGCCTCGGCAACCGCGGCTTTGTCGGCCGACCGGATGGCGCGGATCGTGACGGTCAACCCATTCTTCAAGATTTCGGTTGTGTTGAAGTCTTCGGGATTCATTGTGGGGCGGCTGGGTCAGTCGCCGTTTTCATTTCCGCTGCCGCGACACTTTCCCCTCGTGAAACCCACGCGCGCAGGAGCGTGAAGGTCACCGCGAGAATTACCGGGCCGATGAACAGACCGATGACGCCGAAACCTATCAGCCCGCCGATGACCCCGGTGATGATGAGCAGGATCGGCAGTTCCACACCTTTGCGGATGAGCACCGGGCGGAGAAAGTTGTCAATGGTGCAGACCACAATCGTGCAGACTGCTAACAGGGATCCGGAAAGATTGTGACCGCTATAAAACTGCCAGATGGTGGCTGGAATCATCACCAAAGCCGGCCCGACTTGTGCAATGCAGAGGATCAGTATCACCGCCGTGAGCAGCACCGCGCCGGGCACGCCGGCCAAGAAGAGACCGACGCCGGCCAGCGAAGTCTGCACGAGCGCCGTAACCACGATGCCCAGAGCGACGCCGCGAATGGCCTTTGCCGACAGCACCGCGGCCTCGTCTCCCGTCTCGCTGGCCAGCCGCCGCGCAAATTTGCGGATGCCGTTGGCCGCGGTTTCGCCATGGGCGTAAAGCACGGCGGCGATGGCAATGCTCAAAAGAAAATGCAGAACGAGCACGGTGAAGTTGCCGGCCTGTCCCACGAACCAGGTGACCAGCTTGGTGGCGTATGGTGACAGCAGTTTGGAAAGTTCGTCCGGACTGACGGCGGCGAAGTGCTGCCAGCGTTCTGTGACGGAAGCGCCGACCATCGGGATTTTTTCGAGCCAGCCGGGCGGCGGCGGGATTTTGACGCTGGACAACGACTTGAACCACCCCACGATTTCGTCGGACCGGTCAAGAATGGTCATGACGGCGAAGCAGACCGGGACAATCAACACGAGCAGCAACAGGATGGTGATCACCAGCACGGCCAGCCAGCGTTTCCCCCAGAGCCGTGCTTGCAGCTTGAGAAAACTCGGCCAGGTGGCGATGACAATCATCGCGGCCCACAGCAGCGACGAGAGGAACGGGCGCATCACCCAGAAGCTGGCCGCGATCAGGATGCCGATGAACAACACCGCCAGCGTGGTGCGGGTCAGGTCGGAAGTGTTGGTCAGGGTCATGGTTGAACCAGCGAGTCCCGGGCGGGTTCGAGTTTGGCTCGATGTTCGTTCATGGGGATCCGGTTCATTTTGTCACCCGTGTTTGCGGTTGTGCGCCGTGGGCGCTCTGAATGAAGCCGCCCTGTTTGCCGACTTCCAAGATCTGCTTGGCATCCAACAGGCCAAAAAGCTGGATGAGTTTGGCCACGAGTCCGGTCCAACCAGTCTGGTGGCTGGCGCCCAGTCCGGCGCCGTTGTCGCCGTGGAAGTATTCGTAGAACAGGATGTGATCGCGCCAGTGGGGATCGGTCTGGAACTTCTCCGTGCCGGCGTAAACCGGGCGGCGGCCCTGCGCATCTCGCGTGAAGGTCCGGATGAGACGGTCGGCGATCTCCTTGCTCACCTCGAAGAGGTTCATCCTCTTGCCGGAACCCGTGGGACATTCGATTTTGAACTTGTCACCGTAGTACAGGTAGAAGTTCAGGAGCGCCCGGATGATCATCAGATTGACCGGCATCCAGACCGGCCCGCGCCAGTTGGAATTGCCGCCGAACATGCCGGTGTTCGACTCGGCCGGCAGGTAGTCCACGCGGTATTCCTGACCGCCGGTGTGGAAAACATACGGGTGTTGCTCGTGGAACTTGGAGAGAGCGCGGATGCCGTGCGGGCCAAGGAATTCATTTTCGTCGAGCATCTTCGTCAGAATGCGGCGCAACCGCTCCGGATTGACCAGGGCAATGATCCCACGTTCGGCCTCGCCCAAATGTCCCGGGCCGGTAGGATGGATGCTTTTTCCAAGTTCGGGAATCCGGCGCAATCTTTCTTGCACGAGAGCCAGCGCCCGCGGGATGCGTTCCCGCTGCCACGCTTCGATGACTGTCGTGGCGCACAAGGGCAGCAGCCCCACCATGGAGCGCACCTTGAGCCGTGTGGCGCTGCCGTCGGGAAGCCGCAGAAGATCGTAATAGAAGCCGTCCTCCTCGTCCCACATGCCGTCCTGACCTGAACGGTTCATGGCAGCGGCGATGTAGTAAAAATGCTCGGTGAACTTCAGGACCATGTCCTCGTAGATGGGATCGTAAGCCGCGAGTTCAATTGCGAGCTCCAGCATATTCTGGCTGAAGAGGGCCATCCACGCCGTGCCGTCCGCCTGCTCCAGGTGGCCGCCGGTAGGCAGCGGGGCGCTGCGGTCGAAGACGCCGATGTTGTCGAGGCCAAGGAAGCCGCCCTCGAAGACGTTCTTGCCGAACCGATCTTTGCGGTTCACCCACCAGGTGAAGTTCAGCAGCAGCTTGTTGAACGTCGCCCGGAGAAAATCGAGGTCCGCCTCGCCGCGCAGGGCTTGTTCGGTGCGGTGCATGAAGAGTGTCGCGAAGGCGTGAACCGGCGGATTCACGTCGCTGAAGTTCCATTCGTATGCGGGCATCTGGCCGCTGGGGTGCAGGTAAGCGCCCTTAAGCATCAGTTTCATCTGATCCTTGGCGAAGTCGGGATCCGCGATCGATATCGGGAGCGTGTGGAAGGCCAGGTCCCAGGCCGCATACCAAGGATACTCCCACTTGTCGGGCATGGAGATGACGTCCTCGTTCAACATGTGGAACCACTCCGAATTCCGGGCGGCTCGAGATCCGGTGTGCAGCGGGTTGGAGTGGTGCTCGTCCAGCCAGTTGTCACCGTCGAAGAAAAAGTACTGCTTGCTCCACAACATGCCGGCGATGGCCTGGCGCATCACGTTGGCGGCGTCCGGAGAAACCGATGGCGGGGTAACTGATTTGTAAAACTCATCGGCTTCGCCCAGCCGGGCAGCGAAGACTTCATCAAATTGCTTGCCGAAGGGTTGACTCTTCAAATCCACGGAACTTCGGGAAAGCCGCAGGCGAATTACTCTGGTCTGACCGGTACCAACCTTGACCTGGTAGTGCGCCGCGACCTTGGTGCCCTGCTTGCCGGGGTTCACTGCGCCCTGGTTGCCCTGGACTACACAGTCGTTGATGCCGTCCTTGACGTAGGGGCTCTCGTTCTTTTCTCGTCCGGGAAAAAGTCGCTCGTGATTGGTTTCGTTCTCGGTGAAAAGCAGCGGCACATCGCCCTCGCAGGAAAGGATAAATTCACCCAGTAACGGATGCGTCACCGCAACCGCGCTCGCGCCCGCCGCGGCCTTGATCTGCTTGAGGTTTGGTTTCTTGGGAGATCGGTTGGATTCCGCGATCCACGCCGACCAGTCGTTGCGGAACCATAGCGTCGGCAGGAGATGCAGTTCGGCCGCTTCCGGCCCCCGGTTGGCCGCGGTGATCTTCACGAGGATGTCTTCCGCGCCGGCTTTGGCGTATTCCACGAAGACGTCGAAATAGCGGTCGTCCTTGAAGACGCCGGTGTCGAGGAGTTCATATTCCATCTCGTTGCGGTTGCGCCCGCGGTTCGTCTCGACAAGGTCGGCGTACGGAAATGCCGCCTGCGGGTACTTGTAGAGATACTTCATGTAGGAGTGTGTCGGCGTTGAATCGAGATAGAAGTAATACTCCTTCACGTCCTCGCCGTGGTTGCCCTCGCTGTTAGTCAGGCCGAAGAGCCGTTCTTTGAGGATGGGATCCTTGCCATTCCACAGAGCCAGCGCGAAACAGAGTCGCTGCTTGTCATCGGAAATGCCGGCGATCCCGTCCTCGCCCCAGCGGTAAGCGCGCGAGCGGGCGTGATCGTGCGTGAAGAAATTCCAGGCATCGCCATTCTCGCTGTAATCCTCGCGCACGGTGCCCCATTGGCGTTCACTCAAATACGGCCCCCATTTTTTCCAAGGGGTCTTTGAATCGCGCGCTTCTTGAAGTCGCTTCTGTTCGTTGTTCATGACTGACCTTTCATTGGAATTAGACACGTAGTTAGTTGAAATGGGCGACCCGTGTCATCCAGCCGCCCGCTATCGCGATGGTAACTGGTAAAGTCCGCTTGAGCCCGAACCCCGTTCCCGCCGTTGGCCACAACGGGAACGGGGCCGAGCTAACAACGAGGTGGAGGAACCTCGAAATTGGTTCACGTCTCATATTCTCGGGTTTCATCACGTTCAGTTCACACGCGTTCAGTTAGATCCCATGCTCACGAGCAACTGCCATCGGCCTTTGCTTTCGCCGGCGGCAAACCGGCTTCGGCAGCAGCCGCCGGGGCGTAACGACGACCGGCCAGCACTTCACTTACGGCCTCGAGCAGTTGCGACGCGATTTCGCGTTTGAGCACGAATCCCTCGGCGCCGGCAGCGAACGCCGCCCGCATGACGGACAATTTATCGTGAGCGCTCAACACGATCACCCGCGACTCCGGACACCGCGCCAACAGGTGTTGCAACCAACCGAAGCCCTCGCCCTGGGCCAGCGCGAGATCCGCCACGACGACATTCGGGCTGATCCGGGCGGCACTTTCCAGGAGCGAAACTTCGTCCGCCACCATCACCACCGCGCGGAATTCGCTCTGCAGCAGACCCCGAATTCCCTCGCTCAACCCGTGATGCCGATCCGCCAGCAACACGCACCTGTTTTTCCCGGTACTCAAGATTTAATGCCAGTTACCATGCCCATTGCCCGCCGTTCCAGAGCGGGGTCGGGGTTGATGTTGGCGTGAGCCTGACAGAAGATCCGCACGATGTGACCTAGTAAAACTACTGGGTTTGTGCTGAAAAATTACTGGTTCAACTTTCGTCCTTGTGCAAACGGCAGCGGGCTGACATGATCGGGCCGACGGATGACGGTGATTACGCCTGTGGACAGGTGTTTGAAAGTTGGAATCGCCGGGATGGCTTGAACATTGTTGGACCTGGGTTCAGCAGTCAGGAGCCGTTATAAACACTGAATCAAACAACAAAAAGAACTATGCAACTCGATTACACGAAGAAAATTCTAGGAGCCAGCGTCGGGCTGCTGGCCATGGCGGGGTTAGCGCTGGCGGACGATACCACCAGCGGCTATACCGGGCTGGAGACGATGGACCAAGGGCAGGTGGAACATGTCATTCAAATCAATCCCGCCTTCACCTACACCGCGGACGCGGATTTTGACGACAGCGCCATGGGCAGCATCAAGGTATGGCGCTTCGACATTCCCGCCCGTTATACCATAAAGACTGAGCACGGCGACCTGGGGTTGGGTGCGTTTTACGAATATTCGGAATACGACCTGGACAACCTCGCCGGCACGCGGGATTTCAACACCTTGGCGTTCGACGCGGTCTGGAAAGGGATGTATGACGAGAACTGGGGCTACTTCGTCTTCGGCGGCGCCGCGCTCTCAGCATCCACGGACACAGGCTTGGGCAACGGTCTCACCGGCTTCGGCGGCGCGGGAGTGCGGTACGTGTGGTCCGAGAAACTGAGCCTGGGCGTTGGGGCGGCCGTGGCTTCGCGGCTGGAGGATGATCCGTCGGTGTTACCGGTCATCGCGTTGAACTGGCAGATCAGCGAGCGCTGGAATTTGCGCACCCTCAACGGCGCGATCCTCACCTACGACATCACTGCGGACAAGACGTGGCAAGCGGATATCGGGGTGAAATATCAGCGGCGCGAGTATCGGTTGGACAGTGACTCTTCGGTAACGGACAAAATGATCATGGGTGAGGCGGGGCTGACTTATCGTTTTTGCCCGCAGTTTGCGTTGCGCGGATTTTTTGGCGTCGCCGCCGGCCGGAATATCGAGGTGCGGCAGAATGACAACAAACTGGGGGATGAGGACGTGGACGCGGCGCCGTTCTTTGGCGTGCGCGCGCTGTGCACGTTCTAATCGGATAACGGATTTGTTCCTCCAAACGGCCGCGGCGGCGAAAGTCGCCGCGGCTGTTCTTTCAGCGGCGCAGTGTGTCAACGCGAAGACCGAATCAGCCTGTCGCCCGAACGCCGTGCCGAGCCGGCACCCTCTAAATCGTCACGATGCCCTGCTTGATGGCGAAGTGGATCAACTCGGCGCCCGTGTGAAGTTTCAAAGACTCCATCATCTGATACTTGTGGAACTCCACCGTGCGGGATGAAATGCCGAGCGCGGCGGCAATTCCCTTCGCCGATTGGCCTTCGGCCAGCAGTTGGAGAATCTCGCGCTGTCGTGCAGTTAACGAGGCGGCCGGATCAACGGGCGCACCTTCTCCGCGCTGCATGGCATGAATCACCTCTCCGGCCAATGCCGGCGTAATAAAGGTTTTCCCTTCCAACGCCGCGCGAATTGCCGCAACCAGTTCACCCGGCGCGGAGTGTTTCAGGACAAATCCGGACGCGCCGGCATCGAGTGCCCGACGGACGTACGCCACCTCCTGATGCATGGTCAGGAAAACGAATCGGGTTCGCAGTTTCTCCCGCTTCAACTGCGCGAGTGCCTCCAAGCCATTGAGCCGCGGCATCGTGATGTCCGCCACGATCACGTCGGGCCGCAAACTTTTCGCCGCCTCAATCAGGGCCAGCCCGTCTTCCACCACGCCCACCAACTCGAACTCCGGCGTCAGCAGGCTTTTCAAGCCTTCGGCCACCATCCGGTGGTCGTCGGCCAGCAACACGCGGGGACGATTCATTCGGCTCATATTTTTTCCTCCGACAACGGCACCCAGGCCAGGATGGTCGTCCCACGGCCGGGAGCGCTTTCGATGTCCAGTTCACCGCCAACCAATCGCACCCTTTCCCGCATGCTCGCCAGGCCGAGATTGCCCTGATGGCGCGCGTGGTGCGCGTCAAAACCAACGCCGTTGTCCACCACCGCGAGCTGCAACCCGCCGTCCAGCCGCCGCAAGGACACCTCCGCCGCATTCGCGCGCGCGTGACGGGCCACGTTGCGCAAGGCTTCCTGCGTCACGCGAAAAACACACAGCGCGGTGTCCGACGGAATCCGCGTGGGAATCTCGTCCATTTTCACCCCGGCCGGAATGGCGTGCTGTCTGGTAAATCGTTCGCATTCGACCTTCAACGCTTCCGCGAGACCGAGGTCTTCCAGGAGCGCCGGGTGCAGCCGGTAGGAAAGCGAGTGGACATCCTCGCTTAAACGCACCAGGCCGTCGCGAAGCTCCTGCATCGTTTCGCGGCGCGCAGCCCCGGCGGTGTCGCGCTCCACCAGCCCGGCATCAATCGCCAGGCGGGCCAGGCGCTGGGTGATGTCATCGTGCAACTCGCGCGCCAGCCGCGCCCGCTCCGCCTCCTGCGCGTGGATCAAGCGCCCGCTCAATTCGCGCGCGGTCTGTTCCGCCTGCTTGCGTTCCGTGATGTCCAGACAGGAGCCGATGAAACCCGTGAAATTGCCGCGCATGTCATATCGTGGCCGGCCGGCACTGGAAACCCAGCGGTAGTCTCCATCGTGCCGCCGCAACCGGTATTCCATGACAAACGGCTGTTGCGCGTCAAATGCTTCAGCCTGGGTTCTGAGACATGTCTCGCGATCAGCCGTATGCACGCCTTCAACCCAGCCGTTGCCCAACTCCTGCTCCAGTTTGCGCCCGGTAAATTCGAGCCACGGCTGGTTAAAGAACGTGCATCGCCTGTCCACACCGGACATCCAGATCATCATCGGCGCGGCATCCGCGGCAATGCGGAACCGCACCTCGCTTTCCGCGAGGGAGCGTTCGGCGCGCCGGCGCCGGACCAGATTCGCCAGCAACACGAGGATCAACAGTGCCTGAGCGAGGCAAAGGGACACAACTGTGATGATTCGCCACTTGTACCGGTCCCAAATCGTGGTTTCCCGGAATTGCACCACGCTCCCGGGGGGCAGGCTTTTCTCGCTGATGCCCCAGCGCCGCAACTCGCGCCAGTCGTAACGAGGCCCCAGCGGCCCGATGATCTTGGGCGGAAAACTCGACGCCGGTTCACCCCGCAGAATCCGGATGGCGACGCGGGCCGCTTCCACGCCTTCCAGCTCCGCCTGGTAGAGCCGGCCGCCAACAATACCCAGGCCGAGTTGATGTTGAAAAATGCCGTTGATGGGCGCTGTGGTGACTGCGTGCAGCCGTTGCAACGCCTCATCCGCGTTGTGCGTCACCCCCGATGCGTCTCGTAGCAGGAGCACGAGGAAGATATAAGAACGCGGAGGCAATTTGCCGGCGTGCTCCAGCATCTGATCGAAGGACATGTCGTTGCACCAGGTGAAATTCACGCGATTGGTGAACTGCGCATACGCCTCGCGGAAAGCCGTCGTCCAGTATCGTTCAAGGGGCGTCGCGCCAATCACCACCGTAATGTTGGTGGTGGCCGGCGCCACCTGGAGGATGTCCTCCACAAAACCGGCCAGGTCAAAACTCTCGCCAACAAACGCGGCGTTCTGCTCGAGCGCCTGGGGCGGTAACCGGCGCTTGTCCATACCGCAATACAGGATGGGCGTCCGCGGAAAGAGGCGGTCACGATATCGCGCCACGAACACGCCGGCGGGCGATCCAATCGGCACCACCAGGTCCGGCTGCCATTTGGCCTGACGCCGACGCAAGTAATCCACCAACGCCTCTTGCATCTCGGTATCCGCGTAACGCGCCATGTCCAGCGATACTTCGTCGAGATCCACCCGTTCCCCCATCCTGGCCGTCAACTCAGTTTCAAAAGCCAGGGAATGAGTGGTGAACGGCGGCGCCGCGCTGCTGAACGAGTGGACGACGAGAACGCGTTTGACCTCCGCCGCCGTTGCGGTCTGGGTCGCCAGGGCCAGGACAATACCAGCGAACAGGCGAACCCCGAGCCGCCGCCAATTGTTGGGCTGTGTATCCCCAACGCGCCCGGACCTGTTCCACACCGCGCGCAAAAATTTACTCATCAGGGCGAGTGAATTTGTCCGGACCAGATCGCGACGTTGCTTGGGAATGCGGGCGTTCACGCTCAACGACGCAAAGTTAGCACGCGAAAACAACAGCCAGCAAGCGACAAGGGACGCGCACGAATTGCCGGGCAACCCGCCGCGCGACCGAAGCCCAAACCGCATCACGGCTTCTGCTTCAGCAACCAGTCGGCGACCTCGGTTCCTTTCCCGGAGGAACGGGCGATGGTCAGATTTTTCGGCGAACCGGCCAGTTGATAAATCCCTTCAAGCAAAGCGGGTGTTTTCGTGCCCTCGCCCGCCAACCGGAGCCGACCCGGCGCGCCGAGGGCCAGAAGTCCGGGCACATCTCCATACTTCGCGCCGCCGGGAAGAAAGTTCACATCGTAAATGTCCGGCACGTTTAGGAACCTGAACCCGTCGGTATCCACCGCCACGCACGCGATCCCCTGCCCCGCTTGCGCCTTCGCCGCGGCGACCCACGGTCCGGCACCCTTGAGACCAACCAGGTTGACTTGCTGGATGCGCGGCGTTTGCATTTTCACGAACTGGACGACGCTCAACAAGTCGTGCACGCGCTGGGCGAACAAAGTCCGGTTGTAGCCGAAGGTGAAAGCGGCCGCCTCGCGCGGGTTCTGCACCTTGCGGGCGTGGGTCAAGGCTTGGCCGTCGCCAAGAAACTCGCCTTGATGAAGCAGGTCCGCGCCAATTACGGTCGCGCCGCGTTTCAAAAGTTTTTGGACATCGGCTCGGAGTTCGGTTTTGCCCCTGCTGTTTTTCGCAAACAAGCCGGCCTTGCCTTCCGGCGCGGCCCAGATCACCGCGCGTGAAGCCGCCTGCTTCGGTTCGAGAATCAGGACCGGGATTTCCTCGCCGTAGGTTTCGTTTCGCAAGAGTCCAACCTTCTCGCGATGAGTCCCACGGTCGGTTTCCTGGCGCACCGTCAACGGAACGTTGCCCGCCGTGGCCAGGTTGCGGCCAATCATGGCATCCCACGCGGCGCCGTAAACCTGCCGGAATCGCTCCAGCGAACCCTGGGAATCGGCCAGGAGCTTCTGGTCGCGCTCGGTGATCCAGCGCAGCAGTTTTCGCTCAAACTCCGGTCCGCCTGAAGGTTTCGGGTGCTGCGCGTCCCAGACCGTCAACTCTTCCGCCGTCAGCCGATGGTAATCCTCCTCCACGATCGGCTCGGGCAAGCCCATTTTAAGATGCCGGTTCATCCAGCCATACATCGCCGCGCGGCTCACATAATTGTAGTTGTGTTTGAACTGGATCAGCGGTTTCAACATTACGTTCTCAGGCACGCCGAGCATGGCGAAATGTTTCTGCAGCTCCGGAAAACCTTTCGTCGGCATTTCCTTGGTCCAATCGTCCGCGGCGGTCAGGCCCAGCGGTTTGGGCCCGAACAATGCGGCGATCTCCACGTTGCCCGTGTCCACGCGGAGCAGACAGGCGTTTTCACACGTGCATCCGCCCTGCATCGCCGTGCTCACCATCACGGCCGGAAACGCCACCGCCGGCCGGTCATCCAGCGCGCCCAAGATGAACGTCTGCGTGCCGCCGCCGCTCGCGCCGGTCACCCCGATCCGGTTCGCATCCACGTCCGGCAGGCTCAACAGAAAATCCAGCGCCCGAATTGAATCCCAAGTTTGCAGGCTCATCACGCTCTGCAAATTCGCTTCCGCCTGCGGGCTGAACAGTCCCCAGTTCTCGCGCGTGTTCATTTCGGGACGTTGCTTGGCGAACCCGTGCGCCAGACTCTCCGGAATCTGGACGCTGTCCGCGTAGCCCACCATGTCGTAGTGAAACACCACGCAACCCATCCGCGCCAGTTGCATGCAACGCGCTTGCAACGCGCTGCGCCCGCCATCCTCAAATCGCTCCTCGCCGCGCGCGATGAGCTTGCGGACTTCGTCGGGACCGGCATCCAGGAAACGCCCGTTCTTCCAATGCCCGTGCGGACAAAGCACACCCGGCCGCTTGCCGCTCTTGCCCTTCGGCCGGTAAAGATTCCCGGTCACGAAGAATCCCGGCAGACTCTCGAAATAAACCTTCTCCACCGTGTAATCGGGTTGATCCAACTTGCCGTGAATCACGGCGTTCAACGGCGTTTTGTCCGGCATCGGCCACAACCCCAGCGCCACGGACAGTTCGCGTCGGACTTGTTGTGCCCGCGCCTGCCATTCAGCCCGCGTCGCGCTCGGTGTGAACGGAAAATAGCCCTCGAGATCCTTCAAGGGTTTCAGCCGAACGTCGCTCGGCAACTGGCCCGGAGGTAACGCGCGCAGGGGAACATCTGGCGCAGATTCGGCGCGGGAGGAAACACCTGAGCCAATCATGACCGCGAGGGAAATGACGAGGCAACCGGCGAAGTGAAACGTATGGCGGAATTGTGGGGCGGATTTTGTGTGCATAGATGTGGCGATTTCATTCGCGCTCGCCATTGAACCCGAAAACGCCCGGCCCCGCCACTTTTGAATTACCGCGTGGGAGGCTTTTCCTGGCCGTCGTCCTCCAACCATTCGCCGGGTTTGACTTCGACCGTGAGCGTCTTGCCCTTGCGCCACACGCTGAGCGTGACGGGTTGACCGATCTTCTTGCTGCGAATTTCGTTTCGCAATTCCTGCGCCGTGGTCACGTGTTTTCCGTCCACGGCGGTGATGATGTCGCGGGCGCGCAATTCGGACTTGGCCGCCGGACCGTCGCGCATGATCCGGTTTACCACCACGCCATCCTCGAGATCCGTAACGGTTTCGCGCATCGCAGGATCTTCGCGCAAGGCGTGGATGCTCACGCCCAGCCACGGACGCGGGAATTTTCCGGTGGCGATGATCTGGTCCGAGACTTCGCGCGCCAGGCTGCTCGGAATGGCGAAACCAATCCCCGTGCGCAGGCCGCGGATTAGCGTGATGATGCCGATCACTTCGCCGTCAATGTTCACGAGCGGCCCCCCGCTGTTGCCCGGATTGATGTTCGCGTCGGTCTGGATGTAATCCTGATCCAGTATTGCGCCGCCGGCGTAAGCGGGCACCACGTTGCCCCGGCCCTTCGCGCTCACGTGACCGAAAGTCACCGAATAATCCAGTTCGAACGGAGCGCCAATGGCGACGGCGAACTCGCCGACGCGCGTCTTGTTCGAGTCCGCGAATTTCGCGACCGGCAGTTTGTCCGCGTCAATTTGCAGCACCGCGAGGTCGGACTGCGGGTCCACGCCGCGCACCCTGGCCTTGAACATGCGGCCATCCTTAAGCCGCACATCAATCGTCTCGGCATCGTCCACGACGTGGCGATTGGTCAGGATGAAACCGTTCGTGCGCACTATGACGCCCGAGCCCTGGCCGATTTCCTTCTCCGACGGCGAGCGTTCGCGGAATTGCCGGTGAAACTCGCGCCAGAAATCGTTGGGGAAAGGATTCTCGCCGTCCGACTCCTTCTCCTCCGACGCTTCCTTTGCGGGTTTGGTGGTCACCGTGATGACAACGACCGCGGGTGAAACCTTGTCAGCAACTTCAATAAAAGCCTGGTTGAGCTGCCGCGCGAGGTCGAGATTGGGCGAGGCGAACGCGTCGGAAAGCGTCAGCGCGCACGCGGCCAGCGCCAGCAGCCGGAGATTCCGGAAAAACACGGTTGGCAGGCTGTTTTGGCGGCGATTCATGCTGCGGCAACATAGGCGGTGACAGGTCAACTGGCGATAAAAAGTTGGCGAATGGCGGTTTCCTGCCGGTGGCTGAAGAGGTGCGACTGGACG
Source organism: uncultured Bifidobacteriaceae bacterium (assembly GCA_964458575.1). Classification (GTDB taxonomy): domain Bacteria; phylum Verrucomicrobiota; class Verrucomicrobiia; order Limisphaerales; family JADLHS01; genus CAYWMD01. Next base: position 8,054 of record CAYWMD010000028.1, on the reverse strand, counting down.
TGGCGGTCGCACAACGATCGTAGCGCAGAGTGGCACTCTGCGGTATCGCGGATTGCTAATCCGCAGAGACCAGAATGCTCGGCAGCGCACAACATCTCGCCGCCCCGCCGAATGCGTTCGGCGACACGGCAGATTGCCAATCTGCGCTACGGCTGACCGCCACTTCCAGTTACACCCCGGCTGAAGCGCGGGTTTGACTCCGCCCGCCGGCGCCGATACCCTGCGGCCCGAATCGGACACCAAATGTTGGAAGCCATTGAAAAACTCTTGATTCTGCAGGATCGCGACCGGGCCATCCGCCGCTTGCAGGCCGAACTGGCGCACATCGAACCGGAGCGCATCACCTTCAAGACCAAGGTCGCCACGACCCAGGGCCGGCTTGACGCAGCCAAACAACGCGTGAAACAGCTCGAATCCGATCGCAAGCGGCTGGAACTGGATGTTGAATCCAAGAAGGAACAGATCGCGCGCTACGCCAACCAGCAGCTTCAGACGCGCAAAAACGAGGAATACCGCGCGCTGGCGCACGAAATCGAAACCTGCAAGGCGGACATCACCAAAATCGAGGACCAGGAAATCGAGTTGATGGAGCAAGCCGAACGGGCGCAGAAGGAAGTGATCGCGATCACGCGCGAGGCCGACGAGGCCAGGAAACTGGCGGATGAACTGGTCGCCAAGCTGGGCGAGCGGGAACAGAATTTGCAGAAGGACCTGGCCGGGTTGCAGGCCAATCGTGAAGAACTGGCCGCCGCCGTGGACGCCGGCGTCCGCGGACGCTACGAACGGCTTGTGAAAAGCAAGGGCGAGAACGTCGTGGTCGGCGTGCAACACGGCGTCTGTGGCGGTTGCCACATGAAGCTACCCGCCCAGGTCCTGGTGGCCTGTCAGGCGCATCAAGAAGTCGTCAGTTGCACCAACTGCGGACGCATTCTCTACTACACACGCGACATGAGCCTCGCGGTGGCGGACTGAAGGCAAATCCCTCGGCCTGCCTCCTCCCGACCTTACAAATTCACCAGCGCCGGATCGCCGTAAAGCGTGAACAGGCCGGCGCGCGTCACCCGCACGTCCATGACCTGGCCAATGTGCCGCGGCGAGCCGTCGAACAATACGATGCGGTTGCAGCGCGTACGGCCGGTTAGACGCGCAGGATTTTTTTTGCTCGGCCCTTCGACGAGGATTTGCACCGGCTGACCAACAAACGTGTTGTATTTGCGCTTGCCAACGGCGTTCACCAATTCCAACAGACGGGCGTGGCGCTCCTCGATGAGGTCCTCCGGCAACTGGTTCGGCATCGCCGCGGCCGGGGTGTCTCTGCGCGGCGAGTATTTGAAAAGATAGGCGTTGTCGAACTCCACCTCGCGGCAGAGCGAAAGGGTTTCCTCGAAGTCATCCTCGGTTTCGCCGGGAAAACCGACAATGATGTCAGTGTAAATGCCGATGCGCGGTTGGGTGCGGCGCAGCTTCTCGATGATGCCGACGAACCGCGCGCGCGTGTAGCCACGGTGCATGAGCTTGAGCACGCGGTCACTGCCGCTTTGCACCGGGATGTGCGCGCTCTCGCACAGTTTGGGCAATCGCGCGTACGCTTCCACAAGGTCGTCGCCGTAGCCTTTCGGGTGCGGGGCAGTGAAGCGGATGCGCTCAAGACCCTCGATTTCGTGAACGGCTTCGAGAAGGTGGACAAAGGGGGAAGAAGCAGAGGGGATAAGGAGCTGAGGAGCAGAGGAGAGCGGAGAGCCAGCCGTTTCATCCCCTTTTCCCCCTTTCTCCTTTTCTCCCTTTCCAACTCCTCCGCGCCGTCCATAACTGGTCACGATCTGTCCGAGCAGCGTGATTTCCTTCACTCCTTGTGAAACAAGCTGGCGGCACTCGGCAACAACAGCTTCAATTGAACGGCTGCGCTCTTCACCCCGCGTGTAGGGCACGATGCAGAAAGTGCAGTATTGATTGCAGCCCTGCATGATGCTGACGAAGGCAGTCACGGATTTGCTTTTCGCGCTGCCATTGAGCAAATGCTCGCGGACCGCGCCTTCGCTCCCCCGCTCTTCCGACGTGTCCACGACCTTGTCACGACGACCCGCGAGAATTTCGTCGAGATAATCCGCTGTGCGATGAAATTTCTGCGTGCCGACCACGAGGTCAACGTCCGGCAGACGATCAATCAGTTCCTGCCCACGGCTTTGGGCCATGCAACCGAGAAAGCCGAGCACGACGTTGGGCCGGTTCTTGCGGATGTCGCCGGCGATGTTCCGCATCTTGTTGATGGCCTTTTGCTCCGCGTTGTCGCGCACGCTGCACGTGTTAAGCAAGACCACATCCGCGACGTGTTCAGACGCCGCGAGGGTGTAACCCTTGGCCACGAGCTGCGCGGCGACGGCTTCGCTGTCGCGCTCGTTCATCTGGCAACCGTAGGTCTTGATGTAAACGCTCGGCATGATGGCTGAGTATGCGCAGAGAGTAGGCGGTCGCGGAGATGATGGAAAGCGACAACAGCATCGGCGTTGGTGGGCGACAGAATCACGGGTGCGCGGTTAATCATGGCGGTAGGGGATCAATTCGTTGGAGGCAAGGCGAGCCGTGGGGGCCGATGACCATGGCGTATGGAGTCAGATCACGCTTGTCGTCGGGCGGCGGCCCGGCTGGTGACGCGGGAGGAGCGGGCTGCCCGTGTCCGGTGGCGGGTGCCGGGTGATGAACGGGCGTGACCGGCGACGGAGCCGTTGCAGACTGAGGCCGGTGGCCGTAAGAACGTTCGAGATCGGCCAAGACGCGGCTGTAGTCGGGAGAATCCGACGGCGGATCATCCGCGGCGGAGCCGCAGGCCAGTTGCTTGAAGTCAAAGGCAACGCGAAGCAGGCGGGCGATTTGGGTCAAAGTGAGCAGCGCGTGCGGGCGGTGTTGATGGTGGCGTTCCATGGCTGCACGACCAGCGGTCATCCAGAGATCCCACCCGGCCAATTCGCGTTCGACGACGCGTTGCGTGCGTGCGCCCGGCAGCAGCGGTAATTCCATCACGGAATCGGTTGCAATCTCGTCAGTCGGATCATGGCCGTACACCTTGTCCAAGGCGGGTTTCCAAATAGCCATCCACCGCTTTTGTTCGGCCCGATGACGGGCGGCCCGGTCCACCGTGGTCGCGTCGAAGAAATCGGGCGCGAGGCGCGCAAGGCGGCGATGGCAGCGGATGGCGCGAGTGAAGGCGGTGAGGGCCTGAGACAAATCATCAGGGCCGGAGCGGCGAGCGGGCCGGAGGCAGGCGCGGTCCAAGCGTCGGCCCAAACGACGAAGGAGATTTCGCCGGGTGAGGCGCGTTGGGCGACGGGAGCGGCGGGATTTTACCATTGGTTTACTTTTGGTTTACCGGTTTAGGGAAAACCTGAAAACTGAAACGCTGAAATGCTGAATATGTTGCGTGGTTCGGGAATCGGGAATCGGCGCGCACGGAGTGACGCGCCCTACCGCTTCCGGGCTTTACCGGCGCTTTACCGTTTCTTTACCGGAAACGGATTGGACGACGGTAAAGCCGGAGTGAGGCAGCCGGTTCAACCGCGCCAGTCCTGAACCTGATCTTGGTATTCGCCGGCCGGAATCTCCGCAACCGGCACGGTGAACTGGAGCGGGCCGGTGGCCTGCTCGATCTGGCGGCGCAAGCTGCGGGCGAGAGCGAACAACTGCGGCGTGGTCAACTCCTCAAGTTTACGCCGGCCCAATTCGGTTTCGACGCGGCGCAATTGTTCGCCCAGGCCGTTGACGCGGTCGGTGGTGGAGGCGAGCCATTTCTCGCGCAGCGCCTCCAGTTCAATGGCCTTGAGGTTCTGGATTTCGAACTGATGTTTGCGACTCCAGGCGATCAGGGTGGGCTTGCAGACATTGAGTTCGGTGATGAGGCGCGCATAGGTCCAGCCTTGGGCGCGGAGTTGAATGAATTTCTGAACGGTCTGCGGATCGTGCATACGAGTCTTTCCAGCCGGTTTCAATCGAGCCGGCGATTGTAGGTCTGCGAGCCAAGCTCGACAGACCCGATTGGTATTCAGGTCACAACCAGCGCGCGTTTGACCGCGCCTGATTCACACCCTTTCCCACCGGGAAAGGCCCAAAGACAGTTTGGAAGCAGCCACACCCCGCGTCCGGTGAACCCCGTCCACCGGACCCCGCAGACACCGCCCACGGGTCAGAATGTTTTTGCCGGTCAACCGCGCCCCGCCCCGCGGAGCCATTGACGGGCGCACATTACGACGAAAGCCCGAGGCGGTCCAAGGAATAGTAGGCGAGTAATGACAGGGTAGTGGCCGTGTACTGGCAAATAGTGAGAAACAGAAGGCGGGACAACAAGACCACAGACCACAGACGGCGAAACAAAAAAAGCAGAGAACAGAAGCCGGAAAGCGGAAATCGAAGGGCGACATGCTCCGATGGTATGAGGGCGGGTCGGTAGCCACGCGCGCGGGTGGGATCATTTGCGGCCGGAGGATTGTGGCGTTTTGTGGGAGCATCTGGTGCTGGACACGCTCATTGCCGCCAGCCTGCCCCGGGTTCATTTCTGGCGCGACAAGCAGCAACGCGAGGTGGATTTCGTCGTGCCGCGCGGGCGCGATGCGGTGGATGCCATCGAATGTAAATGGAAAGCCGACGCCTTCGAGACGCGTGGGCTGGCGGCGTTTCGGGCGCTGTATCCCAAGGGGAAAAACTACGTCGTCCACCCAATGCCTGGTCCGGGATACGAACGGACGCAAGAGGGACACAAGATCGTCTTGGTGTCGCCGGGCGAATTGCGGCAGATGATCGGCTCTGGCTGATACCCGGCACGGCGGCAGATTGACGCCCGTGGTGATGAAGTGGCCGAAGAACCCGGCGCCGAAGGCTGCGCGGCGACGGCTTCGCTGTCGCGCTCGTTCATTTGGCAACCGTAGGTTTTGATATAAACGCTGGCCATGATAGCTGAGAATGCAGGGAGGTTAAGCGAAGTATGACGACAAGAAAAGGAGGATTGTGCCGCCTGTCTCCAAAACGGCCAGCACAATCCACCCTTAACTCCAGCTAAAATTGTTACGGCAAGTGCAAGCGGTAGAAGCGAGTTGGCACCGCCGCTTCGGGTGTCACGGTGACGCAGATGGTTGAGTCGTTCGTCGTAATTCCGCTGGTGACGGGTTGCCAGTCAACGGGAGGAGTCAGGCTGTCGGCGTATTCCAAACCAAAACCGGCGGCATTGGTCGGCCAGCAGAAGTTTGGCATTCCACCTGAAAGGCTGAATTCGAGCGTGACGCCGTTGATGCTCAGTGTGCCCAGATTTGTTGTCACGGTGTAATTGACCATCCTCCCCTGGGGATCAAGGAGCGCGGGAGTGATGGAATAATCGCCGGGCGGACTGCTCGATGTGGCACTCGCGCTGAACGTGGCGGTGATGTTGTCGTTATTGGTAACGCCAACGAGTGAACCCGTGAGTTGAGGATTGTCCACGCCGTAAGGCCGGTTGGTGCTATCGGCAGTGACCGTAAGAGAAGCCTTAGCCACGATGATGTCGAACATGTCGTTGGTGCTCAACGCAGGCGAACCGTCGTCAGTCGCAGTGACGGTGACGGAGAATGTGCCCACATTGGTAGGCGTACCGCTGAAGGTTCGGGTCGAGCCGTCGAAAGCAATTCCAGGCGGCAGGCCCGCGGCAGTGTAGCTCAAAACTTGGCCGGCATCCGGGTCGTCAAACGTGTCGGCCGCAAAAGTGAAGTTGAACGGCGTGCCGTAACCTCCAGTTTGGTCGAGAATGGGGCTAGCCACCAGCGGGGCGTTGTTTTTCATGGCGTATAATTCCGAGCTCGGCTGATATGTGAAGATACTGCCCCCACTCTGCCCCCCAATTAGGAGCACCTGGTTATTCGACAGCAGCGTCGCGGTGGCGCCGCTGCGAGCTCGGTGCATTCCATCCGTGAATGCCCAAACACCGGTGGCCGGATCATAAAGTTCCACCAACGCATCGGGTCCAGCAGATCCGCCACCGGCCGCCATCACCTGCCCACTGGAGAGCAGCGTGGCTGTGTGTCCAGAGCGGCCGACGTTCATCCCTCCTGTAGAAGACCACGATTCAGTTGCAGGGTTGTAGAGGTCAACATTGGTAACTTGAACGCTGAATATTGTCCCGCCACTTGCCATTACTTGGCCGTTAGTCAGCAGAGTCGACACACCGCCTGCTCGCGCCGGATTCAGCGAACCAGTGGTTGTCCATGCCTCGGTCGCCGGATCGTATAAGAGGGCGCTGGATAGATAACCATTTTGGTCAACGCCTCCCGCGACCAGCACTTTGCCGCCCGGCAGCAGAATAGCTGAATGAAACTCGCGCGGCCCTGGCAAAGAGCCGGTCGCGGCCCATGTTCCCGCAAGTGGATCGTATAGTTCCGCCGTTGCGAGAATCGTGTTACCGGAATCTCTATAGCCGCCCGCGACCAGCACTTTGCCGTTCAGCAATAGCGTCGCGGTGTGGCCAATACGCGCCCCGTTCATGGAACCAGTATTCGTCCAAACACCTGCCGCGGGGTCATAAAGCTCGCATTGCGAAAAGTTGGCGAGGTCAAAGTTTCTGAAGCCGCCGGCCACAAGAACTTTTCCGTTTCCAAGCAGCGTAGCGGAAAAGCCGCTGCTTCTTGCATTGGTCATTGCGCCCGTATCAGCCCACGTCGCCGTGACTGGATCAAACACTTCAGCCGTCGCGAGGGGGTTCCCACTGGGAATGGCGCCACCCATCGTCAATACTTTGCCGTTGGGCAAGAGTACCGACCTGTGGTCGGATCTGACGTTGTGCATCTCGCCTGTCGCGGTCCAAGAAGGTGTGGCGGAGTCATCGTAAACCTCGACCCTCCTGCTGATTGCATAATAACCCAAAGTCACGCCCCCCACCATTACCAGCTTGCCGTCCGGCATCAGCGTGGCGGTGTAACTGTACCTCGCTACGGACATAGGCCCCGTTGCCGACCATGTGCCTGAAACGGGATCGTAAAGCTCCGCACTGTGGACTACCTCACCGTAATTGTTTGCCCCACCCGCCACGAGCACCTTGCCGTTGGATAACAGTGTCGCCGTATGCAATTGGCGCGCCTCGGACATCGGGCTTGTTGATGCCCAAGTGCCCGCGACTGGATTGTAAACCTCAGCGCTAGCCACATTCCCCGCATCAGTTCCTGCGACCAAGACCAGTCCGTTAGTCAGCAAAGTAGCCGTGTGTTCTGTTCGTTGAGCAGACATCGCTCCTGTGGGCGACCACAAACCGGTTGCAGGATCGTATATCTCCGCGCTGGCCAACGTGGCGCTCCCCGAATAGCCCCCAGCAACGAGCACTTTGCCGTCTGGCAGCAATGTGGCAGTGTGCTCCACTCGCCCGGTGGACATAGATCCAGTGCTAGTCCACAGCCCCGAAACCGGATCATAAATCTCCGCGCTGTTCGTGCCGCCGCCCGCGACAAGCACTCTTCCGTCCAGAAGCAAGGTGGCGGTGTGAGACTTGCGCGGGGTAATGAGCGATCCAGTGAGCGTCCACACGCCTGTCGCCGGATCATATGTCTCCGCGGCGTTCGTGGTCCCACTACTGCCTAGACCGCCCGCCAACAGGACCTTTCCGCTGAGTAACAAGGTGCCGGTATGGCTGACTCGCGGCACGTTCAAGTCACCCGTTGCTGACCAGTTCCCGACGGACGCGTCGAGAATTTCTGTACTCGAGAGAATCATAAACCCCTCGCCGTAGCCACCCGCTACCAGCACCTTTCCATTCTGCAATAAAGTGGCCGTGTGGCTCGTCCGCGCGACAGCCAGGGAATTGGTGGGTAGGAACGCACCGGCATCGGAGGACTGGGTCTGGAGGTAGAACGCCGCCGTGAGAAGCACGATGATTGGAATGTTTTGTTTCATAACGAATGGCAATTCGGGTTTGAACAGCATGGGCTTTCACTCCTTGCTACAAGATCTGGAGGAAAAGGTTACAGAAAAACTGATTCTCTTTTCGAGGACGTGACGCTTGGTTTGTAGAAACCTTTTTCCTTGGCGAGCGTCCGTGAAGGAATGAATCGAGC
>CAYWMD010000027.1:0-84641 GCA_964458575.1 uncultured Bifidobacteriaceae bacterium | reverse complement strand
CTCGGATGAGGAACCGTTCACACCCCCATTATGGTGGTGGTGTCAAGTTGCGCCCACGCAGCAGTCGAATTTTCGCCCGTGTGGCATCAGCCGAGCGTTTGATGCAGGAAACGCGACTGGCGTGGCGCAGACTGGCAGTCTGCCGTATCGCGGATTGGCAATCCGCACGCCAGCGAAGAGTGGATATCCTGCCGACTGCCAGTCGGCGGATACGGCAGATTGCCAATCTGCGCTACGTCGTCAAATCGCCGCGGCGATTGCGTCGCCCATTTCGCGGGTGCCGACCTTCTTGGTCTTCGAGTCGCCCGCCTGGTAAATGTCGCCGGTGCGATAACCCGCGGCGATGGTCTTGGCCACGGCGGATTCAATCACCGCTGCCGCGTCCGGCAGGCCAAAACTGTGACGCAGCATCAGCGCAGCGGAAAGGATTTGCGCAATGGGATTGGCCAGGTTCTTCCCGGCGATGTCCGGCGCGGTGCCACCCGCCGGTTCGTAAAGCCCAAACGTCTTTTGCGCATCGGTCTTTCCGAGGCTGGCGCTGGGCAACATGCCCAGCGAACCACCCAGCGCGGCCGCTTCGTCGCTCAAAATGTCGCCGAAGGTGTTTTCGCACAGCATCACGTCGAACTGGTCCGGCCGCAGCACGAGCTGCATGGCGCCGTTGTCCACGAACATGTGGTCGAGCGTGACGTCGGGATATTGTTTGGCGAGGTTCGTGACCACTTCGCGCCATAGGACGCCGGTTTCCAGGACGTTTGCTTTATCAATGCTCGTGACGTGTTTACGTCGCTGCCGGGCGGCCTGAAACGCCACGTGTGCAATGCGCTCGATCTCGCCGCAGGTGATGACCATCGTGTCCACGGCTTTGCGATAACGGCGTTGCTTGTGGGGATGTTCATGCAACTCCACCACTTCCTCGGTGGATTTGGGGCCGAAGTAAAGCCCAGCAGTCAACTCACGCACGACCAGCACGTCAATGCCCTTGCCCTGGCGTTCGCACCGCAAAGGACAAATTCCCGCCAGTTCCTTCGGCAGTTTCACCGGGCGAAGATTGGCGAACAAATCAAACTCCTTCCTCAGTCGCAGCAAAGCCGCGCGTTCCGGACGCTTTTCCTTGGCGATGGTCGGGTCACGGTCCGGCAAACCCACCGAGCCAAACAGAATGGCGTCCGAATGTTTGCAAAGCGCGAGCGTGTCATCCGGCAACGCCTTCCCCGCGGCGTCAATGCCCGCCCAGCCGACCGGCGCTTCGGTGATTTGCAGTTTGAGGCCGGACTTTTTTTCAACCGCGCGCAGAACCTTGATGGCTTCGCGCATGACTTCCGGCCCGATGCCATCGCCGGCCAATGCCGCAATTTTGAAATGTTTTGGAGTCATGAAGGCGCGGAGAGTAGCAGGATGCGCCGCCGGGTGAAGGAAAAACGGGCACGGTTGGAATCGGCGAATCTCGACTTTTTCGCGGTGACTGTTACGCTTCCATCGTGAGCTTTGTTGCGGAATTCAACTCCCTGCCGCTCGACCCGCTTGTGAAGCGGTCGAAAGCGGCGGCGACGTCTGGCGCGCGCGAATGCTTGGCCAAGGACCGGCGGACTCTGGCGGACTTCGCTCAATTGATTTCGCCGGCGGCCGGCGAGCTGCTGGAAGCCATGGGACGGCGTTCACAGCAAATCACGCGGCAACGGTTCGGCAAGGTCATCCGGCTCTTTGCGCCGCTTTACCTCTCCAACGAGTGCATCAACAATTGCCGATACTGCGGCTTCTCGCGCGACAATGCCATTCTGCGGGTGACCCTCTCGGTCAATGAAGTGCTGCGCGAGGCACGCGCACTGACGGCGCAGGGCTTTCGCAACATTTTGCTGGTTGCTGGTGAGCACCCGAAATTTGTTTCCAACGGCTATCTCGCAGAATGTGTGGCGGCGTTGCACACGGAGTTTCCCAGCGTTTCGCTCGAAGTTGGACCGATGGAAACCGCGGACTACCAACCGCTCGTCGCGGCTGGCGCGGATGGCCTGGTCGTGTATCAGGAGACGTATGATCGGGCGGTGTATGCCGACATGCACACTGCCGGACCGAAGCGGAATTTCGACTGGCGGCTGGAAACGCCGGAGCGCGCGTACGCGGCGGGCTTTCGACGCATCGGCATCGGCGCGCTTTACGGGCTGGCGGACTGGCGCTACGAGGCGTTGTGCGTGGCGGCGCACGCCGATTATCTTCTGCGCAATTGCTGGAAGGCTTACCTCACCATCTCGCTGCCGCGGCTGCGTCCGTGCGCGGGCGAGTTTCAACCGCTCACGCACATGACGGATCGGGAACTGGTGCAACTGGTCTGCGCATTTCGATTGATGTTCCCCGATGTAGGGCTGGTGCTCTCGACGCGCGAACCGGCGAAGCTTCGCGACGGTTTGATTCCGCTGGGCATTACCTTGATGAGCGCGGGCAGCCACACCGAGCCGGGCGGCTACACCGGCGCGGGACGGGAACACACGCATCAGACCGTGCGCGGGCGCATCGTGGAGACTGGATCCAGTGAGTGGGCCACGAACGGTCACACGACGAATGCGACCGGCCAGTTCAACATCGCCGATGAACGTTCCGCCGACGAGGTGGCCCAGTCCATCCAACGCCTTGGCTACGAACCGGTGTGGAAGGATTGGGATGCAGCGTTGATGGCGTGATGGGGCAAATATGGACCAATCCCAGATGCGAATTCGACCGGGATTCTTGCTCGGGCTATTTATTGTATTTGTGATCATTCCATGTGTGGTGAGTCTGTTCCTGCCGACTTTCGGAGGCCCGGGTTCCGCCGGCAGGGCAAGAACGCGACGCGAGGTAATCGCGATCAACGTGGCATTGAGGCAGCGTGGTTTTGGTTGGTTGGACACTCAATTCCAACTCGGGCTAGACCAATCCATTCCGGCGGCTTTCTTCGGTTCAACTAACAGAGGAATTCTCATTCATGCGAGCAAAACGAACCTAAACGGCGAATTACTGGATCACTGGCGCACACCTTACCGAATCAAAGTGAACATTCAGACCAACTACGTCATACGCTCCGCGGGCCAGAATCGAAAATTCGGAGATAAAGACGACATCGTTTTCGATAGTTTAAAGAACGATTTTGTGAAGCCTTGATTCGATGAATGACATTCGGTCGGCCGTGATTGTTTGTGCAGTTTCCGGCCGCGCGTTGTCACATCCCAGTGAAGTTTTTCCAAAAGAGCCTCACGCGACGGAAGTTTCTGGCGACCGTGGGTATTTGTGCGGCCGGCAGCGGGTTTTATGTGCGCGTGGTTGAACCTCATTGGCTGGTGATCGGCCGGCACACGGTGAATTTGCCAACAGGCCGGAGCGGCAAGCCGTTGAAGATTTTGCAGCTTTCCGACCTGCACGCCTCGCGCGTCGTGAGTCTGGATTTCATCGGCGAGGCAGTCCGGACGGGATTGGAGTTACAGCCGGACCTGATTTGTTTGACCGGTGATTTCATCACGAGGGGCTATCACCATCTGGATGGATACGCGGAGGTGCTCAAGCCGCTGGCGGCACACGCGCCAACGTTTGCGTGTCTGGGGAATCATGACGGCGGGCGTTGGGCGGCGCAGCGGCGCGGTTATACGGACTCCAGCCGGGTGCGCGAGGTGCTGGCCAAAGCCGGCGCCGCGCTGCTGCACAACTCGGCGCAAACCATTCGCGTGCGCGACTGTAATTTGAGGATCGTGGGTTTGGGCGATCTCTGGGCGGGCGAGATGCAGCCCATGATCGCTTTTGCGCGGCCGGATCCGAATGCGGAGCGAACCATCGTCCTCTCGCACAATCCGGACTCCAAGGATTACCTGCGGCCTTATGTGTGGGATTTGCTCCTCAGCGGCCACACGCACGGCGGTCAGGTGGTTCTGCCATTCATCGGCGCGCCCGTGTCGTCGGTGCGGGACAAGCGATTTGTGGCGGGGTTGCGGGAATGGGAAGGCCGCTGGGTTCACGTGACGCGCGGCGTGGGCAATCTTTGGGGTGTGCGTTTCAATTGCCCGCCCGAGGTGAGTCTGATAACGCTGGTGTGAGTGAAACCGACATTTGTGGTGGCCAACGGCAAACCGGTCGAGGCGAACCTGCCTTGCACCATCGAAGCTTTTTTGGTCGCGCAAGGGTTGTTGCCGCGCAGCGTCGTGGTGGAGCATAACGGCGCCGCCGTCGCGCCGTCCGAGTTCGCGCACCGCCAGCTCCAGCCGGGCGACCGGTTGGAAATCGTGAAGATCGTGGCGGGTGGTTGATCTTCCTCTCTCCTGCTTGTCACCTGTCGGGTTCTGGTTTTTAATTCGAGGATGCAAAAGAAATTGGAATTCATGTATCGCAGCTTCTTGTTTTTGCTCTGCTTGATGCTGGTTTGGTCGGTCTGGCGTTCGATGGCGCAGGAAACCAAGCTGTCTGCCGCTGCACCGGAGGCCGCGCTCAGTGCAAGCACCCAAACCGCCACCAATGCCGCACCGCTCGCCCGCAGCAAACCACCGGTTGAAACGCCCGCCTGGGTGGAAACCCTGGCCGGCACATTCCCAGTTCTGAAATCGCAATGGTGGGGCAATGAATTGTGGAAATACCTTTTTTCGCTGATTTACATCTTTCTGGCGTTCTATGTCTCCAAGCTGCTGGACTTTTTGACGCGCGTTTGGCTGAAAAAATGGGCCGAGAAAACGGCCACCAAGTTTGACGATCTGCTGTTGAACCTGCTGCACGGGCCGGTCAAGGTGGTTTCCTTCGTCATCTTCCTCCGGATCGGGCTGGACGTGTTCGATTGGCCGGAGATTGTGGAGAACGTGCTGGCCAAAGTGTTCACCATCATCGTGGCGGTTTCGCTCACCTACATGGTGTTGAAATTTGTTGATCTGCTGATGGGTTACTGGAAGGAACGGGCGGCGAGCAAGGACGACGAGGCCTTCAATCAACAGTTGCTGCCCATCGTGCGGAAGACGCTGAAGGTTTTCGTGGTCGTGATCGCGGTGCTGACGACGCTGGGGCACATGGGTGTCAATATCACCGCGGCCATCGCGTCCCTGTCCATCGGCGGTCTGGCGGTGGGTCTCGCGGCGCAGGATACCCTGGCGAATCTCTTCGGGGCCGTCGCCATCTTCCTCGACAAGCCCTTCAAGATCGGCGACCGCATCCAGATAGACGCCGTTGACGGTTCGGTCGAGACCATCGGTCTGCGCAGCACGCGCATTCGCAACCTGGACGGCTATCTCGTCACCATCCCGAACAAAACCATGGGCAATGCCACCATCATCAACATTGCCGCCCGGCCAAACATCAAAACGGTGATGAACATCGGCATCACCTATGATACTCCGGTGGACAAGGTGAAGCTGGCGCTGAAACTGATCGAAGAGGTGTTTCGCGGCCATGCCCAGACCGCAGACCTGGTCATGAGTTTCAACAAGTTTGAGAGTTCCTCCCTCAACATTCTCGTGGTCCACTGGTGGAACGGCACGGACATGAAGGCGTGCCTCGCTGCATTGCAGGAGATGAATCTTTCGCTCAAGGAGCGGTTCGACAACGAGAAGATCAATTTTGCCTTCCCGACGCAGACGCTCTACCTGAAGCAGGACTCCGACTGGCGGTTGCGTTCGGAAACCGCGTCGCCGCCGATGGCCTGACAAAGGGCTTCGAAGCGAAGCGATTCGGCCGTTGCCAGGAACGAACCGCATTGAAGCAAGCGGTCCTCGCTGACCTGCGCACCGGAGGCTTCCGGAAGGGAGAATTCAGTCTTCCCGTTTCCGGCTGATGTTCTAAGCTGCCGGCGTATGGACTGGCTGACGAATTTACTCTGGTTTGACGGCAAGTTTCTCGGCATTGACTGGCACTGGTGGAAGGTGGTCGGCTGGCTGGGAAACGCGGTCTTCTTTTCCCGCTTTTTCGTGCAATGGTACGCGACCGAGCGGCTCAAACGCGTGGTGGTGCCGACGGCATTTTGGTGGTTGAGCCTGCTGGGGTCAGTGCTGTTGTTGAGCTACGCGCTGTTTTATCAGCGGGACTCCGTGTTTATCTTTGCCTACGCGTTCACGTGGATTCCCTACATCCGCAATCTGATCATCCACCGGCGACACAAGGAGGCGCATCTCGATTGTCCGGGCTGCGGGAACATTTGTCCGCCGCACTCGAATTATTGTTTTTCGTGCGGGACGCGTCTGACGGCGAAGCCGGTCGGCAACTAAAGAACGCTATTTTTTTTGCGTCGGCGCCGGGGCCGGTTTGGGAGCAGCCGTTGTGCCCGCAGGCGCGGCGGGCGCGGCGACGGGCGTCGCCGGGATCTGAATCCCGTACTTGGTCAGGATCGGACGAAAATCCACGTGGGTGCGGCCAAACTCCGCGAGACTGCCCGCGAATTGCTCGATGCCCGCCTGTTCGCGCCGCGCCATTTCCACGATCTGACTGACCTGCGGACGGGCGGCGTTGACATCCTTGTAGGCGCGCCAAACCTGGGTGAAAAGAAACAGACCGACGATCCAGGTGAAAGCAATGAGGCTGTATTGAAGTTTGACCGTCAAATCGCGGAGCGAGGCAACCTGGCGCTTAAGCTCCTCGTTTTCAGCCGACCCAGTGGGAACGGAAGGAATTTCGCTCATGGGATGTTTTACTTGGAAGATTTCGTTGCGCTGCTTGGGGTGGCAGGATTCGGTTTGACGACCGGGATTCCGGCCGATTCCAACAGCGGGTGAATCGCGGGATGCGTTTTGCCGTACTCCGCCAGGTCCGCGACCAGCATGTTCAATTGGGCCTTCCGGTTCTGGTAGGCGGCGACCGTGGTTTGGAAGTTACGCAACTCCTTGGACTTGAAATAATATTGGACGCACAAGAGAGCCAGGACGATCAAGCTGATGGCCAGGACCAGGTTGAGCGTGGAACCTATTTTTTCGGATTTCATTCGGGAGTGACTTTAGTGGTTTCCAGCCCCAGGGCCAAGGTGTTTTTTGACCGATTTTACCCGATGGCGGTTTGACGGGAAAAGTATTGATTCCACCGGCTCGCGCCCTTTAAGCTCCTCCCGTTTTTCAGTTGGCAAACCGCGTGGCGAAAGAAGAACCAATCGAATTAACGGGCGCAGTGACCCAAGTCCTGCCAGGAACGATGTTTCGCGTGGCCCTGCCCAACGGGCACGAAGTTCTGGCCCATATCTCCGGCAAGATGCGAAAGAACTTCATCCGCATCAGCGTCGGCGACAAGGTGAAAGTCGAAATGTCGCCCTACGACCTCGGCAAGGCACGGATCACCTTTCGCGTTACCTGACGGCAGCCGGTTCGCCGACGGGTTGGACTTTTTCGTTCCGTCAATGTTTCCACGCTCGACAACCCGGGCCCGGTCCGCATCTTGACGGCATGCGAGTTCACTTCTTCGGCGCCACGCGCACGACGACCGGCTCGATGTTTTTGCTGGAGATCAACGGGCAGCGGCTGTTGCTGGAATGCGGATTGTTTCAGGGCCGGCGGGGTGAGTCCATCGAACGCAACCGTAACTTCCCCTTTGACCCGAAAGAACTCGGCGCGGTGATTTTGAGTCACGCGCACATTGATCATTGCGGCAACCTGCCCAACCTTTGCCGCCAGGGCTTCGAGGGCAACATCTACTGCACGTTCGCCACGCGCGATCTCGCCAGCATCATGCTTGAAGATTCGGCGGGCATTCAGGCCGATGACGCCGCGTTCGTGTCGAAGAAACGCGCAAAACAGGGGCTGCCGCCCGTGGAGCCGCTTTACACGGCGACGGAAGCGGAGAAATCCATCCGCCAGTTCGTCACGTTCAATTACAACCGCCCCTTTCCGGTGGCGGACGGCGTGACGGTGACGTTTCGTGATGCGGGACATATTTTGGGTTCGGCCCAGGTGGTGCTGGATGTTCGCGAAAACGGACGGAAGTTCCGCTATTTGTTCAGCGGCGACGTGGGCCGCGATCAGGACGACATCCTGCGCGATCCTGAGCCGGTTGAAGACGTGGATTATCTCCAGGTCGAATCCACCTACGGCGACCGCGAACACTCGCCGCGCGGGGACGCGGATGAAGCGGTCTGCCGTTTCGTGTGCGACACCGTGGAGAAAAGGGGCAAGGTCATCATCCCGGCGTTTTCCGTGGGGCGCACGCAGCAGATTGTTTACGTGCTCCACGAACTGGCGCTGGCCGGTCGCCTGCCGCGCGTGCCGATTTTCGTGGACAGTCCGTTGAGCGTGAACGCCACGGAGATCTACCGCCTGCATCCGGAGTGCTTCAACGATGCGATCTACAAATTCTTGCGCGAAAAGGAAAACCCCTTCGGCATGGAAAACCTCACCTACATCCGGGAAGTCACACATTCGATGAAACTTAACGACCTCAAGGAACCCGCCATCATCATCAGCGCCTCGGGCATGGCCGAAGGCGGCCGCATTCGTCACCATTTGCGCAACAACATCGGCGACCCGAAGAACCTGATCCTCTTTATCGGTTACTGTGCGGAGCACACTTTGGGCGCGCAAATCCTGGCCGGCAAAAGCCCCGTCAACATCTTCGGGGAACCCAATGTCGTGCGTGCCCGGGTTGGCTCCATTGACTCCTACTCCGGTCACGCGGATAAGACTGAATTGCTCCGGTACGTCGGGCGGCTTGGCGGTGACATTAAGAAGATCAGCGTGGTCCACGGTGAGGAATCCCAGGCCATGGCGTTCGCTTCGACCCTGCGGGCGCTCAAGCCCAGCGCCGAAGTGATTGTGCCCGATTACAAGGAATCTGTCTCGATTTAAGCCAGCATCGCTCTGCGTCGCGCCATTTCGCCGGAAACAGGAGAGTTGTGCCAACTGCTTCCGCCGAATCGTTTCGGGCCAGCTACGGACGCCGGTCGGCGGCACGGAAGCTGCAATCTCCCGGCTGTGAGATTATGATGATTTTCAGCCGCAATTCCCGGCCCGATACCCGGATCGTCCGGTGGACGGGTTTCACACTGACCGAATTGATGATCGTGGTCACCATCATTGGCTTGTTGGCGACGTTGGCCATGCCCTTGTTTGTCAAGGCACGTGATAATTCCCGGCTCGGGGTGATTTACCGGAATCTTCGCGAAATTGACTGCGCCAAGGAGCAATGGGCCATGGAGCGTAACAAAGCCACGGGCGTGATCGTGAACGGCCTCAGCGACCTGAGCGACTACTTCCGTCATGGCCGCATCAATGACGTCATTCACGAGAATTACCTCCCCAATCCCGTCGGCGCGCCGCCCGAGGCCCTGCTGCCCAACGGCGTCGGGTTGGGGCCTTACGCTCCGGGAGCGACCATCCCGGCACCATAAATCCGGATTCCGCCAACGCTAGCTCGCCGGAACGATCCACATTTCAGCCCGGCCCGAATTCCTTCGCCGCCTGTGAACATCCGAATCTTGCGTGCCCTTGCCGTCGGAGAGTAACTTCTCCGCATGACGCATGCGGATTTTGTCCACCTTCACCTGCACACCGAGTATTCGTTGCTCGATGGCGCGTGCCGTCTGGACCGGTTGTTGGACAAGGCGCATGAACTGAAATTCCCGGCGCTCGCCATCACCGACCACGGCGCGATGCACGGGGTCATTGATTTTTACCAGGTCGCGCGGGAAAAGGGCATCAAGCCCATCATTGGCTGCGAGGTCTATGTTGCACCCGGCAGCCGGCTGGAAAAGAAGACCGCCAGCGGTGGGCGTGACGTTTACAACCACCTCGTGTTGCTGGCCCGGGACGAAACCGGCTACAAAAACCTCATCAAGCTCGTCACCGCCGCGCACCTGGAGGGCTATTACTACAAGCCGCGCATAGACAAGGAGGTGCTCGCCGCGCACAAACAGGGGTTGCTGGCCCTCTCCGGTTGTCTCGCCAGCGAAATCCCGGAAAAGATTTTGAAGGACCAGATTTCCAAGGCGCGTGACGCGGTGGATTGGTTTAAGCAAACGCTCGGCGCGGACAATTTTTACCTCGAGCTCCAAAACCACGGTGTGCCGGAACAAGCCAAGGTCAACCAGCATCTGATCCAATGGTCGAAGGAATTTGGCCTCAAACTGGTCGCAACCAACGACGTTCATTACGTCGAGAAAAGCCACTCGCACGCGCACGATTGCCTGGTGTGCATCGGCACGCAGACAATGTTGAGCGATCCCAAGCGCATGAGCGCGGGCTACGTGCCGGAGCAGTTCTATCTGCGCTCCGCCGAGGAAATGAAGGCGCGGTTCGCTGACACGCCGGAGGCGGTCAAGAACACGATGGAGGTGGCTGAAAAGTGCAACGTGGAAATCGAATTCGGCAGGCTGCATTACCCGGTGTTTCATCCTCCCGAGCATTTCACACGGGAAGGTTTCCTGCGCCAATGGTTGGCCGAGGGTTTACACCGGCGATACACCATCCACGCGAAAGCCGAGGGAAAGGATTTCATTGTGGAGAGTGTTGACGACCCGAAACGGCTGCCGAACTTCGATCCAAAAATCCCGAACGAATCGGAAGCGGTTAAGCTCGTGCTCGACCGGCTAAAGCTCGAACTCGCGGTGATTGAGAAGACCGGCTTCATCTCCTACTTCCTGATCGTCGGCGATTTTGTCCGCAAAGGCCGGGAAATGGGCGTGGCATGCGTCGCGCGTGGCAGCGCCGCCGGGTCGCTCGTCACCTACCTGCTGGAAATCGCCAACGTGGACCCGATCCGCTACGGCCTGCTGTTCGAACGCTTCCTGAATCCCGAACGCGTCAACCCGCCCGATATTGACATTGATTTTGCCGACGACCGCCGCGCCGACGTCATCGAGTATGTCCGCGAAAAATATGGTCGCGATTCCGTCGCGCAGATCATCACGTTCGGCACGATGGGCGCGAAGTCGGTCGTGCGCGACGTGGGCCGCGTGATGGGGCTGAGTTACGGCGAGTGCGACCGCTTGGCGAAGATGATTCCGTTGGATCTGAAGATGACGCTCGAAAAAGCGCTCAAGCAATCGCCGGAACTCAAACAGGCTTACGAAAGCGAGGAAGTCACGCGTGAACTGATTGACACGGCTTTCATCCTGGAAGACCTGACACGCAACGCTAGCGTCCACGCGGCTGGCGTCGTCATTGGACCGGAGCCGTTGGTGAATCTGCTGCCGCTCAAGCAGGACGACAGCGGCACCCTCGTCACGCAATACGCGATGAATCCCGTCGGCGACCTCGGCCTGCTGAAGATGGATTTTCTCGGGCTGAAAACGCTCACCGTCATCCGCAACACGTGCGAAATGGTCAGGCAGACGAAGAACATCATGGTGGATGTTGACCATTTGCCGCTCGATGATGCGAAGACCTACGACCTGCTCAACAAGGCGAACACGCTCGGCATCTTCCAATTGGAATCCGGTGGAATGCGCGACCTGTGCCGCAAGTTCCAAATCAGTTCCGTCGAGCACATCACCGCGCTCGTCGCGCTTTACCGCCCCGGGCCGATGGAACTCATTCCGGAATTCATCCGGCGTCGTCACGGGGAAATCGAAATCAAATACGAGCATCCGCTGCTTGAACCGATCGCCCGCGAGACCTACGGCATTTTGATTTATCAGGAGCAGGTGATGCAGGCCGCGCAAGTCCTGGCTGGCTACACGCTCGGCAGCGCGGATCTGCTTCGCCGCGCCATGGGCAAGAAGAAGGTCGAGGAAATGCAGAAGCAGCGCGAGACCTTCGTCAAAGGCTGCCACGAGAAAAACAACATTCCCAAGGCCAAGGCGAATCAGATTTTCGATTTGCTGGAGAAGTTCGCCGGCTACGGTTTCAATAAGTCCCACGCCGCCGCCTACGCGGTTGTCGCGTATCAGACCGCCTATCTCAAGGCAAATTATCCCGTGGAATTTTTCTGCGCGATGATGACCAACGACATGGGCGACACCGCCAAGTTGAGCCAATACATCAACGAGGCGCGCGCGTTCGGCATTGAGGTCCTCCAGCCCGACGTGAACGAAAGCAGCGTGCACTTCGCGCCCGCGTGGCGGACCGCGGCCGGGCGTGCTACGGCCGCGGACAACCGCGCTCCGCAACAAGTGATTCGCTTCGGCCTCGCCGCGATCAAGGGCGTGGGCGAAGTCGCCGTGGAAACCATCCTCAAGGCCCGGAATGACACCGGCAGGTTCACGTCGCTTTCGGATCTCTGCGAACGCGTGGATGGCCGCACGGTAAACCGGAAGATTCTTGAAGCGCTCATCAAGAGCGGCGCCTGCGATTGTTTTGGTCAGACGCGCGCAACCCTCTTCGCGCAGATTGAGCGCACGCTGGCCCGTGCCGCGAGCATCGTGGCCGACCGGCAGCGCGGGCAGAGTTCGCTGTTTGGCGCATTGGAGGAAAAAGCGCCGCCCATGCCCGAAACCATCAGCAATCTCCCCGAGTGGCCGCAGCATGAACTGCTCGCACACGAAAAGGAACTGCTTGGCTTCTACGTCACCGGCCATCCGCTCACGCCGTACGCCAGCATCCTGCAAAAGTATTGCCTCGCCACTACTACCAAGCTCGCTGAATTGCCGAACCGCAGTCTCACCCGCATCGGCGGCCTCATCGCCGCGGCACAACATGGCGTCTCAAAGAAAAGCGGCAAACCGTATTCGATGGTGACGCTCGAAGACCTGGAAGGTTCGGTGCAGGTGCTCGTCATGAACGAGAACTACGACAAATACCGCGAGCTGCTCGTACCGAACAAAGCCATCCTTGTCATCGGTGAAGTAAACACCGGCGACGAGCGTCCGAAGATTTTCCCGCAGGAAATCATGCTGCTGGAAGACGCGCCCCGGAAATTTACGAAACAGGTGCATCTCCGTCTGCGGATGGCGCACCTCAAGCTGGAACAACTTGAGGCGGTGCGCGAACTGGTCGT
Source organism: uncultured Bifidobacteriaceae bacterium (assembly GCA_964458575.1). GTDB lineage: Bacteria > Verrucomicrobiota > Verrucomicrobiia > Limisphaerales > JADLHS01 > CAYWMD01. The sequence goes on along the minus strand of CAYWMD010000027.1, from coordinate 71,798 downwards.
CGCGCATGCCGGCAAGTGTCCGTTGTTCCTGTGCTTTCAGCGGCCGACGGGCGAGGTGATCTTTGTTGAAACCCACGAGCGATTTTTTGTGACGCCCTCGCGCCAGCTTCAGGAGGCCGCCGACCGGCAGTTTGGGGAGGACACTTACTACGCGAAAGTGGACACGAGCCTGCCGGAGCGCCAGCAACGCTGGGGTCGGCGGGCGGAAAACGGGGACAGCGGGGAGTAATCAACGATGCGCAAGGGACTGTGGCTGGTCATCTGGGTCTCTGCCGAGCTGGCGTTCTCGGCCTTCCGGGTGTTTGCCCTCGACACGGCTGCCGGTTCAACCCGTGACGCTGGTCTGTTTGCCCGCACCAATCTGGTCGCCTGGTGTATTGTCCCGTTCGATGCCAAGAAGCGCGGGCCGGAGGAGCGTGCGGCAATGCTGGAGAAGCTCGGCTTCCAACTCTTTGCCTACGATTATCGCGCCGAGCATGTTCCGACCTTCGACGCCGAAATGGACGCGCTCAAGCGCCACAACGTCCGCCTGCTGGCCTGGTGGTTTCCGGGAACGTTGAACAATGAGGCCCGGTTGATTCTGGATGTGCTCCAGCGGCACAAATTGCGCGGGGTTCAACTATGGATCTCGGGCGGCGGCGAACCCACGAAGAGCCCGGATGAACAAACGGCCCGGGTTGCGGCTGAGGCGGCACGGATCAAACCCATTACCGACGCCGCCGCGGAACTCCATTGCACCGTTGCGCTTTACAATCACGGCGGGTGGTTCGGCGAGCCGGAGAATCAGCTCGAGATCATTGCCCGACTCCGTGATCAAAGAGTCACCAATGTTGGCATCGTTTACAATCTGCACCACGGCCACGGTCACGTTGACCGCTTCGCCGGGTTGTTGGCGAAAATGAAACCCCACCTGTTCGCGCTGAATCTCAACGGCATGGTCCGTGACGGTGACAAGAGCGGGAGGAAGATTCTGCCGATTGGTCAGGGCGATCTGGATTTGAGCCTGCTGCAAATGATCGTGGCGAGCGGCTGGCGCGGGCCGATTGGAATTTTGAGCCACACGGACGAGGACGCGGAAACGCGGTTGCAGGCCAATTTGCAGGGGCTGGAGCGTTTGGCCGGCCAGTTATCCCGTCAACGCGCGAATACTCCCCCTCACCCTCCCCTCTCCCCATCCGATGGGGAGAGGGTGGCCGTCAGCCTGGGTGAGGAGAATTGGACCAATGTCACACTTGCGACCAACCGCTATTGGGCCGTCGAAGACCCGAAGGCGCGCGAGAAACTGCCCCTTTACCAAACCATTCCCGCCGCGAAGCCGGAGGAACTCACGCGCGCCAACGGTTACCCCAAACGCAAGACCTATCAGTCGTGGCATCGTTCCCACGGCGACAACGGCGGGACACGCTACTCCGCGCTCGACCAGATCAATCGCCAAAATGTCACCAACCTCCAGGTCGCGTGGACCTACCACTCGCGCGATGGCAGCAATTACATTCAATGCAACCCCATCATCGTCGAGGGCGTCCTGTTCGCGCCGACACCCGGGCAGCACATCTTGGCCGTGGATGCGGCAACCGGCACTGAGCGTTGGCGTTTCAAACCGGAAGGACGCCCGGCATTTCGCGGTTTGATTTACCGGCCGCGTGACCGTCATGCGAGCGAGCGGGTGATGTTTTGCGCGGGCCAATATCTTTACGCGCTCAATCCGAAAAGCGGCCAGCCCATTGCTGGTTTTGGTGAGGGCGGAAAAACCGCACTGCCCGGGCGGGTGCAGGGAGACTTTGGCGCGGCAACGGCCTGCCCGGCAATCTTTCAACGCGTCATCGTCGTGCCGGGCTTTGAAAAGGATGTTTGGGGCTTCGATGTCACGACCGGCAAGCACCTTTGGACCTTTCACACCGTACCGCAACCGGGCGAATTCGGCTACGATACCTGGGATCGGACTGAAGTCTACGGCGCCAATTGCTGGAGCGGCATGGCCATGGACGAGCAACGCGGCATCGCCTACGTCTCGACCGGGTCACCGAAGAACAATTTCATCGGCGTCAATCACCTCGGTAACAACCTGTTCGCGAATTGTCTCATCGCCATTGACGCCCGCACCGGCCAGCGGCTCTGGCACTTTCAGGAAATCCGCCACGACATTTGGGACCTCGACATCCCCGCGCCGCCGAACCTCGCCACGATCACGCGCGACGGCAAACGCGTGGACGTGGTCGCCGTCGTGACGAAGATCGGCAACACGCTCTTGCTCGATCGCGTGACGGGCAAGCCCATTTTTCCCTTCCGCCTGCGCCGCGCGCCCACGAGCGATCTGCGCGGCGAAGTCACGTCGCCCTACCAACCAGATCTGGAGTTGCCCGAGCGCTTCTCGAAACAGGAGTTCACCCAAGCGGACCTCACCGACCGCACCGAAGAGGCCGCCGAATTCGCGCTGACCCGTTTCAACAGCGCCACCAAGGGCTGGTTCCGTCCCGGCAGCGAAGGCCGCGCGAATTTGTTCTTCAACATTGACGGCGGCGGCGAATGGACCGGCTCGTGCGTTGACCCGGAATCAGGCCGGCTTTACGTCAGCGCCAATCACATTGGCTGGCTCATCACGATTTTCCGCGACGACGATCCGCCGGACGATCCGAACGCGCCGAAAACGCGCGGGCAGATCGTTTTTGAAACCGCCTGTGCCACCTGCCACGGCATGAACCGGCTCGGCATCGGCACCGCCCCGGCGCTGCGGGGATTGCGCCATCGCCTCACCGATCAGGCCGTGACGAATCAAATCCGCACTGGCAAATACGCCATGCCCGCTTTCCCGGAAGCGCAAATCGGCCAGCCCGATCTGCAGGCGCTCGTGGATTTTCTGATGTTGCGCGACCGGTCGCTGCCGCCGAAAGCGCAGACGGAACGGCCCGTTTACAGTTTTGCGGGTTACCCGAGATTTTTCGACCAGGAAGGTTATCCCGCCAGCAAACCGCCGTGGGGCTCGCTCAATTGCCTCGATCTCAACACCGGCAAGCTCCTGTGGAAAGTTCCGCTCGGCGAGCATCCCGAACTCACCGCGCAGGGCGTGCCGAAAACCGGCACGGAAAACTACGGCGGCGCGATCGTGACGGCGGGCGGCCTGGTGTTTTGCGCGGGAACACGCGACCGCAAGATCCGCGCGTTCGACAAGGACACGGGCGCGGAGCTTTGGTCCGCCAAACTCCCGTGGGTCGGCAACGCGCCACCCGCGACGTATCAAGTGGATGGCCGCCAATACCTCGTCATCCCCGCGACCGGGAGCAAGCTGGAAGCACAACGCGGCGATGCCTATGTGGCGTTTGCGTTGCCGCCAAAAAGGTAGCGTCGGGCCTCCGGGGTGGAAGAACCGGCTCGACGTCAGCCGGGATGGCCGCCGCTACAGTTTCCGGTTCACGGAAGTCGCCAACTGATCCAGCAAGGCTTGCGCACACGCTTGCGCGAAGGCGGCATCATTGATGTTGCAATCCAGTTCCCGCACCGGAATGTCCGCGCGCAAACCCGCTTTCAGTGCGGCGAACAATGTTGCGTCCGCCGCCGCGTCATGGAACGGCCCGCCCGGTGCGCTGATCACGCTGCCGCCACGCAATGGCAACAGCACGGTCACCGGACCGGTCGAAAGATTCAGTTTCTCCGCGAGAATCCGGCCAAGCCGCGCGCATTCTTCCGCCGTAGTTCGCATGAGCGTTACCTGGGGATTGTGCTGGTAGAACTTCCGACCGGCGAACTTTGCCGGCACGGAATCCGGAGCGCCGAAGTTCACCATGTCGAGGCAGCCGGTGGAAACCACTGCGGGCACCCCGCGGCGCGCGGCGGCTTCGAGCCGCGTCGGCCCGGCCGTCAGCACGCCGTCCACCAGTTCATCCGCCCATTCGGTCGTGGTCACGTCCAGCACGCCGGCGACGAGGCCGGTTTCAATCAGCGACTCCATCGTGCGTCCGCCCGTGCCCGTGGCGGCGAAGACCACGACTTCATAACCGGCGGCCTCGAGGATTTTCTTGGTGTGCTCGATGCAGGGCGTGGTGTTGCCGAACTGGCTGGCGACGATGATGGGCTTGTCCGGTTGGAGTTCACGCTTCAGCGTCTCCCCCGGGCAAACTGAAGCTTGAACTCCAACTTCCACCATGCCGCAAATCGCTCCCGCTGCGCGAGCAAGCAGCATCCGGGAAATACGGTTCAATCCCGCCACGTCCACCACACTCGGAAACATCACGATGTCCTTTACACCGACGTACGGCGCGACGTTGCCGCTGGCGAGAGTGGATACCATGAGCTTGGGAAATCCCACGGGCAACGCGCGCATCGCTGCCGTGGCGATGGCCGTCCCACCGCCGCCACCGAGTGAAATCACGCCGTCAATCCGTTTCTCCGCGACCAGCTTTGCGAGCACCACCGGTGCGCCGCGTGACATGGCGGTGACGGCTTCGCCCCGATCTTTCTTAGCCACGAGGGCGGCGAGGTCAACTCCCGCTGCCGCCGCGACTTCAGTGCGCGAGATGGCCGGTTGGAGTCGCGGCTCGCCAAGCGTGCCGACGTCAATGACGAAAACCTGGTGTCCGCGTTGGCGGATGAGTTCGGCCACGAAGGCGTGTTCGTCGCCTTTTGTGTCCATCGTGCCGAGGATGGCGATGGTGGGCATGTGAGTTATACAGGAAAACCCTCACCCTGACCCTCTCCGATCCGATGGAAGAGGGAACAGCGATCCGATGTTACTGAATCTTCAAAGGGCCTTGCTGCCATCGCCAACTCACGAAATCTCCAACCAGCGGTGGATAATTCTCCCTCTCCCGTCGGACGGGAGAGGGCTGGGGTGAGGGGATTTTTCACGGTTGAGTCGCTGGCGTTGCTTACTTCCCCGCAGTCCAAAGCACCGCGTTGCGCAGCAGTTGCACGTAGGCCGCGTGGTTGTGCGCGTCGCCATCGTGGCCGAGCGTGAGGCCGACGACGCGGGCCTTCGGGTGCCGCACGACGAAGACTTGCGGGAAATCCTTTTTCTTCGACGGCGAATGCGCGGTGGCGAGCACGTTGATCGCCGTGCCGGACGCATCCGGCTCGAACCAATACAGTTCGTCCCGGATGGAAAACTTTGGCGGCACCCCGCGCATCAGGGGATGGCCGGGATTGGTCACGATCACCTCGAACTCACCCAGTCGGTCGTGTCCACGCGCGCCGCCGCCGATGAGATTGCGATTGTATTCCGGCCAGTCCTTCCAGTTGTACCAAAGCCCGGGATGCAGGCCGATGAGTCCCTTGCCGCTCTCGACATGGCGCAGAATGGCCTGCCGGGTCGAGTCGTCGGCGAACGGCTTGTTGTTGCTGACGATGAGCACGTCCACACCAGCAATCACGTTGGCCAGACCGCTGATCGGCTCCGTGTAATTCGCGCTGATGCCGCCGGAGGCGTTTAGCGCTTTCATGTCGGCATCCTTGAACCACCGATCATAATCGTGGCTCGCGCCGCCGCCGATGATGAGAACCTTCACGCCCGGCAGCCAATGGTGCGTCGCCGGAGCCGGTGTCGCCGCCGCCGGGCCGGAGGCCAACGCGGCGTTGCCCACCTCGGCCGTGATGGCGACGAAGGTCGGCGCGACTTCGTTGGCGTAGCTGGAAAGTGTCAACGATTCGACCACGCCGCGTTTCGACAGCGGTCGCACGAAGTAACGTAGCTGCCGGCGTTGATGCAGAAGATCGTCGAGATTACTCAGCGCTTCCGACCCGGGCACATCGTAGCGGCCGATGTAGTCGGCGATTTCAACGCCGTTGCGGAGGATGAACTCCTCCTTTTCGCCGCCGGCGAAATTGACCGTGATCTTCGCGGTGGGCTCGTTGGAGCGGCCAAGCGGAAAGCCCCAACCCGCCACGCCGCCGAGGAAGTGGAGCTTGGTTGCCGGCAACCCGACCTGCACTTCAACCGCCTTCGGATAGTTGCGCGCAATCCCGGCGCCGCCTTGCAGCACGGTCACATTGCGCCCGGTGGCCGTTCGCGCCGGATTTACGATATCGAATGGCACGTCGCGATGCTTCATCGTTCCCCACTTCTTGAAGCGCAGCGATTCGTCGCGCGATTCTAGTGTCATGTAAATGCCGCGCGAAGTGTCCGCGGTGAACGCGTCGGTCATGTTTAGAATCCGGTACCGTTGCTCATCGGCGCAGAGATGGGTCAGGATGTCGCGCAAACCTTCCGCGCCAAGTTGCTCGAAGCCTTCGGGCATCAGCGACCGTCCGGTGCTGCGCCGCGAGGCGATGTTATTCTTGCGGATTTCCGTTTCGGCGTTCTGATTGCGCATCACGACCACATTGTTGTTTTCGCGCAGCAAAATCCCGTCGCAGCTCAGATCGTCCTTGGTCTCGATGCTGACGGAGATGAAGTTCGGCTCGACGACGCGGTTGGGATCAAGAATGTGAACGAGCAAATCTTCGGGCCCGTGCGCGCCCATGCCGGTCAGGTTGGGGGCGAAGTCCGCGCCCTCGTTCTTGAACTTATGGCAGACGGCGCAGTTTTGCGTGAACAGCTTGGCCCCGTTTGCCGCATTGCCGGGTTTGACGACTTCCGGCCGCAACCTGGCGATCAAGGTTTCCTTTTCCTTTTGCTCCGGGCCTTTTAACTCGGCAATCACTTCCGCCGCGCGCTTGGCGACGGTTGCATCCGCGTGGGTGCGCAGCCGGAAAAGATTGCCCGGCCCGAGGAGCGCGGGATCAAGCTTGTGGTCGGCCAGAGCTTGAACGACTGCGCCGGACCAATCGGCGCGCTTGAGCAACTGGCCGAACGCTACCTCGCGCAGATCCTGGTCAAGCTTCGGCAGGGCCGCGAGCAGGGCCTGGCCAGCCGCCGGGTCGCCGGTGTTGCCGAGCGCCTCCATGATGCGGCGCTGCAACCCGGGGCTGGCGTCGCTCGCAATCAGCCCAGCGACGGCGGCCACCACTCCCGGATCAATCACGCGCACACCGAGCACATTGGCGGCGACCTGCGCGCGTTCGTCGTCGGAGAGCGACTTGTCCGCGAGCCGCGCCTCGGCCTTGGTGACGGCGGTTCTGGCGGCGTCACCCACCTGATCAAGATAACCCCAGCGGGCAATGAGCGGCAGGACGGCCCCGGCGGTTTGTTCCGACGCGAGCAGCACTTTCAACGCACCGGCGAGCGCCTCGTCCGGAGCGGGTTTCCCTTCGCCCTTGAGGTTGGCCGTCAGCGCCTGCAACGCGACAGCCTTGAGCGCGTCCGCCGTCGCCGGCTTGTCCGCCAGCGCGAGCACGAATCGGCGGGCGGCTTCAGGCGTCGGTTGATTGGCAATCTGCCGGGCCAGTTGCGACAGGAAGCCGCCGAGCGGCGCCGGATTTCTTGCGTCCAGCGCGGCACCGGCGAAAAGCAACGGATTCCTGACGGTGATGGCGAGGGCTGCGGCTTCGAGGTGCGGATTTTGAAACGTCGGCCAGGCTTCAACGAGTGCCGTGGCGAATTCCGCATTGGGCGTGATGGTCGTGCCGGCGACCAAAGCCGCAATGCGCACCCGTTGATCGTCATCGGCCAACAGGGCGCGGACCATTTCCATTTCCGGCTGGGCGCCGGAGTTGTCGCGCTCGGCGGCGATGCGGAGCGCGTTCTTGCGAACCATGGCATTCGAATCGCGGATGGCGGACGCGAGTTCATCCTCCCCCAACTCGCCGAGATTGCTCATTACCCAAAGCGCCTGTATCCGACCGTAAGCGGTCCGGGCCTGGGTGGCTTGATTGCGGAGCTTTTCGATGACCGACCTTCCCGCGCCTTCGGTCAACAAGCGGTTGGCCGTCTCGCGCACCCAGCCGTTGGGGTGGTCGAGCATTTCGACCAGGCGCGCGGGATTCTTGGGATTCAACTCGAACGCGGGGAGCGCCAGTGGCTGCTTGTGCTGGATGCGGTAGAGCCGCGTGAAATGGTGATCCCGATCCGGCCGCGTGGCGGCGTTGCGCGCGCCGTGGGGTGGACCGCGTGTGTCATTGTGCACCGCGATTTGATTGTAAAAATCGACCTCGTAAAGCGCGCCATCCGGACCGACGCGGCTGTGAATGGGCTTGAACCAGTAGTCCGTACTGGCGAGGAAGTGGTTTTGCTCGCGGCCCGGCTCCTTTTTGCCCTGGTAACTCACGCCCTGCTGACCGACGAACTCTTGATGGGTGAGCCACACGGTCGGTTCGTGAACGAAAAATGCCCAGGGCGGTCCTTCCCATCTGCCCGGCCATGCGCCGCCGTTGTAGATCGTGGCGCCCGCCGCGGCGGTGAATGCACCAACCCAGTCAATTTGCAAATACGGCTGGCGGTTTTCGAAACGCGCCGGGAAGACCTTGTTTTCGGAAATGATCGGCTTCGCCGAGCGCACACCGGGCACGCCGGCGCGGCTGATGATTTTTTCCGGCAGTACGACGTGCAGCATCGGCTCGCCACATGTGGCGGTGCTGAAAAAGATTTCGCTGTCGGGAGCGATTTCGCAGCCCCAGGTGTTACAGGAACCGGCGGCCACCTGCTCCAACGCCGAGCCGTCCGGGCGGAAACGGTAAATTCCGGCCGTGATTTTGCCGAAGACTTTCGAGCCATCGCCGGAGGTCACGTCCCCCGCGCTGTAGCCGACACTCCCGTAAACCCAGCCGTCCGGTCCCCAGCGCAAATTGCTGGTCACCGCGTGCGTGTCGCGCGTGCCCCAGCCGGTGAAAAGTATCTCCGTCTTGTCGGCTTTGCCGTCGCCGTCCGTGTCACGAATCCAGAGCGTGTGCGGCGCCTGCGAAACAATCACACCGTCCTGGTAGAACACGAGCGAAGTCGGAAGTTCCAGGCCATCGGCGAACACCGTCTGCTTGTCCATCACGCCGTCGCCGTTGGTGTCTTCGAGGATCGCAACGCGATCACGGGCTTTCCGGGGCTCGCTGCCGCCCGTGGGAAATTTGTCGGGCTCGCGCGTGCGCCATGGCGAGATGCGCGCATCGTTCTGGTTGATTTCCCGGCCGCCAGGATACTCCGGCGTCTCCACAACCCACAGGCGACCTTGTGGATCCCAGTCGAGCGACATAATTTTCTCCGCGACATTTTCGTCGGCCACCAGGCTGAGATTGAATTCCGGGTGAAGCTGGAAGGTTTTCATCGCCTCGACTGCCGGGCGCGGGCCACCGGGTGGATAACGGAGCGACGCAAGTTCCGACGGCTGGCAGAATTCATCCACGCTGGCGCGTTTGCCAGCCCAGGCGATGCCGCGCAGCAGCACGACGCGATAATTCGGCGTGTTGAAAGACGCATATTCGTGGCCGGCGAGGCTCACAAAGGCGCGATAGGGCGTGGGCGCGCCTTCGAGCGTCTTTTCGTAAGTCCAGATTTGCGGCGCGATGATGTGGACGTTGTGGAAGCTGGTGGCGAGGACGCCGATGTCGGAGGCGATGTCCATGTCGTAATAGATTTCGTCCTTCCAATCCCAGTTCGACAGCCCGCGGCTGATGGGGTGCTCGGTATCAATCCAGCACAGACCCACTTCGCCTTCGAGCCACTTGGTGGCTTTCTCCTTGGGCAGGTCGGGCGCCGACCAGCGCCAGGTGCCGCCGAGAATTTTTTTGGCCCACGCGTGCTGGTCGCCACCAACCACGCCGGCATGAATGACCACCACGCCGCCGCCGCGCGCGAGGAACTTTTCAAAAGCCACACGATCATCGCCAACGATCTTCATGCCGTCCTGGCAGTGGATGATGACAACGTCGGTTTGTTCGAGTTGCGCGGCGGTTGGAAATTCGTTGCCGCCCTGCACCTTGAGACCGCGTTCCGAGAGGAGTTGGGTCCATTCCTTCAGGAAGCGCGGATGGTCATGCTGGCCGGGGCCGTGGGTCTTCGCCCCACTGCGGATAAAGACGCGGAGCGGTTCGGCGGACTGAACCGTGGCGATGCAGAAGAAACCGGTGAGGATGAAGCTGAAGATTTGTTTCATTCGGTTGAGGCTCTACCACCGCAGAGGCGCGATAGACGCAGAGATTTTTTGGTCTGGTTTCTCTCCGGTCATCGCGTCTCTGCGGTTTACTGTGTTTCAGGATTCAGTCCGACGGGTCATTTGCAATCGGGCAGCCCGTGCTTTTGGCGCAGCGTGACCCAGGGCGCTTGAGTGGAAACATCCACGATGCCGGGCTCGGGCGCGTTGGCCGGCGCGAGGATGGCGAGGAATACCAGTCGCTCGCGGAACGGGTTGTAGGTGCCGTGAACTTCACCTTTTGGAACCAACACCATCTCGCCGGGACCGAGGATGCGATGTTCCTGACCGATCCACTGCTCGGCACGACCGGAGAGCACGTAGATGATTTCCTCGCGCGTGGGGTGCGTATGAAACGGATGCGAACGACCGGGCTCCATGTTCGCGCGGACCATCAGCAACTCCTGATTCGGCACGATATCGGAACGGCAGAACCATTCCTCCAAGGTCCACGGCGAAAGAAAATCCACCTTGTCGGCGGCGGTCACGAAGCGGCGTTGGGCAATGCTCATTTCCTACGGGATGCGTTGCCGAAAGTTTTTGAGGCGGGCGCTTTCAGTTTTTTGAAATCCCGCGTGAGGTTCGTTAGCGATGCTTCCACGCCCATGCGCTCCAGCGAACTCGCACCGACAAAACCCACTGCGTCCGTGTTTTTCAAGACGCGATCCGCGTCCGCCGGCGTGTTAATCGGGCCACCGTGCGCGAGGAAGAAGATGTCCTTCCGCACGCGCCGAGCAGCGTTGATGATTTCCTGTGTGCGCCTGATCGTGAAGTCCCAGGTCACGACGGCCTTTTTCACGCCGATGCTGCCGCCGACGGTTGTGCCGACATGCGCGATGATGGCATCCGCGCCGGCTTGGGCCATCTGCACGGCTTCGTCCGGCGTGGCGACATAGACAATGCTGAACAAACCCATCCTGCGGGCAAGCGCGACCATTTCGAATTCCTTTTGCACGCTCATGCCGGTCTCTTCCAGCACGCCACGGAAATGACCGTCCACGATGGTGTGGGTGGGGAAATTGTTCACGCCGCTGAAACCCATCTCCTTCACACGCCCCAGCCAGTGCCACATCCGCCGGCGCGGGTCGGTGGCGTGGACGCCGCAAATTACCGGCACCTCTTCCACCACCGGGAGCACTTCGTACTCACCGATCTCCATCGCGATGGCATTGGCGTCGCCGTAGGCCATCAAACCACAGGTTGAACCGTGGCCCATCATGCGGAAGCGGCCCGAATTGTAGATGATGATGAGGTCCGCGCCACCCTGCTCGATGAACTTGGCGCTGATGCCCGTGCCCGCGCCGGCGGCGAGGATGGCGTTGCCTTTGCTCAACGTGGTTCGCAAGCGCTCGACGACTTCCTTGCGCGTGTAGGGATTTCCTTTCCCGGTCCAGGGATTTGGCATGGTGCAGTGAGTTTACTTTCGGCTCGATTCAGCGGAACGACCAGTGGCCCACGAATGAGCCACGTTCAAATCGAAAAGAGTCTCGCGCAACTCCATCACGCCTGCTCGGTCTTGGTCTGCTCCTCAGTTGAAAGCAGGTGGACGGGTTTGTAGCCGCCGATGGTTTTGAAGTAGATGAGCAGGATCAAATAAATCACAGCCATGATGCCAGGGATGAATGAGTCGGCCTTCAGCGTCTTGCGATCGCCGGCGATGCTCGCTTCGGCCACGGCTTTCTGTTCGGGCGTGCGCTGGTCAGCGGCGACTTTTTGCGCCTCGGCCAACTTCGTGCCGTCGAGCGCGGCGGCTTCGGAGAAGAACAGGAAGGTGCTGGGTTTATCCGACTTGTAGTTGGCCAGGGCCGCCGGGTTCGATTGGGCCAGGGCCTCGGTGGCGAAACGATCTTTCGCGTAACCCAGCCCCGGCGAGCCGATCATGCCGGCGGACAACATGCCGATCCCGCCCATGATGCTGATGGCAATGGCGCCGGTGCGCGGGAAGCGATCCGAGGCGACGGCCAGCATGGTCGGCCAGAAGAACGTTTTGCCCACGGCATAAACGGCCAGCGCCAGGAAGGCCATGCCGATGGAGGTGATGTTGCTGGACAATTGCAAGCCGACGCACGCGAGGATCGCGGAGCCCAGCAAAATTCCCACCGGCGAGATGCCGAGGCGCTTCTCAATGAAGTCCGCGCAGAAGCGCAGGCTGAACATGATGAGTGAAGTCCACATGAAGAGGTACTTGCCCTGCGCCGAGGTGAACAGGTTGCCGGTGATGTTTTGAATCCAGCCGTCCGTGCCCAGTTCCACCGCGCCGACCAGCGCATGGGCGATGAACAGGACAAACAAAAGAATTGAGCCGATGGAAAACCGGGTGATCAATGCCACCACAATCAATAACACCCCGCAAATAGCGTAGGCCACGCCGGAGGACAGACCCAGTGCGCCTTGGAAGAACAAGGTCAGCAGGTAGCAAACGACCAGTCCGCCGAGAATTCCGACGTCCTTAAACATCTCCCCGAGGCTCAACCCCTTCTTGGACGCCTCGGACTTGGGCATGTGCTGGCCGAAGAACATCGCGCCGTAGGCGATGGTGGGGATGAGGTAGAACGAGAGTTGAATCTGCCAGCTCAGTTTCATCTGGTCGTCCAGCAGCCAGCCCAAGGCGCTGCCGGCAACAAGTCCGGCGGGCCAGCTTGCGTGCAGAATGTTCAGGAAGTGCGTGCGGTTGTTCGGATAGAGCGTGGCGACGAGGGGGTTGGCCACGGCTTCAAGCGTGCCGTTGGCATAAGCGAACAGGAACATGCCCCAGTACAAACTGGGATATGCGCTCGCCCCGCTCGCCGTGAAGGTCACGAACGCCGAGAGCACGTGCAGCGCGAACGCGAGAATCACCAGTTTGCCGTAACCGATCTTGTCGCAAACCACACCGCCGATGATGATGCCAAAGCAGAAGCCGGAGAAACCCGCGCCGCCAATCGCGCCGAGTTGCGCGGCGGTGAAGCCGTACGCCGCACCCCAGTTGTCAAAGATGCCACCGCGGATGGCGAAACCGACGCCGGCGGCGAAGATCGCCATGAAGCCGGCGTACAACAATCGTTTGGCATTCGGGGCGATGGCTTCATTGCTGACTTGAACGTTGCTCATAGTTTTTGCTGAGAAGTTTTTGGGTTGGGTTGGTCAGGAAATCAGAGGGTGAACGCCGGCAGCTTTACAATCGCGCCGCCTTTGAGCGCGGATTCGTGGGCGCAAAGGCCGACGCAGGTCCAGTTCGCGGATTGTTTCGCGTTCGGGAACGGGTCGCGGTCCTCGACCAGCGCCATGGCGAACTCATGCGCGAGGTGCGGATGGGAACCGCCATGACCGCTGCCCTGCGTGAAGCTCAGGTGAGTCTTCTTGCTCGCATCGTAAACGCCCTGCGTCGTGTATTTCGCGATGCTCTTCGGCAGGCGATACGCGAAGTCCGGGCATTTGACCGGCTTGGGAATCTTAGGCTCGGGCAATTTCGCCGTGTGCAGGATAAGCGGTTCGTGTTCGATCAGCGGCCACTCGACGGCTTTCTTCGTGCCATAGACGTCAATGCTCTCGCGATATTGTCGTGCCGTGTCGAACAGGCTGCGAATGATGCGGGCGTTGACGTCGGTGCCCTTGAATTTGATGTGTGCGGTTTCGACGGCAAACGGCGAGCCGTAGCATTTGATGAGGCGCTTGCGAATCGTCCCCGAGCCGAAGCAGCTCACGTATTCCGCCGGCTGGCCAATGAGTCCCGCCACTGGTCCGACACAGTGCGTCGCGTACCACATCGGCGGCAGGCCGGGCCAGTAGTTCGGCCAGCCGTCCATGTCCTGCTGATGGCTCGCCTGCACGAACTGAAGCTTGCCGAGTTCGCCCTGGTCCAGCATTTCCTTCATGAACAGATATTCGCGGGCATACACGACCGTCTCCATCATCATGTATTTGAGCCCGGTGCGCTTCGCGAGATCCACAATCTTCTTGCAATCGGCGATGTTCGTGGCCATCGGCACGGTGCAGGCCACGTGTTTGCCGGCCTTCAGCGCCGCGATGCTCATCCACGCGTGGTCGGGAATCGGCGAGTTGATGTGGACGACGTCAACGTTCTTGTCCTTGAGCAGCCGGTTGAAATCCGAGTAGCGCACCTCGACGCCGAAGTAATCCCCCACGGCGTTGAGCTTCTTTTCATTACGCTGGCAGATGGCGTAACAGGTGGCGTGGGGATGCTTCTGCCAAAGAGGGATGAATTCTGCTCCGAAACCGAGACCGACAATCGCGACGTTGATTTTCTTTTTGCTCATGCTGAGTTGTGTGGTTCAGGCCTGCCAAGTGCAGTCCAACCGGGCGGAACTGACTTCGGCGAAATGGGCGCAATACACCCGCCCGATGGGCAACTGTCAACGGTAAACTTCCAGAACAGCCCCGACGCGCGACCTTCCGGACGCAGCACGCCGCGTCACGCGTGAGGCGTGAGGGACAGGCTTCGAGCTGGTATTTCTGCGAATGTGCCTGCTGCGGGCGGACGCCCGCGCGCCGGTGTTAGCGCTGCGGAATCAAAACCACCCGGTCCACCCAGACGGCGCTGGCATCCGCGTTTCCGGCCGGCGACACAAAAATGTCCCGATCCGGTCCCGGCTCGAATGTTCCGATGAGATACGAACGATAATCTATGCCCGTTTGGTTGATCGGGAATTTCGCATTGGCCGGGTAGTCCTTCGCCGCGTTGTCGTAAACTCCGGCATAAAACGCGATTGAATCGGGCCTGGCCGCCGCATTCGGTTCGATGCGGACGATGGCATAAACCTGCCATGAACCCGTCGGCGACTTCGGGATTTTCGACGCCGGAATGCGAAACGCCCATTCGCTGTGGTTGCCGGGCATCCACGCGGCCCGCCGGTCGGAAGCCGTCAGGTCAGGCCGGATTTGCGCCCATTTGCCGGGCTTGGCGAGGCGCGCGACGTTGTCCTGCAAATCCACCGCGCCGCGGAGGTTCTGTGGCTTCAGGTCCGCTGGCAGTTTGGGCCGGCTCAAGCGCTTCGGCGGGGACGCCGGCAACGCCGGCGGATCATTGGTCAGCGAACTTATGAAGTCGCTCACGAAGAACTTGCGTTCGCTTAAGCGGGTCACCACCGACCACTTCTTGTCCGGAACGCCTTCGCATCTTTCAACAAACTCGGCGGTGGCGGCTTTCAGTGTTTGCGGCAGGGGCCATCGAGCGTTTTGTTCCCAGCAATCGTAACGCAGACGCTGCCAGTCGGCCAAAAACGCATGTTGCACCGGCAGATGACTCAGGCGCACACGGGCCAGCAACTCGGGATTGCTGGCTGCGCCTTGCTCGGCCTGTTGCCACAACTTTTCCGCTTCGTGGAGAACTTTGAACTCCAGGTGCGGCGGAAACGGTTTGGTGTAGCAGCCGAGGTAGAATCCATCCGCGGCGGCATACATTAAATCAAGGTAGCGCCCAATCGGTTTGGCGGCAGCCTTGCCGTAGTAACCTTCGAGAAACTCCTTGATGAGGGCGCGGTCATCCTGCTGCGGATTCCAGAGGAGTTGCGCCAGCAGCCAGACGCGCAATTCGCCCATCTCGCCCCCATAGGCCTGATACGAACCCTGCTCGAACACCCCGCGCACGCCAAACTTCTGAAACAGCCGCACGTTTGCACCCAGCGTGAACCAGTTCGGATGCGGATTGACGTAATTGTGGAAATCAGTGGTGTAATCCCAGATGTAAAGCCGCTGGCAGATTTTCGACCAGCCTTCCAAGTCGGCAAGGAACCGGGCATTGGACGGTCCGTCCAGCGGTTCGCGGAAATTGCACTCGATGCTGCACAGGCGCACGATGACGTTGGGCCGGGGCTTGACCGTTTTGGGCGGCTTGCGCGTGTATTGATACGCGAACGTGTCCACCGCCACGTTCGGGAACTCGGGCTCGATCTGCTCGGCGACGTAGTTGACGAAAGTGATCATGCTGCCGGCCGGACCGCCTTCCGCATCATCAATGGCCTTGCACTTCGCACACTCACACTGGCCGTGCCAGTCGTTTTGGGTAACGGAAATGATCGCGGCTTCCGGTGCTTCGCGCAGCCACTCCTTCACCCGTGCCACGACAAAATCGCGCAACTCGGGATTCGACAGGCAAAGTTGCGCCCGTTCGTGGGTCCGCTTGCCTTTGAGTTCGCTGTACCACTCGGGATGGCTGGCAAAATATTTTTCCGGTGGCACCAGCGGATAGAACGTGTGACAAAAACCCTTGTAACTGATGCAGCCGCCCCATTCGGGCGGAATGCGGCGATGTTCATCATTGGCGTTGTTGCGGACCTTCCACAGCGGGTCGAATCCCTGAAACCAGAACGGCGCGCGGTACTCGAACGGGGGCTGCCGCCGCACGTTCAGATCGCCGACGCGCAACGTGGCGCGATGCGGAATGTTCGTGGCCCACGGCGTCCACCAACGCACGCCGCATTGTTCCTGCAAGAAGCGGTTCACGGCATAAATCGTCCCGCGTGGCCGGCCGCCGGCGAGCAACAGGTGATTGCCTTTCGTGCGGATGACCAGTTCTTCCGCGCCCAGTTTCGCGAATTCGATTTCCGGAAACAGCTTCATCGCGAGCGAACCCCGGCCAACGATGATGGCCCTTTTCGGAGCCTCAACCGCATTGGTTTTGATCTCAAACGTCGCGCCGGTAATCAGGTTCAGGTGCAACGCCAGCTCCGCAACAGCATGTCGCTCCGGCGCGGTGGCGGCGGCTGCTTGGACGATGACGCAACGGGGTTTTCCGCCGGAGGCAAGCGTCATCGCCGTCAGGCTTGAACAACCGCCCAGCAACATCAGCCCAAGCAGCACTTGGGATTTCATATTCATTCGCTGGAGTTCGCGTGTGGATGTTCCGCAACCGCGTTGTCGCGGAGACAAACACCCGACGCAGCAACGGCGCCTGGCATTCAAACTTTCCCGGCGGCTCGCCAGGACCGATGGCCCATTGTAAACTTTGGCCGGAATTGTATTGGCAAGGATTTCGGTGTTCTGATAACCACTGGGCAGTTCTGGACGTTGCGTGATGCTGAGGTATGGACGCTCTGGTTGACAGGGTGACTCGCGCGGCGTTGGTGATAATATACAACCGATTACATCCTATGCTCACCTATCTGCTCATTGCCCTGCTCATTGTCATCTGCCTGGTCGCCGTTGCCATCATCGGCATCTGCATCCGCAAGATCCAACCCGGACGCGCCGGCGTTACCACCGGCATGGGCGGGTTGCGCGTGTCCTTCGACTACATGCTGCGTTTCCCCGTCCTGCAGAATTACCACATCGTGGACATCTCGGTGAAGAAGCTCGAGATCGCGCGCAAAGGCAAGGATGGTCTCGTCTGCAAGGACAACATCCGCGCCGACATCACCGTGGCCTTTTACATCCGCGTCGAGGCCACCGAGGAAAGCGTCCGCAAAGTGGCCCAGATGTTGACCCCGGAACGCGTGGCGGATATCGAGCAGTTGCGCGAGTTGTTTGAGGCGAAATTCTCGGAGGCGCTCAAGACCGCGGGCAAGCAGATGGAATTCCACGAACTGTTCACCGAACGCATCAAGTTCCGCGACCAGATTCAAGCCACCATCGGCAAGGACCTCGACGGTTTTCTGCTTCAGGACGTGGCGATTGATTATTTGGAACAAACCCCGCTCGATCAGCATGATCCCAACAACGTCCTTGATTCCGAAGGCATCAAGAAAATCACCGAGATCACCCAGCGCGAACGCGTGGTGGCCAACGAATTCACCCAGCGCGCCCAGGTGCAGGTGGAGAAGGAAAACGCCGACGCGGACATCGCCAAGCGCGAACAGAAGCGTCGCAACGAGGAAGACACCGCCAAACAGACGCGCGCCGTTACCGAGATCAAGGCCAACGAAGAGGCCGAAGCCCGCAAGGTCATCGAGGCCCGGCGGCAGGAAGTGGAGGGCAAGCGATTGGAGGCCGAGGAAGCCATTCAGCTGCGCACGCAGGATATGAACCGCGCCGTGCAGGAGCGCGAATTCACGGTCCGCAAGGAAAAACAGCGCCTTGAACAGGAAGCGGTTCAAGAAGGTGAGGAAGCCCGCGTGCGCCGCGAACGTTCTGTTTCATTGGCTGAGATGGACAAGGAAGTCAAAGTGGCCGAGGCCGCCGTGGAGGTGGAACGCAAACGCGCTGTGGTCGTGGCTGAACAAAAGGCCGTCGTGCAGCAGCAGGAGGAGAAGACCAACATCGAAGCCCGTATGACCGCCGAGCGCGTCCGCGAAGTCACGCTCATTGAGGCGGACATGAACGCCAAGCAGGCGCAGGTTGAAAAGGTCGTTGCCGCCGAAGCGCAAAAGGAGGCGGATCGCAACCTCGCCGAGGCCAATAAGATAAAAACCGTCACCGCCGCCGAGGCGGGGCGGGAAGCTGCCTTGCGCGAATCGGAACGGATTCAGACGATTGCCGACGCCGAAGCCAAGGCCAGCGAGAAGAAGCGCATTGCGATGGAGCAGGAAGCTGAAGGCGTCGCCGCGCAAGAAGCCGCGAAAGGACTCGCCGAGGCCAAGGTTATCACTGCCAAGGCGAGCGCGAAGAAGGCCGATGCCGAAGCCATCAAAGCCGTTGGCATCGCCGAGGCCGAAGTGGAGCAGGTCAAGGGCGATGCTCACGCCAAGGTCACCCAGACTCAAGCCGAAGCCGAAGCCGAAGGCACGAAGGACAAGGAAATGGCTACTGCTACCGGCATCCAGGCCAAGATGCTCGCCGAAGCGAAGGGCATCGAGGAAAAAGCGAAGGCGATGAAACTTCTGCACGAGGCCGGCCAGCAACACGAGGAATTCCGCCTCAAACTTGCCAAGGAACGCGACGTCGAACTCGCGGCCATCAACGTCAATCGCGACATCGCTCGCGCGCACTCGGAAGTTGTCGGGGAAGCGCTCAAGGCCGCCAAGATTGACATCGTCGGTGGTGAAAACGACTTCTTCGAGAAGATCGTCCGCGCCGTGGGCAACGGGAAATCCGTGGATCGCATGGTCAACAACAGCGAGACGTTGTCCGACATCAAGAACACGTTCTTCAACGGCGACCCGGACTTCTTCAAATCGCAGCTCGCGCAATGGGTGAAGGATTTCGGCATCAAGACCGAGGACCTGAAGAACCTGACCGTCGCCGCGTTGCTCGGAAAAATGATCGCGTCGTCCAAGGACAGCGGGCTGCAATCGTTACTAAAGTCAGCACACGCGATGGCGAAAGAAAGCGGCTTGTCCGACGTGATGGCATCGGCGGTGTTGTCAGACAAGACGACGGCCAAAGCGTAACGCGAATGCTTGCGACAAATGCATTTGCTTTACCCAAGCAGTCCGCTGCGGCCACGCCAGCCGGACGAACACTATCAGGCCGAGGTGGAAGCGGTGCGGAGCGAAGGCTTTGAAACATCGCTTTTCTCCGTGGAGGCTTTCCAGGCTGGTGATTTCAAAGCCAGCCCGCCGCTTCCGACTGGCGCCAAGGTTCTTTATCGAGGCTGGATGCTTTCAAAGGACGAATACACATCTTTGGTTGCGGCAATTCACAGCACAGGCTGCCAGCCTGTGAGCGACACGACCAATTATCTTGCCTGTCACTATTTGCCGAACTGGTATCCGCTCGTGAGTGAATTCACTCCAGAGACGAAAGTGTATCCGGCGGATTGCGACTTGGCGAAAGAGTTGAAAGTACTGGGATGGAGCGAATACTTCATCAAGGATTATGTGAAGTCTCTCAAGACTTCAGTCGGCTCGCGCATATCGAAGCCCGAGGCTGTCGAGGTAGTTGTTTCCGAAATGCGACGTTACCGAGGCACAATCGAAGGAGGCTTCTGCGTACGCCGGGTGGAAGACTTTCGGCCCGACACAGAGCGACGGTACTTTGTGTTCAATGGCCAGCCACGCGCACCTATCGGCGAAGTTCCCGAAATTGTCCATCAGTGCGCCAGCCGCGTGAAGAGCAGATTCTTTTCTACAGACGTGATCCAGCGAACTGACGGCACGCTGCGGATTGTGGAGATCGGCGACGGTCAGGTTTCCGATTTAGTCGGCTGGTCACCCGAAGTTTTTTCAAAGGCAGTAGCCCAAAGCTTTTTGAACTGGAATTAGGCAATGGCTGAAGCCCCAGAAACCAAACCCGCCCCGCAGCCTGAAGGCGCACCCGCACCCGCGCCTGAGGCCGCCGCCGCGCCGTCCACCGCGCAGACGCTTGGCAGCGCGACTTACGAGATCATCCGCCAGCGGCTGAACACGCAGGGCGCGACGTTGCGCGAGTGCATGAGCCAGCTCAACGCGCGGCGCGCGGAGGTGTTCGGCACGATTGAATTCAAGCTGCTCCAGGCCGACCGCATCATCACCGCCCACAACTGCATTCCGGCGGACATGGTGCAGTTGGGCTCGGGCCGCTTTCTCTTTGGCTTCAATGTGCAGTTTGGTCTCAAGAAGGAGATTGAGTTGGGCGACGTGTTCGCCATCTACCATCGTGATGACCAGGCCGGCACGTTCAAGGAAGCCGACCTCGCCGGGTTGCAGGACAAGACGTTCATCACGGACTTCAAACGGCTCTACAACGTTTACGAAAAGGCGTCGTTCCAGAAGTTCTCGGTCATCGAGGGCAGACTCTACATGGTGTTCTCGACCGGCCCGGGCATCAATGACATCGCGGTTTTCAAGTGGGCTTACAACGAGGGCAACCTGAAATACCTCGACGGCCGCAGCGAAGCCGAATTCCGCAAGGTCGGTTTCCCACCGCAGTTCGAGTTTCGCTGGCTGACGCCTGACCGCGAGTCCTACCGCTACGGCGATTATCCGCACATCTCGATTGAAGACCGCGTGTTTGTCGAGTGCATCGGTGGCGACCTGACGATCAAGGTCGAAGACAGCACCGCGACGGGCGAAGGCATCTACGCCGAACCGGTGGACGACAAGTACCAAAAGGTGGACGACGCCGAAATCGCCTACGCGATTGTCAACCACCTCATCCTGCTCAAGATCCGGCCCTACAAGGAAAACACCCCGCGCTTTTTCATTTTCAACGAGAAGACGCAATCGGCGCTGCGCGTGGATTCGCTCGGCCAGTCGTGTGTCTTCCTGCCCGAGGAACACGGGCTTATCTTTCCCGATGGTTATTACCTCGCAACGGGTGAACTGAAACAGTTCGAGTCCAAAGACGGCCCGATGGTCATCGAGCGCGTCATCTACGCGCCGAACGGCGAAGACGTGCTCTATGTCTTTTACAATCGCTTGACCGGCGATTACGCCTTGCTGCCGTATCGGTTGATTGCGCAAAAGGTCGAGGAGCGCATTGGGTGCCCGGGTTATTCCCTGTTCCCCAACGGCCACCTGCTCGTGTTCCGCGCCGAAGCCGAGCCGCAGAAGCATCACATGATTCAACTGCGGCAGACGCCGTTCCATCAGCCCGACTTCGAACCCGCCGGCAAGAAGGACGCGTTTCTGTATCAGGTCGGCAACAAGGAAGTCGTGCGCTGTCTCGCCGAGTGCAACGAGGTGATGACACTGGTGCGAAAGGAAAATCCCTACGCGCAGATTTACACCGACCTCGTCAAACGCTGCGGCGCGATTCTCGATTCCTATCCGTGGCTGTCGAGTGCGGAGGGCTTCGGCGTGGATGGTGCGTTGCGCGCCGTGCGCGAGGCGGCGGACAAGGCCGTGGACGAATTCGACAAGGTGCGCCGCCTGCAACGCGAGGCCGTCGAGCGCGTGAAAGACGTGCGCAAGCGTTGCACCGATCAGTTTCAGAACATCCGCCGTGCCAGCTTCCGCGTGCTGAATGACTTTGTTCTCAACCTTGCTTCGCTCCGAAAGCTTCGCGGTGAACTCATCACGCTCAGGGAAGTCCGCTACGTTGACCTCGCGCAAATTGACGAAGCAGAAAAGCAGGTCGCGACACAGACCGACGAGCTTTCCAATTCCTGCGTGAAGTTTCTTCTCAAGCCCGAGTCGCTTGAGCCTTATCGCCGACAGGCAGCCGATCATCTCACGGCGGTGGATCGCGTGACGAAGGTTGCGGAGGGAAAGGAAATCGAGAAGGCCGTCACCGTCGCGGGCGGCGAACTCGAAATGCTCATCGAGATCGTCAACAGTCTGAAGATCGAGGACGCGACCGAGACGACGCGGATCATTGACGCGATCACGGCGGTTTATTCCACGCTCAATCAGGTCAAGGCCGCGCTCAAGAAACGCCTGCAACATCTCATCGCCAGCGAAGGCGCGGCGCAGTTTGGCGCGCAGATGAAGTTGCTCGGTCAAGCCGCGTCGAGCTATCTCGACCTGTGCGATTCGCCCGCCAAGTGCGAGGAGTATTTGAACCGCCTCTCCGTTCAGCTTGAGGAACTGGAAGGCACGTTCGCCGATTTCGAAGAATACACGGTGCAACTCGCCGAGCGACGGACGGAACTTTACGAGGCGTTCGAGCAGCGCAAGGTCGCACTCGTCGAACAGCGCAATCGCAAGGCCAGCGCGTTGCTGACCGCCGCCGAGCGCATCCTCAAGGTGATTCAAAATCGCCTCGCCGGGTTCAAGAGCATCGAGGATATCAATAGCTACATGGCGTCGGACCTGATGATCGCCAAGGTCCGCGAGACGATTGAGCAACTGCTCGCGCTGGGCGATTCGGTGAAGGCCGACGATCTGCAAGGTCGCCTCAAAGGCACGCAGCAGGAAGCCGTGCGGCAGTTGAAGGATCGGCAGGAGTTGTTTGTTGGTGGGCAGGATGTCATCAAACTCGGCAAGCATCATTTCAACATCAACACGCAGCCCCTTGAACTCACGGTGGTCAACCGCGACGGCGTGCAGCATATCCACCTGACGAGCACCAAGTATTTCGAGGCGATTACGGACGAGGCATTCCTGGCCACGCGCGATGTGTGGGATCAGGAAGTCGTGTCCGAGAACCGCGAGGTGTATCGTGCTGAATATCTGGCGTGGCAGATGTTGAAGGCGATAGGAGCGCCCAGCACCAGCTCGGCCCGTTCCAACAGCTCAGTGCGAGCCGAGCCGGTGCTCGGCGCTCCGAGCTTGGCGGAAGCGCTCGCATTCTCGGAAGACAAACGCCTTGCGTTCGTGCAGGAGTTTATGGGCGCGCGTTATCAGGAAGGTTACACCAAGGGCATTCACGATCTGGACGGTGCGAAGATTTTCCACGCGCTGCTCACGACCCATCACGCGCTGCAACTGGCGCGGTTCAGTCCGGCAGCGCGGGCCTGTGCGGTGGTTTATTGGAATCGCTTCTGCCCGGCGGAAACGAAGACGCTGTGGTCGGCCAAGCTCGATGCCTTTGCCGAGCGCAACAAGCTGTTCCCCGGCGATCCGACGCAGCAGAACTACATCGCCGCGCTGCAAGGTTTGATTGCCGCGTTCGTCGAGCAAACCAAGCTTTATCCGCCGGCAACTGCGAATGAAGCAGGCGAGTACCTTTTCAACGAACTGATCACGGGCGAGGCGGTTTCCGTCAGTCAGGAGGCGGAGGGACTGGTGGCGTCGTTCAACCGGCATCTCGCCAGCAAAGGCAGCGAGAAAGCTTTCGAGCAGCGGCGAGAGGCGCTCGCTGAACATCCCGGCAGCGAACTGGATTTGGTGCGCGACTGGGTGCGGGGCTTTCTGCAGGTAGGTCCGGTCGCGCTGCGACCGGACGTCGAGTCGCAGCGCGACTCGACCCACCAGTTCCGCTATCTCGACGAAATCTCTGCCATTCTCTTTTGTGGTGACGCACTCAAGCGGTCCGTGGTCAAGGCCGCAACGTCGCGGGTAATCGAAGGCATGCGCGGGAATCACGCGCTCATTCAAGGCAGCAAGTATCAGTTCGATTACCTGAACTTCCAGGATCGCCTCCAGAAATTTGAGCGCGACGTCGTCCCGCGTTTTGAAAAGTTCCACGCGCTGAAGCAACAGTTGATCGAACGCGAACGCGCCAAGCTGCGACTCGATGAATTCAAGCCCAAGGTGCTGACGTCGTTCGTGCGCAATCAGCTCATTGACCAGATTTATCTCCCGATGGTCGGCGACAATCTCGCCAAGCAAATCGGCGCGGCGGGCGCAGCCAAGCGCACAGACTTGATGGGTTTGCTGCTCATCATTTCGCCGCCCGGTTACGGCAAGACGACGTTGATGGAATATGTTGCGAGCCGGTTGGGCATCATCTTCATCAAGATCAACGGCCCGGCGCTCGGCCACAATGTCGTGTCGCTCGATCCGGAAGAAGCGCCGAACGCCGCCGCGCGTGAGGAAATCATCAAGCTGAACCTCGCGCTGGAGATGGGCGACAACGCGATGATCTGCGTGGACGATATCCAGCATTGCAACCCGGAGTTTTTGCAGAAGTTCATTTCGCTCTGCGACGGGCAGCGCCGCATCGAAGGCGTCTGGCGCGGGAAACCGCGCACTTACGATTTGCGCGGACGCAAGGTCGTGGTCGTGATGGCGGGCAATCCTTACACCGAGAGCGGGCAGAAGTTCAAAATCCCGGACATGCTCGCGAACCGTGCCGACACCTACAATCTCGGCGACATCATCGGCGGCAAAGCGGATTATTTCAAAGCGAGCTATCTCGAAAACGCCGTGACGTCGAACGCCGTGCTGGCGCCGCTGGCGAACAAGAGTCAGAAGGACATTCGCTCGTTCATCCGCATGGCGGAATCCGGCGAGCGCGAGGCGGAAGGGTTCGAGGGCAGTTATTCGTCACAGGAAGTGGAAGAGATTTTGTCGGTGATGAAGAAGCTCGTGATGACTCGCGAGGTCATCTTGCGCGTGAACCAAGAATACATCTACTCCGCTGCTCAGGCGGATGAGTTCCGCGTCGAGCCGCCGTTCCGGTTGCAGGGATCGTATCGCAACATGAACCGCCTCGCGGAAAAAGTCGTCACGATCATGAACGATGACGAGATGCGCGCGCTCATCCTCGATCACTACCGCGGCGAGTCGCAGACGCTCACGACGGGCACGGAAGCGAACATGCTCAAGTTCCGGGAACTGATCGGCGTTCAGACAGCAGAGGAAAAATCACGTTGGGAGGAGATCAAGAAGACCTTCAAACACAACACGGCGGCACGGGGCGCGGGCGGGGATCACGATCCGGCCGGACGCATCGTGGCGCAGTTGAGCGGATTTCAGTCCGGATTGGAAGGCATTCAGAAGATCATCTCCGACCAGTTGGCCAAGCCGCCGCCACCACCTCCGCAGGTCAATGTGGACATGACGCCGGTGGGTAAGAGCCTGGAGGCACTGCAAGCGGCGGTGGACAAACAATCGGCAAAGCCCCAAGCCGCGCCGCAGGTCGTGGTGGACATGTCACCCGTGGGCAAGGGGCTCGAAGCTTTACAGGCGACGTTGGAAAAGCAGGCCGCCAGGCCGCAGCCGGTCCAACCGCCGCCGAACGTGACGATTGATCTCGCGCCATTGGCGGCGAACCTCGAAGCCTTGCGCAACACCGTTGATCAACGCCTGGCGCAACCGGCCAAGAAGGACGATAACGGCCACGGCGATTTCAATGCACTGGCTGCGAAGCTGGGTGAGGGATTGAGCGCGTTGCGCCAGGATTTGAGCCAGGCGATTTCGGTTGTTCACACCGGCACGATGGCGGATGCCATGAAGCGGATGGAGCACGAGATGGAGATGGTCCACAGCACGCTGGCGACGTTGAAGGACATGGCGGGGCGGCAGCGGGATCATTTACACAAGTCTCAAGAGTTGCTGGAGACTCGTGCCAAACAAGGTTCGTTGGAGATTGATGTCACCCAAGAGATGTTGAGTAACGAAGGGGCGTTCCTCGAACAATTCCAGAAAGCAATTGCCGAGGCGCAGAAACAGCGTGAAGCCGCGCAAAGTGGAGAACCGCCGCCGGAGCAGAAATGAGGAGAACGTTATGAAGCAGTTTATCAGCAAAGTGAAGAACCTGAGTCAGAAAGCCGCCGAGATCAAAGCGGCGATGCAGCAGCTTCCGCCAAAAATAGCGGACGTACGCGACACAGTTGCCGCAACGACGGGCCAGTTGCAGCAACTCAAATCGGAGATTCAATACAGCGTCGCCGATTTGAAGGCGGACCAGGAAGATCGCCTCAGCGGGGCGCTGGCGGAGATTCACAGTAGCGTGGATGTGCTTGCCAAAGCCGGCTTCAAACTCAGCGGCATGGATTTGGAAATCAGCCCCGTGCAACGCCTGTTGGTGCATCTGACGAAGATTGACGACGTGCATACGTCGGTGTTGCGGTCGTTGTTGCAGGCGAACCAACAACGGCGGACGACACGCGCGATTTTATCCTCGTTGCTACAGGCCGGGCAAATGGCGGATACCGTGGAACTCGGGGATTTGGTTTACAGCGAAGTGGCCGTCGGTGTTGGCCCAATTCCTTCCGTGCGGCTCTGTTGGCGGACGACTGAAATCAAAGCAGCGGAGGTCGCGCAATCGAAGCCAATGCCCGCCCCGCCGTCAGTCGCGGCACCTGTGGCGCCGCAAGCTGGTTTTACTCAAAGCTCATTTTTCGAGAAACGATCAGTGCAGTCCGCACCGGTCGCCGCGCATGTGGTCGCGCAGGCGTCGCCACCGGGCGGTGTTTCACCTGCCGCAACGGACGCCGAACCTGCTGACGACGTGGAAAATCCGGCCACGCGTCCATCCGCCCTGATTGGGAAAGAAGACCCGCTAGCCAAATTCAAAAAAATGCCGGTCTTCTCCAAATACAAGAAATAGCGAGTAACGCGGCGTTTTCGACTTCCTGCTGTTCAAACCTCCGGCAACTGCCACGGATCGCGGCGCGGACGATCGAGGAGGGTGTTCGCCTCCTCGTCACCGATGAAATGTTCGCGCTTCGGATCCCACTGCAACCGGCGGCCCAGCTTGATCGCGATCAGGGCCAGATGGCTCACGGTAGAAACCCGATGACCGATGTCCACCGGGAAATACGGATCCTTCCGGCTGCGGACACATTTCAGAAAATCGTCATGCTCGCCGTTTGGGTTGGTGTACAGGTGAATTTCACGGTCGCCGATTTTTGAGTTCAGGATTTCCGGCGAACTGGCTTTCACTTCTCCGCGCCAGCCGGTGTTGCCCACCCAACCATCCCGGCCGATGAACTTGATGCTCGGGTTGCCCGGTTTGCACGTCATCACCACGCCATTCGCATAGCGATAGGTCACATCGTAATCCTTGACCGTGTCGTAAAGGCCGCCAGTCCAATACGTGCCGGTGCCGACGATTTCGACCGGTCCGCTGCGTTCGGTGTCGTTCGCCCATTGAGCGGTGTCAAACAGATGCGCGCCCCAGTCCGGAATCACGCCACCCGAGTAATCCTGAATCCAGCGGAAGTTGTAATGCACGCGATCGCGCGTGTAGGGCTTGACCGGTGCGGGACCAAGCCATAGGTCGTAATCCAATTCCTTCGGCACCGGCATTGGCGTCGGATCGCCCGGTTTGTCTGGTCGCTGGGGCAAAACCACCTCGATGCGCTGGAGTTTTCCGATGCGACCGTTGCGCACCAATTCAGCCATGCGATGATACATCGGTAACGACCGATCTTCGGTGCTGGTCTGGAAAACCTTCTTGTATTTGCGAACGGCCTTGATGAGCAGCTTGCCTTCATCAATCGTCAGCGTCGGCTTCTCGCATTGCACATCCTTGCCCGCCTGCACGGCCAGGATGCTGATGATCGTGTGCCAATGGTCCGGCGTGGAAATCATCACCGCGTCAACGTCGGGGCGCGCAAGGACCTCGCGAAAATCCTTGGTGACGAAACAATCTTCGTTCTTGTAGCGGTCATTGATTGTCTCCTGCGCGCGGATCAAATGATTGCTGTCCACGTCGCACGCAGCGACGACCTGCGCGTCCGGATGGCGCAAATACGGCCCAAGATTCCAACCGACGCCGTGATCGCCCGTGCCAATGAAGCCAACGGTGATACGGTTGTTGGGCGAAGCCCGTCCGCCCATGCCGAGGACGGAAGAGGGGACCATTTGTGGACTGACCCCGGTGGCGAGGGCCACGATTCCTGTTGAGCGAAGAAATTCCCGGCGAGTAACAGCGAACGTCGGTGTTGCAGCCTTCATTTCATGGCGACCACGTGGTTAGAACTGCTTCAAAAACCGCACATCGTTTTCGTAGAAGAGGCGGATGTCGTTGATGCCGTAGCGGAGCATGGCGATGCGTTCGATGCCGAAGCCGAACGCCCAGCCGGTCCAGACCTCAGGATCGTAGCCGACGTTCTCGAACACCTGCGGGTGCACCATGCCGCAGCCGGCGATTTCCAGCCAGTCCTTGCCCATCTTCTTCACGAGCGCATTGGTGAAATCAATTTCGTAGCTCGGCTCGGTGTAACTGAAATAGTGCGGGCGGAAACGGATCTTCACGTCACTGCCCATGAGCTCCTTGAAGACGAATTCCACCGTGCCCTTGAGGTCGCCGACGGTGACGCCTTTGTCCACGTAGAGACCTTCGATCTGGTGGAAGGTCGGATTGTGCGTGGCGTCGGCGTTGTCGCGGCGATAGACGCGGCCCGGCACGATGATGCGCACCGGCGGCGGCTGGGATTTCATCACGCGGATTTGGACGGAACTGGTGTGGGTGCGAAGGAGCAAGGGCCTTTCCTCACGACCCTCTCCCGCTCCCGCGGGCGAGGGAGACTCATTCGCCAGTTTGTTCGCGAGGTAAAATGTGTCTTGTGTGTCGCGCGCGGGATGATCGGCGGGCGTATTGAGCGCGTCGAAACAATGATACTCGTCCTCAATTTCCGGCCCGTCGGCCACGGCGAAACCAATTTTGCGGAACGCGCGAACGATGTCCTCGGTGACTTGGGTGAGCGGATGAAGTTTGCCCAATGTGCGTCGGCGCCCGGGCAGCGTGAAATCCGTCGGCTCTTTGGGCAGGGCGGCGGCCAGTTCGAGTTCTTCGCGGCGGGCAACGAGCGCAGCTTCAAGCTCGACCTTGGCAGCGTTGATGAGCTTGCCGGCGGCGGGCTTGTCCTCTTTCGGCAGCGTGCCGAGTTGTTTCATCAAGGCGGTGAACCTGCCATTGGGCCCGACCCACGCGCCCTTCGCATGGTCCAGTGCGGCCAAGTCGGCGGCGGCTTTGAGTTCCGCGAGCGCGGTTTGTTTCAGCGGTTCGATCTCGTTAAGAATTCCGGCCATAAATGGAGGTCGAGTTTAGGAGGAAGTCCCGGGGGCAGAAAGTGAATTCATTCAACGACGGCGCCGGGTCGCTCGTCGGCAGTGACCAACGCCAGCGCGAAACCGTCGTAACCTTTGCTGCCGACGGTTTGGATGGCTGTGGCGCTCACGCGGGGTTCAGCCGCCAGGAGATCGTTGAAACGGCGCACGCCTTGAACCAGAGGATCGGCGCTGGCTGCATCCGCCACCGCGCCCTTGCGCACGATGTTGTCGGCGATGATCAAGGTGCCTTTGCGGGAGAGCTTTAAAACCCACGGCAGATAATTCGGATAGTTTGGCTTGTCGGCGTCAACGAAGATGAGATCAAAAGGCCCGCATCCCTCGGCCACCAGTTTTGGCAGCGTGTCCAGCGCCGGGCCCAGACTTAATTCAACCACACCGGACAAGCCGGCGCGAGCGATGTTGGCGCGCGCGACTTCGGCGTGTTTGGGCTGGGATTCCAGCGTGACAAGCTTTCCGCCGGCGGGCAGGGCGCGTCCCAGCCAGATGGTGCTGTAACCGCCCAGCGTGCCGAGTTCCAGAATTTTCCGAGCGCCCACGGATCGGGCCAGGAGGTGGAGCAGCTTGCCTTGGGCGGGCGTGACGCTGATGGACGGCAGACCGGCAGCGGCACTGGTTTCAAGCGTCGTCACCAACGCGTCGTCGGACGCGACAAACAGGTCGGTCAGGTAACGGTCAACCTCGGTCCATTGCGCTTCACTCATAGCACCTCAAGCATACCGGCGAAGCGGCGGTCGAGACACGAAAGAAAAACGGGCGGCCATTGCTGGTCGCCCGTTGAAAATGCCGTCGGTTGATCAGGCCTTGGCGAGTGCCGCGCCGGGTTTGGACTTCAGCGCGTTCTTCGCGACGTTGACCAACTCGACAAACGCCGCGTTGTCCTGCGCCGCGATGTCGGCGATGACCTTGCGGTCGAGTTCGCACTTGGCCGCCTTCAGGCCTTCGATCAGGCGGCTGTAAGTGATGCCCGCGCTGCGGGCCGCCGCGTTGATGCGCGCCTGCCAGAGATAGCGGAACGTGCGCTTTTTGCGACGGCGGTCGCGATAGGCGTATTGCCGGCCGTGGTCAACGGCATCGGAGGCGTAGCGGTAAAGTTTCGAACGCCGCAGGCGAAAGCCTTTCGCGGCTTGCAACATGCGTTTGCGGCGTTTCCAAGAAGCGGGGGCGTTTGTGACGCGCATAATAAAGTTTCAGGTAAATATCGATGTTCGGAAAGTCAGTGGTTGAACGGGAGGTTCTGCTTGATGCGGTACTCGTCAGTGGGATGGACAACTACGTTGCCGCGCAGGCCGCGGCGGCGCTTGGGGCTTTTGGTTTGGCACAGATGCCGTCGGCCCGCCATTTTGCGCAGGACCTTGCCGCCGGCCGTGATCTTGAACCGTTTCGCCACGGACTTTTTGGTTTTGATGCCTTTGGGACGTCGCATAAATCAATTTTCTACGAAAAAGAGCGCGCAATATAGCGGCTTCGCGGAGTCGTGCAAGCGGTAATTTTGGTCAATTTGGGTCGTTAAAATCGTCGGATCACAACAGGCGTTGCCGTTTGATCCTCCCCGGCGCGACGGTTCAATGAGTGTGCGTTCGACGCAGCCTACTCCTTCGCCAGCATTTCGCAGTAAGCCTTGTAAATCTTTTCCACCAGCGGGGAATCCGGCACGGGCTCGCCATCAAGACTGACGATCGAAACCAAGCCGAGTGCGCTTTGCGAGAGGAAGATGGCTTCGGCGTTTTTCAGCGCCTCGCGCTTGATGACGCGTTTGTTGGTCGGCAAACCGAGCACCTGACAGATTTCCAGCATCACGGCCCGCGTAATGCCTGGCAATGCGCCGCGGCCCGTGGGGGTGGTGCAAATCTTGTCGTGATAGACCCAGAACAGGTTCCCGCCGGCGGCTTCCGCCACCTCCCCATTGGTGTTGATGAGCAGGGCTTCGTCGGCATCCCGGGTTTCGGCGTCGGCGCGCGCGGCGACGTGCAGCAGTTTGTTGGTGGTCTTGAACGAGGCCAACGGATCACTCGCCGGCACCTGGAACGGCGATGTCACCATGCTCCAGCGCGGGGGATTGGCTGTATCGAGCGGCGCAATCTCGTGCATCGTCATCACCACATTCGGCGGGCCGGCATCCTTCGGCGAATAACCGCGTTTGCCCGGGCCGCGCGACAGCACCACGCGCAGGACGGCCTCGGTCAGCTTGTTCTGCTCAATCAGGTCCTCGGCGAAATGCTGGAGTTGCTTGGGCGTAAAGGGCAGCGGGATTTTGAGATAGTTTGCCCCGCGCACCATGCGTTCAAGATGCTGCGCCATCCGAAACGGCCGGCCGTTGAAGACCCGCATCGTTTCGAACAACCCATCGCCATACAAGAATCCACGGTCGCTTACGGGCACAACTGCTTGTGCTTCCGGCACGAGTTGACCGTTTAGAAATACAACCATGCACTACAATTACAGAATTCCCCGAATTCGGGCGAGAAGAAAAATCAACCTTCTTGGGGCGCGGGTCCGCCTGCCACACACCGGCGCGCAAGCTCAAGCAAGGCAGGTTTCAAGCCAGCAGTTTGTCCACCAATTTGCCCGCCACGTCGGTCAGCCGGAAATCGCGGCCTTGAAAACGATAAGTCAGCTTCGTATGTTCCAAGCCGAAGCAATGCAGCATCGTCGCGTGCAAGTCGTTCACATGAATGGGATCCTTGACGATGTTCCAACCGATGTCGTCCGTCTCACCAATGACCTGACCGCCCTTGATGCCGCCGCCGGCGAGCCAGAGACTGAAAGCGAAGGGGTGATGGTCGCGGCCCGTAACCGACTGAAAGCCCACGCGGTTTTCGCCGAGCGGCGTGCGGCCGAATTCCGAACCCCAAACCACCATCGTGCTGTCGAGCAGCCCGCGTTGTTTCAAATCCTTGAGGAGCGCGGCAATCGGCTGGTCCGCCATGCCGGCGTTGAAGGCGAGCCCGTTGTCGAGATCGCTGTGATGGTCCCAGGAGGCGTGAAAAATATTGACGAACCGCACGCCCCGCTCAACGAGCCGCCGGGCGAGCAGGCAATTCTTGGCGAAGGTCCGGTAATCATCCTTGCCGCCGCTGCGCTCGGCCCCCTGCTTCGGGTCTTCGCGTTCGATGCCATAGGCCTCCAGCGTGGCCTTGGACTCACCTGCCAGGTCAATCAACTCCGGCGCGGCGGTTTGCATGCGGAACGCAAGCTCGTAGGCACTGATGCGGCTGGCGATTTCCGGATCATGAACCTGCTTGTGACGCAGGTGGTTCAGGTCGGTGATCGCATTGAGACCGTAGTGTTGCATCTTATCGGTAATGCCCGGCGGGTTGCTCAAATCAAGCACCGGATCGCCTTGGTTGCGAAACAATGTCCCCGCGAAATTGGACGGGAGAAAGCCGCTCGACCACAATGACGCGCCGCCGCTCGTGCCCCGTCCGGCGGTCAACACCACGTAGCCCGGCAGATTTTTCGATTCGCTGCCGAGTCCGTAGTTCAGCCACGAGCCCATCGCTGGCCGGCCAAACATGGGCGAGCCACATTGCATCATCAACTGACCCGGATGATGGTTGAACTGGTCCGTGTGCATCGAGCGAATCAGCGCGATGTCGTCGGCGCACGTGCCAAGGTGTGGCAGGAGATCGGACATCTCCATGCCGCACTGACCATGCTTGGTGAATTTTCGCGGCGAACCCATCAGCCGCGCGCCGTCCTTTTGAATGAAGGCGAACCGCACTTTTTCCAGCATGGAATCCGGCAGCTTCTGGCCGTTTAATTCGTTGAGCTTCGGCTTCGGGTCGAACAAATCCATCTGGCTGGGCGCGCCTTCCATGTAGATGAAAATGCAACTCTTGGCCTTGGGCGTGAAATGCGGACCGCGCGGCGCTACGGGTGCAACGGCCTTGTCGGCTTCCGCGGCGAGCAATCCTTCCGCCTGGAACAACGACGCCAAAGCCAGCGCGCCGATGCCGCTGGCGCTGGTGGCGAGAAAATCGCGGCGGGTCAGCTTTATGATTTCATCAGGGCTCATATCAATCGCGGGTGATGAACTCGTCCAGGTTCATGATGACGCGCGCGGCCGCCACGAGGCTGGCCTGTTCCACCGCGTCCGCCAGTGGTTCAGCTTTCTTGTCCAGCCCGAGAATGGCCGGCGCGCTGTCGGGATGCTCCCGTGTCAAACGTTGCTGGTCTTCGTAAAGCTGCCGCAAGCGTGCGAGTTCCCGTCGGCTCGGCGGACGCGCGAGACAAAGCTCGAACGCGCGTTTGAGCCGTGCGTTCACACTTCGTTCACCCGCGACACGTTTGCTCAACGCGCGGGCACAATCAAAGAACACCGGATCGTTCCACAGTGTCAGCGCCTGCAATGGCGTGTTGGAACGCTCGCGGCGGGTGCAGGTGTTGTTCGAATCGGGCACGTCGAAGGTCACCAGCATCGGGTAAGCCACGGTGCGCTGGAAAAAGATATACATGCCGCGCCGATAACGCTCCTCGCCCTTGCTCTCCTCCCATTTGATGGAACTAGCGTAGCCCAGCGCGGCGATGTCCGCCGGCAACGGTGGCCGTACGCTGGGCCCGCCGATTTTGTCGGACAACAAACCGCTCGCCGCGAGGTGAACATCGCGCACGGTCTCGGCCTCCAAACGCAACCGGTTCTGCCGCGCGAGCAAGGTGTTCAGCGGATCGCGCGCTTCGAGATCCCGCCGGTAGTTGGCGGATTGACGGTAGGTGGCCGACGTAACGATCAACTTGATGAGGGCCTTGCGACTCCAGGCCAAGCGCGGGAATTCCGTCGCGAGCCAATCCAACAGCTCCGGATGCGACGGTTTCTCCCCGCGCGTGCCGAAATCGTTTACCGTCGCCACGAGCCCGCGGCCAAAAAGATTGTTCCAGATCTGATTCACCACGACGCGACCGGTCAACGGGTTGGTCTCATCCATCAACCAGCGCGCCAGATCGAGCCGGTCGGGCTTTCCGTTGCGCGGGTTGAACGGGTTAAGCACGGCCAGCGTCCCCGGTTGCACCGCATCGCCCGGCCGGAGGAAATCGCCACGAACGTGGACATGCGTGGCGCGCGGTTTCTCCCGCTCGACCAGGATGGCGGCGGCGGTTTCGGGATATTTCGGTTCTTTCTTCGCGTGTTCCTGAATCGGCTTGCGCAGTTTCTTCGCGCCGGGGTCCACCTCGTCCCGATAATAATCGGCCAAGGTGTCCTTTTGTTCGGCGGTGCGCTTTTCTGCGGGCGTAAACCACGCCGCCGGCACGGCATCCGAGACGAGCGTGGCCTGGAATGGTGACGGCGTGGCCGTGGCGGACAATCGAAAGCGGCCGATTGTGTGCTGGTTGCCAAATTGCTGGTTCAACGTGAACACCAGCGTTTCGTCGGCCGCGAGCTTCAGCGGCGTGGCACACGCAAACACCGCCACGTGGCGTTTTTTGGCTTCCCCTCCGACGGCCCAACCCGTGTTGGCTTTGCCGTCAATCGCCCCGCCGACGTCATATTCCTTTTGCGAAAAATCCGACGAGGCATTGGTCAATGCAACCGCACGTGGTGCCGCGCCGTCCGTGGATTGGATCGTCACCGTGAATTCATTGAGAACAAAGTTGCCGCTGCCAACACGCCCCGGGCCGGATTCGCCTTTATCATCGGGCAACACCTCGATTCGAAATCCGGTGATGTCGCCCGGCGCTGGTTTGATTTCCACCGTGTAAGTTTCGGTGAGCGGATTGGTGCCGGAGGCAACGATCGAATGGTTGGTTTCCGCGGTCAGCGTCGCCCCGTTGGCGGCGGCAACCTGCTCCGGCTTGAGAACGCTCCACAAAGCCAGCCGGGGTTGGAGTTCAGGCTTTAGCCTGTCATCGTCGGAACCATCGGAAGGCTGGGACAAGCTGAAGCTTGAACTCCAACGGGCCACCTTGGCCGGCAATTTTTCGCGTACGTAATCGTCGTATGGCTTCTTCAGTTTCGCGTGCTCGGTGTCCCATTCGGATTTCTTTGTGTTAAACTTCGCGATTTCTTCGGGCTTGGCGGCGGGCAGGTCCTGTTCGTCGGAATTGTTGAAGAAGGCGAACATCTGATAATACTCGCGCTGCGTGATGGGATCGTATTTGTGCGTGTGACATTGGGCGCAACTGATCGTCAAGCCCAGCCACACCGTGCCCGTGGTGTCCACGCGGTTCATCACCGCCTTGTCGCGGAATTCTTCGGGGTCCACGCCGCCTTCCTTGTTGATAAGCGTCTGGCGATGGAACGCGGTGGCAATTTTTTGATCCTTCGTCGGGTTCGGCAAAAGGTCGCCGGCGAGTTGCTCGATGGTGAATTGATCGAAGGGCAGGTCGCGGTTGATCGCCTCGATGACCCAATCGCGATAAAGATACGCGTAGGGCCGGGGCGAATCCTTCTCGTAACCATCACTGTCCGCGTAACGCGCGAGATCGAGCCAGTGTCGCCCCCAGCGTTCGCCAAAGTGCGGCGAGGCCAGCAATCGGTCCACCAGCCGCTCGTAGGCGCCGGGCTTTTTGTCTTTTAGAAACGCCTTCACTTCCTCGGGCGTGGGCGGCAACCCCAGCAAATCGAGACTCAACCGCCGAATCAAATTGATGCGATCCGCTTCGGGCGACGGTTTGATCTTTTCTTTCTCCAAACGCGCCAGGACGAAATTGTCTATCGGGTTGCGCGCCCAGCGTTTGTCTTTGACTGCGGGAACTTCCGGTCGCTTCACTGGTTGAAATGACCAATGAGTGCTGCGCGTCCTGTCGCTGTCAGCAACTTCGTCCGGCCAGGGCGCGCCCTCGTCAATCCACGCTTTGATCAAGGCGACTTGTGTCCCGGTAAGCGGATCGCCCTTGGGCGGCATGATGCTGTCGGGATTCGCGCCGGAAATGTTTTTGAAGAGGAGGCTGTCCGCGCTTTTGTTCGGCACGATGGCCGCGCCGGAATCGCCGCCCTTGAACGCGTCAGTTTTCTTGTCCAACCGCAATCCGCCTTTGTGCTTTTCCGGGCCGTGGCAGGAATAACACTGTTCGGCAAGAATTGGCCTGATGTCGCGCTGGAAATCCGTGGCGGCCTCCGTCGTGGCGCCGGACAGGGTCAAGGCCAGCAGCAGGCTGCCGCGAACCGCCGCCGAGCGAATGCGCAAATTGATTTTCGATCTGGCCATGACGAAGGGCGACGGAACGCGCGCGAACGCGTCCATAACCCGGATTCAGTGGCATAATTAAGTGCAATTGCTGGACGGTGTCAAAACCACAAATCGGGCGGCAAACAAACAAGCTGGCTGCCGAGGTTGGAGCCGCAACTGTGAGTCACGGATTGATTGAAGTCGCGACTGCACCGCACCTCCTTTCCCCGGCCCTTTCCTCCACTCCGCGTGGAGGGGAGTGGGAAGCTGACTGCCCGCCACTTCCGGGCGCACCCTAATGATCCCAGGTTGATCTGTTCAGCCCTGTTTACGAGGTTCTGTAGTGCTTGCTTCGCTTGGATGACGCCGGGACTGGGAGCGAAGCAGGTTTTGCAAATTGCAATGCCGCGAGAAACCCGCCCGCCTTCGCCAGCGTTTCGTCGTATTCCGCCTCGGGATTGGAGTCCGCCACAATGCCGGCGCCGACGTGAAAGTGGGCCGTGGCATCTTTGTGAACTGCCGTGCGGATGCTGATGCTCAACTGGCTCTCGCGGTTGAAACCCAGATAGCCATGACAGCCGCAATACGGCCCGCGCGCGATGGGTTCAAGCTCGTCAATGATCTCCATCGCGCGGAACTTCGGCGCGCCGGTGATGCTGCCGCCGGGGAAGCACGAGGCCAGCGCGGCGAAATGCGTCACGTCGTTTCGCAGGCGACTTTCCACCGTCGAGACGAGATGTTGCACCTGGGGGAAACGTTCCAGCCGGGCCAGCTCCGGTACTTGCACGGAGCCGAATTCGCAAACCTTGCCGAGGTCATTGCGGAGCAGGTCGGTGATCATCACCAGTTCGGCGAGTTCCTTGGGACTGGTCTGGAGTTCGTAGGCGAGTTGCGCGTCGCGCGTGGGGTCGGATGAACGCGGGCGCGTGCCTTTGATCGGGCGCGTGGTGATGTGCGGTCCGCTCAGGCGGAGAAATTGTTCCGGTGACGAGGAGGCGATTTGAACATGGCCGCAATCGAAATACGCCGCGAACGGGGCGGGTGACACGGCGAGCAGCCGTTCAAAAAGCTCCCAGCCAGAAAACGGACACGGCGCGGCAAGGCGATGCGACAGGTTCACCTGGTAAATGTCGCCGGCGCAGATGTATCGCTGGGCGCGCTGGACGGCGGCGAGGAATTCGTCACGGGTGAGGTTGGAAATCACCGAACCCTCACCCCTGACCCCTCTCCCATCTGATGGGAGAGGGGGACAGCAACCGGGCGCTTTCGGATTCACCGGGAGTCGTCCGGCAAATGACGCGGACTTTTGATTCAAGCACCCGTCCGACGATTCTCCCTCTCCCGTTGGACGGGAGAGGGCCGGGGTGAGGGTTTGTTTTGATTCACTCGCCAACCGCTGTCGCCAAAACTCCACCCGTTCCTGTGCGCGCCCTTCATTCCGCGAACCATCCTCGCCGAGGCCGGTCGAGACGATGCAAGTTTTTCCAAGGTGATGATCGAAAACCACAAGACTGTCATAAAAGCCCACGTGACAATCAGGCAGTTCCAGATCGTTCACCGCGCGGCGCGGGAGTTTCGGCTCGGTGAAATTCTTCAGGTCGTAACCCCAGTAACCGAAGCAGCCGCCGAGCGGGAAGGGCAGGTCAATCTCATCGAGGATTTCATAACGCGCCATGAGCGCATCCAGCAGGTGCCACGGATTGCCGAATTGCTCGTGGCGCGTGGTGCATGGTGCGTGGTGCGCGATTTCGCACCGGGAGCCGAACGAACGAAACGTCAGGAACGGCTGCGCCGCAACAAACGAGTAGCGCGCCTGCGGTGAATCGAAGAGCGCACTGCGCAACAAGACCACGCCCATCGTGCCGTGGAGTTGCTCCACCAACGATTCGGGCGTGTGTGCCGTCGGAACTTCGACAATCAGCGGGCGCATTTGGGGAGACGATTAGCGAAACGACCAGTTGGTGGTCGCGCTGCCGGCCGGCCGCAGGGCTTCATATTGGATTGTCTCACCCGCTTGGGTTCGCACGCGAATCGCGGTGCGCGGGGAGGACTTGTCCGGGCGATACACCTCGATCGAGTTCGCGTCGGCGGGTTTGGAGACAAGCCCCTGGGCGGCGTTTTGCTGGTAACTCTGGATGATGCGGGCGCGTTCGCGGGAGATCTGGCCCAGCCGCATCCAATCATAAATTCTTTCGCCCCACAACAATTCAGCCGCCCCGCCGAGGACGCATAGTGCCAGCAAGAACGTAATCCAGCTTGTCGAGTCCGATGGACAGCGACTCAACTCGTTCCGGCCTACGCAGCGCACGTTCGTGGTCACGAGAACGCCATGGGGATCGTTTCCGGCGCGCCGACCTCGCGCTCGTAATCGAGAATGATTTTCACGGCTTCCAGCGGGTCGTCGGTGACCTGCACGAGGTCGAGGTCGTTCGTTCCGATGTAACCGGGCTTCATCATATCCAACTTCATCCAGCGGAGCAGGCCGCGCCAGTATTTTTTGCCGAACAGAATCAGCGGAAACCTGGGGATGCGCTGCGTTTGCACCAGCGTGATCACCTCCGCAAACTCGTCCAGTGTGCCGAAGCCGCCGGGCATGAACACGAACGCGAGGCTGTATTTGGCGAAGCACACCTTGCGCGCGAAGAAGTAGTGAAAGTGAATGGGCACGTTGGCGTAACGGTTGCCTGCCTGTTCGTGGGGCAATTCGATGTTGAGACCCACGGATTTGCCTTTGGCCAGCGCCGCGCCCTTGTTGGCGGCCTCCATGATGCCGGGGCCGCCGCCGGTGATGACCGTGAGGTTGTGTCTGGCCAGTTCACGCCCCAGGATCTCGGCGGCACGATACCATTGGCTCTTGCGCGGCATCCGGGCCGAGCCGAAGATCGTCACCGCCGGGCTGATGCGGGACAGCGTCTCGAACGAGTCCACGAACTCGGCCATGATGCGGAAAATCCGCCACGGGTCTTCCTTGATGAAACCGGCGCCATGATTATTCATGTGGGGAGAATAGTCGCGGAACGCGGGAAATGAAGAATGAAAAATGACGATCGAAAAGATGGTTCGGGGCGCTTGGAAGTTCTTTTGCCGCGTTCTGACGAACGCAGCCACGGTCGTTTAGCCCGATGAAGCTTCATTTCCGCAAACTGGGCGAGGGCGAGCCGTTGATCGTTTTGCACGGCTTGCTCGGGTCGTTGGACAACTGGCAACCCCTGGCCCGCCGGTTTGCGGAGCAGTTCGAGGTGTTCGCCGTGGACCTGCGCAACCACGGTCAGTCACCGCATCACGATGACGTGAGTTATGATGCCATGGCAGCCGATCTGGAAGAGTTCATGCGGACGCACAACCTGTCCCGCGCCCATCTGCTCGGCCACTCGATGGGGGGGAAGGTGGCGATGCAATTCGCGCTGTGGCATCCCGACCGCGTGCAGAAACTGGTCGTGGTGGACATGTCACCGCGGGCGTATCCGCCGCGCCACAAACGCACGCTCGCGGCCTTGCTCGCGCTGGACCTGCACCGTTTTCAGCGCCGTGACCAGCTCGATGTCGAACTGGC
Source organism: uncultured Bifidobacteriaceae bacterium (assembly GCA_964458575.1). Classification (GTDB taxonomy): domain Bacteria; phylum Verrucomicrobiota; class Verrucomicrobiia; order Limisphaerales; family JADLHS01; genus CAYWMD01. The sequence goes on along the minus strand of CAYWMD010000027.1, from coordinate 32,014 downwards.
GAAATCCGTGGAGGACCTCGAGGTGCGCCGGTTTTTGCTCAAAAACGCCGGTCGCGACGCGGCGGGGGGCTTTCGATGGAAGTCCAACGTGCGCGGGCTATGGGAAAATTACGAGCGGCTCACCGCGGCCGTGACCGGCGAGCAATCATGCGACCGACCGGCCTTGTTCCTCCGCGGCGATCGTTCTGATTTTGTTCCCGCGTCCGACGAAACGCTGATCCGCGGGCTGTTTCCGCGGGCGGAGTTTTGCACCATCAGCGGGGCCGGCCACTGGGTTCATGCCGACCAACCGGACGCCGTCGTCGCCGCGGTGATAAAATTTTTAGAGGTGCGCGGATGAGTTCAAAACGCTTGCGGACAAATGGAATTGCGCCAGAATCCGATCATCAAAACCCCCGTTGCCAATAATGTTGCCGGCGTTGCCCGTTCACCACGGTGGTGGATGGTCGTGGCCGCCCTGGCGGCTGGCTGCGTGATTTTGGGATTGATCATGATGTCCTGGCAGGAGGGGGTGGACACCGCCCGGGCCGAGCGCGAGCACGTGGAGAAACTCATTGCGCAAGGCCGGGGCGAGGAGGCCTTGATCTTCATCCAAGTTCGAAATCGCACCGTCAAAAAGCAGTCGGAGCGACTGCGCCGGGTGTGGCTGGCCCTGGAAGCCGCGGCGTTGGCGCAAACGGGTGATGGCCCGCGCCTGTTGACGATCTATCATCGGGTTCCCGCCGCCATCGAGAACCAGGAACCGGCGTCGCTCCAGGTATGCCGCGCGCTTCTGCGGGTCGGGGACTTCGAACGGTTCGACAAGCTGCGCGAGGCGTGGCGCAAGCGCGAGACCTCGCCGGCGCCCTGGTTTGAAGTGGACGTGGATGCGCTGCTGCTGCGGGGCAAACGGAACGAAGCGATCCAGCAGTTGCAGTCACGATCCTTCCCCGGCGCCGCGGACAGTGGTCGGCTCATGCGGCTGGCGATGGTCCGCCTGTCAGAGGATCCCGGGACGGCCGCGAAATATCTGGAACAAGCGGTCAGCCTGGACCCGCGCAACCCGGAGGTTCGTCTGCAACGTGGGCGCATGTTCGAACGCGCCGGTTCGTTGTCTGCCGCCAACGCCGAGTACAACGCCGCGTTTGGCGCCAACACCAACAATGCCTACTTCCGCGACCAATTGGCCGAATTCCTGCGACGCACCGGCAATTACGACCTGGCGGCGTACGTCTGGGCCGGTGGGCTGGTGCACATCACCGCCACCGATTCAATGTGGGTGCGGGCGCTGTTCTGGACGCGGGTGGCGCGCACGATCCAGTTCGACTGGACGGCGGTCGAGCCGCCCCCGGGGCTGTTCGAGCCGTTTGTTCGCTACCTGAAGCTGCTGCCCCCAGGCACGTTCTGGGAAGAGGCGGCTTTCAACCGGCTCCCGCCGCGCCGCTATGAGGAAGTCTTTCAGGAAACGTTCTGGCTGCGCTTGCTGGCGACGCTCCAGGCGGGCCGCGAGGAGGACGCGCTGAAACTGCTCGTGTCAAACCGCTTCCGGCCGAGCTCTTACAATCTCGAACTGGAGAGCGCGCTGCTGCGCGTGCTGAATTTCCGCAAAAGCGGCGAGGTGAAATTTCCGCCGGACGTGAACCTGCCGTTGAGCAAGTCGCCGCCCCGAACCCGTCACCAGCTTTTTGAATTGCTCGATGCCCTGACGAAAGAACCGGGGCAACCCATGCCGGAAAACACGGCGCTACTCCTGCGCAGTCCGGACGCCTTTGCGGCGGTATTCCTCGCGGCGGGATGGGCGGAGGCGGCGCTGCAATTGGCCCGGCAGGAGGTGATTCCGGACGGATTCCCCACCTGGGTGGCGTTCGGTTTGACCCAGGCCCGGCGCTTCAACCGCGGGAATGCCAACGCCCTTGAATTCGCCGCCCGGCAGGCGCCAACGCCCATGTTGGATTTGTTCACCGCCGACATGCTCATCGCTGACGGGCGGATCGCCGAAGCGATGAACAAATTGACGCCGCTGGCGGCCAAGGATTCCGAGGAAGGCATGTACGCGGCGCGGGCGATTGCCGAAACGCAACTCCGTCTCAAACACCCCGACGAGGCCCGGGCGGCGGTCACGGCCCAACCCCGGCTCGAACACAGCACGGCGGGACAGGAATTGCTCGCGCGCATCGCGCTGCAGCAGGGCGATGCAGCAGCGGCGGACAAGCTATACGCGGGGATCGAAACGACCTCGGATGAGGCCAGGGAATATCTGGCGCGAAAAGCCATCGCCGACCAGGACTGGCCGCGCGCCCGCCGCTTGACGGAGGAATTGCTCAAGAAATATCCCGACCAGACCGGCCTCCGCGCCAGCCTGGAGGAAATCAAGAGGGCGGAAGCAGCCAAATGAATTTTATTCACGCCGTGCCTCGCCACAAATGTCCCCTGCGCTTCCCCGCCGGCGATGAGATATTCATGCCGCCATTCGCGCGGCGGCTTGCGATCCGCCACTCCGGATTTCATCCGACAAAAAAAGTTTTTTCCTCCCTTGACGAGTCGGGTGCGCGCTCAGCATATTGCTATCCCAATTTCAATGCGGTGCAACTTGCGTATTGAGTAGTTATGCCTAAGTCGAAGGATCGGCGTTCCCCAGAAGTACCCAGAGTTCAGGGGGCGCGTCGCGTCACGGCCACGCGGGCGACTTCGCCCCGAACCCGCCGGCCGGGTTGGTCCCGCAATGGCGCATCCGCGCGGACGGTGCGCGCCACCCGGTCGTCGCCGGCCGGGCCCGCAGTGGATCTGCCCCGGCTCACCCGTGGCGAACTGGCCCAGAAGGTCAAGGAACTGATCCAACTGGCGCGCGAACAAGGTTGCCTCAGCCACGGCGACATCAATGAAGCCCTGAGCGATTTTCAGGTCTTGCCGGCGGAACGCGAGGAGATACTCGTCAAGCTCCACAACCTGGAAATTGAGTTGGTGGATCAGGCGGAAGTGGACCGCACCAAGGCGGCCGAGTCGGAAGAGGGCCATGACCGATCCCGGTTGGATGGCCTGGACGATCCGGTGCGCATGTATCTGAAACAGATGGGGCAGGTGCCCCTGCTCACGCGCGATCAGGAAGTGGAGATTTCCCGGCGGATTGAAAGCGCCGAGGCGGAAATCGTGAAAATCATTTACAACCTGGGCTTCGCGGCCAAGGAGCATGTTGCCCTGGCCGAGAAACTCGTGGCCAAGCCGCCCAAGGAACGCTTCGACCGTGTCATTCTCGAGAAGAAGGTGGACAACCGCGACCGGCATTTGCGCGAATTGCGCCAGCTCATCCCCCTCGTGCACGAACTGGACCGCGCGGTGGATGAGAAGTATGCCACCCTGGAAAAAGCCCAGACCAAATCGGGCATCAAACGGGCGGCGGCCGCGCTGGCCCGGGCGGAGGAAAAGCTTCAACAGAACTTCCACCGGTTCGCTTTCAAGCAGAAGGTCATTGAGGAAATGACCCTGGTGGCCGAAAATATTCACGACCGGCTCCAGTCCGCCCTGCGCCAGATTTGCGATGGCAAGCGGCAATCCAAAACCGCCCCGCTGCCGGTGGAGGTTCAAGCCGAGGCCGAGAAACTCCAGACGCTGGAGCGATTCGTGCGCAAGCCCCACAAGGCGTACTTCAAAATGTACGAACGGCTCAAACACTTCGTCGCGCTCGCCAACCAGGCCAAGACCGAAATGGTGGAGGCCAACCTGCGCCTGGTCATCTCCATTGCCAAGCATTACGCCAATCGCGGCCTGTCGTTCCTCGACCTGATCCAGGAAGGCAACATGGGCCTGATGAAAGCGGTCGAGAAGTTCGAATACCGCCGCGGCTACAAATTCTCCACCTACGGCACGTGGTGGATCCGCCAGGCCATCGCCCGCTCCATCGCGGATCAGGCGCGCACCATCCGCATTCCCGTGCACATGATTGACACGATCAACAAGCTCATGCGCACGCAGAAACGGTTGCTGCAGGACTTTGGCCGCGAACCGGCGGCCGAGGAAATCGCCGAGGAGATGGAAATGCCGGTGGAACGCGTCCGGGCCGTCTTGAAGATGGCGCAGCAACCCATCTCCCTCCAATCAGTCGTCGGCGATGGCGAAGACGCCAGTTTCGGCGATTTCATCGAGGACAAGGGCGCCGAGAATCCGCTGGACATCACGAGCTTCAGCTTGTTGAAGGACAAGTTGGGTGAGGTGTTATGCAGCCTCACGGCGCGCGAGCGCAAGGTGCTCGAATTGCGGTTTGGCCTGGGGGACGGTTGCGCGCGGACGCTGGAGGAAGTGGGCCGGCAGTTTCGCGTCACCCGCGAACGCATTCGCCAGATTGAAGCCAAGGCCTTGCGCAAGATGCGGCATCCCACCCGGCTGCGGCAGCTTCACGGTTTTTTGGAGATGGAAGAGACCGCGCAAGATTGATCCAGCCCCGAAGGCGCCGGGACACATTCTGGGGCGAACGGCGCAAACCAGAGCAGGGACTCGCCACGGCGCACCACTGTGGCTCGCGGTGAGATTGGAGGGGAAGCGGAGTGCCCGGGCCTTTTTTCGCCGCCTCATCCCTTCGTCACCGTTTCGTCGAGATTCAGAATAAGACTCGCGAGGGTGGTCCAGGCGGCCAATTCTCGCGGGTCAAGGCGGTCTGCCGGTTTTGAATTGCCGACGTCAAGCAACGCTTCCGCAGCTGCTTTGTCCGCGCGATAATCCTTGAGTTCGCACTGCAAGATATGCAGCAGGATCTGCGTTTCCTCCGCGGTCGGTTTTCGCGCTGTGGCGAGTTGAAAGGCGAAGGCGATGCGTTGATGCGCGTCGCTGCCGCCGTCGGTCAGGATGCGCTGCGCCAAGGCGCGCGCGGCTTCGACAAATTGCGGGTCGTTCAGGAGTGCGAGGGCCTGCAAAGGCGTGTTGGAACGCGTGCGGCGGACGGTGCAATATTCCCGCGAGGGCGCGTCCAGCAAAATCATGTTCGGCGGCGGGCTTTGCCGTTTCCAATACGTGTAGAGACTGCGGCGGTATTCCGCCTCGCCGGAGTCGGGCACGTATTTCTGGGCGTTGTTGTACGAAACCGCCTCCCACAATCCGGGCGGCTGATACGGCTTGACGCTGTGCCCGCCGATTCTTTCAACCAGCAAACCACCGACAAATAGCGCCTGATCGCGCACGGCCTCGGCGTCCAGGCGGAAGCGCGGTCCGCGCGCAAGCAGCCGGTTCTCGGGATCGCGCGCCTGCAATCCGGCGGGGGCGCGCGAGTCCTGCCGATAGGTCGCGCTGGTGACGATGAGGCGTTGCAGGCGTTTCACATCCCAACCCGTGCGCACCAATTCCGTGGCCAGCCAGTCGAGCAAATCCGGATGCGACGGCTGGTCGCCCTGCACGCCGAAATCCTCGGCGGTCTTGACGATGCCCACGCCGAAGTATTGCTGCCAGAATCGGTTCACCGTCACGCGAGCCGTGAGCGGGTTGGCGGGATCCAGCAGCCACCGGGCAAGGCCCAACCGGTTGGTCGGCGCGTCTTTGGGCAGCGGCGGCAAAACCGCGGGCACTCCGGCGGACACCGGATCCCCTTTCTTGTCATACTCGCCGCGGATGAGCAGGACGGTTTCGCGCGGTTTGGCCAGCTCCCGGGCCACCATCGTGGTCGGGATTGCCTTGTCAATCGCCTCGTTTTCCCGGCGGTATTGGGCGACCTGATCGTAGATGGTTTTGAATTCGACCGAGCGTTGGCGACGGAAAAAGTCGCGCACGCGGGTGGCGCTCGCGCCGTCGGGTTCGGCGGTGGCGGCGAGAATGCCCGCGACTTCGCCCGAGATGTCGTCCGCGCCGGCTACGTCGTAGTTGAAAGTGAAATAGGACGAGCCTTGCACCGTGACGATCTTGGCGAGCAGTTTGTTCTCTCCTTTTTTCAAGGCCACCGTTGCGGTTGGCAGCGCCGCGTCAGCCCGGGCTTCCTGGTTGCGTTCAAGCACAAGCTCGCCGTTGACCCACAGTTTAAACAAGCCATCCGCTTGCAGGCTGACCTCCAGTTTCCGGTCCACCGGGGTTTTCATGGTGCGATAGAGATACCGCACGCCATGGACGCCGTGCAGGTCTTGCACGAGCAGGTTCGCTTTGCCGTCCTCGAACTCGTTCTTTTTCTCCCAGCGGATCTCTTCACGAACGCCCGGGTAGGATCGCTTCAAGCTGATCTCCGACTCGGGTTCGTATTTCGCCGCCAGGGAAGCTTTCGCCTCGTCCGCCTTGAACGGTCCAATGACATGCCAGGGATCGAAGCGGGTGGGATTGAGCGCCTGCGCCAGATCAGCGCGCTGGCCGGCGGCAATTCGGAAACGGCCGAGCGACTGATGGGATTTGGAAACACCAAAGTCCAATCGCACCTGAAGTGTGCTGCCCGGCTCAACGTTCACCGGTTCGCCCAGCACGAACAGGACGGAGTGCGGTTGGCCCGCCGCTTTGGGCCCGACGCCCCAGCCAGTGTCGGCTTTGCCGTCAATGGCATTTTCGCCACCGAACTTCGGTTGTTCCGCATCCGCAATCGCGCGAGTGAATTTTAGTTTGACCGGTTCGCCGGCTTTGCCGTCCCTGGCCGGTGGCAGGATGGTCGCTTCGATTTCTCCCAGCCGGAATTGTCCGTCCTTGGCGCGCCCGCTGCGCTGGTGCGGCAGCGACTTGTCCGGCAGCGCTTCCAATCGCAATGCTGCCAGCGTGCCGGCTTCCAGCGGCGTCGTGACTTCGAATGTGTCCGTGGCCGGGTTGGGCCCGCTGGCGAGTACCGATTGGTCGTCAAGAATCTTCAGGTGCGCGCCGTTGGTCGTCGTGGATTTGGCCGTGGCCGGCGGGAGCCGGGCCCAGCCTTTCGTGAGTCGTTCGTGCCATTCGCGCTGCCACCCGGGTTGCGCCGCATCCAGGGCCGGCCGGGGCGCGTCAATTTGCTTCTGACCCGCTGCGATCAAAGCTTTGAGTTGCGCTTGCCGGTTCGTTTGTTCCGGTGACGGCACGTTGATGAACGGATCGGGATTCGGGCGGTTGCCGTCCATGACCGACTCATCGAGGTTGTTGAAGAAGGCATACAGACCGTAGTACTCGCGCTGTGTGATCGGGTCGTATTTGTGCGAGTGACAACGGGCGCAGTTCATGGTCAACCCCAACCACGTGGTGCTCATGGATTCGACCCGGTCGAAGGTGTATTTCGCCTGATATTCGTCCACGATGGCGCCGCCTTCGCCGGTGCTCATGTTGCAACGCACGTAGCCGGAAGCGATTTTCTGGTCGGTGGTGGGGCCAGGCAGCAAATCGCCGGCGAGTTGTTCGGTGGTGAATTGATCAAACGGTTCGTTCCGATTGAAGGCGTTGATGACCCACTCGCGGTATTTCCACAGGCTGCGTTCCGAATCAATGTGGTAACCATGCGAATCGGCGTAGCGCGCCGCGTCGAGCCAGTAGCGCGCCATCTGCTCGCCGTAACGCGGAGACTCCAGGAGCCGGTCCACCAGTTTTTCGTAAGCTTGCGGGTCGTTGTCGGCAAGAAAGGCGTCCACCTCCTGCGGCGTGGGGGGCAGGCCGGTCAAATCCAACGTCGCGCGACGAGCCAGTGTGCGTTTGTCGGCTTCGGGTGCGGGCGTGAGTTTTTCCTTTTCCAGTCGAGCGAGCACAAAGGAGTCAATTTCGTTGCGCGGCCAGCGCTTGTTTCTCACTTCGGCCACCGGCGGCCGTTCCGGCCTAGTATAAGCCCAGTGACCTTTCCACTCCGCGCCCTCGGCGATCCATCGGCGCAACAAATCAACTTGCTGCGGCGTCAGGTGCTTGTCGGTCTTGAGCGGCGGCATCCGTTCGTCCTCATCCTCGGTCACGATGCGGGCGATGACAGCGCTTTGAGCAACGTTGCCCGGGACAATGGCAAAATCATCCGACTTGAGTTTCTTAAACGCGTCATCCTTCAGGTCGAGACGCAGCCCGGCTTTCCGCTTGTTCTCGTCGGGCCCGTGGCAGGCGTAGCAGTTCTCGGCAAAGATGGGGCGGATGTCGCGATCAAAATCTATTTTGCCGGAAGGTCCGGCCGCCGCCGCCGCCATGGCCACGGCGAGAACCATCCCAAGCGACAGCAGTCCCCCTGGCAAACCGGGCGGCGGATTGCCGGGCAACAGGCGTTGGCGCGCGACGAGCATCTTTGCAGGCTCTGGAACGGAATTTAGTGTACTGATTAAGCGCATTTATTCAATCTCATTCTTGTCCGAAATTTGACGGAGTCCGAGCCGCGTCACGGAGAATTTGACAAGCGGCCCCGTAAATCGCATCTCAAGGCACGTGAATCCGTCGTTCCAACCCGCGCCCGCGTGCTGACATGATTGCCGTGCCCCGCCAAGTACACCTGTTGGCCCTCTGTCTCCTGCTGGGCCGGTTGGTCAGCCAGCCGGCCACCGCCGAAAATGTGCATGGAGTCGTGGCATCCGTGCACCCGCTGGCGACCGAAGCCGGGCTCAACGTCTTGAAAGCCGGCGGCAACGCGATTGACGCCGCCGTCGCGGTCGGGCTGACGCTCGGTGTGGTGGATGGGGCCGACGCCGGCATCGGCGGCGGATGCTTTCTGCTCATCCGGCTCGCGAACGGGAAGCTGGTCGCGATTGACGGACGGGAGATGGCGCCGGGCGCAGCGACGCGGGATATGTTTGTTCGCAATGGCGTGGCCGACGCGACGCTCAGCCAGACCGGCGCGCTGGCCAGCGGTGTTCCGGGCGAACTGGCCGCGTTTGAATACGCCGTGAGGAAATTCGGCCGGCGGAAACTCGGCGATTTGATTTTGCCGGCGGCACAAATCGCTGAGGATGGCTTTGCCATCAGCGCGAGTTACGCCAAACGGCTCAAGGAAGAATCCGCGGACATCGCGCAGTTCGAGTCGTCGCGCGCCGTGTTTTTCCGTAACCACCAACCACTGGCAGCCGGGGACATTCTCAAACAGGCCGATCTCGCCCGGACGTACCGCCACATCGCCAAGCAGGGAGGCAAGTGGTTTTATCGCGGCCCGTTCGCCCAAGCCGTCGAAAAGTGGATGAAGGCCAATGGGGGCATTCTGAACGCCGCCGACTTCGCCCAATACCGCATCCGACTGCGGAGACCCATCACCACGACCTATCGAGACTACGAGGTGATCACGTTCCCGCCGCCCAGTTCGGGGGGCGTCCATGTGGCACAGATGTTGAACATCCTCGAACCCTTCGACCTGAAATCGGCCGACGACGTGACGCGGCTGCACTTGATGGCCGAGGCGATGAAGCTGGCATTTGCGGACCGGGCGTATTGGCTTGGGGATCCGGATTTTGCCAGGGTGCCACGTGGGTTAGTGTCAAAAGCGTACGCCGCGTCGCTCACCGCTCGAATCAACCCGCAGCACGCGATCGAAGTCACCACGCACGGCACCCCGGCAGGATGGAAGACCGACGTTTTCAAGAAGCACACAACCCACTTCTCGGTGGCCGACGCCGCCGGCAACTGGGTTGCCTGCACCGCCACGGTCAACACCAGTTTCGGGTCGAAGGTCGTGATACCAGGCACGGGCGTGGTGATGAACAACGAGATGGACGATTTCTCGGCCCAAGCCGGGGCGAAGAATTATTTCGGTCTGGTCGGCGCGGAAGCCAATGCCGTTGCGCCCCGCAAGCGGCCCTTGTCGTCCATGACTCCAACCATCGTATTGCGTGACGGCAAACCCGTGCTTGCGCTGGGAGCGGCGGGCGGACCGCGGATCATCAGCACGGTTTTGATGGAACTGGTTTGTCTGCTGGATCTGGGCCTAAGCCCCGCCGAAGCTGTCGCGGCGCCGCGGATTCATCATCAATGGCTGCCGGATGAATTGGCGGTGGAGCAAACGCTGCCGGCGCACCTGCAAGCGGCCCTGTCGCAACGCGGGCACCCGGTGCGAACCGTGTCGTCCATGGCGGTGTCGCAAATCGTCGCGCGGACGGCCGACAACAAAGGATTCGCCGGCGCGGCGGATCCGCGGGCCGGCGGAAACGTGCGCGATTGGTGAACTCAGCCGGGCGCGCGCGATTTGCCGGACCGGTTTACGGCACCTTCAATACCCGGAAGAACATGCGCGGGCCCGAAGTCGGCAGGTTGGAAATGGTGGCGGTGATATTGGTCTGCGGGAGAGTGGTTCTCACTTCGTAAGATGCGTTGGTTGGCTCGAAGGCGGTCACGCGCGTCCAAGTGGTGAGATTGGTCGAACCCAAAACCTCGTAAAGATCGTAGGCCTTGGCTTGAAATTGTATCGTGCCCGGCGCCACGGACGTGATGCGTTGGGCCGAGGTGGCAAGTTTCGGGTTTGTTCCGGCGAGGTATTCCTGAAGATTCGTCAGACGATCGCCATCGGCATCGTCCGTCGCCCGCGAGAGATCGGCCGCCTGTGGATTCGCGTGGCCAAAATAATTCAGCATCCAATAATCAGGAATGCCATCGGGGGTGGCCGTGGCTTCGCCCCGGAACGATACGACGCGAATAATTCCAAACGGGGAGTAATTGGTGCCATCGGAATAGCGGGCGTAAATCACGTCCTTGAAACTGTAACTGTCACCGCTGAGATCGGGGTCATTACGCGCCGAGTCGCCGAAATAAGCACGCGGGGTGTACTTGAGCTTGCTGGCCACGAGCGTGAAGGCACCGTTGTTCGTGGACTGACCGTTGGTACTCAGGGTGACGTTCGCCGTTTGCAAATCGTAACCACGAAACTCCAGTTCATTGATGCCGCCAACGTTGATGGCCGCGGGCGCCGTCGTCACGTCCATGACCCGGTCGAATGTCCAAGGCGGGGTGTTGGTCGGGTGCAACAGCCGGATGACGTTGGTGTCGTAGCTGTTCAAGGCGGCGCCACGACCGTCCGCGTGAGCGAGGTAGTACATGGTCGAATTGGTGAGCGTCGTGTCGTTCGTGGCAACATTGCTCGAATGGGCCAGGCCCAGAACGTGACCAATCTCGTGCGTCAGGACCTCGGTGAACGTGGACAGGTTTTGCATCGCGGTGTTGGTGCGTTCGAGGATCACGTAGCCATTCACACTGACGTTGAATTCCATGCCCGCGATCCGACCACCCATGCCCCAGTTCGCGTCCGTCAACAATGGGCCGACGCGCCAACTGCCGCCGATGCCCAGGACGTTACTGGTCGAAATGTAATTGTAGTTGTCGTGGAGTTGAATGCGAACGCAGCCGTCACTGTTGGTGATGTTCACCGCGTTCATGCCAAAACTCTGCGTTCCCGCGAAGGCAAATCGGAAACTGCTGGCCGCCGCCCAGGCGGACATGGCGTTGCTGACCGCCGCCAGGGCCTGCGCCTGTGAAATCCCCGCCGGCAGCGACGTCGCATCCACCAGATAACGAACGGGCTCGCCACGATCCGGCAGGATGTAGCGTGAGGGTATGTTGTCAGCACTGACGGACAGCCCGTTGGTGCTGGGCCCGCCGACGTCGCCCGATGGCTCGAAGTAAAAGTCGTACGGCGAAATACCGGCGGCTTGATCGGTCACGTCCGCGCCCGGGAGGAGTTTGCCCTTGAGCCGGGCCCGGAGACCCTCAACGACGCCACCCGGACTGCGTGCGAGCAACCCGTTCAGATCCCGGCGCAACCGCGCGGCCGAGGCCGCTCCTTGCGTTGCGAACAGGGTGCCGTCCGCCCGGCGTGAGACGAACAGCAGCCGTTCCTCCCCCACGCGGAATCGCGGCGCGAAGCCCTCGTTTAATTCCACATTGCCCACCTTGCCGCCACGGTGAACCACGTTGATCACGGCCGGCAGATTCCCTTTGAACCCTTCGTCCACCCGAATCGCTGTACGGGTGTAGATCAGGCCGTCGTCCGCGCTCCGGTACGATTCGTTGCGCAGGACCGTCCCTCGAAAAACGGACGCGGCCGACTGGACTTGTTCCTCCAGCGACAAGGGCAGGACCGACGAGGCGTACGCGCCCACAGCGGCCAAAAACAGGGACAGCACCGCAGCGCCGCTGTGAGGCCGCCTCATGCTGGTTGAAGAACGAGTAATGGTGATCGGATGCATCGCAAAAAATCGGAAAAAAACACTGCAATTTTCGCACCAAAAGCAGTCGGCTTGCGGCACTTATGCCATCGTCTCGTTCATGGACAAAGGCACGCCGTGATCGCATCGTTCCGTCTCAACTCGATGCTTGGCACTTCTGAACCCGAATCCTAGTCTGCCAGCGTGTTTCGTCCCTGCATTGACCTGCACGAAGGCAAAGTGAAGCAAATCGTCGGCGGCACGCTGCAAAGTGAGCCAGGCCGCCTCCGCACAAACTTTGTCTCCGACCGACCGGCCGCCTGGTATGCCGAACTTTACCAACGCGACGGCTTGCGCGGCGGACACGTCATCATGCTCGGGCCGGGAAACGACGCCGGCGCCCGCGCCGCGCTTGCGGCGTTTCCGGGCGGACTGCAAATCGGCGGCGGCATCAACGCGGCCAACGCGCGCAGTTGGTTGGATGCGGGCGCCTCGCATGTCATCGTCACAAGTTGGGTGTTTCGGGAAGGGCGATTGGACTCCGCGCGGCTCGAAGAATTGGTCAAAACCGTCGGCACATCCAAATTGGTGCTCGACCTGAGCTGCCGACGGCGCGGACAGGATTACTTCGTCGTCACCGACCGATGGCAAAAATTCACCGACTTGAAAGTCTCGGTGGAGACGTTGCAAACCTTGGCGCGTTCGTGTGCCGAATTCCTGATTCACGCTGTGGACGTGGAAGGATTGTGTCGCGGGATTGATCGCGAATTGGTGCGAAACCTCGGGCTGTGGTCGCCGATTCCCACCACCTATGCCGGCGGTGCCAGTTCGCTCGCGGACCTGGAGGAAGTCACGCGGCTGGGGCAGGGTAAAATTGACTTAACCATCGGTTCAGCGCTGGACATTTTTGGCGGCAGCGGAGTGCGTTATTCCGAGTGCGTGGCCTTCAATCAGCGGGTGGGCCAATAGCCTCCCGTTTGGGTTCGGCGCTGAATGAAACCAAAACACCTGATCGTTCTGCTGGCGTTGAACGTGGTCTGGGCAGCCACGCTTTCAATTTACAAGTTCCTGGAACCCTGGCTGGAGCCGGGCGGTATCGTCACGTTGCGCTTCGGCCTGGCGGGGTTGGGTTTGGTGGTGTTGTGGCCCTGGATTCCGGGCGATGCGCCGCGGGGTCGCGATTTGCTGAAGACCAGCATTCTGGGTATTGGCGTGTTCGTGCTGGGCCAGCGCTTGCAGGTGGTGGGCACCCAACTCAGCACGGCGTCCAATTCTTCCATCCTCATGGCCATTGAGCCGTTGGTCGCCTCGGTGGCGGCGGCGATTTTTTTGCGGGAACACATCGGACCGCGGCGAATGGTTGGGTTTGCGCTCGGCGTTTTTGGCGTTGTCCTGCTGAACGGCGTGTGGCGCGACGACTTCAAATGGGTGAGCCTGAGCGCGAGCGCGATCTTCATGTCGTCGTTTTTGTGCGAAACCGCACTCTCCGTTGGCGGCAAGCCGATCATTGCTCGCGCCAGTCCCATCAAGTTTGTGGCGGTGGGGTTGGTGGCGGCCACGGCTCTGAATCTACTGATTGACGGACGTCAGACGCTGGCCGCCGCGGCGCACCTGCCACCGCAAGCGTGGTTGTGGCTGCTGATGATGGGACTGGTTTGCACATCCTTCGGCTACGCTTACTGGTTTCTGGTGATTCGCGAAGGTGAAGTGAATGTGGCGGCGATGACGATTTTCCTCCAGCCGGTTAGCGGTGTGATTATCGCGAAGCTGTGGCTGGGCGAAGCGCTGCACTGGGGACAACTTTGGGGTAGCGCGGCGATTGTGGTGGGACTGGTGATCGGCTTGTCGCGGCAAATCAAACCGCGCACGACGCAGCCACAAATTTGAATTGGAACGCTTGTGATGCATCTCGCCCCGCGCACCGCTGGCGCAATTCTATTTTTCCCATTTTTACGACGACAGCCGGACGGCTTTGGCTGAATTGCTTTCACTTGCAAATGCGGTTGAATGACCGATGCTTGCTTTGACAGTGTCGCCAGCAATGCCATCAGTCCGCTGGAAGTTGAGGGCGCGCGAGACGCGGCTGCTGCTCTATTTGCTACTGGTTCTGGCTGTGGCCGCCTGGAAGTTCATCCCGCGTCCGTGGCATCCCACGCTGACACTGAATTCGTTCCATTACACCATTTTTTCCACCGCGACCCGGTCGCAGACCGAAAGCACGGTTCAGACGTTGGAGTTGCTTTACACCGCCTACTCGAACCGGCTTGGCAGCGTCAGCGGGTTTCAGCGGACGCATCCCCGGCTCCACGTCAAACTTTACCAGGACCGCGCGGAAATGCGCCGCGTAAATCCCGGCCTGGGTTGGGCCGAAGCCTTCTATCGCAAGCCGTTTTGCCACGCCTATTATTCCGCCGAAGAAACCAATCCCTACCACTGGATGCTGCACGAATGCGTCCACCAGTTGAACGAGGAGGTTGCGCATTTGCGCCTCGCGAAATGGTTGGATGAAGGCTTGTCCGAGTATTTTTCCGCCAGCCGCTTGATCTCCAACCGGCTCGCGGTGGGGCAGGTTGATCTTCATACCTATCCGGTCTGGTGGCTCGACGAACTGGCCACCCGCCCCGATCTCGCGGAGAACCTCCGCAACGGCAGCGTCATTCCATTGCGCGCGATCATCACCGACCACGGCGGGCCCGGCATAAACCAGCACTTCAACCTTTACTATCTGCACTGGTGGACGCTCACGCACTTCATTTGGGAGAGCGACAAATACCGCAACCACGCCCTGGCGCTGGTGTCGAGCGGTGGAAACCTGGATACGTTCGAGAGGCTCATCGGGCCGGTGGACCAGGTGCAATCCGAATGGCACGATTACGTGCGCCGCTTGAAATCCGCCGCTTCCGGGAAGGACCTGCAGTTTCTGAAGACGGGAAAAATGTCCGAACCCGCCCGGACGAACGCTACCAATCCGTCGGCTGGTAATCCTTGAGGAATTTCCCCCAGATGTGATGGCGGGTGTTGAATCCGACAATGATCGGGTCAACGATGCGCGCCGCGCCGTCCACAATGTCCAGCGGCGGATGAAACCGGTGGTCCTTCGTCTTCCGTGCAGCCAGATGAACCGGGTCTTCGTCCGTCACCCAGCCGGTGTCCACGGCGTTCATGTGAATGCCATCGGCGTGATAGTCCGCCGCGGACGTGCGCGTTAGCATGTTCAACGCCGCCTTGGCCATGTTCGTGTGCGGATGCCGGGTGGTCTTGAACTTCCGGTAGAACTGGCCTTCCACAGCGGAAACATTGACGATGTGTTTGTCGCGTTCCGGCGTGCGAAGCATCAAGGGCTTTAACCGCGCGTTCAGAATGAACGGCGCCACCGCATTGACGAGGTGGACTTCGAGCAACTCCACCGACGGAACTTCGTGCAACCGCAGCCGCCATGAATTGCGCTCGCGCAAATCCACCTGCTGCAAATCCTGGTCAAGCCTGCCTTCGGGAAACAACGCCTTCTGCGCCGCCAGCTCTTCCGGCAACAACGGCACTTGCGAGAGCGCGGCGGCGTGCATGAGGCCGGCCTGTTGGAGTTCACGCTTCAGCGTGTCCGTCGCGCAAGCTAAAGCTTGAACTCCAACAGGCGCTCCACCTTCCGGCAAAATGTGATAACCGCGCAGTCCTTCGTAAGCACCGAGCAGCTTGCGGACTTTTTCCGGCATCTCAGCCACCGACGCGCTCTCGCGCTCCATCATGTGCGCGTAAAAATCCGGCGGCCGCCGCACGGTTTGGCAGGCGTTGTTGACGATGAAATCCAGCCGGTCGCGGGTGGCCAGCAAATGCGAACAGAACGCCTCCACGCTCGGCGTGTGGCGCAAGTCCAACCCGAAGATCTCCAGCCGGTGTCCCCACTCCGCAAAGTCCGGCTCCTGTGCGTAGCGCGCCGCCGAGTCGCGGGGAAAACGCGTGGTCACGATGAGATGCGCGCCGGCCCGCAGGAGCTTGATGCCCGCCTGGTAACCAATCTTCACGCGCCCACCGGTGAGCAACGCCACGCGCCCGCGCAAATCCGCCAACTCGGTGCGCTTCCGAAAATTCAACTCCGCGCACGTCGGGCAAAGCTGGTCGTAGAAATGATGGATCGCCGAGTAATCCTGCTTGCAAATGTAGCAATTCTGCGGTTCGACGACTTCGCGGAAATTGGGATCGTTCTCCACCTCGCGCGGCTCCATGTCCGGCGGTGGCGGCAGATTCGGCGTGGTGAACACCGGTTTGCGGCGCAGCGCACGGATGCCGGTCTCGTTCAGCACGGTCTGGTCGCGCTCCAGCTTGTCGGTCTTGCGCTGACGCGACCGTGCCTTGACCAGCCGCCGCCGCTCGCGCACGTCCGGGCAATAGACATCGCCCGCGGCCTTCATCAACCGCGCGTGTTCCTCGAGCGACAGCCCCGCGAGCATTGCGCGGTCACGCGCGACTTTTTCCAGCAACTCCGATGCGGCACGCAACTGCTCCGCCAGTGACTGGCCGTTGCCATCACCGTTGCCGCTCGCGCCCAAAGAACTGTCTTTGCTCAACATCGCTCCCCTACCCTTTCAACCACCGCTCCAGCCTTTCGAGAAACGCCCTTTCGCTTTCCTTCGCGCGGACACGGCTGTCGTCCTGCCGGCGCCGGTCGCGTCCGCCGCCGTGAAGTTCCTGGACGCGCTCATTGAAAAATGGTTTTGGCCCGGAGGCCTCGTTGATTTCCTGGCGCAGCACCCGTTGCCAGTGCGGAATGCGCGCCAACAGGTCCGCGGTATCGACCGGTTCATACGTTTCCGCGAGCTTCAACAACTCGACCGCGTCGTCGAGCCGGTACGCCTCGCTGCCCGCCACCGCCCCCAAGTAGCCCGGCAGGATTGGGCCCCGCCCGGCATGTTCCCAAACCGCGCGTCGCGCGATGGCCTTCAACATCGGCCGGTCGGCGGCCGGCGGACGCTGATTGATCAAATCAAACAGCGGCGCGGAGATCGTGGCGTCGAGCCGCAAACGGTGCACGTAACGCTCAATGGTTACTTCACGCAATGGAACGGCAACGAGCGGTCCGTCATCCGCGACGAGTTGGGCGCGGGTCGGTCGCGCCGCAAGCTGCCGGACCAACGCCGGCCATTCCGCCCGGGTCACCCTTTCGCGACCCAACCACCCGGCGACGACCGACTGGTCGCGCAACGTCGGGGTGAAGAGCGGCGACAAAATCAAATCCACCTCGTAATCCTCGAGGCCCGGCATCTGATTGACGAGCAACGCGCCGATGCCGTCGCGACTCACGCCGTAAGTCCCGATCAGGTGATTGACGACCTGCGCGGTGATTTCGCGCGGGCGTTCCAGTTCGGCAACGAGCACTTCAAGGAGATTCGACACCAGCACAGTATTCATGGTCGCGAGGAGCAGGCCAAGTGGAATTCAGCACGGCGGACCCGACCACGCTGGTTTCAGCCGGTCATTGCATGATCTGAAACAAACTGGCGAAGTCATCCGTCCAGAACGGAATCGTGACGGCGTTCGTTTTGGTTGCGCTGGCCGCCTCCTTGATCGCCGGGGCATTCACCACCGCGTCGTTGTGCGTCAGCAACACCCACGTGGAAGGATAAATCCACCAGTCGTGGTCCGGCTCCTCGCCCGCCTCCGTCTCCTCGATACTGACCGTGGCGCGCTGGTAATTGAAATGGCGCGCCAGGTTGACGATCACCGGTTCAAGATCGAGATGTTGATTCGAGATGTGTACCGCGATGATCCCGTTGGTTTTGACGTGCCGGGCGTACAGTTCGAAGGCTTCCTTCGTCAACAGATGCACGGGAATCGCGTCGCTGCTGAAGGCATCCAGCGCTAGCAGATCGAAATTCTGCGGCGGTTCGCGCTCCAGCGACAGGCGCGCATCGCCCAGCACGATTTCAATGCGCGCCGGAGAATTGCTGAGATAAGTGAAGCGCGATTGGGCGAGCCTTTGCACGTCGCGGTTGATTTCGTAAATCCGCAATTCGTCCCCGGGCCGGCCGTAGGCCGCGATCGTGCCGGTGCCGAGCCCCACCATGCCGATCCGGCGGTTGCCGGCGGGCAGCGCCTCGATGGCCAGCGCAACCCCACTGCCTTCGCCGTAATAAGTCGTCGCCCGGCGGGCGCGGGCCGGATCGCGGAATTGCAGGCCGTGCGTGATGTGCCCATGCAGGAGCTGGTAGTAATGCTCCTCCGGTTCATCCTTGCGAAATTCCGTGACGGTAAGCGTGCCGTAGAAATTGCGCGAACGGGAAACCACTTCGCCATCGGACTGCACCACCTGAATCCACAACACCGCCCCCGAAACCAGCCAGCCCGCGATCAGCCAGAGACACGTGAGCAATCGCCAGTATTGATACTCGCGAAAATTCTTGCGCACGAACCACGAGGTCACCAGCAACGCCAGCACCACCCACAATCCCACGCGCAGGCCCACGGACAGGCTGTGGGGAAAATCCGGCAACCATTTGGGCAACCGCGCCAGTGTCAGATGCAGCCCGACGAACACGAGCCCGGTCAGGGCGCAGCCCAGCCAGCGCCATTGGACGAGGGCCGGCGCGTTTCGCTCCCGCAAACTGACCGTGACGAACAAAAAGCCGCACAGCAAAATCGCCCAGTGCATTTCGTAGTAATCCTTGAAGAGTAACGGCGCGCCCACGGCGACGAAGAGCCCGCCCAACGCGCCACCCGCGGCGATCATCAGATAAAACTCGGTCAACCGGCGCGGGTCGGGTCGCAATTGATACAGTTCGCCATGACACACCATGCAACAAACGAACAGCGCGAAAGCATACATCCCGATTTGATACCGGATCGGCAAGTCCGCCCCGTTGAATAGCACCCAGCAAAGACCGCTGATCGCCACGACCAGCGCCAGGCCAAACGGACCGCGCCGGTACCAGCGCGGGCTGTCGAAGCTGATGATAAACGTCAACAGGTAAAGTCCCAACGGCAGCACCCAGAGGAAGGGCACCACCGCCACGTCCTGGCATAGCTTGTTCGTCGTCGCCAGCAGCAGTGCCGACGCGCACGCCGGGAGCAGCAGCCAAAGCGCGCGGTCGAGCGTTGCCGGCCGGGATTCAGAAGTCGGCGACGCGGACTTCGGAGAATTCGCCACGCCCGCCGATGACCTTTTCGTCCGCGACGACCGCCAGAGTTTCAACGCACACGAACCGCACAAAACCACATAAACCACCAATCCCCAGCCCCAAAGCTGCGCCTGAAGGACGCGCGTGAAGTTCGACTCGAAGAAGAACGGATAACTCACCAACGCCAGCAAGGAGCCAACGTTGGACAGCGCGTAAAGCCGGTAGGGCGACACGCCGGGATGGGTGCGGCTGAACCACTGCTGCATCAACGGGCCGGTGGAAGAGAGCACGAAATACGGCAGGCCGAGACAGACCGTCAACAAGACGAGGATTTGCAGGGTTGGATCGCCATCACCGCGCGGCTTCCATGCATCCGAGGGCGTGATGGGCAATAACAACACCGCGCCGAGTAACAAGACCAGATGCACGATCACCTGCCCGCGCGACTTCAGTTTGCCCGACAGCAGGTGGGCATACGCATATCCGCCGAGCAGCAGCACTTGAAAAAACAACATGCACGTCGTCCACACGCCCGTCCCGCCGCCGAACCAGGGCAGGATGTACTTGCCGATGAGCGGCTGGACCTGAAAAAGCAGAAACGCACCGATGAAGATCGTCAGCGCGTAAACAAGCATGGCGCGGAGTCTGCAAATCCCTCCATCGGAAATCCAGCGCTGAGTGGCGGGTGGAAGCTCAAAGTCCCAAAGCTCAAAAACCAGCCAAGCTGGCGAGTATTAGAGATTGGAGGCCTGGAGTTTTCCATGAACCGGAGGTCAGAGGAATGATTGTCAGGGAAATAAAACCCATTGCTTTGACCAATATTCCCCTGACCAAGCTTCGGTTCATGGTCCCGATGCGCGTCCATTGTTGGAGGTCGAAGCTTCCCATGAACCTTGAGCTTTTCTCTGTTGTCAGCCCGCCGGGCCCATTCGATACTCAATCCATGTTGAACAAATTACGTCCTACCGTTTTGATGGCCATGCTGCTCGCTTTTACCGGCGCGGCGCTGGCCAAGGATTACGTCGTTTACCAGGGCACGCGCGGCCCGGGCAAGGGTAAGCACATCGTTTTCCTCAGCGGCGACGAGGAATACCGCTCCGAGGAGGCGCTGACGATGCTGGCGAAAATCCTCGCCATGCGGCACGGCTTCAAATGCACCGTGTTGTTCTCCATCAATCCCACCAACGGCACAATTGACCCGGTGGTGCCCAACAACATTCCTGGCATGCAGGCGCTGGATTCGGCGGACCTGTGCGTGATGCTCCTGCGCTTCCGCGAATTGCCAGATGACCAGATGAAACATTTCGTGGACTACCTGAACCGCGGCAAACCCATCATCGCCCTGCGCACCAGCACGCACGCGTTTGCCTACAAGAAAAACCTGCAAAGCCCCTACGCGCGCTTCGATTGGAAGAACAAGGATTGGCCCGGCGGCTTCGGCCAGCAGGTCCTCGGCGAAACCTGGGTCAACCACCACGGCCATCACGGTTTTGAAAGCACGCGCGGCGTTCTCAACGACGACCAGCGCTCCCATCCCATCCTGCGCGGCGCGACGGACATCTGGGGGCCGACCGATGTTTACACCGTTGCGCACCTGCCCAAGGATGCCACCGTGCTCGTGTGGGGCGAGGTTCTCACCGGCATGAAACCCACCGACCGGCCCGTGGACGGCCCGAAGAACAATCCCATGATGCCGGTGGTCTGGATTCGCGAATACACCGGCGAAAAAGGCAAGACCTCGAAAATCGTCACCACCACGATGGGCGCGTCCGTGGACCTGGAAAGCGCAGGTCTGCGCCGGTTGCTTGTGAACGCCTGCTACTGGGCACTGGGCATGGAAAAAAAGATCCCTGCGTTCGCCAACGTGAACTACGTGGGGGAATACAAGCCAACCTGGTTCGGCTTCGGAAAACACCAGCCGGGCGTGAAGCCGGCGGATTTGGAGTTGAAGTAGTGAAACTGACTTGCAGAGGTTGGATGAACCTCGTCCGGGCCATTTCCCCAGCCGAATGCGCGGGTTGGCCCTCCACCGGAAAATCCAAATAGACGAAACCCAAAGAGACGATTGACACTACGGGTTGGATACTTTCTCCTCTAGTTCGGATGTCAGCGACTCAGCGGTACAGTTCAATAGGCAGTTTATCCGCCATGCCCCCGGCGTCCCGTGTTAATTCGATCGCTGGCTGGCTTCGGCATGGCGGATACACTGCTACCTGTTAGGCCACACTCGCGCGCATGAGCAAATTCCGTTGCACTTGCGGCCACATCATTGTGGACAACGGACGATTCGACCACATCAAGGGTCTCGTCTTGCGTGACCAGAGTTTTGATGTTGCGCACGAGCAGCCTTCTGAGACGGCAGCCGAGTTCATACGGGCAGTTGCGGAGGGCAGACGCAGAGAGTGGGTTGAACAGTTTTACGGACGCCCATACTTTGAGATTTCAGACGGCAGCGTCGTCTTTGACATCATGAATTACGCGAGACTTCGAGCCGGTCTGGATATTTACCAGTGCGAGGCGTGCGGCCGGATTTACATTGAGCGAGAGCCTCAACAGGCTTCCGGTTCGTTGCGCTGTTTCAAACCAGAGGACACGGATTGGAGAGGTACGCTGGCTGTGCAGTTGCCTCCTGAATCCTCTACGGTTACTGTTCCAGCACAGCAGCCATCCAAACCTTGGTGGAGATTTTGGTGATATGACAATGTGGCCTAATCCCGTAATAGGCTGCACATGCCGCGCAGAATTTTCGTACCGCGTCCAATCAACTGACCCGCAGTTGCCAGTTCATTGGTGAAGAGCGGCCAAGTAGCGCTCCGCATCAATCGCCGCGGCGCAACCCATGCCCGCCGCCGTGATCGCCTGACGGTAAACGTGGTCGGAACAATCCCCCGCTACGAACACACCCGGCACGTTGGTCATCGTTCCCTTTTCCGGTTTGATGTAGCCGTTTTCGTCCATCGTGATCTGGCCTTTGAAAATCTGCGTGCTCGGCACGTGGCCAATGGCCACGAACACCCCCGCACAGTCCAACGCGCTTTCCGCACCGGTCTTCACATTCTTCAAACGAATTCCCGTGACCTTCTCCTCTTTCAACCCGAGCACTTCCGTCACGACGGAATCCCAGACTGGTTTGATCTTGGGATTCGCCAGCGTGCGTTCGGCCATGATCTTGGAGGCCCGCAAGGTGTCGCGGCGATGCACGAGATAAACAATCGAGCCGAAACGCGTGAGATAGGTTGCCTCTTCACACGCGGAATCGCCGCCGCCCACGACCACCAGCGGTTTGTCCCGGAAGATCGGCAACGCCCCGTCGCAGGTGGCGCAGTAGGTCACGCCCTTGTTTTCCAATTTATGTTCGCTGTCCAACCCGAGATGCCGATGGCTCGCCCCCGTGGCGATGATGACGGTCTGCGCTTCCAGCTTTTCGCCGTCCACGGTGAGCACGAACGGGCGTTTCGACAAGTCGGCGGCCTCCAGCGTGCCGAACTGCGCGCGCGCGCCGAAGCGCTCGGCCTGTTTTTGCATCCGCGTCATCAATTCGTAGCCGTCCACGCCTTCGGGGAAGCCGGGATAATTTTCGACGATGGTGGTGGTGGTGAGCAGGCCGCCAGGTTGCACCCCGGTCAACACCAGCGGTTTCAAATTCGCGCGCGCCGTGTAAAGCGCCGCCGTCCAACCCGCGCAACCCGAACCAATGATCACAACATTTTCCATAAGGCCGCGCAAGATAGGAGGCGCGGCGAATGATGGCAAGCGACGAGTGCCCCCACTTTCGATTCTGCTCCGGCCCGGATGTCGCTGGGACGGGGGAAGACCATTTTGAGTCTCAGGAAAATTCGAGCAACTGGACTTGCCGGACGGTCATGCGGAAAATCAAGAGCCAGACGGAAGCTGTCCCCTCTCCCTCAGGGAGAGGGTCAGGGTGAGGGTGAGTTATCGGTAGCTTTTTTCTATGTCGGTTCCTTGATCACGTTTGCAAATCAACCCGATCGCCGATCTTCAAACCCAGCTTCCGTTCTGCCGAACCACCGTTCACCGCGATTTCCAGAAAGCCACTCGAACCGGGCACGGCCACGGTTCGGCCTCGCGGCACGGATTGATAAAACGGTGAGACCAAGCAGATCGGCTTTCCTTTGACGAAAACTGTCCACGAATCCCATGTCGGAACGCGAGCCGGCGAGTCCGCGAGTTGGAGTTCAAGCTTCAGCTTGCTTCGTTGGGAACAGGCTGAAGCCTGAACTCCAACTGGAATGTTCGTGATCGCGTTGCCGAAACGGTCAAGGTGAACAACCTCGCCCTTGATGCCCGAGTGCAGGATTCGCAGCTGCGGCCATTCGAGCCGCACGAAAGCATCCAGCGACGGGCCGAGTTTTTGAATCGGCACGCCGCGGCTCAGTTGCGCGGCGACGGGCGCGAACACGTCGCGTCCGTGAAACGTGTGGCTGACCGGTTTAAGAAAAAGCTTCTCGTTCGTGAGCTGATGGATGGCTTTGATTTTTTTCCGCGCCAGCGCGAACGACAGCACGCCGTTGTCCGGCCCGACAAAGAAATGGTTTTCCGTTTGCACGGCGATGGTGCGTCGCGCGCCGCCCACACCGGGGTCAACCACCGCGACGTGGACGGTGCCCTGCGGGAAAAACCGGCAGCCCGCCATCAGCGCAAATGCTCCGGCCCGCACATCACCCGGCGGGATTTCGTGCGTGAGGTCCACCACAGTCGCGCGAGGTTGGATGTTGAGGATGACGCCTTTCATCGTTCCCACAAACCAGTCGCGCGTGCCGAAATCGGTGGTCAACGTGATGACGTGCATGGGCAAACACTAGGCCGGCAGCGGCACGGTCAGGTCCATTTCCTTGAGCACCGCGGCAACGCTGTCCAAGAGCGATTGAACGTCCTTTGGATAAAGCCGGCCGATGTTCCCGACGCGGAAGCAGTCGTGCTTCGTGAGTTTGCCGGGGTAAATGACAAAGCCTTTCTCGAACAGGCGACGATAAAAATCCTCGAACACAAATCGCGCGTCCTTCGGATGGTAAAACGTCGTGATGATGCAGCTTTGCACCTCCGGCGCGAGGTAAGGCCGGAAGCCCAGCGCGCGCATGCCGTTCATCAACGTCCGGTGATTGTCCTGATAACGCCGGCCGCGCCCGGCGACGCCACCCTCCGCTTCCAATTCCACGAGCGCCTGCTTGAACGCGAGCAACGCGTGCGTCGGTGGCGTGAACCGGAATTGGCCGTCCTTTTCCAGGCCCTTCCATTGCGCGAGCAGGTCGAGACTCAACGTGCGCGCGCGGCCTTCGGTCTTCAGCAGCGATTCGCGTCTGGCCAACACGAACGCAAAGCCCGGCACGCCTTCGATGCATTTATTCGCCGACGAAATCACGTAGTCCACCCCGGCATCGGCGAGATTCAGCGGAATCGCCCCAAAACTGCTCATGGCATCCACGATGAATTCGCGGCCGGCCTGCTTGACGATTCGCCCGATGGCTTCGATCGGATTCAGCATGCCGGCGGTGGTTTCGGAATGCACCGCGGCCACGTGCGTGATGGCGGCGTCGCTTTTGAGCGTCGCGCCCACGGCGTTCAGATCCGGCAACTGGTTTTCGTCCGACCGCAAAACCGCGGTCGGAATTCCATGTCGCGCCGCCATCGTGACGATGCGTTCACCATAGGCGCCGTTCACGATCACCAGCAATTTGCCGTCCCGTGACGGAACGGAACTGATGACCGATTCCACGCCGAACGTACCGCTGCCCTGCATCAAGATGGCCTCGTAACCCGCCGCGCGGCTCGTTCCGCCCACGGCCAGCAACCGTTCCCGGATGTCGCGCACCAACGCGACAAATTCCGGGTCGCGTGAGCCGATGTCGCGCAGCATGGCCTGCTTGACCGTGAGACTGGTGGTCAACGGTCCGGGTGTGAAGAGAAGTTTGTCAGGCTGGAAAGTCATATCAGTTGTAGTCGTTTATTCTGATGCAAGCTCTCCCCTCACCCTGACCCTCTCCCCCGGGGAGAGGGAACAGCCGCCGCTTGCTCTGCATTTCTCGATGAGCGCACGGCAAATACCGTCATTCGTTTCGTCACGAATCTGGATACGATTCTCCCTCTCCCCGAGGGAGAGGGCCGGGGTGAGGGGAAACGAGAACTGCTTCATGACAAATGCCTCAATCTCAAGCCTCCGTCGGCCTGGTTTGGTTTGTCCTCAGGAATTCCATAAACCGCTCCTTCACTTCATGCGGCTTCACGGTGGGCCGGCCGATGTCCTTCGGCGAACCGGGTTTGACTTTTACGTGCAACAACGATGGCCCTTTCGCGGCGCGCAAGGTCTCAATGCTTTCCCGGATGTCGGCCACGCGGTCCGCAGCGAACGCATGCTGGTAGTTCGCCGCCGCGGCGATTTCCGCGAAGCGGGTGATCGGCGAGGACGTCTGCTGGCCACCCGTGGAGTCGTGACTTTCGTTGTCGAGAATCACGTGCAACAGGTTTTTCGGCTGGTAATAACCAATCGTGGCCAGCGAACCCAGTTTCATCAACGCCGCGCCATCGCCGTCCAACACCACCACCGGTTGATTCGGCAGCGCGTGGGCAATGCCAAACCCAATCGCCGACGCCGTGCCCATGCCGCCCACAACGTAAAGATGATTCGGCCGGTCGGCCAAGGTGAACAATTCGCGCCCCGTCATGCCGGTCGTTGCGATCATGGCCTCTTTTCCGGTCAGCGATTCGAGAATCACGCGAATCGCCTCCGTGCGCGTGAGCCGTTCGGCGGGCGGCGCGGAAGGGCAGATCTGCACCTTGGTTTTCACCAATTTGATTTCAGGCCGCTGCGTCAGCTTGAACGGCTCGACCGTGTCCTTGCTCATGACGAGCGCGAACGGCCGTTGCCGTTCGGCCATGCTGGCTTCGGCCTGCGCCATCACGCCCGGAATTTCGGCCTCCGTCGCCGGAAAAGGCAGCCAGGGAATTTCGATCGCATCCAGAAGCTGATGCATGATGCGGCCCATCTGTTCGTGCTGCGGTTCGTCTTTGACGCCGGGCTGGCCACGCCAGGTGGTGATGAGCAATGTCGGAACGCGGAATGGATAATTCAACGACGTGAGCGGATTGACCATGTTGCCGAGACCGGAGTTCTGGCACATCGTCACCGTTTTGCGACCGGCCATCCATGCGCCCAGCGTGAAGCCCACGGCCTCGCCTTCGCTCGCGGCGCCCACGTAATCGAGCGTGGGATCGCTGATGACGTAATTGATAAAGGGTTTCAGGAAGGAACACGGCACACCGGCGTATTGGGAATAATTCAGCCCCCGCAAGTGTTCGATGAACGACGAGGCATTGATCATGTTAAAAATTCTGCGCTTCGACCAAGTTCTCCGCGTTGTCCACGTCGAGCCAATGGCCAGTGATGAAATGCACCTTGATCGCCGCGCCTTGGGCGAGCAGGTGACGGAATAAATCGTCCAGTCGCAGCTTGCGGAAATCCGGCCGGCGCGACAACTCATCGAGCGCCGACTTCAATCTCGCCGTGCCGCGCGCCGTCGTCTTCACCAAACCGATCCACTCGCCGTTGATCTGCGCCTTGGGCAGGTTCGCGCCCATCGCCTTCAACATCACGTCGTCCTCTGAATACTTGAGCGAGAACGGGCGCGAGGTCGTCACGTAATCCACGTGACCCACGGGCTTGCGCTGTTCCCAACCCGCATCCACCACGATCACGATATCGTGCGAATCCGCAAGCAGGTTGCTGAGAATGTAGCGCCGGAACAAAATGTCGCCGAACGTGATGACCAGTTCGCCGTCCAGCCACTTTGCGGCCTTGTTCAATGAAGCCAGCTCGGCCGTGTCAGCGAACTCGTCGTTGTCCACGAACTGCACGTCCGGCGCGTTGACCTCGTTCTTTGCAAAACCGCGCACGACGACGATGTCCTTGATGCGTTCGGCACGGAGATCGGCCACCAGCTTGTGCAACAGCGGCGCGCTGCCCACGCGCACCATCGCCTTGGGCTTCGCCTGCGTGACTTCGCCCAGCTCCACGCCTTGGGACGCCGCCAGGACGATGGCCCGCGCGAACTCGGCCTTTCGCGGAAGATAACGTTCCTCGGCGGCGGCCAATTCGTCGGACCGTTGCAATCGGAACACTTCCTTCACCGGCGCAACTTTGTCCTCGATGCTGACGAGGGAACGTTCCTTGAAAATCGTCCGCGTCACGTTCTGCATCGCCGTGATCGCCGCGCGGCAGTTGTGGTTGGCCCAGATGACGAGGTTGAACCCGGCCTGCTCGAAGGCTTCGACCGGCGTCGAGTAATACGTGGTGGGCACGGCGATGAGCGGACATTTGCCGCCCCACGCCCGGGCGAACGCGAGCACCTGGTCGGGCGTTTTCTTTTTGCTGTGGACGAGCAACGCATCCGCGCCCGCCGCGCGATACGCCTCCGCGCGCCGCAACATTTCGTCCAGGCCCCAGCCCGCGATGAACGCCTCCAGCCGCGCGACCACGCAAAAGTCCGGGTCGCTTTGCGCGTCCTTCATGGATTTGATTTTGCCGGCGAACTCGTCCATGTCCGCCAGCGCCTGCTTTTCGCTGTCAATGAACGAGTTGGTCTTGGGAAAAAGTTTGTCCTCGATGCAGACGGCCGCGCAGCCGCGTTGTTCGAGTTTCTGCACGAGACGGCGGGCGTTGTTGAAATTGCCGAAGCCCGTGTCGCCATCGAGGAGGATGGGGATGGACGTGGCGTCGCTCATAAACTCGACCACTTCGAGCACTTGGGTCCAACTGGCCTCGTTGTTGTCGCGCACCCCGAGCGCGGCGGCGATGGACAGGCCGCTGGCCCAAATGCCCTTGAAGCCGGCCTCCTCGACGATGGTGGCGCTCAAACCGTTATGGGCTTCCATCAGGAACTCCAGCCGGTTCGAATTCAGCAGTTGTCGGAATTGGGCTGTTTTTTTCATCAAAGACCGCCGAGATTGGGACATCAAATCCGCGCGGAGGCAATCATTTTTGTGGCGTGATGTGGTGTGAAAAGAATCCAAGCATGCAACGGGTTTGGCTTCCGTATGCGCCGTACCCTACATCAATGAACCTCGAATGCGGCACTTCGCCGCACACGGTTTGTGCGGAACACTCGTGCGGTCGTGGAATTTCTCTTACTCGTTCACCGATGGCCGTAGAGCGAAACAAATTCATACACGGCGGCTGCGGTCGGTGGGATGAACCCGACAAGCAGCACTGCGACTTTGCTTTTCCAGTTCCGCCACATCAGCAGCGCGTTGGCGAAAAACACCAACGGCAGGATGATGAACGATTGGAAGTAAAGGCCCATGCCAGCAAAACCCAAATCCTCGCCTTTGCCGCCAACGGATCGAAGCAGCAGTATGTGGTAAAGCATGAAAGCAGTCAGCGGCAGCGTCACGCCCAACGCCAGTTTTGTCCGCCCTGACACCGATTCGTTCATTTTGATTGCAGACACCGCGAAGCGTCGAGATTGATGTTTGCCAATGATTTATTTGCTCGGCAAGGCCAAACCGTTCGTGCGTGTACCGTCAGATTTCCACTTGAACCCTTTGCCCCGCTCGTTTAGCCATTTGAGCAGACAAACCGCACGACAGAGCAAGCCATGAGCACGACCGCGACAAAGTTGGATGTGGAGAGCATCATCGCCCGCCAGGTGGCCGGGCTGGACGCCGCCAAACTGCGCCAAAGTTATCTCGACCAGGACGAGTTTCTGGTGCTGGACAATTTGCTCCCGCCCGAAGTGATGGCGCAGTGGGACGCGGAGTTGGAAGCGCTCAAACCGCACATCCACCGCAATTACATCCCCAAGCACAAGAAAGGCGGCAGCGTGGCTTACGACACCGTCCACGAACTCGCGCCAAGCATGACGGCCGTTTATCAGAGCAAGGCGCTGCTCGGCCTGCTGCGCAAGGTCACCGACGCCGAGATGAAGGAATGTCCCGATTCCGACCCGCATCGTTGCGCGCTGTATTCCTACACCGAAGCGGGCGATCACATCGGCTGGCATTACGACACGTCCTACTACAAGGACCGCCGCTGGACGTTGCTGGCGGGTTTTCAGGACAACTCCAGCGCGCGACTAGTGTGCCGGCTTTACACCAAGATCAAAGACCGCGAACCGGTGAATCTCGAAATGAAAGTTGCGCCCGGCACGCTCGTCTTGTTCAACGGCGACCGACTTTTTCACGCCGTCACGCCGACGAAGGAAAACGAATCGCGCTACATGGTTTCGATGCAATACGTCACGCGCGGCGACATGAATCCATTCATGCGGTTCGTTTCCAACATGAAGGACTCCATCGCTTACTTTGGTTTGAAGGAAGTGTTCTTCGGCGGGCGCAAGAAGAAGTCGGCCTGACGCGTTCTACCGAACCAGGAAGTCCGGTTATGGCGGGGCGCGCAGGCTCACTCTGAGAGGGGAAGAAGCCGTCTGCTCCCGCCGGGGTGCGAGTCTTGTCTGTCGGCACTGACTCCCGATCACTGGGAAATCCGCGAAAATTGGCCATGCGTCGGGCCGGGCTGGGACGGGTTTTTCGCTGGTAGTGCAACTAGGGTCTTGACGACGGGAAAGCGTTCGCGCATTATGACGGCGTCGTTTTTGACGCCCGTACTCAACTCGTAGCAACCGGTAGTTACCCATGAAATGGATCAATCGCAGTCGCGGGGACGGCGTTAGTGGCAGAGCGTTTACGCTTATCGAATTGCTGGTGGTCATCGCCATCATTGCCATTCTGGCCGCGATGCTTCTGCCCGCGTTGGCCAAAGCCAAAGCCAAGGCTCAACGGACCCAATGCCTGAACAACAACAAGCAAATTGGGCTGTCTTCGCTCATCTACCTCGGTGACAACGGCGACGCGTACCCCTATGGAAACCGTTGTTACGGGGCCGGAACCGGCGTGGGGAGCGTCGTTGACCCTTACACTTGGCCGCAGCAGTTTATGGCGCAGATGGGGAGTACCAAAGCCACCAATCAACCGGGCATCTACCTTTGCCCTTCGGAGCGGCGGGATCCCGCTCCGGGCTGGGAATTTCAGGTGCATTTTCAAAGCAACCGACACCTGTTGTCTGACACAGGCGACCGCGATACGCCGATCACCGGGGCGCTGGTTCGAAAGACGTCCATGTACTGGATGTTGATCGAGAAGGACCCGGCCGGTTGGTGCAATGTACGGGTGGGCGGATTGGAAAACCCTGTCCTCGTGAGCTGGAATCTGCCACCCGGTGCCTTGGGTATGCGGCGGCACGACGGGGGCATGACGGGCGTGGCTGCCGACGGCCATGCCCTGTGGCTGAAAATGCCCCAGTATCAGCCCGGACGACCGCCGCCCAATAACTTTGGAGACTTGGGTGACTGTAGTGATGCGCCCAATCCGGCCGCCCATGGTACGTGGACGGCCAACCTGCCCCAGACCAAGGTCTTCAGTCGTCGCTTCCCGATTCTTCCGTCGGAAGGAAGCGCCTTTTGAAATGATCCTCATTTGCCGAGAACCGGTCCGAGCAGGTTAGAGCCCAGTCACATTCCTGGGGTTGTAAAGTATCAGTATCAGATGTTCACCTCCAAACCCGACAAAGCAGATTAAGCTATGAAATGGATCAAACGTAATCGCAGCGAGGGCGTTTACTCCGGCGCCTTCACGCTTATCGAACTGCTTGTGGTCATCGCCATTATCGCCATTCTGGCGGCGATGCTCCTACCGGCGTTGGCCAAGGCCAAAGCCAAGGCCCAACGCACCCAATGCCTGAACAACAACAAACAGATCGGGTTGTCCTCGTTGATCTACCTGAGTGATAACAACGACGCCTACCCGTACGGCAATCGTTGTCGTGGTCCGGGCACGAGCGATAAGAGCGTGGTGGATCCCTACACCTGGCCGCAGCAATTTCTGGCGCAGTTGGGCGGCTTTAAGGGAACGAACCAGCCGGGGATTTATGTCTGCCCCTCGGAGCGACGAGAGCCTGCCGCCGGGTGGGTTTTCCAAGTGCATTTCCAAAGCAACCGGCATTTGCTGACGGACACCGACGACCGCGACACGCCGATTACGGGGGCGTTGGTGCGAAAGACCGCCATGTATTGGATGTTGATCGAAAAAGATCCCGAAGCGTTTTGCAATGTCAGATCCGGTGGCTTGGAGAACCCGGTGCTGGTGAGCTGGAACATACCGCCCGGCAGCATCGGTTTTCGGCGGCACAACGGGGGCATGACCGGTGTGGCTGCCGATGGGCACGCCGTATGGCTGAAAATGCCTCAGTACCAGCCTGGCCGTCCGGCGCCGAACAACTTCGGAGAGCTGGGTGACTGCAGCGATGCACCGAATCCCGCCTTCCACGGTGCCTGGTCGCAGAACCTGCCCACGACCAAGGTGTTTACTCGCCGCTTTTCGATCGACCCCACGCAGGGAAGTCCTTTTTGATCCGGCTGGCGACGGGCACGACTTGCCTTTTAAGCACGGCGGTGGGCAAAGTCATTTGCCCCCGCCTCTTTACTGCTTCGGCCTGGCCGCGGTGGCAAAAAACGCCTCGCCGCCTTTGGTGGCGAGTTGTTTGATTTCAGCCGCGGTTAACGCCCGGCCCAGCACCACAATGTCGTCCATGTTGCCGTTGAACTGTTCATCGCTGCCCAATTCCCAGTCTTCTCCCACCAGGAGGTCCCGGGCCATCATGACTGGTGCGCCACCGGGCAGCCAGGCCTCGCCCACATCTTCGCCGTCCAGATAAAATCGGACATGCCCATCGTCGTAGGTGACCGCCAAGTGATGATACTTCTGGTCGTCGAATTTCACCGGCTTCGACATCACTGGCATGCCCTTGCAGTAAAAACGCAGACCTTCCGGCACCTGGCCCCGCGGATCACACTCGAAGATCAGTCCCGACGTGTCCACCGGCTGGTTGCCGTTGTAGGAACTGAACAGCCGCGCCGGCTG
>CAYWMD010000026.1:73942-87718 GCA_964458575.1 uncultured Bifidobacteriaceae bacterium | reverse complement strand
CGATTCATTCCTTCACGGACGCTCGCCAAGGAAAAAGGTTTCTACAAACCAACTCAGCGGTCCGCGCTCCGGGAAATGGAATGGTTCTCATTTCTTTGACGCACAGAATTTCCGATGTCATTGCGTGTGCCTGGGTTCTTTCCGCCGGGCTGGAAGCCCACGGCTCTACAGCAGGCCAGAGGCCCGCCGCTACTTGGGCCGGAGTGCGCCGCTGCGCGCGGCGGCGAGCAGGGTCTTTTCCTCGGGCAGCAATTGCCCGGACGCCGCCAGATCGAGATATTCCTTCGCCTTCGCCGAATCGTTCACGGCCGACTCCATCGCGCCGTAGTAGAGCGCCACGCCGGGCGTTTTCAGCCGGTCGGCCTGAAACGCCCCGAGCACTTTGAGACCGTCGGCGGTGCGGCCCTGGAGATGAAGCGACCAAGCGTAGGTGGAGGCGAACGCCACGTTGTTCGTGGCCTTGAGCCACGCCTCGCGCGCGAGTTCGTGGGCTTTGTTGGTCTGCTGGTTCAACAGGAACGAGACGGCGGCGAGATTGTTGCGGGCGGCGATATCGCTGGCGTCGTAATCCACCGCCTTGCCGTAAACCTTGTAAAGCCCGCGCGTGTTGCCCTCGGCGAGGTAAAACTGGTTCAAGGAACGCAAGGCCCAGCGTTCCGCCGGGAAACGTTCGATGATCATCCACAATACCTCCTCCTTCTCGCGATCCCAGGTCCATTGATCGGCCATGCGCGCCAGGGCGGCGAGTTGTTTCGGCTTTTCGGACGCCGCACGAACGGCCGCCCGCCATTGGGTCTGGCCGGTGATATCCTGCCGCTGCCCGCGATACGCCCGCGCGAGCAGCGCCAGGCGCATGAAATCCAGCGTCTCCCACTGGGCGTCCTGCAAATGGGCCTGCAACCCGGTCCAGTCCTTTTGCGCCATGTAACAGTCCGAACGCGCCAGCATCACCGATTGATTCGTTTGCACATTGGCCGGCAAACTCGCCAGCCAGCGTCCCGCCTCGTCGGCCATCGCGTTACTGAGCAGCCAGCCCGTCAGAATGTTCACCTGCTGCGGCGCCTTGACCGACTGCCCTTCCAGTTCCGTCAGGTAAGCCCCAAAATCCGCATGACTGGCCTGCTTCAACACATTCAAGTGCATCAACCGGTCGTCGAAGGACGCCTTGGGATCGGCCTGCAACTCCCTGGTGAAGACGCTGGCCTTGGCAAAATCCTGGTTGCGCGACGACGCCATGGCGAGATGCCGCAGCGCATCCTGGCGATAAGCCGCATCGCCATAAAGCTGTTCGAGCGTTTGGAGTGCGCCGGCGACGACCTGTTGATCGCGCGCCTGCAAATGAATGACCGCCTGGTTGAGTTGCAGGAGTTTGTTGGCGGGCTCCAATTTTACCGCCTCGCTAAAATGCCGTTCGCACAAGGCGATGTTGTTCAGTCCCATGGCGACCAGCGCGGCCAATTGATGGAAAGCCACGGTGTTTTGATTGGATTTCGCCACGCCTTGGAGTGCCTTGGCCGCAACGGCGTAATTGCCTTGCAGGATGCCGCAGCGCGCCAGGTCCAGTCGGTTGGTGACCGCGTTCGGTGCCAACTCCACCACGCGTTGTCGCCACTCGATGGCGTTGGGCAGGCGAAGCGACTCGGTGATTTGGGCCAGGATGCGGCAGGCCTCGAGGTTACCCGGATTGACCTGGAGCGCCTGCCGGGCGGACAACGCCGCGCTCCGCAAGTCGTCCTGGCGCAACGACTCGCGCGCCTGGGTGATGGCGCGATGCTGCTTCCAATTGCGGTACGCCGGACGCGCCAGCCAGAATCCGCATGCTCCCACGGCAACGACAATCCCCAAAACGATCAGCTTCTTCATATCGTGACTGTATGCCTCAGTGGCCAGTCCAGCATGGCAGCCGCCGGCGGGATGTCAATTTGGATTGAATCTGGAAAGCGCAGAAAAGACCACGAAATACACGAAACACACGAAAAGGTAGTCAACATTCAACATTCAACATTCAACATTCAACACTGAACATCGAACTTTGAACTTTGAACTTTGAAACCGAGGACGAGGAGAACAGGCGCTCTTTGACCTGCTACTTCAACTTGGGCCACGCCTGTTTGCGTTTCAGCCGGAGGAACTCCTTGTAATCGTCATACAGCGCGTCCAGAACATCGTCGGGCCGCACCGGCGGGTGAACCCGGGCAACGGCTTGATTCAGCAGGTCGTAAAGTTTCTAGCGCGCGGCCGATTTGTCTTTTTCGGCGCAGGTCTGCGAATCGTACCGAGCCTCGTGAATCGCTTCGATAAGCGGATTACGAGACGTTCGGGAAGGCCTGGCTGAGGATGCGCTGCCGTTGCGCCACCGGCATCGGCTCGTGCCAGCCGCGATAGTCCGCCCGCAACAATTCAACGGTGGCGGTCACGGATTCGGGCGTGAGGTCCTCGGGGTTCTCGGGCAGACCGATCTGGCGGATGAGCGAGAGGAGGTGTTCGCCGTCGGCAATCAAACGTTGCAGCAGGCTTTTGTGGACAGCCAGGTCCTCGGGTGTAGGGTCGTGCTGAAACATGCGTTCATCTTCGCCCTTCCGAAACATTTCCAACTTTTTGTGCCAGACGGAAACTTCCGCATAGACCCGTAACTGGGGATCTTCACCCAGAATCAGGTGCTTGGCCGGACTCCATTGAGCTTCCTCTGCTGTCATGGGAGAAGGTTAAACCGTCCGGAGACTGATGGCAACATTCAACATCCGAAAGATTGAAGATTAAGATTACGATTAAGAGTAAGACGGTGAGACAAACGCTGAAATGCTGAAAGCTGAAATGCTGAAATTCATTTTCTTGTCAGTGATATTCTTGCCAAAATTGCGCTCCACACCGGGCAGTGAAACAGGAGGAAACGGAGGGAACGGAGTTCAACCACGGATGGACACGGATGGACACGGATCGTCAAAACAAACGCTGAGATGCTGAAAACGGAAATCGGAGAACGGAAAACGGAGGGTTGCTGGCGGATGAAGGGCAGAATCATGGGGGCAAAATGATGGGAGCGAAGACCGCCGATTTTCAAAACCCTCAACCAAGTTCCCACTCTGTTATCTCCGTTGCCTTCTGTTAAGAGGAGTTCCGGATTAAGATTGCGATTAAGAGCAAGACGGTGAGACAAACGCTGAAATCCTGAAAAGCTGCAACGCTGACACATATTTTCTGGTCAGCAATTTTCTTGTCAAAGCTGCGATTCAAACCGGGCCGTTGAACTTGGATAAAGCCGTTCAAACCACGAAACACACGAAATGACACGAAAAAAACGCGGTGCCTCGTTGGAGACATGTTCACCTGGTGGGTGAACAACTGCGGCGCTGCGCCAGACCATGTTCGTTGCGCTCCTTTTGTGTGTTTCGTGTATTTCGTGGTTACTCAACTGCCGCTTTAAGGTTGAGCAGAAGCTAACGGAGCGAACGGAGGCTATGCGGGAACACTCAACACCCAACCTTCAACGCCCAACGTCGAACGGAGGAGGGCAGAAACCTGAAACCTGAAACCTGAAACCTGAGACCTGAAACCTGAGACCTGAAACCTGCAACCTGAAACCTGAGACCTGAAACCTGAGACCGAGCGGCTACGCGGCGTCGAGCCAGGCGGTGATGGCGATGCGGCAACGCGCGATCTGTTCCCGCACCCACTTGCTCCGGGCCAGCCAGACCAGCCCCAGCACGCCGCCGAAAATGATCAGCGCCCAAGTGATCGGTTCGGGCACGGCATCAATCACCAACCCCCAACTCACCAACTCGCTTTGTGCCTCGCCCGACATGTCCGCGAGAAACAACGTCCACGTTCCGTTCGGGTTCGAGCCGTTGAACAACCCCAAAGGATTGTCGCTGTTTTGCCGGGCCGTCGAACTGAACGTCGAACCGCTGGACAACGGACTGATCGCCCGACCGTCCGACTCATACGTGCCGCTCAACACCCCGCTGGTCGCCAGATGAATGTCCGATCCCGTACCATCATCGCTTAACGTTACGTTCATCCCTGCCCCAGAATTCCCGAACGCATTACCGCTGGTAATCCCGATCCGGTTCAACAAGACCACCGTAGTGCTGTTGAAAACCAGATACCCGTAGAGGTCGGCATTGTAGCCGCCGTCGAACTCCAACAGCACGTTGACGTCGCTGATCGAGTTATCGGGATTGCCCGACACAACGATGTCAAACGAGTTCAAGCTGCCGTCGTCCGGAATACTAAAGCCTGGGCTGGCGGTGTATGTGTAGAGCGTGGCCGAAGCCGAGATCGCTCCGGCCAGAACGATCACCAGTGATGTCAAAAGTCGTTTCATAAAATCGCCCAGATTGTGAATTGCCATGTCAGTTACCCAGCCACTTCAGTCGGTAGTAGAACGTTCCAGTGCCCGGCATGTCCACCACCGTGATGCGCGCGTTGGCGTCTGGCACCTCATCGCCGTCAATCACGGTCACGGACTCCGGCGGTGTGAAGTCCGACGCCGTGCTCCGTTGTACTTCGTAATGGAAGCCGTGGATTGCCTGGAAAACGATGGTCACTTGACCACCGCTGGCCACGATGCTCTTGGCTTCGCTGGTCGGCTGACTGTTGACCACCGTGATGTTGATGTTGGCAGTTTTACTGCCCCCGCGATTGTCTTGCACCGTATAGACCACCGTGTCGTTGTTGTTGGCGGTGGGTGTGTAATAGATGTAGGTGCCGTCCGTGGTTACCGTCCCATAAGTGCCGTTGGCGACGCTTTGGAACGAAGCGGCGTCGCCGTCGCCGCTGTCCGGGTCGCTGACCGAACCGTCCGTCAGGAGTTGACTGATCTTGATTTTCAGCGGTAGTCCCCAGTTCCGATCGCGTCCAACATTGGAGGCCGAAGGAGCACGGTTCACGATGATCGTCCCATTGTTGGTCAAGCTGCCCGTGTACCAGTTCAACGCGGGTGTTTGAGTTGGGAGCGTCGGAAGATTCAACGTGCTGAAACTGCTGCTGGCATTGAACCCTCCCGTGGAGTCGAACAGGTCAAACACCTCGCCGCCGCTGAGCGTGGCGCTGCCAGCAAGTTCCGTCACCGTCAAGGTGCCGCCATAGACCAACACTCCCGAGGTCACATTGACCTTGTCGGCCGTAAGCGTCGGCCCCGCAGCTTTGTTGATCTCCATGGCCACCGTGCCGCCCAAGCTGGGTGCGTCGCCCAACGTTAAGGTTCCGATGGATGCACCCGGGGAAACCGTGCCGCCTGATGCGACAGTAACAACCCCGCTGGCTGTGCCATTGCCGGAAAGAGTGCCGCCACTTGACACCGTAACCGGTCCACCCAAGGTCCTGCTGTTCAGATTCAACGTGGCAAGGTTTTGAATCGTTGTGGCCGCGGTGGCCGTAACATCGCCGCTGAGTGAAACCGCCGCAGCGGTATTGGCAATCGTCAGGTTGTTCACGGTGGACGGCAGGAGAGATCCGGTGACCTGTGCGACGGACCCGTTGTAGGTAAAGTTGCCTGTAGTGCCAAAATCCTTTGTCCCAGTTACCGTGATGTTGCCGTCAATACCGCTGGCGTGAGCAGTCTTCAATCCACCGCCAGAACTTAAGGTGAACGTGCCAGAACCGCTCAAGACACTCGTGCCAAAATCAACCGTCGAGCCACTGTTGACTGTCCAGCCGATCGTACCGCCGCTGATCGTACCGCCGCTGGTGAACGTTTGGGTTCCTGTTTTAGCGAAATTGACATTCGCGGAGCCACTTCCACTCCAAGTCAAAGTGCCTCCGGTCACCGACACATTCCCTGCTACGTTAACCACTGCTGCGGCCGCTGCAGTGGCGAAATCTAGAGTCCCGCCCTGAACGTTGAGATCACCTCCCAGAGCCAGTGTATAAGCCGTGCCGCCGGACAGTCGAAATTCCCGGGTCGAAGTGCTGATTATGGAAAGGTTGCCGTTGACTGTCGTGAGTCCACCTTGGCAGTTGACTGAAGCCCCTGGGTCACTTGTGAAGTTGATAGTAAGATTGCCAAAGGCCACGCCTGACGGCCCCGTCGAGCTAGAGTTGTTCAGGATGACCGTGCTATTGGCGGCGAAAGACTCTGTTCCTGCGAATATGGTGGAAGCAAAGCCAGAATTGTTATTGTGCACATAGGTGCCTCCATCATCAATTTGAAAAGTCGACGCAGCGGCGAGGGTAACGGCTGTCCCGGCAGTAAGAGTTCCTCCGTTTTGGATCCACAGCTTCGATCCCGAACCTGCGATGGACCAAGATGCTGCGGTCATGTTGTGTCCGTTTTGAATAACAAACGTGTCACCGGATGTGAAATTGGGAGGCTGGGTGCCACCGCTGCCGGGGAGAGGAGTGGTGCCCCAGCTTGAGGTTAAGGACGGGTCGAGGTTCCCCTGCGAATAGAAAGTGTCGTTCACCGCCGTTACGGTGAGGGTGACCGTTACCGTGGTACTGTCCACACTCCCGTCGTTCACTTTGTACGTGAAACTATCCGGACCGTTATAGTTGGCCGCAGGAGTATAAAGAACGGTGGCGCTGTCGGTGTTTGGGCTGCCGGAAGCACAGGAATTGTTGGCGATGGTTCCTAGGGTGCCGTGGCTGGGACCAGCGACGATGCTGAACGTAAGGTCGCACGTTTCGAGGTCCGAACCGCTTAAGGTAATCGTCTTGGCTGTGTCTTCACTGGTCGAGTCCGATACAGCGTTCGCCGTCGGCACGCCGTTCACCGTTTGCGACACCGGGCTTGCACTACTATCGCTCACGTCATAACTATCATTGCCGGCATACGAAGCGGTGATACTGTGCGAACCTGCGGGCAGCGTGGTGGTGGTCAAAGTCCACGTGGCCACGGTGCCAGAACCGCCTACATAAGTGCCTGTGCCCAGCGAGGTGACGCCGTCATAAAACGTGACCGTACCAGACGGAACAGTGCCATCGCCGCTGCTGCCGGTCACGGTGGCGGTGAAGGTGAGCGAAGCGCCGTAGTTGCAGGGACTCGTCCCGACGGTACGCGCCACCGAGGTGGTGGAAGACCCGCCGGTGGTGACGGTCAGCACGCCGGTGGCGCTGGCGAAATAGGTATCGTTTTTATGGTTGGCGGCGGAACTAGACGAACCCCATGTTCCTTTGGCTTTGCCAACTCCGTTAAACTGAATCGCATTGACAGTGTCGGTGTAGGTTACCATGTCCAACGTACTGCCGGTAAAATTCACTGTGGCACCGTCGCCAATGCGGTCATTATTGCCCAGTTTCACATTGCCGGTGCCGCTGACGGAGCCAATTGTCACCGTGGAGACGTTGGGCGCGGTGCCGTTCAGATAATGAGTCTTGCTGCTACTGACTTTAAAGGTAAGGTCACCACTGTCGAGGATGTTCCCGACGTCTATCCTTCCGCCGGACACCGTCAGCGTGTTGCCGTTCAAGGTGATACCGCCGGACAGGTTGATATATCTGGAAGAATCGCTGGTGTTCTCGTTATAGACTTTACTGCTGGAATTAAGAGTGATCGCGCCACTCCAATTAAGCACATAATTGGCGCCAACGGTCATCAGTCTCAACGCCCCGCCGCTTCCCGGGCCGTCACCGTTCAATGTCAGCGGCAGAGCAATGGTTTGGTTTCCAGCCGTAATGCTCGCCTGCATCTGTGCACCGCTTTTGACCGTTGCTCCTGACGAATACGCGGAATTCTGATTCAGGAGGACGACGATGCCGGATTCGACGGAGAGCGGGCCGCACGTGTTGGCGGAGTTTAGCGTCAAGGTGCCTCCGTTGACAGTAATCGGGCCATTGCAGGTGAGAACACCTGCCGCCGCTGTGGTCATAGCGGCGCTGCTATTAACAGTGATCGAGCGGCAGGTGAGGGTGTTGTTTACGTTCAGGGTGCCGCCGTTGACGGTGAGATCGCCGACGGTGTTGCCCGCGACGCTTATCGTCCAGGTTCCGGCGTCTTCCTTGGTAAAGCTACCATTCCCGATGTTGATCGCCGTCGTGGCAACGGTCCCTACACTAGTACCGCGTAAGGTCAGGGGCTGATCGGCTGGGTCGCTCGTAACGCCGCCCGTGAAATTAATCGCCGTCCCGGTGGTGGCGGCGCTCCAGTCAAAAGTCCCGCCGCCGGATGCCAGCCGGATTGGGCGCGCCATCGGGTCGATGCTCGATGTGCCTCCAGTTCCAGGGACTGCGCCAAGCGTCCCGCCCCCACCAATAATGATGGCGCCAGTGCTATTGCCGATAGAAGAGTTCGACCCATTTAGCATAGACTTAGCTTGGATCTTCCCTCCGAAAATGCCGAATCCTCCGGTAAACGTGTTAATTCCTGTCAAGATCACCATCCCCGAACCGACCTTGGTGAAAGCGGTAGCTGCCGTGTTATTAGCAATGACGCAAGTGATGCTCAGAATGCCGGACCCGCTGTTTCGGACAATCAGGTCGGCTGATTTGGCCCCAACCAACGTGCCGCCCGCACCAATAGTGGTCGCGCTTGAGCTATTAGCCAGAATTCCTCCCGAAGTTATTGTCAGAATATTGGCTGAACCGGGGTCGACCGAGGCAGTGCCGTTCAATATTAAGGAGTTGATTTCGCGATTGCCGGTGGTGGTCGAAGCGGCGGTGCTGAGTTTTACGTTCTCGCCAAGCGCCCAGTTGGCCGGAACATTACTTTCTTCGTAAGTGCCGAGAGCCGTGATTGCACCGTCCCCGGCCCCGGCGGAATTGATCGCCCAGCCCGCTCCCGCCACAGTGGCATATCCGCCAAGAATGCCGTTGACGTTGAGGGTGTCAGTGTCCGCGATGCTGCCCGCTCCGAAATCCACCGCACCACCGACCATCCGACTCATGGCATTCAAGCGCAGCACGCTGGTACTGCTGGACTGCGTGATTGAGGAGGCGCCGGGGGCGATGGTGGTGGAAGCGACCACCTCGTTGTGCGCCGAACCTCCGCCGGCCAAAGTGACGGTGCCTCCACCTAAAACCAGCACCGAAGTGTCAGTTATCCTGCTGCTCACAGCCGCGTAATCAAGTGTGAGCGTTCCGGCATTGACGATCGTGTCACCGGTGTAGGTGTTAACCGCGGTCAGCTTTACCGTTCCCAAACCGGCCTTGGTGAAATTGCCCGCACCCGACACCACGGCGTCCACGGTAAGGGTGTAACCACTGTCCACATCAAGCGTGGAAGAGCCGACCGTGCCATCGGCATCGAAGACTAGGAACTCGGTGCTGGCCAGGGTGACGTTGCCGCCGACCGACAGCTTGCCGCCGGCCATGCGGTGTTCCGCGGCAGTGTTATTCGCGAGGTTGTTTCTAGCCGTGATCCTCACCGTGCCGCCATTGTAGTAAGTCTTGCCGGTGTAGGTGTTCGCCCCGCTGAGGATGAGGATGCCGGGGCCGGACTTGGTCAGCGCGGTCGCGGCAGTGTTATCAGCAATGATTGCGCCGATGGTCAGAGCGCCACTGCTGTATTGATGCACGATCAAATCCTTGCTAGCGGCACCCAACAGCGTGGCCGTTCCACTCGCAGGCGAAATGGACTTTGCTCCGCTTCCGGTTAGAAGCAGACCGCCAGACGTCAGCGTCAAGGTGGCACCGGAATCAATTTGGACCGTCGAAGCGGCGGTGAGCCTCAAAGAATTGATCGACAAGGTGCCAATCGAAGCCGAGGGATTGGCATTAAGGGAAACGTTTTCAGTTGTTGCCCAGTCGGCTGGCGCGAGGCTGGTTTCGTAAGTGCTGAGAGCGGTGAAGGCTCCATTGGCTCCATTGGCCTTTACCGCCCAACCTGTGGCAGCGATTGTTGCGTAAGCCGGATCCACAATGCCATTGACTACAATGGTGCCATCGCCATCGGCAATACTAGCGGCCCCGAAATTCACCGTGCCGCCTGTGTTGCGGGTGATCCCGTTCAAGCGTAAGACACCGCCGCTGTCAAGGGTAATTGAGTTACCGAAGCTCAACGACGTGCTGGCGAATTCCTGGATTATATTTCCGCCTAACTTGTTCAACTCGCCGCCCCTCATGTCCAAAACTGACGTGACCGCGACTGAGACGGTGTTTTTGCTGGACGTATCGAAAATGATTTTGCCACCGTAGATAGTTAACGTCCCGGTCAAAGTATTGGCAGGAGTTAGCGTCTTCTTCACGAGCAGCGTCCCGGAACCGTACTTGGTCAAACCCGCCGTCCCACTGAGGGTGCTAAAAATCTCGACCTTACCGCCGCCTGCGACCGTCAGCGTGTTTGCGACCAACTCGACTGTCGATCCCCCCAAACTCAGTGTTCTTGAAGACGCAACGTTCCATGTTTGAGCACCGCCCAAAATGACTTGGGATTGCCAGTCGAAATCCTGGGTGGCAACCTTCATATCAATGCCCGAAGTGCCTAGCGTCAATGAGAGCGCGGTACTGGATGAAGTAAACTTTCCGCCGGGATTCGTGACTTTGATTCCCGCCCAACTTTGGACCGCCGCAATTTTGGCGGTGCGCGCGACTGTTAGCGTGCTGTCGAATTGCGCAATATCACCGCTGCCGGGCAAACCGCCGACCCAACTGCTGGCGAGATTCATATTATCGGTGTTGTCTGCCTTGCTTCTCGTGGCGGCCTGGGCGTCCACACAAAGCGCAAAGCAGATCAGAGCGGCGAGAAGTTGGAGGAATTTTTTCATAAGGGCGTCAGGTTAAATGCTGAAATCCTGAAATTCTGAAAGCTGAAACCGGAGAGGGGAAGTGCGGAATGCGGAATTCGGAGTGCGGTTCGGTGAAGTTAGCCGGGTGGCGTATGGTCTGGGCCAAGGAAGTGAAAGTGAGAACCACTGCCCAATAAATTGCCTTTTGAATGAGTGTCGCATCTTGGTTTAAAACCCGTCTGGCTGACTCTCTCTACTGGTAGCGCCATTAAAGGATAATTGGGAGGCACTTGTCAATGACTTTTCTTGGCCGGCGCCGTGAAGTTATTCACAGGCGGAAGGCGGGGTGAGTCGGTAAGTGGGTGAGTGGGAAAGTGAGCGGGTGCGTTACGCGGTTCTCTCCGTTGCCTCCTATGGCAACTGCCGCCCCCCGGAACTCGTCCGATGCGCGAAGCGGTGGCGGTGTAGGGCATTCCTGGTTTCCGCGTAAAACGACATGGTCGTCACGCGGCTCGACACTGCGCACAACGGCGTGGCCGTGACGCGTTTCGACGCTGCATACAACAGCGTGGCCACACAGTGGCTTTACGCTGCTTTACACTGTTTTCCGATTTCAGCATTTCAGTGTTTCAGTGTTTCAGCTTCTCCCCCTCCCCTTCCCTATACGGCTTCGCTTGCTCGTACAACCGCAATCGTAGTTTAATTTCC
This sequence comes from uncultured Bifidobacteriaceae bacterium, assembly GCA_964458575.1. Lineage (GTDB taxonomy): Bacteria > Verrucomicrobiota > Verrucomicrobiia > Limisphaerales > JADLHS01 > CAYWMD01. The sequence continues at coordinate 76,409 of CAYWMD010000026.1, read as the reverse complement.
TCTGCCTGTTTCTGCTCGCCCGATTTATTGGCCAGCGCGACTGCTTTTTTCGCACTTGCTAGAGCTTCGCTGAACTCACCGATTTCGGCGTACGCCGCCGCCAAAGTATCCAGTACTGCTGGGTCGTTCGTGCGGGTCAATTCGACGGCTCTTGTTGCAAGCGCCACAGCCTGCTTCCCATCGCGATACTGGTCGCTACGCTGTGTTGCCAGCAGCCAAGCCAATTCGTTCAGCGCCTCTACCAAGGTTGGCTCCAACCGCACGGTTTCCTGATAGTGTTTGATTCCCTCGGCCACTTCCCTGCGCGCCACCAGAATCGTGGCTAACTGATAATGGGCCGGACCAAAGTTCGGGTTGTGCCGGATGGCGGTTCGATACTCGGCCACTGCTTCCGCCAGCCGATCCAATGCCCGATAGGCGTTACCCAAGTTATAGTGCGCTTCAACAAACGCCGGCTGAAGTTGGATGGCTTTCATCAGCGGCGCCACCGCTTCGCTGGCCCGGCCCCGCTTCATGAGCGCGCTGCCCAGATTATTAAGCGCATCATCGTAGTTCGGACGATAACGGAGTGCCCGGTGAAAATGAGTGATCGCCTCGTCCAACTTTCCCTGCAACATGAGAAGGCCACCCAGATTGTTGTGAACGTCAGGCAGATTATCATTAAGAACGAGGGCTCGTCGGTAAACACTGATGGCCGCTTCGATCTTTCCCTGTTGGCTTAGCAAGGTGGCCAGATTGAAATCGGCGTCGGCAAGCTTCGGATTTATTTGCAGTGCCCGCTCCAGATGAATCTGCGCTTCATCCAACCGGCCCTTGGACATCAAGGCGTGACCCAAATTGCTGTGCGCTTCGGCATCCGCGGGTTTGAAACGCAAAGCCTGAGTGTAACAGGCGATAGCCTGATCCACCTTGCCTTGTCTCTGGAGCAAAACGCCCAGATTGTCGTAAGCAATGTAATTGCGTTCTGTTACTTCGATGGCGTGACGAAACAGGGTCTCACTGTTCCGCCAGTGTCGCAGTTGATCGGCGCTCCGCAAACCGCATGCGAGCGCGATCAGCGTTGCGAACGAGCCGACTATGGCGCGAGGCACCCGCCAACGATCCAGCAACTCGTTTCCACCCCACACCAGGGCAACAAACACGCCGATCAATGGGACATAGGTGTAGCGATCCGCCATGGCTTGGCCGCCAACCTGCACCAAGCCGATGACCGGCGCGAGCATTCCAAAGAACCAGAACCAGCCCACGGGCAGATAGGGCCGACGGCGCATCGCAAGAACGACGGCGACAGTAATCGCCACCAACACGATGCCCGCAAACGCAACTTTCCAAGTCGGAAAGAAATCGGGATACGGGTAAAACACGGCCAAGTCGTCAGGCCAGACCGACTTGCGCAAGTAGTTCGCGTAGGAGGTCAAAGCGTTGGCCAAGCGAAATGTGAATGGCAGTTTCGCTAAAGCCACCATTGCGCCGGCCTGCTTTTGCAGACAGAAGGTGACTGCGGCTAAAACTGCGGCGAGCAGGAAAAATGGTAGTTTTTCCCACAGCAGGCGGCGGACGGTTGAGAGTTGAGAGTTGAGAGTTGAGCCGTCTCCGCTTCGCTTCGCCGCGCCAAGGAGTCGAGGGCTGGAAGGTCGCCGCTTGACGTTCGCGAATTGCAGCTCGGGAGAAACCGCAAGCGAAGTGAATTGAAAGCGGCGGAGCGGCCAGTAATCCAGAAGGAGCAGGACAAACGGCAGCGTCACCAGCATCGCCTTGCTCATCAGGCCGAGCGCGAAGCATGTCAGAGCGAGAAGATAGAAGATGGAAGATGGAAGATGGCGGGAGGCGGGAACTTGTATTTCTCCTTTCTGCTTTCTGCTTTCTGATTTGGTCTCCACGTATCGCACATACGCGCAGAGCGTGAGCATGAAGAAGAACGTGCTTAGAACGTCCTTTCGCTCAGAAACCCAAGCGACTGATTCGACGTGCAGTGGGTGCAGTGCGAACAAAGCTGCCACAAACGCGCTGCGCCACAAAGCGCCGGTCATCTGCTTGAACACCTGAAATAACAGCAACGTGTTGGCAACATGGAACAGAAGATTCGTCACATGATGTCCCCCGGCATTCAGACCGTAAAGCTGGCAATCCAGCATATGCGATAAAAGCGTAAGCGGATGCCAGTTGCCAATCACGCTGTGCTGAAACGCCCACAAGACGCCGCTTAACGTCAGTCCTGCACAGACCTGTGGGTTGTCGTGGATAAACCCGTGGTCGTCGTAGCTTACAAAGTCAAACCAGGCCACTGGGCAGTAAACGGCCAAGTTGGTCAAGGCCAAGAAGAAGCAAACGAGAAGTGCAGTTTTCGAATCACACTTTTTCTCGTTCACACCCGCAAAAGTAAGGAGGAGCAGTTTCGGATTCAAGCCTCTTCAGAAAAGACCAAAAGCAAAGAGCATGGAGCGCGGAGGGCGGTGGGTAAGTGGGT